>JAFVPD010000027.1 GCA_017505535.1 Muribaculaceae bacterium
GGAACTCAACTTGTGCTTAGCTTTGCCAAAAGGTTGTTTTTCAACCTCTGCAATGCACTGAATTCCAAACCTAACTCGCAGACAATCAGGATACTTTCTCCTTATCGCAATATTTCGCTTTTTTCTTTGGTGTTTATTTTACAAGCACCTCTGCCCTATCTTCCCCACCGATTTTATACCCATATAGGATTTTCCGCTAAAACGCCCTTTTTACAAATATTATGACAAAAGTCGCATAGCTTAATTGCGATTGACCAATATTTAATTGGTTTTTTTTGTTTAACTTTGTAGCAACAAGCTTAAAAATACACTCATAAAGTACACACACCATGAGCAACAAAATGAAAATATTCTGTAAAAACATAGGTGAATACATCGAATTCACCGGAGGCGAAACTCTCGCTCAAATATTTGAACGACTAAAAAACCAAATAAACATCTCCCCTATTTGCGCTCGTGTTAATAACAAAACACAAGACATGCAATACCCCGTATTTGCCCCCAAAATGGTGGAATTTCTTGACGCTACAAGCGCATCGGGTAAACGCGTATATACTCGCTCTCTATGCATGATGCTTTACAAAGCCGTCACCGAGTGTTGTCCTGCCGGCACACAGCTACGCATCGAGCACTCGATTTCACGCGGTTTATATTGCCGACTCATTGGAGATGTAAATATCACCCTTGAATTGGCCGATCAATTGCGAAACAAAATGGACGAATTGGTGAAACGCAACATTCCATTTGAGCGCAAAGAACGCCTCACTTCCGACGTGATAAAAATCTTTGAACAGCAAGGTCTTAACGATAAGGTGCAGTTGCTCAAAACAACCCACGACCTCTACACCGTTTATTATCGTCTTGATGGAGTGTGCGATAGCTATTATGGCAACCTCGCCCCATCGACCGGAATGCTCGCTACGTTTGACTTAATGCCCTATCAAGAAGGATTCTTGCTTTTGGGCCCCGACCCTCAAAACGACAATCGAGCCGTCAGGCCAATCAATCAAGAAAAAATGTACACAGCATTTACCGACTATGTAATGTTTAACCACATTATAGGCATCAAAAATGTAGGAGAACTCAACGATGCTGTGGCTCAAGGTAATGCTGCCATGCTCATAAATGTGGCCGAAGCTCTTCACGACAAAAAAATAGGACGCATCTCCGATGAAATTCTTCACCGATTTAACGACGGAGGCGCTCGCATTGTGCTCATTGCAGGGCCTTCATCTTCGGGCAAAACAACCTTCACAAAGCGATTGTCGATACAGCTAATGACCAATTTGCTCATTCCGCAATCAATCTCCCTCGACGATTATTTTGTGAATCGGGTAAACACTCCTCTCGATGAAAACGGTGAATATGATTTTGAATCATTGTATGCACTTGACTTGGAGCAATTCAACAAAGATCTCAATGCCCTCATCAATGGCGAAGAGGTTGAATTGCCCTACTACAACTTTGAAACCGGACAGAGAGAATATCGCGGAAATCGCATTAAACTCGGGTCCAAAACCGTGCTACTTATCGAGGGTATTCATGGCTTAAATCCTGAACTCACAGCTCACATTGAAGCAAAAATGAAATACACAATATATGTATCGGCCCTCACCACTCTATCTATTGATGATCACAATTGGGTGCCCACAACCGACAACCGATTGCTACGTCGCATCATTCGCGACCATAAATACCGTGGAGTGTCCCCTGCCGACACCATCAAACGATGGCCAAGCGTGCGCCGGGGCGAGGAAAAATGGATTTTCCCATTCCAAGAAAATGCCGATGCAATGTTCAACTCTTCATTGCTCTTTGAATTAGGCGTAATTAAAGAATATGGCGAAGCTGTGCTCAAAACCGTTCCTCGCGACACTCCCGAATATGGCGAAGCCTATCGCTTAAGGGCTTTTCTAAGCTACTTCACGCCCATTGGTGACCAACTGATTCCATCTACAAGTCTTTTACGTGAATTCCTTGGAGGCAGCTCTTTCCGATACTGATTCTAATTATAAACAACAAAACACACGTGACTTATGAACCTTAGAAATTTTTATATAAAGTGGCAAGTATGGAGAGGTAAAGCATTGGATATCTGGAGCAAAAGTCCATATCCTGCCAATGTTTTATCCAACCTATGTAGCAATGGATTTCGTTTTGAAGGAGTGCTATGCGGAAGTATGGAAGGTTTTCTTCAGTCGTTGAAATATCAAAATATAGATAAGCAACGACAGATATGCTCCATGAAGGGTAAAAATGCCAAGAATATGACTTCTACACATTGGCAAACCGACCAAATCGTTTGGTGGAAAGGCATAGCCATCAACCGACAAAGTCAGGATTTCCAAGACTTGATACGTCGGGCCTATCAAGCTATGTTTGAGCAAAATGAACGATTTCGCATTGCACTGATGTCAACTCGAGGAATGAAGTTATATCATAGTCAAGGAGAACAGAATTCTTTCAAAACCATCTTGACCGAATCAGAGTTTTGTTCAACACTGACCGAGATACGCGAATCATACGACGTACTCCATAATGATACCCAACAACGCAAAAAGCGCCTCTATTTCGACATGGACGGCGTGCTGGTTGATTTTGAATCAGGATTGGCTCAACAAGATGAACAAACGCTCAAGGAATATGAGGGTAGATATGACGAAATTCCCGGATTGTTTGGGCTCATGCAGCCAATGCCCGGAGCAATCGAGGCCGTTCACAAACTAAACGAGCACTACGACTGCTACATTCTCTCCACAGCACCCTGGAACAACCCCTCGGCTTGGAGCGATAAAGTCACTTGGATAACAAAACATTTAGACGATGTGTTCCACAAAAAAATGGTTATCACTCATTGCAAAAACCTTTGTAAGGGCGACATCTTGATTGACGATAGAGGCAAAAACGGCACAAGCCAATTTGAAGGCGAGTGGATAGAATTTGGCTCTGAGAGATATCCCGATTGGAATGCAGTGCTGGACTATCTCATTCCAATAAAAAATAATGTCTAAGTATTTTATGTAAAATTTTGCAGACTTATGTGAATTGTATTAAATTTGCATAAGTCTAATTTTTTAACCTAATCACTATGGATTCAAACAATTCACACAACTCATTTCCCACAAGAAAACGCATTTTATACCGTTTTTTTGTAGTTCTCATGGGAGCATTCTCCTTTGCTTTGCTCATCAGTTTTAAATGTTGCCAAACGACTGTGCTAAATCCCGACTATTGGCGTGCGCTCAATGCCAAATACATGGAGCGACAGATTGCCTCGCCGTTGCGTGGCGATATTTTGGCTGCCGACAGCACGGTTTTGGCTACGACGACCAATCTTGTTGACATACGCATCGACTACCGCGCTGAACGTTTTAACGAAAAATACTTCAACGACAACATCGATCTTTTATGCGATAGTCTTGCCTCGTACTTCCCATCTAAAACAGCCGAAGAATGGAAGTCGCACCTCACTGCTCCGCTATCCATCGATTGCAAACAACGTCCTCGAGCACATCTCATTGAACGAAAAGTGCCTCGTGATTTATATCGAAAATTCAGAAAAAGCATTTTAACGAATCAATTGGGCATCTATTCCTACGGCAAAGCCTACAGACTCTATCCACAAGGCAATTTAGCCCATCGCACAATCGGATTTGCCATAGAAAGGTCCAATAAATTGAATTTACATGGAGTCTGTGGCATAGAAAAAGGTCTCGACTCATTATTGCGTGGCGAAATAGGAAGAATCGGCTCGCCCGAACCAGTCAACGGAGCCACCATTGTCACAACCATCAATCCTTCATTGCAAAAAATCGTACACAACCAGCTCAACTCAATGCTACATCTTTGTCAAGCAGAGTGGGGGACTGCTATACTAATGGAGGTAGAAACAGGTGATATTGTGGCCATTGCCAATCTTGACTCCGTTGACGGACAATACCTAGAACTGCACAACCATGCCGTGCTCAACTATGAACCAGGCTCGGCCTTCAACACCATTTCAATGACATTGGCCATTGAAGACAATCTCGCCCCCGACACTTGTGAGACAATCGACATTGCTCCTTATGCCTACGCCGGAGGTGACCCCATCACCGATGCCAACAACTTTCAACCGATTAAAATCGCTGAGATACTTGAACGAGCTTCCAACGTGGGCCCCGTAAAAATCATGCACCGAAAATATGACCTAACACCCTCTGATTTCAAAACGAGATTGGAACAATGTGGTTTCTTTGAGCCTCACAACACCGGCATAGCCGGCGAAACAACTCCCTACATGCCTTCAGTTGAAAACAACTCCCCGGGACGCATTGCCCTTTCACGACAATTCATAGGCTACAACATTGAGGTTTCGCCTCTATCACTCCTTGCATGGTACAATGCATTGGCCAACGATGGAAAATATGTACGTCCTCGACTCATCAAAAGCATCAGCGGCGACGCTATCGACTCTACAAACCAAGTAACCTACATCAACCCAACCCTATGCAGCGCAAAGACTGCCTCAATCATGCGCGAGATGCTTGCAAAAGTTGTTTGGGGACAGCATGGCACCGCCCGCATACTACGCAACGACCAAGTTAAGATTGCCGGAAAAACGGGAACCGGCTATATTGTAAAAGACAATCGTTATGACATGGCTAAACGCAGAGTTTCATTTTCCGGTTATTTCCCTGCCGACAACCCCAAATACTCATGCATTGTGGTTATAAACGCGCCATCTGGACGCATATCTGCATCTCAATCAAGCGGAACCGTGGCGAAAAACATCGCCCTCAACCTCAAAGATAAAGGGCTATTAGATTAATCGCCAATATCTATCCTACACGAGCAGCACTAATAGGTGCTGCTCGTTCTTTGTTAAAAAACTTCAATCCACACCAATCCCCGCAATATATATCATGGAAAATTGTACCTTTGCCAAAATGACCTTAACAACCATAAGCCCTAACAAAATGTTTTTAGAGTCGGTTTTGAAAATGTTAAACGATCAAGAGTTTGAACATAAGTGAGCAATGACTAAGATTATACAAATATTGATTTATGTTATGTTTTCACCGGCAATACTATTTTCAGCCGAAAGGGATCTCCTTATTGGTGTTTGGAACTGGGAAAACTTGCAGGATCGCAGAGATATAAAAGTGCTTTTTAGAGCAGATGGAACAGCGGTGTACAAAATCTCTAATACCGCACCAATAACAGCAAAATGGCAATTAAATGGCGATGAGCTAATTGTTACCTCTCCCGATTTTACATGGGACTATGTATATAAACAGATAATCTCACTATCATTTGAGCAAGTTATGGAAAACTGGGACGATGAACCATTCTCAAAAGGGAAAATACTTGACATAAAGGGAGATGTTGAGAAATATCGATTAGATGAAGAAAATTTGACATTAATTCCAATCAAGAATAGTACTTCAGGATTATTGAAAAAAGAAGGATTAACTGAATATGAGTTTGAGAAGTTTATCCCCGGAGATTGTCCGGCGGGAGGGGGACGAGCATTTTACCTTGAGTCTGAGTTATTAATTCCTCATAGACCATCACCCTTTGTAGTTAAAAATGACTCGATATTATCTCAAACATTTGATCAAATTAGCAAATTTCCAAAAGCGCCTATAACAAATCAAAAAATTTTAGACTGCTTACCTGAAAAAATAGATAGCATAGAATTTAAATTTATCGACATGTGGGAGGTACATGAACATTATTTTGCAATAGATCGAAAAGCGTTTGATGATACATTTGACTATTTAAAACTCAATAAGACAAATCACGTTTTGATTGACATTATAACTTGCGATTCAACCCATATAGCTAAAATCGTAGAATTTTTTAAAACCTTGAAACCATTCCCGACTGAAGCAATTAAAATAACGCCATACAATGTTTGGCGTAATAGCATCGGGTTTAACGATACAAATTTTGGTATCATTACGCAACAAGAACAAGCGATTGATCCAATTGAAACAAGAGGGAAAATAACACTATTTTCTCAGAATGAAACGATAGTATGTTATTGCTCAATGTTTTCAATAGATTACAAAAATCACCGATATGAATTAAGCCCAGGGTTATTTAACTTTCTCTTTTATAGTGTTATATTCTATGCTGTAATGAATCAATAAAGATGCCGTAATTATTACGTTTCCGTATCCAATATTTCGCAAATTAGGTATTAAATAATAACTTAGAACGTATGAGAAGAAAAATTTATCTATTGATAGTTTTAGTCTTTAGCTTGTTTTATAGTTGCACGACCTCTACCCTAAACCCCTCAGACTATTACCTTTTTATGAAAGGATATAACAACGTTGAGCAATTCTCCAATAAAATAGCGAAATTAAATGGGAATTCGTTCTTTTTTGGAGAATTGGGAGCTATTTATAGTATTTGGTCGTATAGTAGTTTCAATAACGTCAATTTCATTGTTATATATAAGTATAAAGGTAAAGATATGGTTACATATCAAGTATATAAATATAATAATGATATAAATTGGTTGAAACAGTTCAATGAACCCGAGGTTTCTAATGTAATATTTAGGAATTTTGCCGTTTTAGATGGTGGCGCATTTTATTATAATTACATAGACAATAATCGTATAACCAAATGTTATTTTAATATCGCATTATGTTCATTCCTTGAAAATGATTCAATTGAAAATATATTTTTGAAAACTCTTCGCCGTGACATCATTAAATATAAATTGCTTGAATTTTAATTGTATCTCACGAAAATATTAACCGATTGAATTGCGCCGATATGATGCGAGTGATAGCCATGATACTGCTAAGCCTCTTGCCGGGAGGGGTTTCGGCAAAAGGCACCTTCGGACGAAGATATAAAAAATTGTGTAGGAAATATGCCGGGAATTATTCTTGGTTTTTGGGACGTTCCAGAATATAATCCTAACTCAATCGGAGTAGTGAAGAAATTTCATAGGTATAGAACTATCCGATTTTTCAATTCGTCAGGAGCAATCAGCAAAATGAATTATCGATTTGATAACTATAAGGCCGCTATTAAGAACATAAATAAATCAAGAAAATGAAAAAATTATTAGTTATTCTTTTATTGCTGCATTGTGTGA
>JAFVPD010000006.1 GCA_017505535.1 Muribaculaceae bacterium
ATATTAGCCGTATTGAAGTGAATTAATATCGTGTCGGCTTTATCTTTAGAAACATTCCAGGCTTTATCTATAAATGTATTGATTTCGTTTTCGCGCTGAATGTGAGCACAAGCCATTGCGATGCTCATATATGTGGAAGAGCCAAATTTGAAATTTGGATTATTGGAAATTATAGATTGATATAAGTCATATACCTGGGCATGTTTTTTTGTCGCAGAATATAGGGTAATCATATAGATGTTGCCAGTCTCAACCATTTGGTGGAAACATGAGTCGGTTGCTTCGGTGATGAGTTGTTGCAAAATATCATAAGCCTTGGGATACTCCAAGTTATTAATATAAGCAGATGCAACCTCACTCAGCGCGTAAAGTTTGTAGTAGTGTTTTTGTGCTAATTCGTAATACTTTGCTGCTAACAAGTAGTACTCTATTGTTTTTTCAAAATCATAATAGTTGTTATAGTTGTACCCTAAATGAGAGTATATCAAGCCAACTGCCAAGTAGTCATTGGTTTGACCGGAATATTGTTGGGCTTTGGTGCATTCAATAATTGCTTTGTGAATTTTCCCGGAGTTTTCAAATACTCGACCAAGATAGTAGTGGGCGAGCATTGCGTAGCGTGGCTCATTGCCTTCAGAGAAATAGTCAACGGCAATGGAGATGAGTGAGTCGTTGGTGAGGTCGATATAGTTTTTGTCGTAGGCTTGTGAGAGCAACAAGGCGTGGAGGGCCACGTCGGCTTCAGATGACAGGTCGGAGGCGTTAAGGTTGCGAAGCAGGGCCAATGCCGAATCGGGGCGATGCTGCATGATGGAGTCGGCAAGCAACAGACGGCTGTCGTAAGACGGCTGAGAGTGGCAGGCCGATATTATGATTGTGAGAGTTATCAAAAGGAAGCCTACAATTTTTTTCATGGAGAAAAGTTGTTGAAAGCGGGGCGACTTGATTGTGAATCATAGTCGCCCCGGATTAGCTTGAGTTTAGATTATTTTTCGCGCATAAATACGTTAATTGGTGTTCCGGAGAATTCCCACGTTTCGCGTATTTTATTTTCAAGGTAACGTCGATAGGGCTCTTTAACCCACTGTGGCAGGTTGCAGAAGAAGATGAAAGTGGGTACGGCCGATCCTTTGAGCATTGTGATGTACTTAATTTTCACATATTTGCCTTTGTTGGCAGGAGGCGGATAGGCCGCAATGAATTCCTGCATGATTGTGTTGAGCTGCGATGTGGGCACGGTGCGTTGTCGGTTTTCATACACTTTGAGCGCAGTTTCGATGACTTTGAAGATGCGCTGTTTGGTCAATGCCGAGGTGAAGATGATTGGGAAGTCGGTGAATGGAGCAAAACGTTCGCGAATGGCTTGTTCGTAGCAACGAATTGCTTCGTTTGACTTGTCTTGCACGAGGTCCCACTTGTTGACACACACAACGAGTCCTTTTTTGTTTTTCTGAATGAGGGAGAAGATGTTTGTGTCCTGGCTCTCGATGCCACGTGTAGCGTCAATCATGAGGATACACACGTCGGAGGCTTCAATGGCACGAATGCTGCGTATGACGGAGTAGTATTCGATGTCTTCGTTGACTTTTGTTTTCTTGCGTATTCCGGCTGTGTCAACGAGGTAGAAGTCAAATCCGTATTTGTTGTAGCGGGCATATATGCTGTCGCGAGTAGTTCCTGCGATGTCGGTAACAATGTGACGTTCTTCGCCAATGAAAGAGTTAATCAACGATGATTTTCCGGCATTTGGTCGTCCCACGATTGTGAAGCGTGGAATGTCGTCGAGTTGTTCTTCTTCATCTTCGGATTTTTCGGGCATGCGTTTAACAATCTCGTCAAGGAGGTCGCCAGTGCCAAAACCGCTCACGGCCGAAATTGGATAGGGGTCGCCAAGCCCGAGGCTGTAGAACTCGGCGATGTTATAAATCCACTCGTTAGAGTCAACTTTGTTGGCAACGAGTACTACCGGTTTGGTTGATTTGCGCAAGATTTCGGCAACGTGGTCGTCGAGGTCGGTTACTCCGTTCATTGCATCAACGACGAAAAGTATAACGTCGCTTTGCTCGATTGCGAGTGCTACCTGTTTGTTGATTTCGCCTTCGAAGATGTCGTCGGAGTTAACCACCCAACCACCGGTGTCAACGATAGAGAATTCTTTACCAGCCCAATCGACTTTGCCATATTGTCGGTCGCGTGTAGTGCCTGCCGTGCCATCAACGATTGCAGTGCGGGTTTCGGTTAAACGGTTGAACAGTGTGGATTTACCCACGTTGGGGCGTCCCACAATAGCTATAAGTTGTCCCATATATTGTTTCTATATTAATGTGCAAATTTACTTTTTATTAATCGGGAAGCCATGCAAGGCCGGTCCCTTTTGTTTTGATTTGCAACTAATGGGGTAGTTGCCACCTTGTTATATTACTAAAAATGAAGTAGATTTTGGCTGTAAAGTTTTTAGGGAATTATGATAAATTCCACGAATTAGTTAAACAATTGTTGTCGGGAACTTTTTCAAATTTGTTCCCCCGGGTTATAGCTTTGTCGGGTAATTGGGGCACACAAAGTTACGAATTTTTTTCTATTGTGGCAAGATAGAGTGGGTTGATGTGCTTAGTTCCTGGCAGAAGTATTATTTTGTATGAGACAAAAGTACATAGCGACAGGTTTTCAGATGGTGGGTTCTCTGACAGATGGACTCTTTAATGAAAGAGGGTGGGCCAAAATGATTGGTCCACCCTCTTGTAGATATTAAATCGTGACTAAGTTGGGATTAGTCTTTGATTTTAGCGTTGATGTATTCGCGGTTGAGACGAGCAATGTTGCTGAGCGAAATGTTTTTTGGACATTCAGCAGCGCAAGCACCGGTGTTGGTACAGTTACCAAAGCCGAGTTCGTCCATTTTCTTGACCATTGCGCGAGCGCGACGAGCGCGTTCAACTTGTCCTTGAGGCAGAAGAGCGAATTGGCTCACCTTAGCCGACACGAACAACATAGCTGAGCCGTTTTTACAAGCGGCAACACAAGCACCACAACCGATGCAAGTAGCAGCGTCCATAGCGAGGTCGGCAGCTTCTTTAGAGATAGGGAGGGCGTTTGCATCTTGAGCGCCACCGCAGTTGAAAGACACGTAACCACCGGCTTGTTGAATTTTATCGAAAGCATTGCGGTCAACCATAAGGTCTTTTATTACGGGGAATGCAGCCGAACGCCAAGGTTCAACAGTGATAGTTTCGCCATCTTTGAAACGACGCATGTAGAGCTGACAAGTGGTTGCACCTGTAGCAGGTCCATGTGGGTGTCCATTGATGTAAAGCGAACACATACCGCAAATACCTTCGCGACAGTCGTGGTCAAAAACGATGGGTTCTTCGCCTTTTTCAACGAGTTCTTCGTTGAGGATATCGAGGGTTTCAAGGAAAGATGTGTCGGTATCAGTAGCGACAGTATAAGTCTTGAACTGACCTTTCTCCTTTGGTCCGGCTTGACGCCAAACTCTTAAGTTAACAGTTATATTTGCCATTTGGAGTTTTGTTTCTAATTGTTATGACTTATAGTTACGAGTTTGAACCTTGATAGCCTCGTATTCGAGAGGTTCTTTAATGAGAGAAGGTTCTGCGTTGTCGTCGCCTTCATAGTTCCAGCAAGCAACGTAGAAGTAGTTGGCATCGTCACGTTTAGCTTCACCTTCTTCAGTTTGGAATTCTTCACGGAAGTGACCACCACAGCTTTCGTTGCGATTTAGAGCATCGTAAGCGATGAGTTCACCCATAGTGATGAAGTCTTTCAAACGGAAAGCCTTGTCAAGTTCCACGTTCATGCCGTTACCGGCTTCGCCTGGCACGAATAGGTTAGATTCAAATTCTTTGCGAAGAGCTTTGAGTTTAGAGAGCGCTTCTTGCAAACCTTCTTTAGTGCGTGCCATACCCACAAGATCCCAAAGTATGTGACCAAGTTCTTTGTGAATAGAGTCAACCGAGCGTTTACCCTTGATGTTGAGTAGAGCTTGTTCGGCAGCAATACATTGTTTTTCAGCTTCGTCAAACTCGGGAGTGTTTGTTTGGAAGTGAGGAACAGTGATTTGGTCAGAAAGATAGTTTTGGATAGTGTAGGGCAATACGAAGTAACCATCGGCAAGACCTTGCATGAGCGCCGAAGCACCGAGGCGGTTAGCACCGTGGTCGGAGAAGTTACATTCACCAATAGCGAATAGACCTTTGATAGAAGTTTGAAGTTCATAGTCAACCCAGATACCACCCATTGTGTAGTGGATAGCGGGATATATCATCATTGGTTCTTCGTAGGGAGATACGTCGGTGATTTCTTCATACATGTCGAAGAGGTTACCGTAGCGTTGAGCAACAGCATCTTTACCAAGACGGTTGATAGCTTCGCTGAAGTCGAGGAACACAGCAAGACCGGTGTTGTTAACACCATATCCTTTGTCGCAACGTTCTTTAGCGGCACGAGAAGCAACGTCGCGAGGCACGAGGTTACCAAAAGCAGGGTAACGGCGTTCCAAGTAGTAGTCGCGATCTTCTTCGGGGATTTGTGAACCGCGAAGAGTTCCTTCTTGAAGTTTCTTAGCGTCTTCGAGTTTTTTGGGTACCCAGATGCGACCGTCGTTACGTAGCGACTCAGACATAAGAGTCAACTTAGATTGTTTATCACCATGAACGGGGATACAAGTTGGGTGGATTTGTACGTATGCAGGGTTAGCAAACCAAGCACCTTTACGGTAGCATGCCATTGCAGCACTACAGTTACAACCCATAGCGTTTGTAGAAAGGAAGAATGCGTTACCATAACCACCTGTTGCAATGACAACAGCGTGAGCAGCAAAGCGTTCAAATTTGCCGGTCACGAGGTTTTTCGCGATGATACCACGAGCGCGACCGTCGATCATTACAACATCGTGCATTTCGTAACGGTTGTAGCTCTTCACTTTGCCAAGTTCGATTTGGCGGTTAAGAGAAGAATATGCACCGAGAAGGAGTTGTTGACCTGTTTGACCTTTGGCGTAGAAAGTACGAGATACTTGAGCACCACCAAAAGAGCGGTTTGCGAGCAAGCCACCATATTCGCGAGCGAAAGGAACACCTTGAGCAACACATTGGTCGATGATGTTGTTTGCAACTTCGGCAAGGCGATAAACGTTTGCTTCGCGAGCACGATAGTCACCACCTTTCACAGTGTCATAGAAAAGACGATAAACCGAGTCACCATCGTTTTGATAGTTTTTAGCGGCGTTGATACCTCCTTGAGCAGCGATAGAGTGAGCGCGGCGTGGAGAGTCTTGGATACAGAAATTGAGCACGTTAAAGCCCATTTCAGCGAGAGTAGAAGCGGCTGAAGCTCCTGCGAGACCAGTACCTACAACTATAACATCGAGACGACGTTTGTTAGCTGGGTTCACGAGTTTTTGGTGAGCCTTATAGTTGGTCCACTTTTCAGCAACGGGACCTTCAGGTATCTTAGAATCGACTGTGATGTTTTTAATTTCTGCCATATCGATTAGTTATTAGCGGGTTGTTGATTAACTACAGTAGTATCGTTTTGAGCCGGAGCTTCGGGAGTAGCCGGAGTTTCTTCAACAGCGGCAGCTTTTTCTTCTTCTTTGCCGAGTTGGTTATATTTTTCCATAACAGCCATGAACTCTTGTCGCAAGTCTTGCATTTGCTTCATTGCTTCTTGATCATATTGGCTTTTAGCTGATTGTTGAATAGCATTAAATCTTTCTTGGAACACTTTACCAACTTGTTCTATATATTGGTTTTTAAGCTCAGTGTTTTTGAAGTATTCACCGTTATGAGCTTGATAAGCAAACCACACAGCTTGAACAGCAAAGAGACCGATCACGATAGTTGTCCACGCGCAAGAAATCTTTTTCAAGCGAGGCAACCAAGTTGTGTTATTCCAACCGGCAGATTGGAACATTGACCAGAAACCGTGGTTCATGTGCAACCAAAGAGCAGCAAAACCAACGAGGTAAACCACGAGAGTCCACCATTCTTGGAAAGCCAATTGAATGAATGCAGTACCGGCAGTTACAGGGAGCAAAAGACCGGTTTCAGTTTCATAGAAATGGTGTCCGAGAATTTCTTGGCACTGCATTTTGTACCAGAATTGAATGAAGTGAACTACCATGAAAGCAACTACTACGATACCAAGAACGAGCATGTTCTTAGAAGACCATTCAACAGACTTGGGAGTAGAAGTAACGGCATAACGGTCGGCACCACGCGCATTGCGATTTTGCATAGTGAGGACCAAAGCATAAAGAATGTGAATGACGAACAATAGAGCCAAACCAGCACAAGCGATCAACGCATACCAGTTAGCACCAAGGAATGCGCAGACAGTGTTGTAGGCCGCGGGCCAAAGAATAGCCACTGAGTTCATCAGCACGTGAAACGTAACAAATAGGACAAGGCAAGCCCCTGTGATAGACATAATGAGCTTCCTTCCTATAGATGAGCTTGTTAACCACATAACGTTAAAAAAATTAGAGTTATTAATGAATTTATATTAAGTTACTATTGTTTGTAAGGTACTGCAAAATTAGTGTAAATAAAGGACGTTGCCAACAATTAAAGAAAAAATTCTATAAAGTTTGGTGATTTTTTTGTAATATTGCACTCGATTTCCGCACTGAAGCATAAAATCCAAGATTCATCAGCCCTAAAAATAGGGCAAAACTATATACCATCACAACGTAAATAACATTAAAAATATAATCATGCGAAAACTTTACACGACAATCACATTGTGCATACTCTGCGCGTTTGGAGCGGTGGCAGCAACTCCCATTCTCGGGACAAATGAAGCCACCGTTGATCAACTTTACAACTTTGTAAAAGCCCAAAACAGTTCCTTCGATCGAGAAATTGCCGAGCAATTCATTGCCGTATCGGCCAAATATGGCTTGAGAGGCGACATTGCATTGTGTCAATCAATCGTAGAGACCGGTTGGTTTAAATATACGGGAGGAACAGCCGTTACTCCCGATGACCACAACTATTGCGGACTTGGAGTAACTACCCTCGGGCAAAAAGGGTGTCAATTCTCGACAGTAAAAGATGGAGTTACAGCACAAATACAACATCTCTATGCCTATGCTTGTAATAAAGCCATACCCGAAGGCGAGACACTCATTGACCCTCGTTTTAATTATGTGACTCGCGGATGTGCTCCCAACTGGGAAGACTTGGGTGGCAAATGGGCAGCAGCAAGCGACTATGGCACAAAGATTCTCAACCTATATGTGCAGATGACCGGCAGTCTCCCAACTACTACCCCATCGCTCAAAGCCAGCAAAACCGACATTACACTCTCGGCGACTTGTGGAGGCACATCTCGTGGCACAACAGTGAAAATCACCGGCAGCAACTTGTCAAGCAAAATTATTTACAATAGCAGTTCATCGGTGTTTAAAGTAACCCCGGCATCAACATGGGACGATTACACCGGCGGAAATCTTACAATCTCACTCGACACAAGCCGTGAAGCAGGCACTTACACCGGTTATATTGCCGTTCAAAGCGGTTCAGGCTCAACATTGCAACGCATCGAGATCAACTGTACCGGAACCCTTAAATCAAACAGTTCTACAACTGATCCCGGCACAACAACCAATCCCTCAACCCCCACCGCCCTCCCCGAACAATTCAGCACCGATTGGTGTTACTCGGCAGTTAATGGGACAAGTGTTTCATGGATGAATCCGGCCAATGAATATACTCGCAATATGGTGCTCAACAACGGCAAATTGTATGTTGTGCAACGTGATCCCGACAATAGCACCGGTAACATTCAAATCATTAACGCCAACACAGGTGTGGCAAGTGGCACATTGTCAAAAAGCGGCTTAAGCGGTGATGCCTATATATTTGCATCAGTTGCCAACATGGGCGGCACAATCGTGGCATGTAACTTGGCATATAGCTCGACTTCAACATTGAGAGTATATAGTTGGAGTAGCGATAGTGCCACTCCGTCAATCTTGCTTGAGACAACCAATCACGGCGGTCGAGCAGGAGACTTGATGAGTGCATCGGGCACAATCAACAATGGTAAATTATATTTTGCATCAAACGACCAAAGTGGCAAAATCTATGTCTATACCGTCACCAACGGAGTGGCATCGACAACACCTCAAATCGTGACATTGAAAAATGCATCGGGCTCAGCCTTTGACATGGGAGGAACATTTGCCGTGGTTGAAATCAAGGCTAACGAAGATGGCACATTCTGGGCAACCGGAAAGGCCGGAGTTCCAACGCTTTACAATGCCGATGGCACCATCGCAAGTCAACTTTCAGGAACAGCCGTCGATAACAATGTCAATGGTTCAAGTTTCTGCATGTTTAACTATGGCAACTTCAAATTGGCGGCAGCAACCAGCTACGTCACAGGAGTGCAACAAGGCTACCTCAACCTCATCGATGTAACCAATGGAGTGGCATCGGCCGTTAAACTCAAAAGTTTTGACACACTTGGCAAATCGGGTGTTTCAAATGGCACAATCGTGACTACTGCTTTGGCTCAAGTTGAAGGCACCAAGATTCACCTTTGGGTACTCATACCTAAACAAGGTGTTGCAAAATATACTGCTTCAAGCACAGCAAGCGGTGTTGAAACTTTAGTGGCTGAAAATGATGCTCAAATTCAGGTATGTGGCAAACAAGTTATTGCAAGCGAGAATGTAACAAGCATTTCGCTCGTAGCCATGACCGGACAAGTAGCAGCACAATGCAATGGCTCAGAGCTCAATGCCGACAATGTGGCAAACGGAATTTATATCGTAGTTGCTACACTCAATAACGGTACTCACGTTACCAAGAAGGTGATTTTGAAATAATCACAATACTCCCCCTAACACAACAAGCGGCTGCGTCGATGACGTAGCCGCTTGTTGTGTTGTTTACGATGTAGTTGTTACTTTAGAGGGCGTTGTTCAAAGGCTGAGAGAGCATCAATCCAAGATTGAGATATCGGCGCCGAAGAAGCAGTGGCAACATCAAAGCCCACCATTATCGTGTGACCGATGCATTTCACTTCGCCTGTGTCGCTATTTATGATGCGTTGCTCCATTTTGAAGCTTCGTTCAGAGACTCCTACTACGGCAGTGAGCACCTCAAGACGTTCGTTGAAATAGGACGGAGCAAAAAAATCGCAATTGATATTTGCCACCACTACATTAATGTGTTTCCAATCGATGTCGGTTGGCATTACGGTTTTAAAATAAGCAGCTTTGCCGAGATCCATAAATGAAACATACACACTGTTGTTGAGGTGTCCGAGCATATCAATGTCGTTAAATCTCAATTGCAAAGGGACTCTATGGCGAAATTCAAATTGAGGTTGAGGCACTCTGCTTTGCGATTGCTGAGGCGAGGGTATAATATTTTCACTCATTGTTTAATGATTATTTTTTTTAGATTAATGAAACACTACCGAATTAATTACTTGCGCTCCAACAGCATGGTTCAAATCCTCAACAAGCCGAGAACGCATGAATTGCAATTCATTTTTAAGAGACGCCGATGAAATGTACACATGCAACACGCCATTATCGATAAATCGCCGTGTAGTGTAGCGATTAATGCCCGGGCCCACGACATCGGGCCAAGCAGCGCAAAGTTTGTATTCGTTAAAGGTGTTTCCCGATTCCGACTCTTTAAGAGCCTGCTCGATAATGTCACCTATGAGTTGCGGGTGAGAACGTTTCATTGCGCAGAAGATAATGAAGTGAAAATACCATCTTGCACCTCCCAAATGCGATAATCTCCGCCAGTGCGCGACATTATTTCATCAAGATGAGTGCGATTTGTATCGGTTACAAAAATCTGACCAAATGACGGTTGGGTTACCACTTCCATGATGCGTTCAACCCTTGAGGCATCAAGTTTGTCAAAAATGTCATCGAGCAACAACATCGGTTTCATAGCCGTAGCATTCAACAAGAAGTCATATTGAGCCAGGCGCAAAGCAATCGTATAGGTTTTACATTGTCCTTGCGAGCCTGTTCGTCGCATTGGCATTCCCGACAACTCCATCTCAATATCATCGCGATGCGGCCCTACGGTAGTGTATTTCACGATTTCATCGTGCCTACGAGCCTCGTTGAGCAAAGATTCCATCGTTACACCATCACCATTCAGCGCACTATTGTATTTTAGATGCACCACCTCGTTATCCCCTGCAACAGCTCTATAATATCGGTCAAAAATTTTCATCAGTTGTTCAACCCATTTTGAACGCGCTGAGTGAATATATGATGCCGAGATTTCCATAGCCATTTCTATCGCGAGATACAAATTGTGGTCAACAACACCATCTCTCAACAATTTGTTGCGTTGCTCAAGGCTACGATTATATCGTATCAAGTGGTCGAGATATTGAGTGTCACTTTGTGAAATCACCATATCCATGAAACGACGACGTTCCTCGCTTCCACCCCTTATGAGGTCAATGTCCTGAGGAGAAACCAATACCAATGGGAATGAGCCGATGTGGGCGCTTAGTCGCTGATATTCTTTGCCTTTGCGTTTTAATGATTTGCGTTTCCCTTTTGACATACCCAACGACAAGTCTTCGTCAATGCCACGGCGCAAGTATTGTCCTTGGACAAGGCAAAAATCTTCACCTCGTCGCATAATCAACGTATCGTTCACGCCTGAGAAACTCTTGCAAAAGCTCAGGAAATATATTGCATCGAGCAAATTGCTTTTCCCCATACCATTGTTTCCGAGAAAGCAATTCACCTTGGGCGAAAACTCAAGGCGAGCCTCCGCGATGTTTTTAAAATTGTTTACCGATAGCGATTTCAGCAACATTATTTGAGTCCTTCAAGAATGCGTTTAAGAACCACTTGAGCCGATATTTCACGATTGGCCGCTTCGGGAATCACAATCGAGCGAGGACTTTCAATCACGTCATCGCTCACAATCATGTTGCGACGCACCGGCAGGCAATGCATGAAGAACGCATTATTTGTCAATGCCATTTTTTCGGTTGTAACGGTCCATGAGCGGTCTTGTGAAAGCACTTTGCCATAGTTGGGGTCGGCGTAAGCGCTCCAGTTTTTGGCATAAACAAAGTCGGCCCCTTCGAGCGCTTTATCTTGGTCGTATTCCACCGTTGCATTCCCTACAAATTGCGGATCGAGTTCATAGCCATGAGGGTGGGTAATCACAAAGTCATAACCTGTTGCATTTATCCACTCAGCAAAAGAGTTGGGAACGGCTTGAGGCAGAGCTTTGGGGTGAGGAGCCCATGTCATCACGATTTTAGGGCGCTCAACAGTCTTGAATTCTTCAATTGTAATGAGGTCGGCAAATGATTGCAACGGGTGACGAGTAGCCGCTTCCATAGAGAAAACCGGGCGTCCTGAATATTTGATGAACTGATTGATGATTTTTTCTTCATAGTCATCTTTTTTTGACTCAAAACGGGCAAAAGATCTCACCCCAATCACGTCACAGTAGCAACCCATCACAGGAATTGCTTCAAGCAAATGCTCGGGTTTGTCACCATCCATGATCACTCCGCGCTCAGTTTCAAGCTTCCAAGCACCTTGATTGACATCAAGCACAATTACATTCATGCCCAAGTTCAAAGCCGCTTTCTGAGTGCTCAAACGAGTGCGCAACGAAGAGTTAAAGAAAATCATCAACAGCGTTTTATTCTCGCCAAGATGTTTGTAGGCAAATCTGTTGGCTTTAACCTCAAGAGCCTCGTTGACCGCCTGGCGCAAATCGCCTATGTCGTTTACGTTAGTAAAATTTCTCATTTTAAAATTGTTGGTTTATATGTTTTCTAAAATTGAGTGCAAGTTACTCAATAAATCGGAAATATACAACAAAGAGTTGTGCCATAATACACATTCTCACAAACCGAAAGAGGGTGAGCCAATATTGAGAAAATTTGGCCCACCCTCCTTATTATATCTATTTTTTAATTAGTGACGCGTTCAAGCCATTTCACCATGCCGAGCATCACTCCCATTGAGATTAAACACACGACAAGGAATACGGTCCAGCACAACCATAGAGGCCATTGGTTATACATCAACGGTCCAATCCAAAGCAATAAGTTACCTACTGCTGTTGCACCAAGCCATAGCCCTTGACAAAGTCCAAGGAGATGTTTTGGCGCTACTTTTGACACGAATGATAGGCCAAGAGGCGAAATAAACAACTCTGCAACTGTCAAGAAGAAGTAAACAGCGATTAATACCCACCAATGGGCTTGGTTAGCAATTTGTTGAGCAATAGGGAGAGCTTTATAAACGTCGGCCGAAGGATAACCTTTTATAAAAGAGAACACAGCAAGGAATAAGAATGCCAAACCTGCAATAAACATACCAATTGCAATTTTACGAGGTGTTGAAATTTCTTTACCTTTACGTGCTAAACTTGCAAACAATGCCATGATAATTGGAGTCAACACAATCACAAAGAATGGGTTGATTGCTTGCCAAATTTCGGGAGCAACAGCCGTAGAGTCAACAAAGTCGCGAGCAAAGAACGACAACGACATTCCATTTTGGTGGAATGAGAACCAGAAGAAAATCACAACACCTAGCACAGCAAAGAGAGCATACATGCGTTGCTTTATCTCCTTAGCCATTGCGGCTTTTTCTTCAGCGGTATATTTCACTGATTCAACAGCTTTTTTCTTAGCAGGGGTAGGGAATATTCTTTGATAAACCATAAATACCACCAACGAAATGAGCATTGCTACAACCGAAGCGATAAAAGAGTAGTGAATACCTTCATTAAATACTTGAAGATAGCTTTGGCAAGAATTTGCAAGATCGGAAATCGAGCCTCCTGCTTGAACCATCATGTCGTTGAGATTGGCAAGCGCAGAAGCTTCCATAGCCGAAGAATTGGCAATGAATTGGTGACAAAGTTCGGGGAGTTTTGCATTATAGATAAAGTCGTTTGCTTCGAGCCACCAAGCACGAAGGATTGGAGCCACAAAAGGAGCAATAAGACCACCTACGTTGATAAATACATAGAAAATTTGGAAGCCAGAGTCACGTTTATCTTTGGCCTTAGCAAGAGCTTCGGGCCCTTTCTTCGCAGCTTCAGCTTCAAGGTCATCATACATTTGACCAACAACAGCCTGCAAGTTTCCTTTAAACAAGCCATTACCAAACGCAATCATAAACAATGCCACGCAAGTAAGCACTAATAGCCATGTAGAGTTTTCGCTTGTAGCCAAAATGGGAATCGACAACACAACATAACCGATAGCCATTATGAGAAGCCCTGTTTTAATCGTTCCTTTATAATTTTGCGATTTGTCAGCAATAAAACCGCCAAGCAACGCAAGAATATAAATTCCCGCATAGAAGCACGAATAGATAGTACCTGATGTTTCTTCGCTTAGTCCGAATTTAGAGCAAAGGAATAACACCAAAACCGCATTCATGATGTAATAACCGAAACGTTCTCCCATGTTGGCAAGAGCGGCCGGAATGAGTCCTTTAGGATGGTTTTTAAACATAATTGAGACTTATTTTAGGTGTTAATAATTATTGTTGAGTTTGTTGTTTAGCTTTGAAAGCAAGGGCATACATTTTCATTTGTTTCACCATTGCCACAAGTCCATTGCTACGAGTTGGCGACAAGTGTTCCGACAAACCGATGCGGTCGATAAAATACAACTCGGCCGTCAAGATTTCATCGGGAGTATGTTGCGAAAGCACGCTGATGAGCATCGATATAATTCCTTTGACTATAACTGCGTCGCTATCGGCCGTATATACGACTTTCCCATCAATCAATTCGGCATTCAGCCACACACGGCTTTGGCAACCTTCAATGATGTGAGAAGGAGTCTTATATTGCTCATCGATAGGAGGAAGAGTATTCCCAAGATCGATGATGCACGCATATCGGTCCATCCAATCTTCAATCTCGGAGTATTCGGCGATGATGTCGTCTTGTATTTGATTAATTGTCATTATCTTCAGTTTTATTTTTGTTTATAGATTGTGTTCATAACAACTTGTCCCACAGCCTTGAGCGAATTGCGATCAATTGAGTTGATATCGTCGTCCAAAGTGTGCCACGTTGGTGGGAATGACCCTGTTGCGGGATTGGCACATTCGATTATATCGATGCATGGGATGCCGGCTTGATTGATATATACATGGTCGTCGGTAACGGCACCACGTCGCTCGTTGGGGAATTTGTCACCAAATCCTGCAGACGCCGCCTCGGCCCATATTATATCATTTACTTGTGGTGCATAATATTCCGAAAAATATTCACGATAGAACTTGGCATCAATGCCTCCGACAATATCAAGAAGAATACCCAGCACAGGCATTGTGGCCGGGGTGTATGGCATGTTTTCAACCCAATACTGAGTCCCCAAGCACCACGAATTGTCATCGCCACCTGTATTTCCATAATCTTCGGCATCGGTGAAAAGCATATCCACTCCCACACTTGGCGCATTCAATCCTAAGTTGCGCGCGATTTCAAGCAAAACGGCAACACCGCTGCCTCCGTCATTAGCCCCGGGAATGGGCATCGAATGTTTCGACGCATCGGTTTCAGCATCGGCCCAGGGTCGAGTGTCCCAATGCGCAACCAGCAATAAACGCTTAGGCGCAGAAACATTATATCGCGCCATTATGTTGTTGATGGGGAGTTTATCTCCATTAAATGCCACGACGGTTGTTTTTTGTTGCAATACAGTGTCGGCGCCATAACTACGCAACGTCTCAACAAGATAGTCGGCACAACGATTGTGGGCCTTAGTGCCGGGCACTCTGGGGCCAAAATCAAGTTGTGCTTGAATATATTTATAGGCGCTGTCGGCCATAAACTGCACCTGAGGGAGTTGGTTGCTTTGGGGTGTAGTTGTGGTCTCCTGAGTCGTGGAAGACCCGGCACTACACGCAGTTGCAATTGCAATCAAAACAGCCAATGCCAATAATTGAATTTTCATTTAAACGTTTTTTGCGACGTAAAGATACAAAAACAATCCCTATTGCACAATTATTTAGAGCCAACAGATGGAGTCAACACCTTAAAGTGGTCGCCGGAGTCTTTCACAATTGAGCGATAATAGCGTTGATCATATCCGGGGAACGTAGGATAGGCAGGAACACCCTCTGGAGTGTATTCAAACTCGCCGTTTTTCTCACGTTTCACGTTTCCATCAAGATATTTCACGAAGAGAAAATCACCCAAAGCCTTAAACTCTTTTGTTGAAGTTTCGGCCAAACGATTGGTGAGTTCAACAAACATTTTTCGAGCATCGGCATCGTTCATCTTCAATGCTTTCTTCTCGGCAACGGCCACCTCATCGGCGATTCCATCTTCCAACTTGTTTTGCACTTTGCGAATGTCGGGAATCATTTGCGAGTAACGGTTATAGGCTTGGTTGGCAACATAGTTGTGCACCCAGAATGCAGCGTCCCACGATATGTGGTACATGTCACCGTTTCCGTGTTCGTAGCAATGTGGAGGAGTTGTCACACAGTTATAAACGGGGACATATACACATGTATTGGCATCATCAACGCCAAACCACAACACCCCTTTCATTGCGTCGGGGACGTCATCGCGCAACTGAGCGACAAAAGAGAACCCTGTTTGTTGAGTAGCAATTGCACGTTCATGAGTGTAGGTGATGCCATCAACATTATAGGTCAACGGGCGCCAACGATAAGGGACAGCATAGGCACCGGCACCCATATCTTTGGTCATATCCATGGGAGTGTCTTCAAAGTGGTCGCGCATCATCCATTGCATTTCTCGGACCGAAACTTTTCGGTTGGGCTTAACCCACAACGGCATTGGCTCGCCTTCGCCCTTCATCACCCAATCGAGAGAAGATTCCATGCCATCGGCAAAACGATTGAAATAGGCCCAAACACGACCATCACAACCACGCAATGCACCATAGTCGGTTATTGCATAGGCAAGCGAGAAGCTAAAATCCTCATCTTTACCTGAGAAATATCCTTGAGAACGAGCAAAGTCAATGACATCGGGAGAGTATAGACAGTTTTCCTTATCGTTTAGTGGGAACTTGTGAATGCGTGAGTGATTGGCATGTCCCGAGATGCAATCGTCGGGGACTCTCATCGCCACCCACACAGCACCTTTACTTTTTCCGCCTTTGCCAATGAGCTCCATAATCCACACCTCTTTGCCGTCGGCAATAGAAAAAGACTCTCCGCTACTGGCATAGCCATGTTGTGCAACGAGTTGAGTCATCACATCAACCGCTTCGCGCGCAGTCTTTGCACGTTGCAAAGTAATATATATCAACGAGCCATAGTCAATGATGCCCGTTGTATCGACCAACTCGGGACGGCCACCCCATGTGCTTTCGGCAATAGCCAATCCATGCTCGTTCATGTTTCCGATGGTTGTATAGGTGTGAGCCACCTCGGGAATTTCCCCTAAGAACTTGCCTGTATCCCATTCAACCACGCGACGCATCGCGCCTTTGGCATGGTCGGCAGCAGGCTGATTATACAACTCGCCATACAGATTGTGGCTGTCGGCAGCATAGGTTATCATCACACTACCATCGGTAGTTGCACCGGGAGCAGCTATGAGACTTGTACAAGCATCGGCCGCACTATATCCGGCACATATTGCCATCACGGCAAGAAAAAGACGTTTTATCATAATTTCTAATTTTCAAATTAAAGTCCAAAGATACGAAAATTAATGCGAAACACCATCACAAATCAGTCAGAGTCTGAATTCTTCGTATCCTCATAACTCTTAGGGAAATACTCCGGCATATCGGGGTCATATTTGACCTCATCAATTTGACCCGAGTCAAGATACCATACATATCCACGAACTAAGTCGTGACCCATTTCATGAAAATGTTTCATGTAGGAATTCACCTGGCATAGATAGTCTTTTTTGGTCCGTCCAAATTTATAGTCAATAATATCGATACCACCATCAGCGGTCCACACCACACGATCGGGACGTTTGTTCAGTATCATTTCGTTATTCTTCTCATCGGTGTAACGGAAGTATATTTTGCGCTCGGTGATCACCTGTTTATATCCGTCAAACCACTTAGATACTCTATCACCTGAAACCGCTTGCTGCAAAAATTCACAAATTTCATCGGCTTCGGCCTTTGGCAATTGATTGCGATAGGCATATCGAGCTACCGCAACCGGTACGTCCGCCCCACGACGCACATTGTTCATTATGGCATGAAGAATAATGCCTCGGTCACGCGGCTTTGTAATGTCAAGGGAATCCTCAATCTGGCTATTGTTCCACACCTCGTCATGGCTGACCGAGTAATAGTTTGGGACCTTGATGATTTCCACTTTTTTCTTCTTTTCATCATCAACATAGGTTGTGGGGCTGCCTATCTTGAGTATACCATCTTCAAATTTATCGGCAAGAGACACAAAAATTTCCCTATCTTCAGGTTTAAGTTTGTCTCTAAACTTAGCTTCATGGGTTTTACAAAATGCCTCGCTCGCAACAATAATTGCATTCTCAATCAAATTCCCCACGTGACCGACTTTGTCATCTTCTTTGGAGCTTGATGGCTTGCGATAGCTCACGATGAGTTCATCTACGGCACGCGTAAAAGCCACATAGGTTGCATTAAGTTGGTCAACCAATTCGGCGTCTCGGTTTCGTTCATACTGTTCCTTAAATGCCGTTGATGTCAAATAATCGGCTCCACTTAATGGGATAAACGGAGGCACGACGGAGCGGTCGGCAATCTCGGGGAACGCATTGGCTGAGTGAAACCATTTTACGTCGGTGTTCTTTATCATTTCCCAGGCAGCCACAGGAATGTGAACACATCGGAATTCCAGCCCTTTTGATTTGTGAATTGTAATCACTTTTATTGCGTCGATCGAGTCGGGGAATGACAATCCCATTTTATATCCGCCATCATCCCACCATTTCAAGAATGAGCGCAAGTCACCGGCTCCACGCGAAGCAAAGTCAATGATAACGTCTTGGAACGCCGAGATGTAGATATTGTCGTTTTCTATCAACTCTTGCGGCACATAATTGGATATAATTATGTCAACAATCGAAGACAGGCTCACGCACTCCATTGATTGCACAATTTGAGCGAGGGGCTCTGTTTCTTTGCGTTTTTTTAATGCTATTTGCAATGCTTCGTTCAGCTCCAGGCCTTGGCTAACGCCTTGCTCAAAGATGCTTAGGAAGCGGCTTACCTCACTATCGGAGGTTTTGTATTTGCCGGCTGCGCCACGTTCGGGCGATTCAAGGAAACGCAACACACTCACAATGAGTCTTACAGCATTGGAATTTCCTATTTGCAACGCCCCATCAGAAAGGAGTTTCAATCGCGGATATTGAGGGTCGGAATTCTGTTTTTCAAGAAGATAGGCGATTGCACTGCGGCCATGGATCCCATCTCTCACAAGTATCGCAATGTCGGATTGTTTATAGCCCGACTCTAATTGACGCTTGATTTCTTTTGCCATCAAATCAAAAGCTATCTCATTGTATTCACTGCCCGTTCGTGATACATTGACACGATTGAATAATACATAACCGCGGTGCTCCCGACGTTTTGGCGATACTTGCTGCGCTACATTACCATACAAATGTTCCAAGCCTAACTCACCGGCAATCGCAGTGAACAACGTATTGTTAAATCTCACAACATCGGCCGAACTGCGCCAATTGGTGTTGGAAGAAATATCATTGCCCCGTTCCGTAATTTGCCCTTCATATTGAGCACCCACTTGGGTTTGTAACAAAGTGGGATCGGAATCACGGAAACGATAGATGCACTGTTTCTCATCGCCAATGATGAGGTTGTCTTGATTCTGAGACAAGCTTTCAGAGATGAGAGGGCGCAAGTTTTCCCATTGTAATCGTGAGGTGTCCTGAAACTCATCAATCAAGAAGTGCTTCAATGCAGTGCCCACTCGTTCATATATAAAAGGCAATTCATCTTCCGAGATTATCCGTTTCAAGATGTCATTAGTATCGGAAAGAAGAATGAGATTATTTTCTTGTCGATATCGATCAATTTCTCTAAGCACGCCCGACAATAATCCCAACATATAGATATTGTCACACGCGTTTTGATATAGCCTAAATTTGCGCACATTGTCATGTATAGCATAAATTGCATCAACATACAATTCATCAAAACCCGGAGGTACTTGACTGATATATTTTTTGGTATATCGTATTGACTGATCGTCAATATTTTCCAATATTTTTGTTATTCCGGCGGGGAATTCCTTCATAATGCCGTTTGCCACCGATTTAATTGTTCCGCGAGTTGTTTGGGACAAATGGGCTTCGGTACAATCGGGCAAAATCTCCAGCAATCGGCGAGCCGATGATGTCATTAAGTTATACAATCGACGACGCTCGGCTATGATGAACTCTTCAAATTTCAAAATTTTTTCTTCATCTTGGACATACTCCAAAATTGCTTCTGAATTAATTTTGAACTCATCTTTATACATGTCTTTGACAAACTTCACGATACTGCCATATATATTTGATGAGCGATTGAACAGATTGAACCCCTTTTCACTCTCAAAGAGAGCCTTCATGTATTTTTTGAGCCAATATATCAACATTGCACGCCGTTTAGCGACCTCGGAATCAATTGAAGATAGTGGAGCGTTGAGGGTTGAGAATAAATCGCTCACGCCACTCATTATGGCAAGATTGTCTTCAAGCTCAACGTCATAATTCCCGGTGAGTTCAGCCTCACGTGCAAATATGCGCAATATATTTTGAAAGAACGAGTCAATCGTGCTTATATTGAAAAATCCGTAGTCAAAGAGCAATTCACATAAAGCAATGCGTGCGCGCTCTTGCAATTCAGCTTGCGAACAGCCAAAATCTTTAATTAGGCTCTTGATATAGGGACTTTCATCATCGTCGTCGGTCTTGATCCCAGCCAACAATGCCAATTCTTTAACAATGCGTTGTTTCATCTCGGCAGTGGCTTTATTTGTGAACGTCACTGCAAGAATTGAACGATGACGCTCTCTCCCCTCTTTACACAAATGATAACTATCCTCGTCTTTTTTTCCTAACAAAAGTTTTATATACTCGTAGGTGAGGGTAAACGTTTTACCCGAGCCGGCCGATGCCTTATATACCGTTAACATGTTGCAATCAAATTATGCGAGCCTTGTATCCGGCTGCGATGAGAAATTGAAGAACATCGTTGCGGCGATCGCCTTGAATGAGAATTTCTCCTGCTCGGGCCGATCCACCTGTACCCAACTTTGACTTCATCTTGCTGGCAATGCCGGCCAATTCATCGTCGTCGCATGTAAACCCAACCACAATTGTTGCCATTTTGCCGGCACGACCTTTTTTCTCGAGAACGATATCCAATCGAGGTTGTGAATGTTTTGACTCCTGTATTGTTGCAGCTTGTTCTTCCCCTTGTGGCAACTCGGGATTTGAATCAAGAAACGCTTGCAAACTTGCTTGCCAATCGGTATTACTCATAGTTCTATCGTGTTTTCACATTATATCATCAATGCTTGTTCAGCCTCATTCATGAGACTATCGATTTCCTCATCGGAGGGTATATCATATTGCCGTCCCACACTCGCAGCTAATGTTTGCAACATTGCCACAATCGCGGCCTCCTCTGTAGCCAATGAATCGTAACAACATTCGGCCGATAACGAATCTTTCTCATAGGCCACGCGACAACACTCAACCGCTTGTATTGTAGCTGTTTCATCGTCGATGAGTTCAGTCAATTTCATCATCACAACCGACAATCGACACAGTTCGGAAATTGATTTTTCGCCCATTGCCGAATCGGCAACAATGTCTTCACACATGTCTTGCACCGCTTCATAGTCCCCTGCCGCAAGAGTCTTCTCAATCTCGGCAACAGAACAATCGGTTGTTGACATATTATTACAGCCCACAAGAGCCGTTATCGCTAAAATCGTAAAAATAACGTGTTTCATCTGGCTAATTTTTCATTGGTATCGGTGTTTCGCCACCAATTATTGCATTCACAAAGATAGCATTAATCGGCGATGTAGCCAAATGCACGCAACTTGTTTTCACGATTGCGCCAATTTGGTTCTACCTTCACAAACATTTCAAGGAACACGCGTTTTCCGAAAAATTGTTCGATATCTTTTCGAGCATCGCTACCCACGCGTTTTAGCATCGCACCTCCACGACCGATTATAATGCCCTTTTGGCTGTCACGTTCCACATAAATTACAGCCATGATGTGGATTGCGTTGTCGCTCTCATCAAATTTTTCGACAATCACTTCAGTAGAATATGGCACTTCTTTATCATAGTTTAGAAGAATCTTCTCACGCACAATCTCGGTCACGAAGAAACGCGCCGGCTTGTCGGTGAGTGCATCTTTACCAAAATATGGCGGACATTCAGGCAACAATTCAACAATGCGCGACATGAGATTGGTCACATTGAAATGTTCTTTGGCCGATGTGGGGAATATTTCGGCCGAGGGTAACAATTCTTTCCATTTCATCACAATCGACTCTAAGTCGGCCTGTCCCTTAAGCAAGTCTATCTTATTGATAACCAAAAGCACAGGTACGTTTCCTTTTGCCACCTTAGCCAAAAACTCAGCATTTTTGGTTGGGTCCTCGACCACATCGGTGACATATAACAACACGTCGGCATCAACAAGAGCCCCCTCGGAATATCCGAGCATACTCTCTTGTAGTTTATATTTTGGAGATAGCACTCCCGGAGTATCGGAAAAAACGATTTGATAATCGGGAGCGTTCACAATACCCATGATGCGATGACGAGTAGTCTGGGCCTTTGCCGTGATGATACTGACTCTCTCGCCCACAAGGTCGTTCATGAGAGTTGATTTTCCTACGTTTGGATTTCCCACAATGTTGACAAATCCCGACTTATGATTTTGTGCCATAGAAATGATAAAAAACTGATTGTTATAATAATCAAAATAGCACCCGTAGGCCCGCTACAGGTGCTATTTGCTGTATTTCATATAAATCAACCTTCAAGATATTAAATATCCCAAATCACATACATTGCGCCCCAAGTAAATCCAGCGCCAAATGCTGTGAGAATCAAGCGGTCGCCCTTTTTGATTTTGTCTTTATATTCATCAAGGCACAATGGAATTGAAGCCGCACTTGTGTTGCCATAATGTTCAATATTGACAAGAACTTTTTCGGGAGCGATGCCTGCACGAGAAGATACTGCTTCGATGATGCGAAGATTGGCTTGATGAGGAATCAACCAGTCGATAGTTTCCATAGTCAATCCATTGCGTGAAGCAACATCGAGAGACGATTCAAGCATGTTTGTCACAGCATGTTTATACACATTGCGACCATCTTGGAAGATGTAATGTTCAGCTGCATCAACAGTTTCATGAGAAGCGGGCTTAACCGAACCACCGGCCTTCATCAACAAGTGGTCGAGACCTTCGCCATCAACATGGAACACGCCATCAATCACACCTACCTTTTCGGTAGTTGGTTCCACCAATACAGCACCTGCAGCGTCACCAAAAAGCGGACAAGTTGTACGATCGGCGTAATTAACCATTGACGACATTTTTTCAGCAGCAACGACAACTACTTTCTTGTACATGCCCGAGCGCACATAGCCTGCAGCATCTTGAAGCGCTACAAGGAATCCTGCACAAGCAGCTTGAATATCATAGGCATAAGCCGATTTCAATTCACAACGATGTGCAATTACCGACCCGGTAGAAGGGAAACGATAATCGGGGTTTGACGTTGCACAAATGAGAAGGTCAACCTCCTCAGGATTTGTTCCTGTTGACTGAAGCAAGCGTTTAACTGCTTGTTCGCCAAGGAAAGAAGAGCCTTCGCCCTCTTTCTTTAAAATGCGACGTTGCTTGATACCGACGCGTGTGGTAATCCACTCGTCGCTTGTGTCCACCATTTTTGACAACATCTCGTTGTCGAGAATGTCTGACGGAACGTAAGATGCAATACCTGCTATTCTCGCGTTAAACATACTGAGATTTATTTTGTTGCTATGTAAAAATATCTCCTAAAATTAATTCAGGAGATTATTAATTGCATAAAAAGGTCAGGTTTAGGATTAAACGGCTGCCTCTTTTTCGATAGCGACTTTGCCACGATAGTAGCCACACTCGCCACAAACGGTGTGATAAACGTGCCATGCGCCACAGTTGGGACAAATAGCCAATGTGGGGGCTACAGCTTTGTCGTGAGTTCTACGTTTAGCTGTTCTGGTCTTTGATTGTTTTCGTTTAGGATGTGCCATTTTACTTTATTATTTATTTTAGTTATTATCAGTGAGTTTTTTAAGTTCATTCCAACGTGGGTCAACATCGCCACCATTGTCATCATCGTCATCAAAATCATCAAGCAGGTCATCTACGTCTTCGGCGGCTTCATCATCAGCTACACGCGCACGATGCTTTTTAAACACAGCGCTCATAGCTTTGTTGCACTCACCCTTGGGGTGCACATGCTTGAATGGGACCGCGAGCGATGCAGTGTCATAAATCATATATGCGACGTTTAACGTGTTGTCGCTTTCCGGAATTATGAGCAACTCATCGGAGTCGTCACGATAATCATCGCCATATTGCACTACAATGTGATATTGAGCTTCAATAGGCAATTGCACGTCATCGAGACAGCGATCACAAGGCACCGCAACTGTACCCGACACACCAAATGTCAAGTCATATAGGTCGCCTTTGTGGTTGACTTTGAGTGTTACAACCAGGTTGGCATCGCGAATCTCAATGCTTTCCATATCAACGAAGAATTGCTTATTCAGATGGTATTCAAAGTCATGAACACCGACGGGCATACTCTTCAATTGTAACTCAAATTCAGTAAACTTTCCCACAATATGTCATTTGAAAAACTTTGCAAAGTTAGATATAATCTTCAATATTATCAACTTTTAGACAAAATATTTCACTTTTTCATTGAATTTCAAGCTTGTTTAGGGCTTTTTTGGAGGTCTTAACGGCTCTTTCTGACCTCGTCCACTACCCATGTTGCAATGTCATCGAGCACTATCGGAGAAATTGTTTGACTGATATTTCCGTAGCTCATGCTCTGCGCAAAGTTGGAGATTTCTTGGAATAGATGATTCATTTTCTTATAACTTTTCACCGTAGCCGATGGCGCCAATCGTTTCACTGCCTCGAGATTTAGAGTAGCATCGACTTGCACGTCCCATTCCCCATTGAGAGCGAGGAAAGGACATTTGACCTGTGCGAGATGGGTTGAGGGGTCAAATTTCACAAACGCCATGTACCACGGTGAGGTCATCACCTTCAGCGATTGTTCAATGCGAGCCTCGCCATGTGATGCCATCAAAGTTTTCAAGGCATCTCGCAATCTATCAGGCTCGTTGATTGAATCGATAGTTGCAAATATCGTTTCAACCTCGTGTTTTTGCTCTTCGTTCAAAGGTTTTCCCGACATCTCAGCCAAAAGACAATTCTGTTGCACCATCACGTCACGGCCTTTTACCATTGCCCCGGCAAGCGAAACAATAAACGCCACATCGTCGGGACGCATAGCCGCACAAATCACTGCGATTGTACCTCCCTCGCTATGTCCGATTATTCCTATATTTTTTGAGTCAATCTCGCCACGAGTTTTTAAGTAATCGACTGCAGCAAGAGCATCTTGTGCAAAATCGAGCGTTGTGTCATCGGCCGAACCTGCCGACGAGCCACCCACACCCCTATCATCATATCTGAGCACGGCAATTCCGGCCCGAGTGAGGAAATCGGCAATCACCGCAAAAGGCTTGTGCCCAAACAATTCTTCATCACGATTTTGCGCCCCACTTCCCGACACAAGCACTACTGCAGGGAAATTTCGGCCCCACGAAGGCATTGTCAATGTCCCGGCAAGTGATATTTCGCCATGATTAAACGTCACCTCTTCCTGCCTATACACAAATGGAGGTTTGGGCTCTTGCGGCCGATATAGCATGGCCGATTCGGCTGTCGTGCGAGTCAACACGAGGGGTACTTCCACGCCTTGTTTGAATTGTCCTTTGATACTGTTTTCATCGGGCGATAAAACGCCTTTATATGAAGCATTCAGGCGCAACATCTTTATCTCGACACTATCACCTTTGACAGTAACCATTTCACACGGGATATCGGTTGCTCCTTGTGCCGGCGAACTGATAGTTGCCAACATTTCACCATCTTTTTCAAAAATGTGAAACACTATGGGTAGCGTCATCACTTCACCTTTCCAATATCCGTGAACATTCCCGGCCATAGATATGACCGAGTATAACATCACCACGCATGTGATAGCCAATTTCTTCATATCGTTCTATTTCAGTTTAAAAAATTCGGCCGAAGCCCAACGCACCGAAGCATAACTTGCAAGCATCGGGTATCCGACAATCGACAATGCCAATACTGCCACAGCAGCTTGAGGCGACTGCGACAGAAAAGCTCCTGAGACAGCAGCAATCAAGCTGAATGCCACATGTATTGTTTTCACCACCCAACCTGTCCACGTACCGAGCGAAAACACTATCAAACCTAAGAGGTAAAACACTACCGACATCACCAGAAATCGAGGAGCCATACCCCACCAACATACACACGCGCCCAGCAAAAACGAAGCAGCAATGAGCCAAAGACCGCTCTTTGCCACCAGCCCAAACATGAGCTTCGCTTTGAATAGCAACGTGACGGCAAACACAACCACCGCCCCACACATTCCTGTCAATACATATTGGGAATAAATCTCGGCGTCAAGTGGTGGGAAGTGGCTATATATTATTGAACAAACAGCAAAAAACACAATGGGGATATAGCTTAGCGCAATCATAATGTCACGCATGCTTTTTATCGCCTTTGCGCCCGTCACGAGCGACGTTTTGGTTTGGGGAGCATTGTTTCTTTCCGACATAGGTCTTTTACTTTGCATTGTTCAGGTCGGCCATTATTGTGCGCAATTCTTCGTCGGTAGCCGTGAGACGTGCACGACATTCGCGCAATAGTTCCGATGCTCGACGGGTATATGCCACCAATTGGTCAACGTCGCACCCATCACCCTGCATCATACGCAATATCGATTCAAGCTCCTCAACAGCTTGAGTATAAGTCAATTTCCCTACGGGAGTAAATTTTTTCGGTTGTGTCATAAGTTTTTATTTCGTTATAGATTTAATCATGTTTAGATGTAATCACTCCGTCGGAGAGCGTTGTTTCAATAGTCATACCTGGTTTTATCTCCTCAACCGAAGTAACGACCTTGCCATTGACTCGCGTGATTGAATAGCCACGACGCAATGTTGCTTCGGGCGACAACGCATCGAGCATTCTTTCCATTGCATCTAATCGGTCACGTTGTTGGCGCAATGTTACATTATTTGTTGTCGATATTAATTGAGCAACATGCTCCAACTTCACCTGTTGCGACGAAATTGATCTCGCTCCCACCTGCGCCAATATCGTCACATTGTTTTGCAATCGCAACAATGCTTTTTCACATAGCGAATGGGGAATGGTGGGCAACAACGCCTCTATGTAGGACAATTGTTCCTTACTTCCAGCAAGGCGATCGGTTACCGACTGTAATATTTCGGCACCGATATTTCGCAATTTCTCAAGCGCCTCAACGCCTTTTGATATTATCCACTCGGCAGCGGCGGTGGGAGTTTTCACCCTCTTATTTGCCACATAGTCAAGCACAGTCACGTCTCGTTCATGTCCAATCCCAATTACCACCGGCAACGGGAATTGAGCAATATTTGCTGCAAGGTCATAGTTTTCAAATGCTGCAAGGTCAGATGTTGCACCTCCACCTCTGATGATTACCACACAATCCCAATTGTCTTCATCGGCAGCAATTTGCTGCAATGCATCGAGAATCGTGGGCACAGCCCGCTCGCCTTGCACCACAGCTTGGAACAACTTCACCTTAAACTTCAGTTGCGCGTGATTGCCATACAACTGATTTATGAAATCGCCATATCCCGCTGCTCCGGCGGCCGAGATCACAGCGATGCGTTGTACCACGCAGGGCCACTGAAGCGAACGATTCATTTCAAGCACCCCCTCTTGTTGGAGGCGACGAAGAATCTCCTGACGGCGACGCAACAAATCTCCCATCGTGAACTCAGGGTTCACATCAGATACAACCAACGAAAAGCCAAAAACAGGGTGGAATGATGCCGATACACGCAACATTACCTTTATACCGGTCTCAAACTGTTGGCCGGTTACTTCTCTAAAGCGAAAAGCAATGCGGGCATAAACATTTGCCCAGATCACAGCTCTCGCCTTGGCAAGTATCGTTCCATTATCGGGGTCTTTTTGCAACAACTCCATATAGCAATGGCCGCCACGAGATGAGACATCGCTCAACTCGGCCGTAACCCACACGTTTTGCGTATCGGGCACCACCACGAGGCGACCAATGAGTCTATTAAGTTCTACAAGTGTTATTGCATTGTCCATCGTTCTCGACAATTAACCCGTTGAGATGTAAATTCTACTCTTTGACAAGCGTGAATTTCTTGCCATTCCATGCATATTTCAACGAGGGTTTCAACCATTGCGATATACCCGAATAAGCCTCCCGGGACAAAAATTGTTCCGCATTTGACGTGAGAGTCAATGTGTTATCCTCAGAATTATATTCATATTGTACCAACATAAAGGGCAATGCGGCTCTCACATCATCTATCTTTTTGCTTCCGACCTTAGTGAGCCACGTTTTCAACTCGGGCTCCTTAAAGCACGATTTTTCGATAGGCTCCCAACGTGAGTTATAAAACGAGATGCGACTGTCGGCAATGGGAGTTTTCAACGTTTCGATGAGAGCAATTATTTCCTCTTTGCCATATTTAAGCACAACCACTTGATATTCCGACACTTCACTCATAGTGAATCGCAACACCTTGTCGGTCAATGAGAGTATTCTCGCTTCGCCGTCCAACTTATTTTTTGAAGCGATTGACGTTCCGCTATTAAAATAATCGATCATGTCGAGTCGTGTGTTCTTGGGCAATAGCGGAAGAACGACATCGGGCGCCGACGTAAATGCATCGACCGCCGAAAATGCCATTGCGCTATGTATCGACATCAGCAACAACAATGCTGCTATAAAAATCTGTTTCATAGTAATGTTCCTTAATCTATTCTTTTTTTATTTTTTGCGTCGGCCGGCTTTCTTGCCACCTCCGCGACCTTTACGCTTGAATGTTTCAAATCCGGCATCATCTGAGACAGCCTCACGATTGCGACGAGCAGCTGCACGCGAATAGTTTTTATCGGGTTCGGCAACTTCAGAGTATAATCTCTTGCCCATAAAATCGGCTCCTTTTAGCGACCCGACAACCCTTGCGGCATCACCTTTTTTCACGTCAAATAGCGAATAATTGGGCAGAAGGTCAATGCGCCCCACCTCAACACGGCTGCCGTTGACGTTGTGATTGAGCAATTCGATGAGATTTCCGGCATAGAAACCGTCGGACTTGCCCACGTTCACATAGATGCGAGCCATACCCTTTTCGGCCGTGCGACGATCTTTCTCCTTATTGGTTCGAGGGCGATTGTCAACCTCATTTTCTTTCTTCTCCTTTTTGGGTTTGCGGTCTTCTACATAATCAATTTCGGGGGCATCTTTATAATAGTCCAACAGGCGATTAAACTCCAGCGACAAAACCCTCTTGAGCAAGTCATCGCCACTGAGCCAGCAAAGTTTGCGGCTCACACCATGGAAATATTTTCCGATTTCCTCCTCATTGACATCAACACGCTCCAAACGGTCGGCAAGATTATACAATTGCTTCTCAATGATGTGTTTAGGCGTTGGCACCTCTTTGCGCTCAAATTTTTTGCCAATCTTCTTCTCAATGTCACGCATTTTTCCACGTTCACGCGAGTGTATAATCGCAACCGACACACCGGTTTTGCCGGCACGCCCTGTACGCCCCGAGCGATGGGTATATACGGCGATATCATCGGGAAGGCCGTAGTTTATAACATGAGATAGATCATCAACATCAAGACCACGCGCTGCCACATCGGTTGCAACGAGAATCGATAACACCCCATCACGGAACTTTTTCATCACCGTGTCGCGTTGTTGTTGCGACAAATCGCCATGAAGCGAGTCGGCATTATACCCATCTTGAATGAGGTTGTCGGCAATTTCCTGTGTTTCGCGACGAGTGCGACAAAATATTATGGCATAGATATTGGGATTGTTGTCGGCCACGCGTTTTAATGCCAAATATTTATCCTTTGCGTTAACCAAATAGTAAACGTGGTTAACGTTTGCGGCGCCTTCGTTGCGTGTACCAATCACAAATTCAACGGGATTGTGCATGTAGTTCTTAGCAATGCCGGCAATCTCCTTGGGCATCGTTGCCGAGAACATCAATGTTTTGCGTTGCGGGGGTACTTGCGCCAATATTTCATTTATCGAGTCGAGAAATCCCATGTTGAGCATTTCGTCGGCCTCATCAAGTATCACCGTATTTACAAGATCGAGATGCACCACTCCCCTGTTTATCAAATCAATGAGACGGCCCGGAGTTGCCACCACGACATGCACACCGCGACGCAATGATCGTATTTGACTCTCTATGCTTGAACCGCCATACACCGGCAAAACCGACATTTTGTGCATATACTTTGAGAAATCGGCCAAGTCGCCGGCAATTTGAAGGCACAATTCGCGAGTGGGCGACAATATCAGAGCCTGAGGCTTTTGCACCGTGGCATCGATGCGTTGTAACACCGGGAGGCCAAATGCCGCAGTTTTGCCCGTACCCGTTTGTGCAAGTGCCACCACATCACTATCTTCGTTAAGCAAATGAGGTATCACTTTTTCTTGAACAGGCATGGGCCGTTCAAACCCCAATTCGGCAATCGCGCGCAACAAATCCTCTCTAACTCCTAATTCTTCAAAACTTGCCATATATATTTCAAAAAATATCGTTTTAAACTACAAATATACAACACATCACTCAAATATCACAGTTCAATCCCGTTTTTTGTGAAAGTTTAATTACGATAAATTTCGTAATTTTTTTATTCGCTGATATCGCGCAATTTTATTTGCAATCATGCTAATGTTTTATATATTTGCGAAATAAAGGGAGTAGATTGCTTAATAATCGTCTAAGATCGGTCCAATGTTTATGAGAAAAGTAGTCTTGAAAATATTACTAAACGCGATGATTGCGTTGATGACCGTTGATGCGTTGTCCCAAAGTTCGGATTGGAACTATGTGATGACGATAGAGCCATGCAAGGACATACCCCAATCCCCAAATGGATTTAGAACCACATTCTATAAAATCATTTTATAAAGAAATTGATTTATTACCATCATCAAATTATGTTGAATAATACTTAGATGAGAAATTAATACTAAACATCGCTTTAACCCAATAAAGTATGAAACAAAGAATTCTGTATTGGACAATACTAAGTGGAATACTTATATCAAACTTTCGCGCTTCAGGGAGTATCTGGATTGCGTATTATATTGAGGATAGGCTCACCGAAGTCCCCAATTGTTGGTTAGTGAGTTCAGTAGTCTCATGTATTTGGGCTTCGTTCATTAGTTTTATTATTCTTAGAATGCTCAGTTTGAGATTTCGGAGAACTATTGTCGTCTCAAAATTTTTAATTAGTTGGATTATTGGTTTTGGGCTCATATATGCATTGGTAATGGGAGGAAATAGTCTTGGATATGAAGCTCTATCTCAAATATTTGACATTCCTAATGCACAAAAATGGCAGGAATCTACGACTTTGCACAACTTAGGGATACATATTCCGCCATTCTTGGTTATAATTTTTACAACATTAATATATACTATCCTATGGCGAAATGCTGTTCTATGGAAAAGGGACAACACTCAACCTACCACTGAAATTGGCATTAGAGATAGAGATGAAAAATCTGAACTCCCCAAACATGTATCAGTTAATCAACTTAAGTCTTGGAAATTTTATATAGGAGTTTTAATATGGGTGGTAATCTGCTTGGCGGTATCCACAGTTTTTCCACATCAACCAATTGCCGATTTTTTCTCGCTTCTTAATATATATCCCTCACAAAATTTTGAAGTATTCGCTTTTGTATTTTATATATACAGCGCAGGGTGGAGTTATGTCCTTTCTTGGTGGATATTGAATGAGTGGATAGGTTTCAATGTCCTCCGCAAAAGGTATATCTTAGTTGGAGGTGCAATTGCAACTATAACATCTTATTTTGTTAATGCAACAATAATTAATCCTATTCCATATAGATATTATGATATATATAGTCCAGAAAATATCATAATTGATTCCAATACCTATATTCCCCTTATCATAGGAATCATTTCAACGACTATACTCCATATTATTAACATAAAAGTTTTTCTTAGAAAATAATCGCAAAATAAGTATTGTATGATAAAGTTAATTGAGGACCTTATCTATAGAAGGAAGTTAGATAAAGGACGTAAGGTAATGCTAATTTCTATGAGTATTTTTTTTACACTTTTTGGAGTCTATTATTATTTTCAGGGTAAAAAGTATAATGAACGAGTGGAGTATGCATATAATATAGCGTTAAACGATTCTGTCAAAGAAATAAAATCTTATGCCAAAACAGGTATTAAATTATGGTTGAGAGGTGATTCAATATTGGTGATCTATGCGGCTGACGCCTTCGAAACCAGAGCAATTTTTGGGTTAGTAGAGAAGAGAGGTTATCGACTTATCTCAAAGAGAGAGAAATCAAATTTAATGTATTTTTCAAATGGCATAGATTCAACCACTATATGGTTAGAGAAACCTGAATAATAGGGAAAGATAACTTGACAGAATAGTGATTGTGAATAATAGCGATACTACCAGCAAACATTAGACTCTATAGTTATCGTACGAAAATATTAATTTTATGGCACGAAACATCACAGCGATTATAGCGGCATGGGTGGCGATAGCATGCACGGCCGCAACACCCGATATGCCGATGGAGTTTATGCTAATGGCTTAGTGGTAGGTCGATGCGGAATGTAGTGCCAATACCCGGCTCGGAGGTTTTTACATAGATTTTGCCGGCATGATATTGCTCAATGATGCGTTTTGCAAGAGTAAGACCAAGCCCCCACCCACGTTTCTTGGTAGTATAGCCGGGGTTGAATATCGTTTTGAAGTTTTTGCGTGATATTCCTTTTCCGGTATCGGCCACTTCGACATATACATAGTCCTTCTCCTTGCCTGTTGTCACGGCTATTGCACCTGAGCCTTCCATTGCATCGACTGCATTTTTGATGAGGTTTTCCATTACCCATTCAAACAGAGGCGCCGAAATCATGGCCGGCAAGGCGTTGCTGTCTAAATCGACCGTAAGATTGATGCGCGACGAGATGCGCGACGACATATAGGAAGAAGAGCGAGCAACGGCATCGTTGAGGTTTTCCGACTCCATTTGAGGCTTTGAGCCAATCTTGGAGAAGCGCGAGGCAATGGTGCTCAAACGTTTCACGTCTTTGTTCATCTCGGCAACCGTTTCGGCATCTACACCTAAGCTCTCCAACAGTTCCATCCATGCCATGAGCGATGAGATGGGAGTGCCGAGTTGATGAGCCGTTTCTTTTGACAACCCCACCCACACTTTGTTTTGCTCGGCTTTTTTTGTTGACAACACAGCAAAATATACCACCGCAATAAATGCGAGCATCACAAGCAGTTGCACATAGGGGTAATAGCTGAGTCGTTGTAGCAGTTTGGAATCTTCATAGTAGAGATATTGCCGATTGTCGGGCGAAATGTCCATCACAATGATGTTTGATGAGTTTTTGAGATCGGCCAATTTTTCGTTCAAGAATTGCTGATTTAGCTCAGTATAGGGCATTATGGGGTCTTGAGCCTCGGGAAGGTCAAAGTTTTTCTGTCCGAGAATATTGTCCTTGTCATCGGTCCATAGCACCGGAATGGTGCGGTTTCGTTCGATGATGTTGAGCAAAAAGTCGATATCAATTCCGGCAGAAATGCTCGTTGAGTCATCAACAGATGCATTACCAATGTTCACGATTTCTTTTGTTGCATCGGCCCATATCTGCATGCGGTCACGTTCTTGCTCCGAAAGGTCCTTGACAAGACTGTTTGACACATAGAGGAACAAGACCACCACTCCTACTGAAATAATCAGAAAGAGTAACACACCATATCGTCGTCGATCATAAATATTTGCCATCAATTATTTAACGCAAAAATCGCAATAATATTACTCAGAGCATCATTAATGGGCATTCTCTACATCATGTGCAATAAATCGGGCTACCGAATCGGTGATATTGGCTTCAATCACATGGGTTGCCATCGCTTTGACTTGGTCAAGGGCATTTCCCACAGCCACCGACACGTCGGCAACTTGCATCATGGGAATATCGTTCAGATTGTCGCCAAAAACCACAATGCGGTCGGCATTGATGGTGTTGGCAAGCGATTTCACCGCAGCCGCCTTTGACACTTGTGGCGCAAATATCTCAAGTATCCCGGTATCGGCTCCGAAGATGTCAACGTAGGCCGACACAGAGCAGTCAACTGTTGCTCGCAACTCCTCGGCCAACGAAAAGATGCGTTGCAACTCTCCCATTGCAAAATACAACAATGTGGGTTGATGGTGATTGTAGAGGCTATCGAGATGAAAACGCTTATACCGGAGGTCGGACCGTTCTTTGACAAAATTTTGTTCCTTTGGCGACATTTTTCCTTGATGATACACATCAAGGACATTATCTTGGCTCAATGTATATTGAAATAATGCGATGCCAAATGTTGCGCTTTTCTCTTCGATGCATCGCGCTGTTACATTGTTGATGTGAGAGGGATTGCTGTAACTGCATTTTTCCCTATCCCATAGCGAGGCACCTGTCATCACAATTGCAGGGAGCGCCATTGCGGTATGGGCAAGAATTGGTTGCACGGTTGCGGGGGTGCGTGCTGTCGCAACGGTGATGAGTGCTCCTTGCGAGGTCAAGTCACAGATAATTTTGGCCGACGTAGGGCTCACTTTGCTGTCGGGGCCGAGCAAAGTTCCGTCCATATCGGTGACATAAAGAGTTTTCATACCACAAAAATAATCATAATTACTCACAAATGGGGCTTGTTGGGGTCAAATCTTATCATAAAACAAACGACGGCTGCCAAATTGAGGCAGCCGTCGCTATCTATTATAGAATTAAGATTGATTCTTATTCTACTTTACCTTTACCGGTCACGAAGTTGAGGTAAACTTTACCGGCAGGATTTCCGGTGCGGGCTTGGTCGCCACCATTACCGCGGTACATGATGTTACCATCTTCGTAGAAGATAAATTCAGTCTTCCACCAGTCATATCCGGGGAGTTCGATGCAGAGACGCAAGCAGCTTGCATCGGTTCCGTCAGTTGCAAGAACAGCAGGAGAAACGAAAGGCCATTCAGCATCGCCATCACCTACTACTTGGAACTTCCATTCTTCAGTAGAATTCCAGATACCACCATTGGCAGCACCAAATACATATACATTGGGTTCGTAAACGTTGAGTACAGGTTTAACGCCTGAATTGTCGATAACGAAGATGTACCAACCGGCCTTTTCAACTGCGAGGTTACCACCGTCGCTTGTTACTTCACCGGCAACACAAGTGCCAACAGTAGCACCGTCGTAGCCAAATTCGCCACCGTCCCAAGCAGTGTTAGAATTGAACTTGAATCCTTCACCTGCTTTCACGTAGCGGATAGTCCAGAATACTGATTCATTTGAGCCGTTTACAACAACCATTTGAGCAGCATTGTCCCAATTCCAACCACAGAAACCACCAATCATGTACATTGTTTTTGGAGCTTCTTCAATCTTGAAGCTGAGGTTTTCGGCATTGAAATTGAACACCCATTTACCTTCCAATGGGAAGTTACCCACAGCGGGAACAACGCCGTCAACGTTAGTATCGAGCATACCTTCCATCAAGTCATAAGAATCGGCATTGGGAGCGTAGATAGTGTGAGCAGTTCCTTCGGGAGCATTTTTAGCTACGATGTACCATTCCCAAAGTTCTTCGTCGATGATGTCGTCGTAAGGGATAGATACAGTTGCTTTAAAGTTGGGGTTGTCATAAACATTTCCACCGGTGCAAAGGAATTCGGCTACTTCTTTACCGTTAGCAACGAGTTTGTACACTTCGTCGATAAAGAAAGCAGGAGCGAATGGAGTCACGGTGAGAGATGCTTGACCCAAATAAAGTTCAGGATTACCAATGCGCACAGCAGATGTACCGTTCACAGCATAGGCAGCAAAACGCACATGAGATTCACGAGCTTGAGGATTTTTACCAAATTCAGCAACGTGAGCAGCTTGCCAATCAGAAGGAGCAACATAAACAACGTTGTCGATAACAGTAGTAGCTACTTCTTGAGGAGAAGCAAAATCATTTGCGCCGTCGAGTTGCATCACAAATTTCAAAGAAGCAACTTCGGGAAGACCTGCCGCTTCAACTACATTAAGAACTGCAACGTTTTGAGATGCTTCGTTAGCAGCACCAAGGTCGGCAACGCCGGCTTCAATTGCAGCACCCTGAGCAACAACAAGTCCGGCAGCTTCCATTATTGTTTCTTGAGGGTTGCTTTGTGGAATGGCTTTGCTTTCATCGTCTTCACACGCAGTGAATCCAAGAGCACAAGCAGCCATTAACATTATGCTAAGTTTCTTCATATTGTTTCTATGATTTAAGTAACTTGCAGTCCCAAAAGACTTGCGACTGCAAGTTATTGATTAATCTTTATTTCTGAGTGAATGTAACTGTGCTTGTGTTTTTATCAACAGTGATAGCAAGTTTGCCACCCTCCCAATTAGTAATATTCCAGTTGCCTTTACCAGCTACACCAAGACCGGTGAACACTCCGTCAGTGAGAGCGATGTCAACATTGGCATCTTCAACTTGAGAACCGAAAGAGTCAGTTCCGGCCCAACCACACAATGTGTTGTAGAAACGGAAAGCATTTTGGTCGGCAGCTAATTCAAAAGTACCGGTATAAACGCCATCACCTTTGAGGTCATAAAGTTTATAGTTTTCGTAGTGAGCAGCATTGGCTTCAGAAGGTTCAGTCCAGTTAGACACAGCACCAACGATGTAGATAAATGCTTTGCCATTGGTGTCAACAGCAGCTTCACCTGTTTCGATGATAACAGTTTTGTTATTGAGGTTTACAGTGATTTTCATCATGCCACCTTCAAAGTTGTCAATTTGGATTGATCCCTTACCAGGAGCAACAAGCGAGCCATTGAATGCACCATCGGTGAGAGTAATAACAACAGGGTTGTCATCAACTTGCATACCAACAGACGCACCACCGTCCCAACCGGTAAGTTCGGTATAGAAACGGAAGATGAGTTGTCCGGCAGGCATATCAAACACACCAGAGTAGATTTTGCTACCGATAGCAGTTGCGCTTTCAAATAGACGCCAGTCGGCAAGAGCGCCGGCATTTGCTGCATCAGGACCTGTCCAGTTACCAACGTTACCAATGAGGTAGATGTAACCGGGAGATTGGATAGCGCAATATTCTTTCACTTGATTGAGAACAATCGCATTAGAAAGGATATCACTACCTTCGATGCCAGCGATGTAGGCATGTACACGAAGCCAAACTTTGCGAGCGGGTTCGTCAACATAGTCATCTTCGTTTTCAATGCCACGGAGTTTACAGATAGCTTCGGCAACTTCCGACATTTTCACTTGAGCATAGCAGTTTTTATATTCGCTGTTGCACTCAAAATAAGATTCTTCTTCACCTGTCAAAGAAACTTGCACTTTGTAAGAAGCAACTGCAGCGTAACCATAGTTTGGTTGAGACCAAGACATGTCAAATGTACCATCCTCAGTGAGCTCATAATATTGGTTGGCAAGAGCCGGAGTATTGAGCTTGAACTCAGTAGGATTTTGGTATTGCGGATTGGTATCTTCTTCACAGCTGGTGAAGCTGAGTACGGCTACCAAGCACGCAAACAATATTGATAATTTTTTCATCTTTTTACTTGTTAAAAATTAGACACTGTGTTTACTGTGATTAGTAACCAGGATTTTGTTTGTAACCTTGGAAGCTTATAACAGTAGCAGGAATTGGGAACAAGTTCATGTGTTCAGGAGTACCTGTACCACCATTACCTACGTTACCTTTCCAGTTCCAATTGTAGGCGCTACCGGCATATTTGCCATGACGCACGAGGTCGGTGCGACGCACGTTTTCGCCATAAAGTTCACGGCAACGTTCGTCAAGGAGATTGTCGGGAGTGAGTTGAGCAACAGACCAAGCATCAACACCAGCACGTTCACGAATGTAGTTTACATAGGTCAACGCATCGGCTTGATTACCTGCACCACCAACAACATTTGCTTCAGCTGCAGAAAGATAGATTTCGGCAAGACGAATAACAGCCCAGTCGGCATCAGCAAAAGCATTAGAAGCAGGAGGACAAAGTTCGTCGTCGATATTACCTTCTTCGTCATAAGCATAGTTGGTATATTTCACAGGAACGTAACCATCGGCAAAGTTTGTGATAGATTCGTTAGTGATTTTAGCACCATCTTTAGAAGTAATCCACAATTCGGCACGCAAGTCGTCAGACACGCCGTTGGCATTCCAAGAGAATTTTTCTGAGAATTGTTGACGAGCGTTCATACAAGTCCAAGAAGCGTTCAAACCGGTGCTTGCATTGGTCATATTCACACCGGGAGTTGAAGTAGAAGAACCGGCAGCCATGTAGAATGTAGTACCACCATAGTTTTGGAGGTTGTCACCATCTTGAGGAATACCCCAGATGATTTCGTTCACGCGAGAACCTTGAGCCATGTATTCGTCGTTGTTTGCACCGAAAACAGCTTTATATGATTGAGCAAGACCAGAGCCATTGAAACCGTCACCTTTGTGGTGGTTGATGATTTTTTGGCAGATGTTCCAGCACTTGTCATAGGCAGGAGTACCAGTGTAAACTTCGGCATTGAGGTAGAATTTAGCGAGAAGAGCATCGCAACATTCTTTACCTACATAACCATAAGAAGGTTCAACATAAGAATCGCCCCATTCAGCAGAAATTGCTTCAAGATCGCCTACTACCTTGTTGTAAAGGTCAACACGTGTCCATTGAGCAGGAGCAGTACCTGCAGCAAAAGTTTCGTCGGAATAACCGGCGTTACCAAACATGTCGATTGCATAGAAGTAGCACAAGCCGCGAAGCACTTTAACTTGGCGTTTGTATTCTTCTGAAATTGGAATGAGGTCTTCAGTCAAATAGAATTTACCTGCATCAACTGTGCGGATAAACTCGTTGCACAAAGCGATACAAGTGTAGATACGAGAATAGGTAGTGTACATCACACCGTTGTCGGCAGCGAGTTGCATTGTAGCGAGCTCATATTGTCCGGCATCACCAAATTGCTTCCAAGCAAATTCGTCGGTAGTCAATTCGTTGCACACAAAGATTGCGCGAGTGAAAGAGTTTGCACCGGCATCACCACCCGAGATGATTGAGTTACCTGGGCCACCATAACCTGAAGTAGCTAGACCTTGATAGCACTCAGCGAGCACACGGTCCATATAGCCTTTGGGATCTTGAGCAAAGGCCTCAGGGGTTGTGTCATTGGCGTCAATGACAGGATTATCAAGGTCGTCGGTACAAGATACCAATGCCATAGTTGACAATCCCAATGCTATGAATAATTTATTGAATGATTTCATATCTGTTTCTTTCTTATTAATTAAATGATTAGAAAGTTGCAACAAGTCCAAAAGTAACAGTCAAAGGACGTGGATAAACATTGTTATCTATACCAGAGAATACTTCAGGATCGAGACCGCGATACTTGGTGATTACAAATGGGTTTTGTACGGCACCGAAGAGACGTAGTTTGAGGCTGTCTTTCAACAAGCTATCGAATGTATAACCAAGAGTGATGTTGTCGCAACGAACGAAACTTGCGTTTTCAAGGAAGTAGTCGCTACGCACGAGGTTAGAGTTGGCCGATGCATCGTTGAAATAGTAGTCGGCTTTCACAACGTTGTTAAGACCGTAACGGTCAACAGTTGTCAAGTTTGACTTGCCGGCAAGCACTGAGTTGAATACATAGTTACCAATGTTGGCACGGAGTTGGATACCGAGGTCCCAATTCTTGTAGTTGAATGTATTGTTCCAAGTCATGGTCACTTTAGGATCGCGAGAATGTTTCACAACCAAGTCGTTGTCATTGATCTCGCCGTCACCATTTTGGTCAACATATTGGTTGGGGATAGGATTGCCATCTTGGTCATATACTTGTTCGAGCAAGTAGTAAGAATAGGCAGGGTGTCCCACTTTGTGCACTTGAAGAGCACCGGCATTTTCTGATGCGGGGTTAGATGCAGCAGTGATATAGTAAGAAGCATTTTCAGCTGTAGAACCTGTCAATTCAGTCAACTCGTTCTTGTTCCAAGCAACATTGTAGCTTGTGGTCCAAGTGAAATCTTTTGAAACGACTGGTTTAGCAGTGATAGTTGCTTCGATACCGTAGTTGCGAAGTTCACCGATGTTGCGGTCCATATAGTTGGTAGTAGTCATACCTGCAGGCACGGGCACATAAGCAAGAAGGTCTTTTGTGTCGCGTAGGTATCCTTCAACGCTTGCAGTGATGCGGTTATTGAGGAATGCCATGTCAAGACCAACGTTCCAAGTAGTAGTTTCTTCCCACTTGATATCTTCGTTGTAAGCCTTTGGATAAAGAGGATTGATCCAAGGATATTCTTTACCATCAGGTGAAGGATAGTTTACAAATCCACCTGTATTTGATTGAACGTAAACAGGGATATAGGGATACAAACCACCTACAGCTTGTTGACCTGTAACACCCCAACCGAGACGCAATTTAAGATCGTTCATCACGTCTTGAGCACCTTCCATGAAAGGCATGTTGATGATTTTCCAACCAAGAGCCAATGCGGGGAACAAAGCCCAACGATTGTTCTTAGAGAAACGAGAAGTACCGTCATCACGAAGAGTGAATGTCAATAGATAAGTATCATCGAAGATGTAGTTCAAACGTCCGTAGAATGACATCAAGTTCAATTGACCTTTCCAGTAAGAAGTTGGAGCATCGTTGTAAGAGTGACCAATCATGAGAGTAGAAGCATTGTCAACACCAAGGTTGTACATACCATTTTGATAGATTGCAGACCAATCGTTGATGAAACCGGGAGTGTTGAATGTAGTCAATGAATTGCCTTGATAGTCATCGCGTTGCCATGAATAACCTAAGATAGCATCAAAATTTGATTTCAATTCTTTAAATTCTTTGCGATAGTTGGCATAGAATTCAAGAAGAGTGTTGCGTTCGAGTTGATAGTGGTTATAAACTGTACCGGCACCATTATAGTAGTTACCGCGCCATGCTTGTGGTGAATTTTGTTCGGTTGTTGATTTTGTTTCGTTTTCAGCAACTTCATAACCGAGGTTCAAGTTAAGGTGAAGGTCGGGGAAGAAATGAAGAGCGTAATCAACTTGAAGGTTACCACTTGAGCGCAATACTTCGGCAGTATTGTTGATTTCTTCGAGCATAGCCACAGGGTTGTTTGGAGAGTTGTCCATAGGCTTGCCTTGAGCATCGGTCAATGTTGTATAGCCATTAAACATGTTCATGCCGGTGCTTGACATTCCATAAGTAGTGTAAACAGGAAGAGTTGGGTTGTAGTTCAAAGCTGTTCCAACAGCACCTTGATCGGCCATGCGGTTTTTGCTATAAGAACCCTTAACATTGGCATTAACCGAAAGTTTACCGTTGAAGAACTTGGGAGTCAAGTTAAATCCGACAGTTGTGCGGTCCATGCGAGAAGTGTTGAGGATACCATTGCTATTGGTATAAGAAGCCGAAACGCGGTAGGGCAAGAAACCTGCAGTACCACCAACGCTCAAATCGTAGTCGTGTGAAACTGTTGTGCGAAGAATTTCATCTTGCCAATCGGTGTTAGCATCGCCAAGTTGAGCAATCGCCGATTCAGTGCCGATTTGTTCAGTAACAAGTTTACGGAATTGATCAGCGCTGAGCACGTCCCAAGTGTTTGCAGCAGTGTTGATGTGCATGTTGGCCGAGAAGTTAACTTGAGGCTTACCTGCTTGACCTTTTTTAGTAGTGATGATGATCACACCATTTGACGCGCGGCTACCATAAATAGCAGTTGCAGACGCATCTTTCAACACCGACATAGACTCGATGTTGCTTGGAGAAATCATTGACAATGGGCTCATGCCACCATAGTCACGGTCGCTCAAGGGCACACCGTCCAACACGATCAATGGGTTGTTTGATGCAGAAAGAGAAGCACCACCACGAATGCGGATAGCAGCACCACCGGCAGGGTTACCACCATCGGTTGTCACAACAACACCAGGAGCAGCACCCACCAAGAGGTCTTGTGCTGTAGTTGCAAGGCCTGCCTCGATATCATCGGGCTTAACCATTGCAACCGAACCGGTAGCATCTGATTTTTTAACGACACCATAACCAATAGCTACAACTTCTTGGAGTACTACTGAGTTTTCCTGAAGTGTTACATTGATTGTTGTTTGACCATTTACGGCAATAGTCTGAGTGTTGTATCCAACGTATGACACAACGAGAGTGCCGTTGGCTTCAACTTCAAGACGATAGTTACCGTCAATGTCGGTAGCTACACCGGTATTTGTCCCTTGGGCAAGTACACTTGCACCGATGAGGGGTTCACCGGTAGGATCAACTACAGTACCTGATACTGTAATCTTCTGCGCTAAAGCAGGGAAAGAAAGGCATAGCACCATTACGAGGGCGAGCCATGCTTTCCGACTCATTTGAAAACAAATGTTCTTCATGCAAGAATTGTTTAGTTTACTGTTTTACATTAATTTATATAATCTCTATTTTATTTCTCACAAATATGTGTGTACTACACAAAACATTCTGCGGGGGCAGCTTTTATCCCACAGCCTCTTCTACAGCCTATATATTCTAACAACAATAAGTATCTATATTCTGAGCAAAGATAAGAGATAATTTTGAAAATTAGTGGCTTTTTGATAGAGTTTTCTAACAAAAATTGCGATTTTAACAAAGTAGTGTTAAAATAAACACTCCGATTTAACAATCAGCATTTCACTCATGTCACAATATCATGGTTCAGTCGCTTTTTAGTGTGGATAACATCACTAATGTATAATCACAACCTTGTAACAAATCAATCGTGCGAAGCACTGGACGCGAAGCGTATATAATAACCGCGTGGTTGAGGGCATAGCCCGAAACCTCCGGATAGCGAGCACAACCCCACCTACACCGGAGTCTGCAAAGACGTGAATTAACCAATCTTTGGGAAATAAGGCTCATCGGGAGATACTCCCATTTCAATTAACCATTGTCGGTATTCTTCAATAAATGAGACCTTTGTCTCAAAAAAAGGAGCCGTTCCAATTGCTCGGAACGGCTC
>JAFVPD010000028.1 GCA_017505535.1 Muribaculaceae bacterium
AGTATATAGGGGAATCAAAAATATAATTATGTAAAAAAAAAGTTATTATGAGTCTCAGTACCGCTAACGCAGTATATAGGGGAATCATGGAAAAGTTCACAGGATTAAAGGAGATTGATGTCTCAGTACCGCTAACGCAGTATATAGGGGAATCTCGGAGAAGAGCTTGCACAGAAATTCGCAGGTTGCGTCTCAGTACCGCTAACGCAGTATATAGGGGAATCAATTTATAATTGTCATATTATGTTTAAGGAAATGTCTCAGTACCGCTAACGCAGTATATAGGGGAATCTAAATTATGATGTTAAACTATTTAAATATTATGAATGTCTCAGTACCGCTAACGCAGTATATAGGGGAATCGCACCTATAAGCGACCAAGTTGAGGAGTTTCTTACGGTCTCAGTACCGCTAACGCAGTATATAGGGGAATCTAAAACATATGAGACAGACATTTATTAAAGCCATGTCTCAGTACCGCTAACGCAGTATATAGGGGAATCACAAGAAATAAATAACAAATTGAAAACATTAAGAAGTCTCAGTACCGCTAACGCAGTATATAGGGGAATCCTTTATAAACGTTACCGTTGATTTTATACTTATAGTCTCAGTACCGCTAACGCAGTATATAGGGGAATCTCGCTGATTCCTAACAACTTGACTTTTCCAACGCTTAGTCTCATAAAACAAATTCCCCTATGAATACCAGCGCTTTAACTGTCTTTTTTATTTCATTGTCGCAAATGTACCCTTCCGTCGCTTCGCGACACCCTCCCTACCCCAAGGAGGGAACTTTTATTTAAGACATAATGTACATAAAGACATAAGTATTTAGGTGTCCCCATGGTGCAGGGGGACGAGACCGAGCATTGCGAGGGCGGAAGAATATAAACATCGTACCCTTCCGTCGCTTTGCGACACCCTCCCTACCCCAGGGAGGGAACTTGCTATTTTAGGCATAATGCACATAACGGCATAAACTTTTATGTCCTTATGTTCTTTTGTCTCAAAATGTTAGCTATTACTCAGAGAGGGGAACTTGCGCATTTAAACATGAGCAGTCTCAGTAATAACGATTTTGCTCTATTGGGAATATTATATAAATATGTCAATGTTCTATTTTATAGTAGCGTAGTACAATTAGAAACTACTGCGGCTATTCTATGTGTTTTAAATGTCCGTAACCGACGTTTGTTTTAGCACCGACACCCACATCTTCAAGAATTTTAATAAATAGACTTCTTAAATCAGAACTTGTTAAGCCCTGTAACTTCTTCGGCAATTTAAAATAAAATTTAAATCTCACTCCGGGCAATACTTTCATAAACTGAATGGGCTTCGGGCTCTTGAGCGGATTTTCACCATGAGGAGTAATATAATCACTGCCCAATATATCGCCTTTTTTATCTTGACTTTTTGGGTCTTTATTCTGCTGCTTTTTTTCAACACCGCGACTCACTATTGCGTCAAAAAAAACGGGAGTCTCTGATGTTGCCAAATCATCATGATTAAACAGAATTTCTCCAAGTTTTTTGATCTTGTCATCATTCCATCCGGGCAACAGGGATTTTATATAATCAGTTTTATCAGATTCCCCTTTCATCGGGAACATGCTACGCAATACCCCTTTAACTGAAGAGCCTGGAATGACGGGAAGTCCCGTTGTGTAGTCAAACTGAAAGCCCAACTGGAAATCCTCAGCCCCGGGAATACCATGAGATATGCCACTACCTATGAGCAGCCCTGGTGGCAACACTTCCATTTCGACACAACTAAAACCTGTCAGAGCTTCAGAGATCTTTTTTTCATTGGCCGTTTTAAACGATTTAAACTCTGAACTTGTAATAAATTTATTTTTCTCACTCAGATTGGCATTACCAGTCTCTAAACCGCGATAATAATCGCGATAAAAGAGCCAACCGATATTGGCTTTAAAATCATCGTTCTGCTGTTTCGGTTTATTAGGGCCTTTATAACCTTTATAAGGTTGAGACGTTTTTTTACCGGCATTGTAGTCTTTTCTATATCCGTTTCGGGGTGGATCAATCCAATCTTCCCTTTTCCTCGAGTTATAATCCTTTCTCATGATTTATTTTCGTTTGATTTTTTCGTCCTTAGGTTTATAGATGCGCAAAGCAAGCTTGAGTGCAACAAGAGCTTCGTTTACTCGTTTTTGCATTAATTTGCGATTTTCTTCATTAAGACTTTTATAATGTTCAGACAACTTATCGGTCTTATCTAAGAAAATCCCCAACGCGTCGGCTAATTTGGACCGATCGCCTTTAGTATTTGCACTTTTATCTTCAAAAATGAGCAATGCGGGATATAGCCCCATTTGCACAACAGCTACACCAAAAGCCGAAATATAACCTTTAAATTCCTTGTCGTACTCGCCGTTTTTGTCAACAATGCCTGACTTGGTAAGCGCGTCACATGCTTTTTCTACGGTATCTACACTTAGTTTCATGACTGTTGAGTATTAGAGTTTGACTGTGTTTTATCTTCAATCTTGCAGAAACCATAACCGATTGTTGCATTTGCACCAATCTGCACCAGAGTGTTTGTTACGGCGTTCTTAAAAACATCAAAGTTTTCTGCAGCAATCAGCGGGAAATAAAGCACGCTGAAACGAGGCAACACCTGTTCATACCATAAATTTGGGTTCTTTGAATCTAAGCAGTTGCGCGCAATAACCGGAAGATGTTCATCATCACATAGTTCTTTAAAATCGTCATCGCTTATAACGACTACGTCAACATCACTACCAATATGTGTTTTTATCTCTTCTGATTTCACCAATTTTGAGAACTCAAAATCCTCAATATAAGTACCTCCATTGCTATCTTTAGTTGAGACCTCCGGGACGGGAATTATTTCATCTTTAAGACCCAAAAACATCTTTGCCGTTTCATTATAATGTTTTATTGCCATAGGGCAAGTTACCATATAATAAGGGCTCTTGTCGCTACGCGCCGGTATAGCCAATAAATGAGCATCAAAAAACTTATAATTGCCCGGTTTAGTTTCGGGTTCTTTCTTATCTTGCTTATTATCTTTTGTCCCTCCCGGTTCAGAGCCAAATACATATTCTAAAAAATCCTTACCATTGCAATGTTCACGCAATGCGCCTTTGAGGCTTGACGAATTTATCACAGGAAGATTTGTCACGACATCGCGTTGAATGAGATTGTCAACGACACCAATATTTTCTTTACCGCTACCAACATGCAGATTGGTTATTGCTGTGATATGAAATAGTTTATTTGCCATAATATTATTTTGTATTACTGATTATTTTATTGTTTTGTTTAGATTAATATGTTTAAGCCGATTGCCATACAGGCTTTATTTTCAATTTTTTCTTTTAGTGCGGACAATGTTGTTATATCTTTTTGATAAATGACGCTGCCACGCGATTGAAGTTGGAATAGCGCCGACTTGGGTGGTTTTCCCCATGAACGTCCGTCTTTTATATTTCTAATTATGTAACGATTGTCAATACAATTGCCCCATATAAAATCGATCGTATCTCTTTCATCATCAGGAATAAACGCATCGCCAAGCAACAGCAATCGATTCTCACGGCTTAACTGTTTGAAATAAGTACAAAAATCAAAACCATCGTTAATCTCCTCTATTTCAATCTTGAACCGGGACTGATTTCCGCCCCAAGGCACAATAGCAGGGCACTTTTCTAGATCCAGGTCTTCACTCACTTCTACTGTAAACGCAAAATTGTATTTATCATCAAGCCTTATGAGTGTCTGCTTGAAAAAGGCATCATCGCCACCTTGTTTCTGAATACCCACCTGTTCGGTTTCTTTAAAAATTTCATCAACCTTAATCTTTTCAAATGGGCTATCTGCATTCGCCTCGCTCACACCGGGACTACACCAAAACAGATAGTTATCGTAAGTCTTTGATTTGAATGCCTCTTTCTTTTCAATAGTTTCAGTTTCTATTTTTGGCAACGGCTTTTCCTTTCCATTATATAATGCATTTATTGTACCATCAAAAGACACATTAATATTATAATCCAATGGCAGAGGCGTATAGAACCGTTTTTCTCTGCGATTTTCAATGAATAAAGGTGAAATGCGCTGAATGATACCATAGGAAGTTTGAGATTGAATTTGAGGTTGTGGGTCAAAACCCTTTTCACCTATTAACTCATTGGCTTTCTTTTTCTCCTCCTCCGTAGGTTTTCCATTAAATAAACAATCATTTTGGCGTAGGATTTCATAGCGCATCAATCCCAATACGGCCGATTGTTGTGGCAGATAGTTGGAACGCACACGATAATTTTGAGTTGCAAGGTTATCGCCAAAAGTCACCTCACCGCCAAAGAAATAGGCATCAATAGGCGTGAGACGCACTAAATATCGTTTTGTGTTATTATTTCCCATTTTAAGATTTGTTTAATAGCAGTTCGACATAACGCAACAAAGCGTGAAGTTTTTCATGAGGTTTCTCTAAACCTTCAATCAACAAGAATGACTTAATGGCATTGATAAAATCAGTCTTTTTGCCATGTACCGGTTCGTCAAAACTATTATCAAAATAATTGTTCAGCAGAACTTCCTTATTTTTCTTATCACTTTGTTGAAGAATGTGAGTTAATATAGCTCCATTTTTGATAAGCCAATGGGTTATCGAGTGCAAGAAATTGTTGTCAACATCTGAGGTTGAGTTTTTAATAATATTCAACATCTGCGTTAACTGCTCGGTTTCAGTACCCGGAGCATTCTTTTTAATCATGCCGCCATAGGTTTGCCCGCTATGCTTCATAACTTCCCATTTAATTGCATTACGGCCATTTTCTTTACAATCATGCAGCAATTGAAGAGCACGAGCACGAGTTTCAGCCATAGGATGTTTGTAATAGGCAATCGCTACACCATAGGAGAAAGATGGCATATTTTTAAAATGAGATTTATCCTGAATTTTTCCATACACCATATTATGAAACTGAACATCAATTTCATTAATTAAGGAGAAGATGTCTTTTTTTTGTGGCGAAAATATTGGAGCAAAAAACAATACATCATCACCACCCTGGAAGATGACCTGTCCGCCATAATTTTGAACCTCCTCGTTCAATTTTGTATTAAAATCACGAAGCAGACCGCTATTTGCAGAATCGCACGAAATTGTTTTTCCGAAATGGTCACCATCGGCAGCAACAAAGGCAATGTATTTCTGATAGGGTTTCAATGCATTTAGTTTGCTGACATCTTTTTCGCATTTATTCGCTTCTGTAATATCAATTTGAGCCGAACATTCAAGAATAGAAGTAAACATGCGATAATCCTTGTTTTCTCCTTTTTTGTACTCTTTTGGTTTTGCTTCTTTTAATAATATTGTATCTGTTCTATCAAAATATTCTGCAAATTTGTTTTCATAGCCTCGCATTATATATGCATCGCGACACTCCATAGCGTCAAACATTGTCTGAAAGTCTTCGACTACAGAATCGGGTTGAGTTTCATAGGTTTTCTCCACTACATAAACTTTTATAACCTGCTTAATTATCTTCTTTACATCTTCATCATCTTTTTTTATATCACAGGCAATTTCATCTAATATACCCCCGGCAATTTTATATACTTCTTGTGCCGTCAACCTAGAGCCCTCGTTAACCTCAAACACATATTGATCCGGGAAACGGCCAATGGGTGAAGATTCTAACATATCATTGGTAATGACAGGCTTGAGGAATTTTTTATTTTTAATGCCTTTACTTTTTAATTCCTCCACAATTTTCTTAGCCAAAAACGAGAATATGTAGCTTGACGCCCAAATGGACCGAGTACTCTTAGAGTATTCGGCAATACGGTCAATCGGGCCTAATGTAATTCCTATATATTTCATAAGTTCTGTTATATTTTTTCAAATGAGCCTTTAATTTGTTTTATGATTGCATCTACATTAGGAGTCGTGTCTTTACTACCATTGCTGACAAATTTTATTTTATTTTCTATATATTCAAAGTATTTCAATACATCAAATGGCGCAATTTTAACGTTCTCACTTTCTTTTTCTTTATCTTTATCATATATGATTTTTCCTGTGCGATTATCAATTTTTATTGACGTATCTAATATAATGTACACAATATATCTAGACCCGTTCCATACAGGACGATAAAATATCGGAGATTTAAAACGTTCTACATCATCTATCTCAATATTAACATTCCGACCACTACCCCACATTTGATTGTATGATAAGCCCAATGCATCACGATACAATGTTATAGGTTTATCTGACATTGTTTTAAATTCTAACGCGTCACAACGCTTGGATGGAGTTTGCGGCCATAACTTAAAGCGATGTCTTATTCTCGGTTTGTCCCAATCGGTTTTCAATTCTTCTTTAACATAGAAATACATCAACGATTTATAATAAGATCCTTTCTGATCTATATCTTTACCCTTTTTCTTATCATAGTAATACCTATTGTTATTAATTCCGCTTCTTATCAATTTGTGAAAACAATTGATGTACTCAAACAACTTCTTAAAATCATCATCGTTTATTTGGGCTGTTTCAAATTTGTACTGTGCAATTGATTTTATTTTTTCGCTACAGTAGTTTTTTGGTTTAATGTCATTATTATTAATCTTGGTCGGATAAAAACAGCCGAAACCTTTACTTTGACGAGTACCAAAACTATGGCACGCAAAAAATTCACATATATGATCTTTTATCTTTTCAACTAAATCGCTGTTAAGTGAAAAGATTGTCATTACTATTCCATTTGGATAATATATCGGCTTCTTTTGTTCATCTTCAGGCTTTTTTTGATTACCAAAAAATAATGAGAATTTACTATCTTTTATCTTTTCATTAATCTCACCAACAGTACAGAAACTCATTTTATAATCTAATGCGTCCTGGTCTTTGTCTTTGATTTGCCATTCAGATTTATAGCCAGGTTTTGTCTTCAGAAACTTATCAAGTTTAGGCTTGACCTCTGTAGCACGCAGACAACACCCGGTTTCATCGGGAAGAAAGTGCCACATGGGAGTATCTTGGCGCAGTGTTATTGTTAGTTTTGCCATAATTTATATCATCTAATGTTTAATCTGTGATTTCTTCTCTATATCGTAGGCCGAATGCCCCAAGTCCATAATTCACGTCATTACCCACCGCCAAATCAGAAGCGAAGTGCAACACCGGCAAATAAATTTGAGGGACCGTGCCAAATACCAACCGTCCGATATAACCGTTCATTTTATATGTTGCGCCCTCTTTGCGAGGTGAACTATAACAGTGTTGCCATGAGATCGAAGCATCAAGCAATAAAGCAGGAGCTACGTCGGCAACAAATGCATCAACAGCATCGTTCATATCTTCCTCGCTCACAAATGCTTGTGGATCGCAATAAATCATTATCAAAGATGCTAATCTATAACAGACCGAGCGAATGAACTGATATAACGAGGGGAAATTATTCAATCGAGACTGATAGCCCAATATGTCAACCTTTCCGGGACGAGAAATAAGACTCGTTGGCGTGTTAAACGATAATTCCAATTGCAAATATTGTTTGCCTATATTGAATTGATTGAGAGTTTCTTTAAACGAAATGGGATAGCTCAATTCACCTAACTCTCGCCCACGACAATAAAGATAGCTATCATCACCCTCACTAATATCTATCAGTGACATGGGGACTATCGGGTGTCCAAATCCCTCGCTAAACATTTGCTCTATTGCCCTTGAGAATAGATTGATGTATCGGGAATAATTTCCTATAACAATCAATTCTATAGTATACACCCTATCCGGATCAAGCGAGAACCCACTTAAACGAGGAGCTATTTCGTCAAAACGAAATAGGAATGCCTTAGGGAATCCACCCTCCAGCCGTTTGAACATAAAATGCTCTGAATGCAAAGGTAATTTATCAAGCAAAAAGCGTAATGATGTACCATTTTCGTCAAGAATGGTATCGGCAGCTTTAAGAAACCTATTGCGCAACACAGCTCCAAACCAACAATGCATTTCAACACGTTTTGATGTCGTGAAACGCACTTTCAGTTTGTGATAATACAACTCATTCAGTCTTGTCAACATCGCTATGGAATAGTTTTTTAAATTGTTTAAACTCCTCGTTGATTTCACCGATTGACAATTCTTGGGCCTTTTTCCACTCCATCCATTCGCAGAAGTCTTTACGGAGTTTATTCGCACCATTTACTTTTGCCAATTTTTCGTCCAATTCATTTTGGAGTTTAATACGTCCATTTTCTTGCTTTATCTTTTGACGTTGCTTGTTGATATCATAGCCAAGCGCTACATAGGGTAAAATCATAGCAACTGCCAGAATCACCCAAACAAGCCAACATTCCAAATCTTTAAATATCAACAGCACACAAGATGCTATCAATGCTACTTCGCACGTTACAATTTTCCAATTCATAATCAATAATTATACTTTAAGTTTTTTATTCATAATCAATAGCACGCCTACCGAAATCAGTACGCCTGCAAATATAGTAATAATCTGCCATTCCAAACCGCAATTTTCACATAACACATTACACCATGAATTCATGCCGAAAAATCCGGTTATGATGGATATAGGCAAAAATACAGTTGCCACGTAATTGAGAATAGTCGCTTTGTTGTTGCGAATACGGTCTTCATTAAGGGATACATACTCATGCAATTCTTGAAACTCATGGTCAAGGTCCTTAATGCAATCATCCATTTTATAACATTCATGCAGCATAGCATAGAGTTCAATGCCCTGATCTTGCGCAGTTATATCTCTGTGATATATCTGATTTATGAATCTTATATACTCTTTATACACCGAATTAATGCGTTCAAACACATCCGGAATATTTTTATTTGATAAATGGCTAACATTAGTAATCTCACCCGAGAAACGCAACATTGTGGCACGTTGCACAATCACGATTTCAGCCATACGGGCATAAACACCATTAAAGTTTGACAACAGAAAATCAGGGACACCTTCACCAGCAAGATATACCATTGAATAACGGCTTACGCCATAAAGCGAGCCCAAATTCTGCCAACGCATATAAGTAGCTTTATTTAATAGCGAGGCTTTCATATCTTCATTTTGACATGTGACAGATTTGCCATCTACGAAGACAAAACGATACCAAAACGAGGACAATTTGCTTGATTTAAATATTGCATTGGGATTTGATGAAAATTGAGTTGCAAATGAGGCATGTTTATACCATGACAACACATACATGCGATCATCAATTATAGGCTCAATATCAATATTACTTGCCAATTCATATATGAGTTTTGTCAAAAAAGAAGCTTCATGCCAACTATCGGTTGTTTTATAACCATTAAAATCTTCATAGTAATCTCCAATTGACTGAAGCCCTTCAATTGACAGATACTCAGCAATTTCGTCTCTATATTGTATATCTCCAAAAAAAGGAGGCATGATGCGCCGCCCATACTGATTTATTGCTAATATATCTTCAGGACTGCTTTGAGATTCAATTTCGTTCATTAAATATAGTGACAACACACCAACACCTGTATCATATAGATTGACATTCATTGCATCAATGCGCAATCGGTATGGTTCTTTTCGATTTTTTGTTTTTATCAGATATGTGACATTACCATTGCTCAACTTTGGTTCTTTTCGCTCAAAATGATGAATGAGGCTCTTGCTACCCCCCTCATCATATAAAATCGGGTGAACAAATTTATAAAAATAATTTTTCTCATTGTAGAGAACTTTCTCATCTTCAATATTATCCGGTTTATGCATGCGTTCCCAATATGAGGGCATACAATATTCAATGCTATTGAGATTGGTGCGCTCAGTGAACACCTTCTTATCTTGTCCTCTTAAATCCCATTTAAACGGGAACAAAAAAATGTGCGAACTATATTGTTTCATATAATTTTTTTATTTTGGTTACTAAATTTATTATCTCTTCTTGTGTATAACAACCACTTGCAGCCCCACAATATCCATCATTTCCACCATAATATATTTTTCGTTGTAAAATTTCAGCAGAAAACATTTCTTTCAAATCTTTCACTCGATTTCCGTAATAGGTAAATTCCGATTCGGTATAAATCAATAAAGCTTCATAGGGATATAACCTATCGCATATTGGGGAAAAGGTTGAAGAAAATGCGTGAACAACAATGAGTTCTTTTACTTGTGTTAGATTCTCCTGAATTGCTTGCTCTGCCAAAGACTCATCTTCGGCAGATACACCTTGCGCACACCGATCAGCAGTTCTTATTGATTCAATCTCTTCAATAGTTGCTCCCATATTAAGCATGGCCGGAATATACCCCACATCATTGGCTGCTACCAATTTTTGATAACGTGTTAAATCTACATTTAGAATTTCAGCGACCTGTTCTAATGACGAGCGACGATTGCTATACTCATTATGATGATCAATCTTTACATAATTATCGGGGACAGGAATATCCTCTTTCAATTCTACGCCGTAAATAATATTACCTGGCTTTTCTGAATGTCGTTTTAATTCTTGTGAATAATTGCTTAAGAATGCATTATCCCATTTTAGCGATGCATTGTAACACACGCACCCACATTGCAATACAAGATTTTCAATTTCATACATTTCAAGGTCAAGACCTCCTAAAAAGAAATACTTATTTGTCGGGTGTTTCATGATATTCTAAAAATTGAGCGCAATTTAATTTTTTTTGGCGTTTTGTGCAAGTCTTTCTTCAATTTATTGCGCAATGATAAAAAAAGCAATGGCAGTTGGGCTATAAGCCGGGTTATGTTGACGAGGCACTTCCCACGATGTGGGGTTACCACGACAGTTCGTCATTTATCTGAACGACGTGTCACCACGTCGCTTAAGCGCTCAAGGCGCTTCGCAACCTACCCCCCGACAATGGACGAGCAACCCTTAAATGCCGGTATACTTGGTTTTGCAACCCATAAGACGTGCGGCGCATAATATTCCTATCACACCCGGTGGGCTCTTACCCCGCCTTTTCACCCTTACCTCCGCAAGCGAAGGCGGTTATTTTCTGTCACGCTACTCTACCGTCGCCGATAGCTTCCCGTTAGGAAATATGGTGCTCTATGTTGCCCGGACTTTCCTCTCATTCCTCTATATGTGAATGAGCGACGAACCGCCCAACTGCCTATTGCAAGCACAAATTTAATACTTTTTTATTGGTTTTTGATAGGAATTTGCGTGCTATGTTGTATTTTTGTGGAAATTTCAGATACGAAAGAATCCTATGGAAAAAAATTATAGCAGATTATATGGCCTTATTGGCTATCCGCTCATTCACTCGTTTTCTCAGAACTATTTCAATCAAAAGTTTGAGGCTGAGGGCATTGACGCTAAATATGTAAATTTTGAGATTGCTGATATTGGCGAGCTCATGGAGGTTGTGAGCGAAAATGCTAATTTGTGTGGGCTCAACGTAACAATTCCTTACAAGGAGCAAGTTATACCCTATCTTGATGAAGTTGATGAAGATGCTGCTAAGATTGGGGCTGTAAATGTTATCAAATTCATTCGTGGGAAAAATTCTTTAAAATTTAAGGGGTATAATTCCGACATCATAGGTTTTTGCGATTCTCTTAAACCATTGCTCAAGCCTGAGCACAAAAAAGCGTTGATTTTGGGAACAGGAGGAGCGGCCAAAGCGGTATATCATGGATTGCTAAATCTTGGCATTGAGCCGATGTATGTGTCACGTTCAAAACGTGATGGCATGTTGACCTATGGCGATTTGTCGGCCGCGGTTATGAATGAGTACAAAGTTATTGTAAACACAACTCCATTGGGCATGTATCCCCACGTTGACGAGTGTCCCAACATTCCATATCATCTCTTGACTCCCTCGCATTTATGTTATGATCTTTTGTACAATCCTGATGTTACATTGTTCATGAAACGAGCCGAGGAACAAGGTGCGGCAATAAAGAATGGGCTTGAGATGCTTCTTTTGCAAGCATTTGCAGCTTGGAACATTTGGAACACAAAATAACTCATCTATTAGATATGGGAACGATGAAAGCTATGGGTCGATGGATTTATATAGCACTGATTATCTTAGTGTTGTTTCCATTTAATCTCATTGCCGGATTGTCATTTTCTATTACGCCGGCAATAGCTTTACTTTTGGGGCTTATTTATGCTCTTATATTTAAATGTCCTTTCCCTAAATTCAACAAAAAGGCTTCAAAATATTTGTTGCAAGTGTCGGTTGTTGGATTGGGATTTGGCATGAATATCAACGAGTCGTTAAAGTCAGGGAGTGAGGGTATGACGTTCACCATTATTTCTGTTTTAGGAGTTATGGTCGCAGGAATCCTCATCGGATATTGGCTACATCTGAACCGAAACACCTCCTACCTCATCGCCTCCGGTACAGCTATTTGCGGAGGGAGTGCCATTGCTGCCGTAGGGCCGATTGTAAAAGCGAACGAGGAACAGATGGCTGTTTCGCTTGGGGTTATATTCATTTTAAATGCTATTGCGTTATTTATTTTCCCGCCAATAGGCCATTACTTTGACATGACTCAACAACAATTTGGCACTTGGGCTGCTATTGCAATACACGACACCTCGTCGGTCGTTGGTGCCGGAGAGTCTTTTGGTGCAGAAGCATTACAAACGGCAACTTTGATAAAACTGACACGAGCACTATGGATTATCCCATTGTCATTAATTACAATGTTATTGTTTCGTGACAAATCGAGCAAAATCTCAATACCATGGTTTATATTTCTGTTTATATTAGCCATGACTATTAACACGTTCTGCAATCTACCCCAAGAGTTAACCTCATCATTGATTTGGATTGCTAAAAAAGGACTGGTTTTGACTCTATTTCTCATAGGCGCAAGTTTGTCTCTATCTGCAATCAAATCGGTGGGTTTTAAGCCTCTTCTATTAGCAATATTGCTATGGGTGCTGATTGGCGTCGGAAGCTTTGTGGTTGTTATGAACTCAATGTAATCTATCTCACCAATTGACGTGAAACCGCCCATCTCTTACGTACCACTATTGCCAATATTGGTATCATTTATTGTTGGAATAATCATCTCGGCCTATGATTTTTCAGCAATGTGGGTTATTGCAGTAATCGCAATAGCAGTAGCGACATTCTTTAGAGGGTACGCAACAATTGGGATATGCCTGGCATCGTTGGCAATAGGTTGGATTGACTTTTCCATACAAGCGCCAAAACCTCTAAGCGAGACTTTCATCAACGCACCACACACCCACACCGCAATCGTACAATCTACGGCGGAGAGTGAGACGTCTCGGCATCTTATCGTAGAAATTGAAGGAATAGGTCGTTGCAGAGTCACATCACCCTCTTTCTTCCCAATAATTGAAGCCGGGGATATTATCACTTTTACATCAACCCTATCCACCCCTAAAAATCAACATGACCTTCCCGACGAGTGGGATTTAGAGTCTTTTATGTATCATCAGGGGATTGTGGGCACGGCTTATATTCAGCCCGAAAATCTCGCTATTACAGGCCATGACTCGTCTTTAATATGGCGCATCAAACGCCTTCAAACTCATGTTGTTTCTCTCATTGGGGCAAGTCAACTTGACAGTCCTACGTGTGAATTTCTCATAGCCACAATAACAGGCGACGACTCGTTGCTTGCTCCTGAAAATCGCAAAGAATTTGCATCGGCAGGATTGGCTCATATTCTTGCTCTCAGCGGACTTCATGTGGGAATAATTGCCATTGTAATATCCATCATTCTGTTTCCACTGACTCTGCTTCAGCAAAGAAACGCACGCATTATAATCACAATTATACTTCTATGGGTGTATGCAATAGCAACCGGTTTATCGCCCTCGGTTACCCGAGCAGTAATAATGGCCTCGATATATTTCCTCGGCACGATACTTCAACGCCGACATAGCTCTATGAATGCAATGTGTTGTGCCGCTTTGCTCATATTGCTTTTTGACCCAATGGCAATATATTCAGTAGGCTTTCAATTGACATTTATCGCCGTTGCATCAATTTTACTTTTTGCAAATCGATTAAACCCAATAAATCCACGGCGCAAAATATTGCACTACATATTCTCCCTTGCCTCCCTGTCGTGCGCCGCGATGCTCGGCACCGGCATAATTGTCGCTTATTACTTTCATAATTTTCCGATCTACTTTATTATAGGTAATATCTTTGTTATTATGATACTTCCGTTCTTAATGGGTGGAGGAGCTTTATTAGTGATATTGGCCGCGTTAGGGTGTGATCCGCTATGGTTGTGCGACACTCTAAATTGGATTTACAACATAATCGCAGTCATCACCAAATTTTCTGCTACACTTCCAGGCGCTGAGATAACGGGAATATACTTTCCGGCATGGATAATGATCCCCTATTATGCGGCTATCGCATCTCTCCTTTTAGCACTCATCTATCGCCGTTTATTTTGGGTTTTATCTTTTTTAATTTTAGCCACCTCAACAATAGCATTTCATTATGCTATCAAGCCACAATACCACAATCAAGAATATTTCTTTCCTCGCAACACCTACCATACCGACATAATCGCTCGCGACACCACTACGATGTATCTTTTCACCTCAGCCCCAATGCATCAATACAATGAAATAATAGAACTCTCCAAGACTCGATACCGCGACTACATGGCTCGACGTGATGTTGACACCCTTATCCTCGTAACCGACACTTTTAAATCAGACTTAATCGCACGTTATGGTCGCAACATCGTTCTTGCCGGACAACATTACATCATAATTGACGACAACAACGACATCTATACCCCCTCATCACGCCCCAACTATGCACTTGTGTGCCGAGGATTTAGAGGTGACATTCTTGAGCTATATGACACAATAAAACCCGATACTATTATACTCAGCAATGACCTTCACCCCAAGCGTCGCAACCGTTATCACAACGAATGTGAAGTCGCCGGAATTCCGGTACTTTCCATTCAAAAAAAAACAATAGCACCTAAATCCGGATTCATTGATATTGACAATATCGGTGATTTTATGTAAATTTGCAAAATTAAAAGTAGTATATCACTACTAAACATTTAAACCATTACATCTAAAACAGCTTTAACGTGAAAAAAATTTTTAGTATAATCGGACGATTTCTCAAAAATCACCCCATAATAGCACATCTCATTTACATCACGATAACCGGTTTTATTGTCATGTGGATTACACTCATATGGCTTGAGCATTGGACCGGGCACGGTGATTTCCGCGAAGTCCCCGACATCAAAGGGCTATCCTACAATGAAGCTGCCACAGTGCTTGCAGCAAGTGATTTACAAGCAGTTTTATCCGACTCTGTGTTCAACACAAAAGTTACACCCGGACAAGTTGTAGAACAAATACCCAAAGCCGGGTCAAAAGTTAAACCTGAACGTGCCGTATATGTAATCATCAATGCATATTCACCTCGAACAGTTACAGTTCCCAACATGACCGATATTTCCCTACGTCAAGCTCGATCTATCATTGAGGGATTAGGGATAAAAAACATTCGTGTGGTTGAAGTTCCTTCGGAATACAAAGGCCTTGTTATGGCAGTGAAATATAATGGATTGCCTCTAAGTTCAGGAATGCGCATTCCTATCACTGCGGCCATCACCATTGAAGTAGGCAAAGGAATTGAACAATGTGATAGCACGATTATTGAAACCACAAACGAAGAGGTAGAGTCAGGCGATGACTTAGGATTGTTCTAAACCCAACACTACATCACTATGACAATCAACGACATTGCACAGGACTCAATCGACGAATCTATCGACCAAGAAATAGAATCGGCTGATGGTAGCGAAATGTATGAACATTTTCGATTCGTTGCCGAAAAAGGTCAAACTCTCTTGCGTGTTGACAAGTTTCTTGTTGCCCGCATGGAAAAATCATCACGCAATCGCATTCAACAAGCAGCCGAAGCCGGGTGCATTTTAGTCAATGGTAAAGCGGTAAAATCCAACTACCGAGTGAAGCCATTTGACATTGTGAGCATCGTGATGGACAGACCTCGCTATGAGCTCGAAATCATTCCCGAAGACATTCCGCTCGACATAGTATATGAAGACAAACACCTGCTTGTTGTAAATAAACCCGCAGGATTGGTCGTACACCCGGGACATGGCAATTACCATGGGACATTGGTTAACGCATTGGCCTACCACTTCAAAGACAACCCCGACTATGACGTAAACGACCCTCGCATGGGGCTTGTTCATCGCATAGATAAAGACACCTCCGGATTGCTTGTTGTGGCAAAGACTCCCGATGCCAAAACGGCATTAGGTAAACAGTTTTTCAACAAAACAACAAAACGTGAATATGTCGCAGTGGTATGGGGTATCCCCACGCCCGCCACAGGTCGGATTGAAGGCAACATCGGAAGAAGCCTCAAAGACCGGCTACAGATGGCCGTATTCCCTACTGATAGCGAATATGGAAAACATGCCGTAACTCACTATGAAGTGATTGAACCTCTCGGATATGTGTCGGTAGTAAAATGTCGGCTTGAAACAGGTCGCACCCACCAAATACGTGTTCACATGAAACACATTGGACATCCACTATTGTGCGATGCTCGTTACGGAGGTGACGAAATTTTGCGAGGGACAACAACTGCAAAATATAAACAGTTTGTCGCCAATTGTTTCGGCCTATGCCCTCGTCAAGCGCTACATGCTCGAACTCTCGGATTTGTGCACCCCGAGACCAAAGAAGAGATGTTTTTCACTGCACCCATTCCCGATGATATGACTGCTATGATTGAGAAATGGCGCAACTATATTCCAAACTCACAAATTTAAAATTCGCTAAGAATCAAATTATAATTTATCTAATTCAATAATTTGTATTAACTTTGGAAATTGGAATGATTTTTCATTCCAAACCTTAAAGATAAAATTATGACAAAAGACGATTTTATAGATATATGCCCATATGACGATAGCGTTTTTCAAGAAAAAATGACGCAACTTGTCAAAGAACCGGGATTTGAGCATGCAGTAAAATATGTAATGCCAAATGTTGATTATGCCACGTTTTCCAAACAATTGTGTGAAATCAATAGCCAAGAAGCATTCCAACTAAACATCATGTGCCCATTTTTAGAAATGCTTGTCAAAAAAACAACTGCAGGAATTTCTTCAAGTGGATTTGAAAATATCGATAACACTCAAAGTTATACATTTATAACCAACCACCGCGACATTGTTCTTGATGCTTCTTTCTTGAACCTATGTCTCGTTAAAAATCAATTCCCCACCTGCCAAGTTGCAATTGGCAGCAACTTGCTCATCTTTGATTGGATTAGCGATTTAGTGAAACTCAACAAGAGCTTCATTGTCAAGCGCAACCTACCTATGCTACAAGCACTCAAAGCTGCAAAGCAACTTTCGGGGTACATATATTACGCAATCACCCAAATGAAACAATCGGTTTGGATTGCTCAACGCGAAGGCCGAGCCAAAGACTCTGACGACCGCACTCAAGAAAGCCTCATCAAGATGTTGGGTCTCGAAGGCAATGGCGATACATTTGAAAACCTCATGGCGAAACAACTTGCGCCAATAGCTATTTCTTATGAATTTGACCCCAACGACTATCTAAAAGCCCGTGAATTCCTTCTTCGCAAACTAAATCCTGACTTCCAAAAATCACAACGAGATGACCTTTTCAGCATGGAAATTGGGCTCTTGCAATTCAAAGGACGTGTACACTTTGCTATGTGCAAGTGTATCAATTCTGAGTTGGAACAATTAAAAGATTGCGATCGCAATGAATTGATTCACAATGTGAGCACCATCATAGACAAAGCAATTCATGCCAACTATACAATATACCCCATCAACTATATAGCATACGATCAATTGGAAAACGGGACTCGTTTTGCAAGTCAATATACCAATAAAGATGTAGAAGAGGTTAATTCCTATATCGACCAACAACTTGACAAAGTAACCGATATCCCCAATATCACGGCCGAAGATCGAGCATATATGCGCAACATGATGCTATCAATGTATGCCAATCCGTTACGCAACAAGCTCATAGCAACCGGAAAAGAATAATCCTCACAATCAATTGAGATGAGATTACCATTACTCATTATCATTATAACGATAGCGATAAATCTTGCTATTGATTGGTACATCTATCATGTCATAAAGAAAACGGCCCGTCACCCTCGTGTATTTTCTCGCATACACATAGGTATCGTAGTTGCCCTGTTTTTATATATAATCATTGGCATCTCACTCCCCCGTCGATCAGGTAGCGACGCGTCTTTGCTCAATATAATGTGGATTATATATAGCTACTTTACTATATATCTTCCCAAATGGATTTATATAATATTTGATCTCGTCGCATCAATTCCCCGACTCTGGAAACGAGCTAAACTCAAAATCATCTCGTACGCCGGGATAGCTTTAGCCCTCACATGGTTCATTCTCATGTGGTGGGGAGCACTTTTCAATCGATATAACATCTCTATCAACAACGTTAACATTGAAATTTCTTCATTACCCGATGAATTTGATGGATATCGCATTGCTCAATTCTCCGATCTTCACGCAGGCTCATACAAAAACGATACTACGTTCCTGGCTCAAGTAGTTGACGCTATCAATGCACAAAAACCCGACATGATTGCTTTTACCGGAGACATTGTTAACCGTCGCACAGATGAGATTGTCCCTTTTTTACCAACCCTTTCGCGATTGAAAGCACCCGATGGAGTGTATTCCATACTCGGAAATCATGATTATGGAGACTATTGCAACTGGGAAAATGATGCACAAAAGAGAGAGAACCTTGTAGCCTTGCATAAAGCACAAGAAAAAATCGGTTGGAAATTATTGCTCAACGAAACGTCAATCATTCGACATGGCAACGATTCTATCGCCATCATCGGTGTTGAGAATTGGGGAGACCCTCCCTTTTCGGTATATGGCGACCTTACACAATCCTATCCAACTCTCAACGATAGCATCACAAAGATTTTGCTCACTCACAACCCTGCTCATTGGACGTCGGAGATAGCCAACAATGACAAAGCAAACATCTCGCTCACATTATCGGGACACACCCATGCCATGCAAATGTCGCTATTTGGGTTGTCGCCATCGGTTTGGAGATACAAAACTTGGGGAGGCTTATATTACGACAAGTCAGGGAAATACTTATATGTAAATATCGGAATTGGTACTGTGGGAATTCCCACTCGCATAGGTGCAACTCCCGAAATAACAATACTAACACTTCACAAAGCACAATAATAATATGGCACACAACTTGACCGCAATAATATCGGAAGAGTTCAACCTATCACATCATCAAGTTGAGGCTACAATTAAATTACTCAACGATGGAGCCACAATCCCTTTCATCAGTCGATACCGCAAAGAAGCCACGGGCTCTCTTGATGAGGTAATGATTAGAAATATACAAATTCGACACAGCAACTTGCTTGAAATAATCAAGCGCAAAGAATATATCCTTGAAACGATTGAATCACAAGGAAATTTAACCGACGAACTTCGTGCTAAAATTGAAGCGACTCTCGACTTAGCAACTCTTGAAGACATATACCTCCCATTCAAGCCTAAACGTCGCACAAAAGCAGCAATAGCACGTGAAGCCGGATTAGAGCCACTTGCAAAAATAATCATGGCACAAACATCTAATGATATTGATAGGCAAGCCTCGAAATTCACAGGAGAGAAAATCGGTTCAATCAACGATGCTATTAACGGTGCACTTGATATTATAGCCGAATGGGTAAGTGAAAGCGAGAAGGCGCGAGCAATCGTTCGAAACATATTTAATCGGAGTGCCATAATCGTTTCAAAAGTCATAAAAGGCAAAGAAGAAGAGGGGAAAAACTATCAAACCTATTTTGAACTTAGCCAACCGCTACGTCACTGTTCTTCCCACCGATATTTAGCAATGCGACGTGGCGAAAACGAAGGTTTTTTAAAAATAAGTTTATCTATTGATGACGATGATACTATCGAACGATTGAAACGAGTATTTATCAAGAACTCAGCCACACAATATGCCGCACAATTAGTTTCAACGGCGATAAAAGATGGCTATAAACGATTGATAAAACCATCAATAGAAACTGAAATTTCAACAATAGCAAAAGACCGAGCCGATGATGGTGCTATTGCAATGTTCTCCGAGAATGTAAGACAATTACTTTTTGCGCCACCATTAGGAAATAAACGAGTAATGGGTATAGACCCCGGTTTCCGCACAGGATGCAAAATTGTGTGTCTTGATGCCCAAGGCAATCTATTGCACAATGATGTAATGTACCCATGCGCACCCCAAAACGACTATAAGGGAGCTGCGCGAAAAATCAGTTATCTCATTGAAGCATATAAAATTGATGCTATAGCAGTAGGAAATGGCACAGCCGGTCGTGAAACCGAAAAATTTCTACAATCATTGAGGTATCCGCGCAAGATACAAATTTTCGTAGTCAACGAAAACGGAGCGTCAATATACTCTGCATCAAAAATTGCTCGCGATGAATTTCCCGATAAAGATGTTACAGTAAGAGGAGCTGTTTCTATCGGGCGAAGACTCATCGATCCTCTTGCTGAATTAGTTAAGATTGACCCCAAATCAATCGGTGTTGGACAATACCAACACGATGTAAACCAAACTAAGTTGAAAGAGGCTCTTGACTACACTGTCATGAGTTGCGTTAACACAGTGGGCGTCAACGTCAATACCGCATCAATTCAATTATTATCATATGTCTCGGGGATTGGTGCTCAATTAGCTGCAAACATCGTTGAATATCGAGCAACAAATGGCGATTTTGCATCGCGATCGGAGTTACTAAAAGTGCCTCGTATGGGAGCAAAAGCATTTCAACAATGCGCAGGATTTTTACGCATTCCAAATGCACAAAATATCTTAGACAACACAGCTGTCCACCCCGAAAGTTACAACATCATTCAGCTCATAGCCAAAGACAATAATTGCAGTTTGGCTCAGCTCATTGACGACAAAGATTTATTGCATAGACTGAACCTCAGCAAATATGTCTCAGCCGAAGTGGGACTCCCTACTCTTAACGACATCATTCACGAGTTGGAAAAGCCCGGAAGAGATCCTCGCTCAACAGTTGAAGTCATGCAATTTGATGAAAGAATCAACTCCATTGACGACCTGCAAGTGGGAATGGAATTAAATGGAATAGTCAATAACATCACCGATTTTGGAGTATTTGTTGACATTGGGATTAAAGAGAATGGACTCATTCACATTTCTCAGTTATGTGACAAATACATCTCATCGCCATCAGAAGTAGTAAAAGTACACCAACATGTAAAAGTTAAAATATTGGAGATTGACCTCAACCGTCGTCGCATCTCTTTAACAATGAAAGGAATATCACAATGAATAAATTTATTCTCAGCATTGGGACAAATAGTCCCGACCGCGAGTGGCAAATGTCTCATGCTATAAAACAACTAAAACAAATTTTCAAGAAAACGACATTTTCTGAGATTTATGAAGTCCCGGCACACAATGGCATTGATGCTCCCTACCTCAATGCAATAATGGTTGGAACGACAAATCTATCACTTGATGAAGCAAATAGAGCTCTTAAACAATGGGAGACAATATGCGGACGCACTCCGGCATCTAAACAACAAGGCGTCATACCCATCGATTTAGACATTGTTGTATGGAACAATGAGGTTATACGTCCAGTAGATTATTCTCGTGAATATGTGTCACGAGGAATATCGTCTCTACTTTACGACTTAATTTAAACCTCTCTAAAATTATTATATCAAATAAACAGAGGACGCTCCACAAGATGTAAAGCGTCCTCTATTTATATTTATCTAAACGATTTATCTAATCGCTATTTTCTTTACAATTGTTGTACCATCAACAACCACTTTCACAATGTAAACGCCTTTATTTAAATTCATTTCCATTGTTGTCACATCACTTGCAGCGGCAATCATCGCACCTGAGACATCATAGACGCTCACTTGCTCGGCTTTTGTTCCGAGGTTAAGAAGATTGCCTACCACTCCTATATTTACGTCATCGTTGACCTGACTGATACCGCTTGCCGAGGTATCAACAATCTCATAGGCACACAATCCATTGCCAACAACGAAAAGATATAATATAACTTTACCCTCATCGACTGTCAAATAATCGGCATCTGATTGGAAAGTTGAGCTGTCGATATTTCCCATTCCATCAACGGGCAATGTCCACATTTTTTCCATTGATGAGAACGACATATTAGCATCGGCTTTTACAAGGTTAAATTTGTGTCCGGTTTTATGATCGGCATAAGGATACACGATATATTTCACACCATTCAAAGTGAAGAATGTTCCACCATTAGCCTCCTTACCTTCCGGCACAAGCGATTGATTATTCTTAAATGAATCGGTCATTGTGCCTTTTGTTGCAAATGTGTATCGGCTCAAATAGGTTTCTCCACCGATAACAAACATTTCAGTGTCACTAATAGGCAACACTCTCGGAGCTGTTCCAAGATTTCCTGCCGAAGACGGATATAACGACTGTAGCGTGCAAGTTTCTTCTTTAGATTGTCTTCCGTTTTCAAAAGTCCATCTCACAACCGTAGTTGTATTACGTATTCCGGTGTAAAGTTTAAAATTACCCGATTCAGCATCTCCGGTAATTGAAACGTGGTCGATACGGGCCGAAGAATTTGATGAAGGCGACACATTTGCAATTTGAGTCAATGCTCCTGTTTCAGTATCAACGAGCCACACTTTTATTGTATTTTGCGATGCATTGATGGTCATGTTTGCAATACATATATTACCTTTATCATCTTTCATCACTGTATTACAAGGATAATACCCCACCTTTCCTTCATCTCCGAGAATGAGGTCAGAAACAATTTCACCTGTTCTCTGGTCAAATTTGCGCAAATAAATGTTCGCACCACTTGAGTTTTCAGAGCGACCGGTCATATAGATATAATCATTACCTACACAGAATGAGCGATTGTAAGAACCCGATTCGCCAAATATGATATTTGAATAATTGTCATCAACCGAGCGGAACCATAGGCTATTCACCTCTACCCCATCAACTGATGTATAAGAGTCATTATCCTTGTCGATTTTTATTGAATACCCGGGTTCGAATGAGCCAATTGAGAGTTTTGTCACATTAAATGATCTTACTTCTGATATTGTTGGTGAGAGATATTTTCCTCTTGTAGTTACACGCCAATAGAATGTGCCTTTTCCTAACAAAGATATTGTCATTTCATGTGACGTTGTAGTAAGCGTCTTTGTATATTTTATGGTTGAAAAATCAGCCGACGGAGACACTTCCAAGACATACTCTTCACATTCTACTTCACTCCACGTGAATGTAAAATCTTCTTCATGATCCGACCCATTTTCGGGCGTCATCAAAGTTGTAGCCGGGGCCACCGGACGTGCCGATGTTTTGAATGTTTCAACATCGCTCACAGCCTCAAGTTTACCCGATTGAGATGTGCGTACTCGCCAATAATAACCAGTTTCTGATTCCAACTGACCAAGATCGACTGCAATTGAATTTGTTGTCACATTATTTTGAGTATATACAATGTTGCGGAATTGTGAGTCAGAGGCTATCTCCACAATATATGTAGCATTTTCAACAGCACTCCATTCAAACGTCGGAGTCCAAGCTACGATAGCATCATCAACAGGATAAACAAGCGTTGCACTTTCCGATTCGCCCTCGGGATAGTTAACTATTGCAGCCTCATGCTCTTTGCCATATCCATCAAATACCGATACCGCATACCAATAGTTACTTTGTTTATCGGTTGCAAGTGTATAACTTCCACCATATACCACCTTCTGGAGATATTTAACATCAAAACCATCACCATCGGCCGATTTTGCGCCATCTATTGTTACCGACATTGGCACAGCATAAACAGTATAACGAATAATCGCCTTGCCGTTGGTTGTTTCGGTCCACGACAATGTTCCATTGTTATATTTCAAATCGGCAACCTTTCCATATGTTGGGCCCGATTTCCAGGTAATCTCAGGGGTAAGAGTAGGTGTAGAATATACATCGTCGGCAAGAGATGAACAATAATCTACCAACGTGTTGGAATTGTAGAAAATGGCGCCACAATTATTATTCTTTGCATACTGACGATTAATTTTCACCTGATCGATAATTTCATCTACTCCCCATCCTGAATTATTGACCTTGTATGATGCCTGGCTGATGTAGCAATGACAATTTAGAATTTCAGCTACGTCACTCCACCAATGTGTGAGTCCGCCGTAAGCATTTGTGCTATGTGTCGTTTCCCAATAAAGTTGAGGAGCAATGAAGTCAATTGTTCCCTCATACATCCACGTCAATGGGTCGGCATAAATTTGTGCATATTGCCAGTCACTTGCCGAAGTACCGTAAGATGATTGTGACGGAAGGCCATATTTACTTGCCGATTTATTTGATACACCGGCAGGGCCAATACCGAAACGCACGTCGGGACGTATCGATTTTATAGTTTCGTAGCAGTCTTTGACCATTTTGTTCACATTGGCACGACGCCAATCGCCTATTGACAACGTTGTTCCGCTTGCCTTATAGTCGTCATAATCAGGTGCCGATGAACTTTCAGTGGTTCCTCCTCCCGGGTAAAAATAGTCATCAAAAAGTAGGCCATCAATGGCATAGTTGTTCACCAACTCTTTAATGACATTTATAAATAATTCACTCGTTTCAGGAAGAGCCGGATTAAATGTATAAAAATCTCCGGCATCATTACTGATTATCATATCTTTTTCAAGCCATTCTTTATCCATTTCAGTTGACCATTGAGTTGTTGTTGCCCAACGATATGGATTCAGCCACACATAAGCTTCAAGACCACGTTTGTGACATTCTTCAACAAAGTAGGCCAATGGGTCCCAACCGGGGCTGACGCCTCGTTGACCAGAAACGAATGACGACCATGGCGCATATTCCGATGGATACAACGCATCGGCCATGGTGCGAACATGAAGACATGTTCCGGTCATGTTCCATTCCTCAAACTTGTCAAGATAAGCAAGGAGCTCTTTCTTTTGTGCTGCTTGAGCTGATGCACTTGTTCCCTTAGTTGAGGGCCAGTCAATGTTAGAAACGGTTGTCAACCACGTTGAACGAAATTCACGCTTAGGATTGGCCGAAGACATTGATACGGCCGATGTTGCCAGCATCAATGCCGCAACCGATAAATACTTTAATCGCTTTATCATTATAATAGATTTTGGGTTAATTTTTCGCAAACTTACAAAAAAATGAGATAAACTCAACGGTATCAACAAAAAAAAGCGCGACAAACGCCGCGCTTTTACATTATTTTACTCTTCAAAGAAATTTATTTGACAATAAGTTTCTTACTTGTTACATTTCCATTAATTATGGCTTTAACAATATACACTCCGGCAGGAACATTTAATTCAACAGAAGTCACGTTTGATTCTGATGCTACCATATTTCCTGAAATGCCATAAACCTCTATTGATTGAGCCATTGCACCAAATGCAATATTGTTTCCCGACACGGTGATAGAAGTCTCGGCTGTAATATCTTCTACTCCGTTAATAGCTGAATCAATTACCTCATAGGCACAAAGTCCATTTCCTGGAACGAAAAGATATAAAATACCCGAACCGTCATTGATGGGTAAATAGTCGGCATCAACTTGATATGTTGAGCTATTTACTGCACCAATACCTGCTTTAGGAAGATTCCACATTAGTTCCATTGATGAGAAGTCCATATTGGAATTGACTTTCACAAAATTAAATGTGTGGCCGTTTGAAGCATTGTAATCTGAATAGGGATATACTATATATTTTGTACCATTCAATGTGAAGAATGTTCCTCCATTTGCTTCATATCCTACAGGAGCCAATGATGTCTTATTGGCAAATGAATCGGTCATTGCTCCTGTTGAGAATGTATATCGGCTGAGGAATGTATCACCGCCCACTAAGAAGAATGAGTTATCATCGATTGGCAATACTCGAGGTGCAATGCCCAAGTTACTTGCACTTGAAGGATAAAGCGATTGAAGATTACATTTTTCGGTATTGGTCAATTGGCCATTTTCATAGGTCCAACGAACAACTGTTGTTCCTTTTGCTACTGCTTGATAAACCTTAAAGTTGCCGGCAACAACATCTCCGGTCAATGAAATGTGGTCGGCACGTGCCGATGACAATCCCGACACAGTCAATGATGCTACTTGAGTCAATGCTCCGGTTTCGGTATTTACCAAGTGCAACACCACCGGGCTTGAACCGGCATTCAATGACAAGTTGGCAATACAGATATTGCCTTTTGAGTCTTTAACGACAGTATTACATGGATAATATGCCACTTGTCCTTCAGTTCCGAGGAATACGTCAGACACAAGTTCTCCGGTTTTTTGGTCATACTTGCGCAAATAAATAGTTGCTTCACTGTCATTTTCAGTACGACCTGTTACATATACATAGTCATTACCTACACAGAATGAACGATTGTACGAGCCATTTTCAGGATATGTTATATTTTCGTAGTTTTCGTCAACCGAACGGAACCAAATGCTATTCACTTTAACATCACCAACTTTAGCATACGACGCATTGTCTTTGTCAATAATAATTGAATATCCTGGCTCAAAGCTACCAACTACAACTTTAGTGATATTAAATGAGCGAACATCTGAAACGGTACTCTTAACAGTTTTACCTGCTGTTGTAACACGCCAATAGAATGTTCCTTTGCCCAACAACGAAATCACCATGTCGTGAGAAGTTGTTGTCAATGTTTTGCTATATTTTATAGTAGAGAAATCGTTTGATGTCGCAACTTCAAGGATATATTGTTCACAATCAACTGCACTCCAAGTCATTGTAAAGTCTGCCTCAAAATTAGCGCCATTGGAAGGGGTTAACAATGATGTTTTGGGAGCTGATGGTCGAGCTGGAGTCTTGAAGGTCTCTACTGAGCTCACCGACTCAAGTTTACCACTTTGAGACGTACGCACGCGCCAATAGTAAGTAGTTGTTTCTGTTAAATCACCAAGATTTACAACACATGAATTGGTTGTTATTCCCGATTGTTGATATTTTATAGTTGAGAAACTGCTATTGTCTGAAATCTCAATGGTATATGTTGCATCTGAAACACTGCTCCATGAGAATGTTTGGCTCCATGCTGTCGATGCACCACCTACAGGTGATACGAGTGTGGTTTTTTCTGACTCTCCGCTGGGATAACCTACAAGAGCCGGTTCAAACTCATTGCCATATCCGTCATATACACATACTGCATAGTAGAAATTACCTTGCTTATTGGTAGGCACACTATATGTTGTAGCATAAGAAACGCCCAACAAATACTCATTGCTGATACCATCGCCGTTTGACATTTGAGCAGCATCAAGAGTTACCGATGTGGGAATAGCATACACCGTGTAACGAATAATTGCATTGCCATTGGTTACCGCGCTCCATGAAAGAGTTGATCCGGTAGATGTCAAATTTGAAACTTTACCATAGTTTGTCTTAGTCTTCCAATCGATTACAGGAACAAGCGCAGGACGTGAATATGTGTCTTGTTTCAACAAACTGCGAGTTCCACTTGTCACGTTTTTGTGGCTGTAATAGATTGAGCCATATACTCCATCGGGAGAGTATTGACGGTTATAATTAATCTGCTTTACAAGCTCAGTCCAATTTGATTGAGTATCACTAGTACCAATGTACGACACTGAGTGACTTGCATAATAGTGAGTTTTACCGATTGTTTGGTTGGCATAATGCCACCACTCTGTCAATGGTCCAAATGGAGCTGTAGAGTGATTTGTCAACCAATAACATTGTGGCGAAATAAAGTCAATAGTTCCTTCGGCCATCCAAGTCAATGGATCGGAATAAATTTGATCATATTGCCAGTCACTTGCGCTTACACCATATTTAGATGGAGAAGATATTCCATATTTGCTTGCCGATCTACTTGACACGCCGGCAGGTGATATACCAAAACGCACATCGGGGCGAGTAGCTTGAATTGCGTCATAAACATCTTTCACCATTTGGTTAACGTTGGCGCGACGCCAATCGCCCATCGACAATGTCGTTCCGCTTGATTTATATGTATCATAGTCGGGCGCAGAGCTTCCCTCTGTTGTACCTCCACTTGGATAGAAATAGTCGTCGAAAATTATTCCGTCAATTTTATAATTGTCAAGAATTTCCTTTATAATATTTACAATGAGTTCACGAGTTTCAGCCAATCCGGGGTTGAATGTTATATAGCTTGCATCATCTCCCGCGATGAGCATTCCACTATTTTGCCACTCTTTATCCATTGTAGTTGACCATGTTGTGCCACTTGACCAACGATAGGGATTTAGCCACACATAAGCCTCAAGACCACGTTTGTGTGCTTCTTCAACAAAATAGGCCAATGGATCCCAGCCGGGATTTGTGCCACGTGTTCCTGAAATATAGCTTGACCATGGTGCATATTCCGATGGATACATTGCGTCACCCATACTACGCACTTGGAAACAAGTAGATGTGAAATTACAATCTTTGAGATCATCTAATTACTGAGTCATCTCACTCTTTTGTTTTGTTTGAGCCGAAGCTGTTGCCCCCTGGGTTGAGGGCCAGTCAATAGCCCATACTGTTGTGAGCCACGTTGAACGCATCTCGCGTTTTGGACTGTCGGCATACACGCCCACTATTGTTGCCAACATGGACGCTGCGACACATAATCGTTTTAAATTCTTTAGCATAATAGTTTTTTAGATTATAATTTTGTTGTTATTTCTCATATTTTTTTTTTGCCATAACATCATCACAAGACCAACATTACCGCAAATTAGCCACAAAATTACAACAAATTCCGGAGTCACGACCAATCTTAGCCCCCAATTTTATCCAAATTGTAACAATTCCATAAAATACTTTGAATAGTCGGCACATTTGTCCCCATTAAACAAAAAAACAGGAATGGCAATACCCACAAAAGAGGTCGGAGCGACAATCTAATATTGACGCCCCGACCTGTGGCCTGTTATCTTCCTTTTTATAACTCTTTATTTCAACGAATATTTTTGCAACAAGGGCAATAGCTTGTCGGCAAAACGTCGAAATGCTACGTCGGTAAAATGGTAGTTATCCACTGTTCCCTCAACATCATCGAGCACCTCTTCGCCCTTCATATAATATAGATTCTTATCTCCGGCCGCCAATCTTGCTTCATAAAACTCACGCAACACATCGTTTTTCTCCTTCAATGCCACCTTAACATCGGCATTAAATCTTGAAATGGGGAAATAAGGACTTTCGATAAACAAGATGGGGACATCGGGACGCTTTTCGCGCAAATAGTTATAGAACGGTTCTAAGCGCTCCTTCAATTGACTTGCTGTGTTATTGGGGAGGCAATCAAACACATATAATCCGGCATCGACCGACGCCAACAATGGAGCCACCTCCATGTCCAACTGTCCATTCCCACTAAACCCGAAATTGTAGAATTCGCGATTCATTTTTCGTTCAAGAATATTGGTATATGCCAACCCCGGACGCGATGCACATGCACCCTGCGTGATACTTGTACCGTAAACAACAATGGGCTTTTCTCTACTTGGCAAATCAACCTTTGGCATTTCTACCACAGCGGCCGAGTCAACACCTATATACAAACTGTCAATACCATCATACAATGGTAAGAAGAGAATATACTCACGCATTTTCTTTTCCAATCCGTTTACGATCGAATACTTCGATGCTTTTTTATTCACCGTGGGGCGAACACTACTCACAAAAGTCCATTCGTTATTATCGTCAAGCGTATATAAATCAAGCCCTCTAATTCCAACCGGAGTCATGTGATTCATTTCCAATTCTTGAGTTGACACCCATTTGGCACTCAGCGCAGTGGCATCTGATGCAAAACGTATTGCCATGCCTGCCGTATTTGTTCCCAGGGTATATAACAATTCTCGCTTCACTTGCGATTTCAGTTCCTTCGGGAAACGTGTATATCCCTCCTCTACCGGCACAACTGTTCCAAGCACAGGAAATTGGCGTGCATCATGATAAACAGGCTCTGCGGCATAACTCATCGCCGAGGCCATCAATCCAATAGTCAATAATATCTTTTTCATGTTATTTAGTTTAATTTAGGTGCAAAGATAATCAACTCTAAATGAATCCCCACCCCTTATCCTCGCTAAATTCTTCCAAATTAGCAATTTTAACAAATTGAATTTTGGCATAAGAACAGTTTTTTTTGGGGGGTAAATGTATGCTATTTTTACGGCACAACCCTCGCCATAAACTACTGAGCCATAAAAAAATAGGTTCGTCGGCAATACTGCCTACCAAACCTATTTTCAAGTCATTCTCAATGACCATGTTCCGCCCACAAAAACAGCAAAATCTTTTTATGCTGTGAATGTTTTTGCTTAGAAATAGAGTGGATCGCCCCAACCTATAGGCGTGAACACACTAAGCGAAGCCCAAGAATGCTTTGGCGGCCGGGAGCAACGTAACTGCGACAAGCCACACGACAGTACTGCGCATCGCTGCCCCAACCACCGCCGCGACCCACGCGGTAAGAGCCGGAACCGGCACCTGACGGATCGGTTTGCGCCATTGAAGAGTAGCTCCCATACCAATCGCTACACCACTCCCACACATTGCCACTCATATCATAAATACCTAATTCATTGGGATAACATGTAGCAACTTCGTGCGTTGCGTTTCCCGAATTCCCGCAATACCAAGCAATATCATCGATTCGATTGCTTCCACTATATTTATATCCTTTACTGCAATTTCCGCCGCGAGCGGCAAACTCCCACTCCGCTTCGGTGGGAAGACGGAATCGCAAACCGGTGAGTTGATTGAGCTTTTGAATAAACGACTGACAATCATGCCATAACACTTGTTCTACAGGATTGCGAGAACTGCGTGTAAAGTATGACGGGTTATTTTCCATCACTGCATACCACAACTCTTGTGTAACCTCGGTCTCTCCTATAAAATAGTCGCTCAATGTCACTTGATGTGCAGGGGTTTCATCATTCTGATATCCTATTTGTTCTGCTGTCGCTCCCATTGTAAATGTGCCTCCGGCAACATAAATCATTTTAAATTTAACTCCATTGACTTCAATCACCCGAACTTGTGATTGTTGATTGGTGGTCGTTGATGATTGTTGCACATAGGTAGAATTTCCGGTATTTGACTTTGATGATGAAGAGCCGCCCAAGAGCAATTGCCTTGCTAACGCCCTACATGCTTTTAATATCGACTGTCCATCTGTTGCGGATTGCTCTATCGCAACTTGTTTCACTTTTGTTGACTCTATATCTATTATTTGCGATGTTAAAATAATTGTTACTTCATCAACGTAAGCAACCTCCAGGATTAAAACATATGCAGCACCTGTAGCTTCACCCAAAGCCTTTATTTGTTCATCACTTACATAACCTTTTCTTTGGAAATCATGTTCCCCCATTAATTGGGATAAACTCACTCGGTCAAATGCCTCATAACCATCAATTTCAGTAATCGCTTTTGTCATTTGCGCTCTAACTGTCAATTCTACTCCATATTTGACATTATCTTCCTTGTCAACAGTTTCAAGAATGGCAATTTTCTTAACCTCTTGTGCAGATGACACTACACAACCAACTATTAATAGAATTACTACAACCAAAAATCTTCTCAGTTTCATATCTTATTTTAGTTTATATTACAATTCTATATTTTCACTCACAGCGCCACCTATTTGCTTGCTCACTTTTTTATACGCATCATTTGCCGCTAATTCATAATTAATCGAACCGCCTTTAACCGAGATAACATCTTCATAAATGCGTTGCGATTTTTTATTGGTAATGCTTATAGATGCATCAACATATGCAAAATATGTTGTGGTATTTCCAACGGTTGAATGAGCATGCTTACGAGCCGTCGCATTAATTTTTATAACATAATCGGCCTTTGTGGGATCGGTGGTAAAACTACAACCGCGAGCCGACAGCACTCCTTTCACCTCGTTACCTAAATTTTTATATGCAACACCATATTTATCGGCTTTGCATTGCACACATATAACTATTGCATGATCCAACTCGGTCAACAACTTTTTGATTGACTGTTCCAAATTTGAACATTTATTCAACAAATAGCGATAATTTGTTGATTCATCAAAAAATGTCAATGCAAAAAACAAGTCATTGGCTTGTTGCAATGTAGGTAATGCTTCATTTAACTCACCTTTGGCTTGAGTTTTCAGCCCATTATTTTTATAGTTACGAGCGTTTGCCAATGACTTTTCCACATCGGCGATAATCAATTCTATATCATTTTTATAAGCTCTTGCCGCTGCACTTTTGTCGATATAAGCTATCGCAAAACCTTCGCGAGTATATGTGTTATATGTCATTTGAGTTTTGACATGTTTCAATTTAATTTGAGTTGAAATCTCAAGTTGCGACTCATAATTAATCGACACATCACCGTTTACCGAATGACGAGAAGTGGTGGCAAAGTCATTAACCTTTATCTCTAACTGACGGGCAAGATTTCCACGTGCAATATCGGCAAGATAATTTTTATATGCCTCCTCAGTCATACCTCGGTCATTATATCCTTGCTGAATATCGCTCAAATATCGACCTCCTACATATTTTTTCCATTCAGCAGGATAGTCTTGCGCCGTTGCGACAAAAACCAAAGTGACAAAGAATAAAGAAACAATTCGTTTCATAAGACTAATAACCTCTTACGATATTGACAATATTCACATTCACATCAACAAAGACGTTTATTTCCTCTACGGTAAGAAATGTAGGGCGATAATTTGCAACTTCGTCAAGCATTTTGTTAAAACGGTCGCCTCTAATTGCTACCTTTGCTGTAACAGTGTACATTCCTGTACAACGATCATATTCGATTTTTGCGTTACCAAACGGTTCGCAACCTCTGATTACACTTTCACTAACTTGCAACCAACGAGAATTTAAGGCTTTGCTCACATTTCCATTACAACCCGATGTTGCACGCTCTCCTGCATCTATAACAGCATTATTAATTGTGCGAGAAATTGTTGCATAAGCTTCACGTTGCGCCATTTCAATAGCCGTCTGTTTATCATTGGCTTTTGCAGTACCCGAATACCATTTATATTCCCATTTTTCAATCTTTCGGCCATCTGGGCTCAATGATTCAGCTTCGGCATAACCACTTGTTTCTGCTTCAGTTGTCGCAACGCAACGACCTTCAAGATTACGTTCATAACCAATTTGAGCATTTGATGTCATTGACAATGCTCCGATACACAACATTAAGGCAAATACTTTTTTCATAACACTAATATGTGTGCCTCCTGTGTCCCCGAATTTGGCTATTAATAAATTGGTTTATTGAGCTATAAACGCGAAAACGTGGGACATTGCTCAGTTTATCTATTCGTAGGTATCGCCAAACACCCAAGTCTATAATAAACAGCCCACCCCACGCTATACCTATATATAGCACCCCGCCCATGGGGTGAGAATAGGCACGCATAGGCGTTTTGTGACCGCTTTACCCTATAGACTTTAAAAATTGGCGATTTTTACGAATAAGGATATAGCTGAAAACGCTTTCACTAATATGTCTCTCATGGGGAGGGCAACGCTTTGCCTCCCACAAGATTGGTGCAAATTTAATAATTCTTTTGATTATTATTGCAATAAACACCTAAAATAAAATATTACGATGAAATAAATATAACAACAATAAACCTCTTTTAACCCAAAAAGTAGAGGAAAAATTTATATTCTCGGCAATTATTTGTAACTTTGCATTTTGAATTATAGCCGTTTAGATGTCGGCAAAAGTATAATAATATGCGCAAATACCTAATTCTCACAATATTAATTGGGCTCTTAACTTCATGCGGCGAATATCAACGCGTATTGAAGAGCACCGACTATGACTACAAGCTTGACTATGCCCGACGTGCATTTAACGAAAAGAAATATGTGCAGGCATCAACTATCCTCACCGATGTCATCACCGTTTTCAAAGGCACAGAAAAAGCCGAAGAGTCGCTATATCTGCTTGCGATGAGCCACTATGAGAACAAAGACTACGCAAGCTCAGGCGCATATTTCCGCACCTATTATAGCCGCTATCCCAAAGGCAAATACACCGAGTTGGCTCGTTTCCACTGCGGTTATGGCTACTATCTTGACTCGCCCGAGCCTCAGCTCGATCAGAGCGGAACTCTCGAAGCCATCAAAGAATTGCAAGCATTCCTTGATTACTTCCCCAAAAGCGACAAAGTATCGGTTGCACAAAATGCAATTTTTGAGTTGCAAGACAAACTCACTCTCAAAGAATTCCAAAATGCGCAACTATACTATAACCTCGGCAGCTATTTAGGCAACAACTACGAGGCCGCCGTGATTGTTGCTAAAAATGCAATTAAAGATTACCCCTATTCAAAATATAAAGAAGAGTTGGAAATGCTCATTCTCAAGGCTCGATATCAAGAAGCCAACCAGAGTGTCGATGAAAAGAAAGCCGATCGTTTCCGCGTGGTAATTGATGAATACTACTCTTTCATCAACAACTACCCCGACAGTCCCAACCGAGAAGAAGCCGACAACATCTTCAAAATTGCATCAAAATATATCACCGATTAATAATACATAATCATATATAACGACATGGATTACAAAAAGACAAACGCCCCCTTAAACACCGTGACCCGCGACATGATTGAAATGTCACAGGACACCGGCAACGTCTATGAAACAGTGAGCATCATCGCTAAGCGCGCCAACCAAATCGCCGGCGAAATGAAACACGAGCTTGAAAAAAAGCTTCAAGAATTTGCTTCACTCAACGACAATCTTGAGGAAATCTCTGAAAACCGCGAACAAATCGAAATCTCTCGCTACTACGAGAAACTTCCCAAACCCACTCTCATTGCGGCTCAAGAATACATTGAAGGAAAAATTCACCACCGCAACCCCGAGAGAGAAAAACTTAACATGGACTAATCCATATTAAGTGATTTCTTAACAAAATCTCGCCAATAGCACAAAAAAGCGCAAAATAAGTTGGTCAATATAAAAATAATAACTACCTTTGTGCGCTCAAATTTATATTATTAACAATTTAAACTCTTTTTAGGAATGCACTTGAATTCTGAAGAAAAAGTAGAAATCTTTGAGAAATACGGTAAGGGCAAGACTGATACTGGCTCACCTGAAGCTCAGATAGCATTATTCTCAGTCCGTATTGCTCATTTGACTGAACACCTCAAGTCAAATCACAAAGATTATACAACAGCGCGAGCTCTTAAAGCACTTGTAGGAAAGCGTCGTAGCCTTCTTGACTACCTCAAGAAAAAAGACATCACACGCTACCGTGCAATCATCGCTCAAAAGGAGCTTGGTATCAGAAAGTAAGCTCAGCGCTCTACTTGAAGATTACACAAAACGAGTCGATTTCCAAGAAATTGACTCGTTTTTTATTGTGTTTATAATTTGTTTATATTATAATTGTGTTCAATTCTTGATATAACACATTTTTTCTTAACTTTGCATCATCAATACATTTCAATTTTTATCGGATAGAAATAATTATCAATCTTAACTAACATTATTAATCGTAACAAGAAAACACAACACCCAACATGGCAGACAACAACAGCAATCGTCGCACAAAACCTCAACATCAACCCCTCTACGACAACGGAGGCAGAATGCAACCTCGCGACAACGACCTTGAAGAAGCAGTACTTGGCGCTTTAATGCTCGAGCGCGATGCATACTCTAAAGTATGCGACATATTGCGCCCCGAGAGTTTTTACGAGCCAAGCAACAAAAAAATATACGAAGCCATACAACACCTTGGAGCGGCACAGCGTCCAATCGACATGCTCACCGTTACCGAGCAACTACGCCTCGACAACACACTCGAAGAGGTGGGTGGTCCTTTATTCATCTCCGAGCTCACATCAAGAGTTGCTTCAGGTGCTCACATTGAATTTCACGCACGCATCATTGCTCAAAAATTTCTTGCGCGAGAGCTCATCTCATTTGCGAGCCTCATCGAGTCTAAAGCATTTGACGAAAGCAACGACGTCGACGACCTTTTACAAGAAGCCGAAGGAAAACTCTTTGAGATTTCACAACGTAACGTAAAAAAAGACGTAACACAAATCGACCCCGTTATCGGGCAAGCAATTACTCAAATTCAAGCTGCAGCCAATCGCGAGTCAGGACTAAGCGGTCTGGAATCGGGATTTCACGACCTCGACAAGCTCACATCGGGCTGGCAAAACTCCGACCTCATCATCATCGCTGCCCGTCCGGCAATGGGTAAAACAGCATTCGTGCTATCAATGGCCAAGAACATGGCTGTAACCTATAACATTCCTGTTGCGATTTTCTCGCTTGAAATGTCCAATCTACAACTCGTAAACCGCCTAATCAGCTCCACCTGTGAGATTGAAGGCGAAAAAATCAAAAGCGGAAAATTGACCCCCACTGAGTGGGATCAATTAATGTCACGAGTAAAAACACTTTACAGCGCACCACTATTCATTGACGACACGCCATCTCTTTCAATATTTGAGTTGCGCACCAAAGCACGCCGACTTGTCAAAGAGCATAACGTTAAATTTATCATCATCGACTATTTGCAGCTAATGAATGCTTCAGGCATGAAATTTGGTAGCCGCGAACAAGAAGTGAGTATGATTTCTCGAAGCCTTAAGCAATTGGCAAAAGAACTTGAAATTCCAATCGTTGCATTGTCACAGCTCAATCGTAGCGTAGAATCACGCACCGACGGCAAACGCCCACAACTATCCGACCTTCGTGAAAGTGGGGCCATCGAGCAAGATGCCGACATCGTATGTTTCATTCACCGTCCTGAATATTACCTACGTTCCGATACCGATGCAAATGGCAACGACATCAGAGGTCTCGCCGAATTCATCGTTGCAAAGCATCGTAGTGGTTCGGTTGACGACGTCAAAATGAGATTCCGTGCCAAGTTTGCACGTTTCGAGAATTGGGGCATTCTTCAAGAAGAACCGACCCAGGCTACTGTTGGTTCTCGATTAAACACTATGGGAAACGAGTTAGGCAATGTCACTCTCTCGGGAGGTAATGCCGACTTCCTTTCTCAAGACCCCGAACCAGCCCCATTCTAACATCATAGGAAAATGGACGAGGGCCAAGATGTCAATCACACCTTAGCCCTCGTTACTATTATATATGATGTAGCATCAAAATGCTGTATCATTCAGCAAATTCAATTTTGCCGAAATCTTTCGATATTCCGAAGTCTTAAGATATTCCGTAATTGAATCAACATGTGATTGCTTGTGAATGTCGGTACCCAAGAAATCAACATACCCCTTATCAACCAAATATTTTGCTATTGCCTTTTCATCTTTGCCATAATAGCCCGATAGACTCAACAGATTTACTTGAAAAAGAGTACCGGCACTATGTATTTCATCATAACGTTTACGTTTGCCGTGATAATAGAAATATCGCTCAGGGTGTGCCAAGATGGGTTTATAGCCCTTCACCTTCAAATCAAACAAAAACTGATCAAGGCCCCACGGCTCTTGTATAAATGAATTTTCAACTATGATATAGTTATTTGGCAATGTCTTTGCCTCACCCGAAAAAATCTGAGATTTGGAGAAATCATCAATACGATACTCAGCCGAACGATCTAAAAATATCTGATTACCACGACGGGTCAACTCTGCTTGCAATTCACCCAACGCCACATCAAGATCGGCCTGCGAATTTTCAAATAAATCTTGCGTCACATGGGGTGAAGCAAATATGCGAGTTATACCCCATTGCTGCATCTGCTCAATAAAATCGGCCGACAACGAAGCGCTCGACGACCCATCATCGACTCCGGGAACAAGATGGCAATGAATATCTGTCGCAAAACAAATTTTCGCTGATTCCTCCGTGTTTTTTTTCTTGAAAAAATTAAACATAAATCTCTTTTAAATGGTTTCTAATACAAATTTAATCATTCCTAATCGAATAACGAAAAATAATAACAAAAAAATAACGGAAAAATTTCCGTAATTCAGATAAAAAACACTACATTTGCGATATAAACCAAAAATCATACCTTTTAGGCTGATTTTTGCAACAAAAAACAATTTGATAAACCCTTTTTACTAATTTAGATATGGACAGAAAACTAAAAATCAGAGACCTAACTCTGCGCGACGGACAGCAATCATTATTTGCTACCCGCCTCAATCAAGCTAACATTGACAAACTTCTTCCCCTCTATGAAAATGCAGGATTCTTTGCAATGGAGGTTTGGGGTGGTGCTGTACCCGACTCTGTAATGCGCTACCTTGACGAATCACCTTGGAATCGCCTTCGCAGTGTGAGCCAAGCCATGAAAGGAAAATCTTTGCTTACTGCACTTTCTCGCGGTCGCAACCTTTTTGGATATGTCCCCTACCCCGACTCTGTTCTTGAAGGTTTCTACAAAGAAGCTATCAAAAACGGATTGAACGTTATGCGCATTTTTGATGCTCTCAACGACATTGACAACGTAAAAGAATCTATCAAACTCATCAATAACCTTGGTGGAATACCCGACGGAGCCGTTTGTTACACCGTCGATCCTAAAGAAGAATCAGTTCCTGAAGAAAAAGTAGGATTCTTCGCATCATTGTTTGGCAAAAAGAAAAAAACTGTTGCGCCCGAAAAAATCTTCACCGACGAATATTTTGTAGAGAAAGCAAAAACAATGGAAGCCCTTGGAGCTAAAATTATCACGCTCAAGGACATGGCCGGACTTGTCAACCCATCTCGCGCTGCAGCTATCATATCTAAGCTTAAAGCAGCCGTTAAAGTTCCCGTTGACTTCCACACCCATTGTACTCCCGGATATGGTCTTGCCTCTTCACTCATGGCAATGATTCACGGCGTTGACATTCTCGATACCAATATTTGGTACTTTGGTGGTGGCTCTGCTGCTCCTGCGTTAGAACTCATTTATGTATTTGCTAAAAAACTCGGCATTGAAGTAGATGTTAACATGGAAGCAGTTGGTCAAATTCGCAAAGAACTCAAAGGCGTGCGCCAACAACTCAGCGACTTCGACCTCGTTAAACAATTCCCCAAAGACTTTGATCCGCTCAACGATACACTCCCCGCTGAAATTGATGCTCTATTTGACAAAGCTATTGCAGCTGCTAAAGCCAATAAAGAAGACGCACTTCTTGATGCTTGTCATGCCATCGAAGACTACTTTGGCTTCCCCAAACCAAATCTTTTGGTTAAAGACGCCGAAGTTCCCGGAGGTATGTATTCCAACATGGTGGCTCAGCTCAAATCATTGCAAGCCGAAGATCTTCTTGACGATGCAATGCGCTTAATTCCAAAAGTGCGCCGTGATGCAGGTCTTGTACCATTGGTTACCCCCACAAGCCAAATCGTAGGTAGCCAGGCCGTTAGTGTCGCCCTCGACCGCAAAAAAGGAAATCCCGACTACTCTAACCCATCAAATCAATTCATCTCACTCATCAAGGGTGAATATGGTAAAACTCCCGTTCCCGTTGATCCCGCATTCCGCGAAAAAATCACCGGAAGCCCGGTTGAACGACCCTACGACGTTTCAAGCTACAAAAAACCCGAAAATCCTGTGCTTGAAGACTTGGGCGGAGTTAAACTTGCTTCAAACGACGAAGAATATCTATTGCTCGAACTTCTTCCAAGCGTTGCCAACGGTTTCTTGCGCCGTCGTCGCACCGAAGAATACACTCCAACTGAAGCCGCTGCTAAAGAAGAAACAAAAGCAGCCGACAATAGCGCCGAAGCTCCAATCACCGGCGAAACACTCAAAGCACCAATGGGAGGTCGCGTAATCTCAGTAAAAGTGAAAGCCGGCGACAAAGTGAAAAAAGGTTCTGTGCTTCTCGTTTACGAAGCAATGAAGATGGAAAACGACGTTGTTGCCGACAAAGACGTCATCATCAAACGTGTTTTCGTTAAGCAAGACGATGTGGTTAACACCGACGACGTAATGATTGAATTTGGCGTTGAAGGCGAAGAAACTGCAGCACAAGTCGATGACGCTCCAATTTCAAACAACGTGCTCACAGCACCAATGGGTGGACGCGTGATTTCAATCAACGTCAAACCCGGCGATAAAGTCGCAAAAGGCTCTGTGCTCCTCGTTTACGAAGCAATGAAGATGGAAAATGACGTTTTGGCAGAGAAAGACGCCGTCATCAAACGCATCTTCGTTAAACCCGACGATGTGGTCAATGCCGACGCCCTTCTAATCGAATTTGAATAAAAACTTCGCCGAATGTTTTGTAAATCAAAGAAAAATGGCTAAATTTGCACGCCATTACAAAAATAACGCCCTACCAGCGTAATTTTTAAAACTTTGATAAACAATAAAAAAAGATAAAACAATGAAAAAAGACATCCATCCTTCTAATTATCGCGAAGTAGTATTCAAAGATATGTCTAACGATGAAATTTTCATTACCCGTTCAACTGTTGCCTCTAAGGAAACAATCGAAGTTGATGGCGTAACATATCCTCTCGTGAAACTTGAAATCACCAGCTCTTCTCACCCTTTCTTCACTGGTAAACAGAAACTCGTTGACACTGCTGGTCGCGTTGATAAGTTCATGAGCCGCTATGGCAACCGCATGAAAAAGAAATAATTTTATTTTTCATATCTTCTAAAAATCCGGACACATTGTGTTCGGATTTTTTTATCTTAATTTATACCATCTATCGGGCCATAGATTTATATTTTGATATTTTTTGCTGAAATAACAATAAATTTGCCTACCTTTGTCTTTGAAGAATTGAATTAACAACTTATAAAACATAGATAAATTATGCTTACTCAAATTATCAACGCAAAGGTTCTCACTCCTCAAGGGTGGCTTGAAAATGGATCTGTACTCATCGAAGGTAATAAAATCGCCGACGTTATTAACTGCTCTCGCCCTGTTGTTGGTGCTAAATTGGTTGACGCCAAAGGCATGGTGGTTGCTCCCGGTGGAGTTGAAATTCACGTTCATGGCGGTGGCGGCCGCGACTTCATGGAAGGCACCGAAGAAGCCTTTACTGTAGCCGTGAATGCCCACCTCAAACATGGAACAACAAGTATATTCCCAACGTTGTCATCTTCAACCGTTCCCATGATTGAAGCGGCTGCTGAGGCTTGTACCAATCTAATGAAAGACCCCGAATCGCCCATCTTGGGACTTCACCTTGAAGGTCACTACTTCAACTTGGCTATGGCCGGCGGACAAATGCCTGAAAACATCAAGAACCCCGACCCAAATGAATACATTCCTTTGATTGAAAAATGGCCTTGCATCAAACGTTGGGACGCAGCTCCTGAACTTCCCGGGGCCGACGAATTCGGAAAATTCATCTCATCAAAAGGAGTGCTTGCATCTATTGCTCACACTCAAGCAACCTATGATGACGTTCATCGTGCTTGGGAATCGGGATACACCCACGCTACTCACTTCTACAATGCAATGACCGGAGTACACAAAAACCGCGAGTTTAAATCGGAAGGTACAATCGAAAGCATTTACCTCCACAAGGATATGACCGTGGAAATGATTTGCGATGGCATACACGTCCCTCCCGTAATGCTTCGCATGATTTATAACATCAAGGGTGTTGAACGCACCTGCGCCATCACCGATGCTCTTGCTTGCGCTGCCAGCAGCAGTAATGTAGCATTTGACCCACGCGTAATCATTGAAGATGGTGTTTGCAAACTCGCCGACCGCTCTGCACTCGCTGGAAGTATTGCTACAATGGACCGATTGATTCGCACAATGGTACAAAAAGCCGATATTCCTCTTGACGATGCATTGCGCATGATTTCTGAGACACCTTCAAAAATCATGAAAGTATATGACCGCAAAGGTTCTTTGGAAAAAGGCAAAGATGCCGACATTATCATTCTTGACGACGAACTAAACCTTCGCCAAGTGTGGCAAATGGGTAAAATCGTTGAAGGCACCGACAAACTTTAACCATCACCATCATAATACTAAAAAAGGGCGCAAATTATGCGCCCTTTTTTAGTATCTAATGGCTTAAAGCATTTAGAACAATAATAGCGAAAAAGCCATAATTGCCATACCCACAATCACGCCTCCTATCGCAAAATGGTGATGGCCATATTCTTCGGCCCCGGGCAACAATTCATCAAACGAAATATAAACCATAATTCCGGCAACACCGGCCAACATATACGCCCCCATTTCGGCGGTCCAAAACGTCTGCAACAACAATAGACCTATCAATGCACCAATAGGCTCGGCAAGTCCTGTCAACGACGAATACAACAGTGCCTTTTTACGGCTTCCTGTAGCATGGTAAATCGGTACCGACACAGCAATTCCTTCCGGGATATTGTGAATGGCAATCGCAACCACAATGGGCAATGCCACGTCCATTCCATCAAGCGCAGCCACAAAAGTGGCCATACCCTCAGGAAAATTATGTATCCCAATTGCCAAAGCCAACATAAAACCGGTTCGTTGCAATTTTACATTATTTTTAGAGGCCATCTGAGCATGAAATTCGTGAGGGTTTTCATCTTCGGGAATAAAAAAATCTATCAGTGCAATCAATGCTATACCCGCAAAAAATGCCAACAGCACATATACCATTCCATCTTTACCGGGAAAAACAGCCGAAATTTTATCGATTGCATCGGGCATTAATTCCATAAATGAAACATACACCATCACTCCGGCCGACAATCCAAGAGCAGCCGAAAGGAATCGCGTGTTTGTAGCTTTTGAGAAAAAAGCCATCAAGCTACCTATTCCGGTTGACAGCCCGGCAACCATCGTTAGTCCCAAAGCCATCAATATTGCGCTATACGTTAACTCAACTTCCATACTTTTACAACAATTTAATTGCTATTATTGTGCAAAATTAAAAAACTTTCTCTACTTTTACACATTCATTTTATAAATACAACATTTACTAATGACAAACGGCACTTTTAAAGACAATCCCGAGCTCATTGCCCGACTACGCGACGAGAATACTTGTCGCGAGGCTTTTGCCGAAGTCATTGCAACATATTCCGAACCTCTGTATTGGCAAATTCGTCGCATGGTGCAATCTCACGATGACGCCAACGACTTGTTGCAAAACACGTTCCTTAAAGCATGGCAATCAATCGACCTTTTTAGAGGAGAAGCAAAACTTTCTACTTGGCTTCACAAAATAGCAATCAATGAAAGCATTACATTTTTAGCAAAAGAGAGAAAACGTCTGAACATATCTATTGATGACGAAGAATCAATGCTAATAAACACTATCGAAGCCGATGAATATATCGATGGTGATGAATTGAAGCTAAAACTACGTAAAGCTATTGCAACTCTCCCGGAGAAACAAAGACTCGTGTTCAATATGAAATATTTTGACGAAATGAAATATGAAGAAATGTCAGAAATACTTGGCACTTCGGTAGGGGCTCTCAAAGCATCTTACCACATAGCCGTCAAAAAAATTGAACAATATTTCAGTGAAAACGATTAAACCTTTGACCATCGAAATAGTCACAATGCAAAAGCGTTATAATTATGGATAAAGATAACGACATATTAGCAAAAATAAACGGCAAATCGGGAATGACTGTTCCTGACGGATACTTCGCTGAGTTTGCAAAAAACATGGCAATGAATCTGCCTGAACGTGAAAGTCAAAACATTGCTCCGGCGCCTCGCTCTACATGGCAACAAGTGCGACCCTATGTATATCTCGCTGCTATGTTCATGGGCATTTGGTGCATGCTCAAAATGTTCACCCTCATGGGAACTCCCGACTCCGCAACGGGAATCGACAACAACCCGACTCTCATCTCAGCTCTTAATGACGACTCTTTTGTTGAAGAGCTTTATGCCGATGAAAGCATTGATTCCTACAGCCTTCTTGAAGACTTGTACAACGAAGGTTTTGAGGCGTCTGATTTTACTCAATCTGTATCCTATAAATAACTCTAAATACTATCATTATGAAACGTATTTCTATTTTATTCATCATCATAGCATTTTTTGCACAACTTTCAACCATCGACGCTCAAGGACGCCCCTCTAAAGCCGAAAGAGAAAAATGGTTTAAAGAAATGCGCGAATACAAACATTGTTTCCTCACAAAAGAACTTGAACTCACCGAAGATCAACAAAAAGAATTTTTCCCTTTATATGACGCAATGGAAGACGAATGCCACAAAATCAATCGTGACACTCGCCGACTTCAACGTAGCATCATGAAAAAGGAGGCTTCCGAAGTTTCTGACATTGAGTATGAAAAAGCTGCCGAAGCTTTATATGAACTCAAAGGGAAAGAAGCCATCATTGAACTTAATTACCTTGACAAGTTCAAAGCCGTGCTAACAAAGAAACAATTGTTTTTACTTAAAAGCGCCGAAGACAAATTCTCTCGTCATTTGATGAAAGAACACTCTAAGCACTCAAAAAAAGGCAAAAAAGATAACGCCGTAAAATCGGAGAAAGATTAACGTTTTAAATCTCCACTCTCTCCCCTACACTCTGCCAAATAATAATTTAACGAAGAGGGTGCCAAAAACATATTTTTGGCACCCTCTTTGCTATTGTTAAACTTGGGTATTTTTTACCTACAAAGCACACTCAATATGACTCGAAAAACATTTCTCATTTTATTTTTATTAGTAATTACAAGTCTTAATTCTTTCGCTATGCCTGATTCTCACACTCCCGACTTTGCATTTCCAAAACAAGTCTCAGAAAACGCACAAAAAGATTTGCAAATTGCCATTAAATCAGGCAACAGCAATGGAATTATTAGAGCTTTGCTTGATTTCTCCACAGCCCAATATCTAATTGACTCCAACAACCTGCATTCTACAATCTCAACTATTGAAGATGTTGCATTGTCCGAGAAAGATCCATGCACCAAGTCATTACTTTTTACCTTGTTAAGTGATATCTATCGCAAAATATACCTCAACGACAAATATAAGTACGACAATCGCAGCAATCCACGTTTTCCGCTTCCCGATGATTACCACACATGGGACGGACAACAATTTAAGGACAAGATAATTTCACTATGCGATTCAGCGCTATCTTCACCCAATGCGCTTCAGGCCACAAAACTGAGCGAGTATAAAGATGTTATATCAATAGATGACATGACCATCATCTATTACCCTTCGCTATATGATTTTATAGCCCGCCACATCATCAACACCTTAACAGAACTTGACCACTCATCAGTCGTGTTTCCTCGTTCATGGCTATGCAACTATGACATTTACCAGCATATCAAATTCAATCACTCCTCTCCCATTGTCGAAAAAATCCTTACGATATATCAAGATTTACTCGCGTTTAACTCAAACAAGCCGGCACCATTCATAGACTGTGATATTAACCGAATTATATTCATTAAAACAAATATACACGATTACAATGGAGATGCTGAGGGAACTGCCATTGACTTGCTTAAAGCACTATATAAACAATTCGCCGACAATGAATATGCCGACAACATCTTGACATCTATATTTGAATTAAACATATCTAGTTTATCTGACTCGAAATGGCTATACAACAGCTGCCGGGCCCACAAGGTAAAATTTCCCAATTGCCCCGAGCACAATAATTTATCATATATCATAGATCGACTATCGGCTAATACGGTGACTATTTCAACCCCAAGAATAATTGTTCCAAAGGACACATTTGAAGTTACCATTACCAACGACAATGCGCGCAAATTTTGGATTAAGATTTACAAAATCACTCAAAATTACTACAACGAAGAGTCTATTTCATTAAATGCAACAAACTCTGTTTTATACAAAGAAATTCCATTCAAAAGCGATTCAATTGTCCCATTTACCGAGAAAACTTCAATAAAGATTGCTTTTGACGAACCGGGATTATACGCATTTGTTCCATACTTAGAAAATTCCAACAATAAAGAACGATATTACGCCACACGTTGCACCGAATTAGGCCTACAAATGTCTTCATACGCTCCTAATGGCTGGGCAATGGTAATTAATCCGAAAACAGGAGCTCCCGTACAGGACGCCGACATATACATCTGTCCCAATAATAATATGTCAATACTTGAGAAAAAAATCGGGACATCTGACGCATCTGGATTACTATCCATCTCCAATCCAGACAATCGCATCGTTGCCACAAAAGATGGCAATATCTCCACGAGCATATATTCATCTTACCACCAATTAACAAGAAGCACCGAAATCAAAGGGAATATTTTCACCGACTTGGCTATTTATCACCCGGGCGATATAGTTAATTGGAGCGCTATACTCTACTCCGTTGGGAAGGATAAACGTAGTCCGTTACGCAATAGTGATGTAACCATCACTCTGTTTGATGCGAATTGGGCTAAGCTATCGACACTCTCACTATCCACCGATAAATGGGGGCGCATAAATAGCTCTTTCACTTTACCCAAAGATGGGTTAACCGGAAACTTCATAATATCAATTTCGCTAAGCAATAATTCTCAACACGTTTGTTCAAGATATTTCACCGTTAGCGACTATAAGTTGCCAACATATTTCATTGCAACAGATGAATTGACAAAAAATCCACAGACAGGAGACATTACACTTAAGGGTAAAGCTCAAAGCTATGCCGGAGTCAATCTTTCAAACATAAACATTAGTATTGATCTTGGCGTTAAGGCTCGTTATTTCTGGTTTGGAGGCTCATCTACTTCATTCTATTCAACATCTATCACAACCGATAGCGATGGTAACTTCGCCATTATATTCCCGGCTAAACTCCTCGATACAGCGCCAATACCTAACGGAATTTTCTGCGCTGAACTGACTGCCACATCAGCATCGGGCGAAACACAATCTACAACAAAACTATTTACAATGGGGCCGGCTTACAACATATCAGCCTACCTTGACAATAATATTGACGCTGCTCAGCCACTTAAACTTGACATTTCAATCACCGACCTCGACGACAAAATTGTCAATGATACAATCGTGTACGCAATTAAGCACGACGACACTATTATAAAACAAGGTAGATTCTATTCCACAAACCCTGTTATCGATCTTTCCGACATTCCAAGCGGGAAATATGATTTTGAATTTTCATTAACCAACAATTCTGCCGAGCCCAAGACTATTCATGACATTTGTCTTTATCGCAAATCCGATAAATTACCTCCTGTAAACGTCCCTCTTTGGGTGCCGGAAACCGAATACACCACTTCAAACGGACATTGTTCTATTTTATATGGAACATCGGCTTCTATAAGCCACGTTTTCTACACCATTTGGTCTTCCGACGGCATTATATCTCAAGGATGGTTGTCTCGCAAACCCGGGCTACACCATTTTGACATTGAACTGCCGGCAGGCAAAAACATCGTAAATGTGACTCTCGTAGCCACTAACGACTACCGCCACAGCCAATACGAAATTTCGATTACACGAGAAAACTCCATTCCTAAATTAAATTTCACGGCCGAAAGTTTCCGCGACAAAATCATTCCGGCAACCACCGAGACTTGGACATTTAAAACCACTAATCATCAAAACGAAGGAGAATCGGCTGCCGTTCTCATGAGAATGTATTCCAAAGCTCTTGACGCATTAAATACCAACAATTGGCAATTCCATCCCATCATGCCATGGTCTCCATCATTCCAAATATCCCAAACCAATTTTAATGCAAAACGTCGCATATATGTTTCTCTACCTATAAAAGGTAATTACGACTACAGAATTATAACACGACCTAAATTCCTCTTAAATATACCTATAGCGGAATTAGAATTGGAAGAATCATCAATTGCGTACAGCATATCAATGGTCCCGCTTGGGGCTGATGGGGTATCAGTTAGGACTGCCCATGAAAAATCGCTCAAGACGGCTGAGTTTGGGTCCATTGATAATGGCTCCGAGTCAGAACAACAATCGGAACAACAATCATTCTCCTACCGTTCTTCGGAAGTTCCATTGGCCTTCTTTGAGCCTAAACTTGAGACCGATAGCACAGGTAATCTCTCTTTCTCATTCACTGTGCCCAACGCCAACACTACATGGGCATTTAATGCCTTTGCCTATAACGAGCAACTACTCACCAATGCGTTGAACTTTGACGTTATTGCCAACAAACCCATAATGGTTCAGCCAAATTTGCCTCGATTCCTTCGCTGGGGCGATAAAGCCGACATTAAGGCTTCGGTATTCAACAATACCGATTCAATTCAAGAAGTCAACACTACGGTTGAGATTTTTGATCACATTTCGGGAAAAATTGTGAAAAAAATTGAGTATTGCGACACTATCGTTGCCGGAGGCTCTGCTGTAATCACCACTACGATTGACGCACCCGACAACGCCTCTATGCTTGGCTATCGCATCAAATCTTCAATCGATGCATTTGCCGATGGCGAACAATCTCTCATTGCAATCCTACCCTCTTCTACACCTGTTGTAGAGACTACTCCATTTTACCTCGGAAGCTCTGAAAACAAATTCAGCACTCAGCTTCCTGAAATGCCCAACGATTCACGTGTGACTCTTGAGTTCTGCGAAAATCCAACTTGGTATTGTGTCACTGCGCTTCCGGGACTACGCGCCGAAAACGGCCAAACATCTCTTTCGGCCATGGCGGCTATTTTCTCCGCAGCAGTGGCCGAGGGTATTATTCGCAATAATCCATCAATTGCTTCAGCGCTTCACCAATGGGCTCATAGCGACAAGAGCGATTCGACTCTCACTTCAATGCTTGAGCGAAATCAAGACTTAAAGATTATATTGCTCAATGCTTCACCTTGGGTATTAGACGCAAGCAACGATACAGAACGAATGACTCGTCTGTCGCTCCTTTTTGACAAAAAAGAAATCTCAAACACCTACACCACCAACATCAACAAACTTGCAAAATTGGTTAGAGGCAATGGTGGTTGGGGCTGGATTGACAGTTCCTCAGAGATTTCAGAATGGTGTACACTCAACATTCTATCAATGTATGGCCAACTCAAGCAACTCGGATATGCTCCAAACGAAGACAAATTAAGCAAAATGATTGAAGTTGCAGTCAAGGCTATTGATGATTATTATGCTCGCAAATATGCCAAATATCCCGATGCCGATTATTCAGCCTACGTGATTGCTCGCGATTTCTATCCCGAAATCAAACAATCAACAGCGGCAAAACGTGTTACAACTGCAACCGTTCAACGTCTAATTTCCGATTGGAAACATCAAGACGTTGCCAACAAAGCCATTTCAGCATTGATTCTAAACGACAATGGTTATCACTCCACAGCTAAACAAATTCTGAACTCTTTGCGCGAATTTGCACAAACGTCTAAGGCTCAAGGAATGTGGTGGCCATCGCTGAATTCTATGTCTGATTGGTCTATGTCTAATGTGGGCGCAACATCAATCATTCTTGACGCATTCCATGCAATTGAACCCTCTTGCAAGGAAATTGACCTCATTCGACAATGGATCATTCTTCAAAAAGAGGCTAAAAATTGGGGCACATCAGTTACCACCTGTGAAGTAATTGCGTCAATCCTCAATAGTGGCTCTACTTGGCACAATGTGGCTCATGGCGTGAAAGTAACAATCAACGACCAACCTATTGTCCCCTCTAAAGTTGAACAAGTAACCGGATATTTCCGCAATGACATTTCCTCAATGAATCCTTCTAAGGCCGTTCTGTCGGTTTACAAAACATCACAAACCCCATCTTGGGGCGCGGTTTACTGCCAATACAACGACATCATGAGTGATGTAAAAGCCAAATCATGTGACGCCATCTCAATTGAGAAAAGGATTCTCAAGCAAGTCAATACTCCTAACGGCGTTGCTTGGGAAATTGCAAACACCATTGAGATTGGGGATAGAGTTAAAGTCGAACTCATTGTCAAGAGCACTCGCGACATGGATTATGTAGCTATTATTGACGATAGGGCTGCATGTTTTGAGCCGGTTGAGCAACTACCCACTCCCATTTTTGCCGAAGGCATATACTTCTACCGCGAAAATCGTGATGATGCTACAAACATGTTTGTTACTCACCTACCAAAGGGCACATACGTTTTGACCTACGAACTTTTTGCCAACAACTCAGGGTCATTCATGTCGGGCATAGCATCGGTTCAAAGCCAATATGCTCCGGCTCTATCGGCCCACTCTGCAGGTAATATAATTATCGTAAAATAGTTATTACCATTTCACCTTGATAGGGTGTCTCAAAACGAGGCACCCTATCTCATTTTAGAACAAAATGATAAACAGAGAAAAACAAATTATTTGCCGAATATCTTTGACGCTTTCTTAAAGGCTCAAATATGTTGCAATATCCTCAGCTTCCGGCATTTGAAGTATCTGACGAATAGTACTTTTTCGCTGATATACCGTACGAACAGATTGTTGTGTAACAACACTTATCTCCTTAGTGGTAAAATTTGCTTTAAGGAGACAACACAACTGAATCTCTTTCTCATTGAGCATCGTACCAAACCTATTAAATAACGAAGTATAGAAACCATCGTATATATAATCAATCATTTGATATAGGTCGTTCCAGTTCAATAACGAGTCCACATCCACCTCTTGGTTTGAAATCTCCTTCATTCGTTTCAGCAATGCCAAATTTGCAGATGTAGGATTAGATGTAGCCAATCTTATTATGCCCAATTGCTGTAATAATATCCTCTTGAAAAATCGGTCATTTTTATTATCTACTGTCGTATCTGAAGATTCTGAAAGAAGTTTTCGTAATGTATCTATCTCATCTTCCTTCTCCACAAGTTTACTTTTTCTATTACGCAGCCAAAACAACAACCCCATTAAGGCAAGAAGCATAATAAATGCCAAAGCAAAAAACAGCGTCTGCTCCTTTTGCCGTTCTATCATTAACTGCATATTTTTCTCTTCTAGTCTCCAATTTGCCTCTCGTTTGGCGTCTGTAATTTTTTGAGCTACTATAGCCTTGTCGCCAAGACCATTAACAAAGAGTCCCCACTCCTTAACATCTACACTTGATGTCTCAGCATAATCTAACAGCAGTTTCACCACTTGTAGATATCCGGCCCTTGATAGGTCTTTGTCAAATATATCGTCCTTGGTTGATTGAGCTAACTCGACATAACGGCGTGCTGTCGAAAAATCCTTAAGTTGCAAATGATACCACGCCAATGATGCATAGGACAATGCCTCCTCTGTCGGATTATTACCTCTATCGTGTTCAAGAACCATTTTACGAATTGCTATTGCTCGTCTTTGGTCTCCGGCAGAACTTAGGATATCGGAATATGCCGGCAAAGCAAGCCTCCACATCAGTGTAGAATCTTCAGCGTCCTTAACACGACTGAATGCCTCTTTGTAATATGCTATTGCCCCGTCCGTATCTCCATTGTAGAACTTAACTACTGCGAGTTCATGAAGTTTTCTGAATGAACGAATAGAATCATGAGTAGCCATGCGTTGCATAAGATAGTGTTCCATCTTATTATAATCGCTATCCAACACCAGAAAGTTCAAGAATGTGTATCGACATTTTTCATCATTGGGATACTCTGCAAGATAGCGTTCCATAATTTCATAAGCTTTAGCCTTTTCTCCCGTCCACCAATAATGACTCGCAACAAGTCTTGTTGCCGTATTTATCGTTGTGGTATCTGTTTGCTCTTGTGCTTTATAAAACTCCAACGCCGCCACAACTCCTACATCTTCACTCAGCGAGGCTCCGTCCTTTTCATGTTGCAAAGCCAAACTGATACTCTCATCTGATTCTTGCTTTTCATTTTTGTTTACTGAGCAAGAAATGACCAACAAGCAAAGACATAGTACATACGTTTTCTTTCTCATATCTCATAGTTCTTAGTTTTCGCTACAAAATTACACTAATTTTCAATATATATCTTCTTCATATAAACTAATATAACCCATAGAACGCCATAATATAAACTTTTTTCAAATTTGCCATTCGTAACACATTGATAATCTTCGTAATACAAAAACGCACTGCAGTCTATAAAACCCATAATATAAATCAACAATAAATGCCTTTTGAGGTACTTTTGCAGTAGAAAACAACATTTAAACACTACTCTTATGAAAAAGATTTTACTACTTATCGGGCTTGCTTTAGCTCAAGTCTCAGCTCATGCTGGGAATACCATTTCTGGAAGAATCATAGATGAAGTCGAAAGTGCACCTCTAATTGGAGCCACAGCCTCCATAATCGATAGTAGTGGCAAATTTGTGACGGGCACAACGGCTGACGTTGAAGGCCGTTTCATTCTTAATAATATTAATAATGGCTGTTACGAGATACTATTTGAGTATCTCGGCTATAATGAGGGGCGAATAGAAATCACCAATCTTGACCGAGATGTGGATTTGGGAGATATCAGACTGATTGTTTCTGCAGTATCATTAGATGAGATTGTTGTAAGCGGTGATGCTGTTATTAAAAAGTCCGATCGACAAATGATTCTTCCTACCCAAAAGCAAAAGCGAGCAGCCACTAATGGCATCAACCTATTGCAGCAAATGCCTATATCACGAATCTCAGTGAGTCCAATGGATAAGACTATCAAGACCACATTGGGTGAAGATGTGCAGTTGAGAATAAATGGCATTGAAGCCACGAAAGAGGAGGTTAGCGCCATTCGCCCGACTGATGTAATACGCGTGGAATATCTTGACAATCCGGGCCTAAGATACGGAGGTGCTGCTGCGGTACTTGATTATATAGTAAGAAAAAGAGAAGATGGTGGAAACATCGCAGGAGATTTAACAAATGGAATAACGCATCTTGGGTATGGTCAATACAATCTTTCTGCAAAGTACAATTGGAAGAAGTCTGCCATAAGTGCAGCTGCTTCGTGGCAACGACGTGACTTGGAATGGACAAGAGAGAACTATGAGGATTTTATATATCCCGACTATACTGTTCACAACATAGAACTTGGAGAACCAACAAAGGTAAAGTTTGACTATATGAACTTCGCCCTTAACTATAATATGACTGATGAGCGCAGTGTTTTTAATATTGCTCTGAGGAATAGTTATGATGATAAGCCTAATGCCGTAACAGACAGAAATAGTACCCTATATCAAGGCGATAAGATATATAGTATTTCTGATAAACTACAACAGCGGTCCTATATACCATCGTTAGACATCTACTATCAGTTGAATTTGATAAACGACCAACACCTATATTTCGATATTGTAGGAACATATATCAATAGTAGCAGTCATAGAAAATATTCAATGGTAGAAATAGGTAGCAAGGATAGTACACCCACAATTATCTCACAAACGGAGGGTGATAAATACTCTATTATCGGTGAGGCTATATATGAACGACCTCTTGGTAATGGTAAAATGACTGCCGGGATTAAGCATACACAAGCATATATGAATAACATCTACGATGGTAATATCAGTAGTAAAGTTAGTATGAATACTGCAGAGAGTTATTTATTTGCAGAATATAATCAGACAATAAACAGATTCACGTACATGCTTGGTCTCGGAGGAATGAGAACAAGGCATCAACAGGGTAAACTTTCACAAGAGAAATATATCTTAAGACCAACTATTACTCTCTCATACAATGCCCCGAAAAATTTCTATTTCAGATACAATGCCTATATGTCCGGCTACTCACCATCACTTTCCGACCTTAGTGATGTTACTCAAGAAATAGATATATATCAGGTGCGTCGAGGTAATCCGAATCTTCATAGTGTATCATTCATCTCGAATAGCCTCACAGCGAGTTGGAAATGTAAGTACGTAAGTATAGAGCTGTTCGGACGATATAGTTATGACCATAAGCCGATTATGGAAGAGACATTATTTGAAAATGACCATTTTGTAAGAACAATGGCCAATCAGAAGGGTTTTCATAGGTTGAATATTCAATCAACAATTCAGATGTACCCTTGGGAAGAGTACATTATGATAAAGTTGAATCCTTTTTTCAATAGATATATAAGTAATGGTAATACTTATACCCATACTCATTCAAACTTAGGTTTCCGTAGCAGTATCGTAGGCAAGTATAAGAATTGGATTGCAATGGCTGAAATGAATACGAGTTTTCATGACCTTTGGGGTGAGACACTTAGCCGGGGCGAAGCACTACATTCTATTGCAATCGGTTATAATCACGATAAGTTCAGCATACAAGGCATGATTATGAATCCATTTACAAAGAGATACGAGCAAAGTGTGGATAACCTTTCAGCTCTGGCGCCAAACAAGCAATTGGCATATTCGACACAGTTAAGCCGAATTGTTATGCTCAACGTGTCATTCAATCTGGGATTTGGGAAGCAATATAACAATAGCAGAAAACGAATCAATAATAGCGACAATGAGTCCGGTATTCTATCCGGAACGAAATAATTTGTTGGGAATAAAAAAACGACAAAGACGACTATTTCGTTGAATAGTCGTCTTTGTATTTTCTATGATTTATTGGATTTTATTTCTTAGATGAGTTTTTCAAGAGTGCTGATGTTGCGAGCTACCTCTTCATCTGAAACTTCATAGTTTGAAAGGTCTCCGGCTATATAGCTATCATAAGCCGCCATATCAATCAATCCATGTCCCGAGAGGTTAAACAATATCGTTTTTTGCACACCTTCCTCTTTAGCCTTCAACGCCTCTCTTATTGCAGTTGCAATGGCATGAGAACTCTCAGGGGCCGGGATTATTCCTTCACTTTGGGCAAACATGGTTGCGGCCTTGAATGTCTCCAATTGTGGGATATCTACTGCCTCAACCCAATTATCCTGTTTGAGCTGACTCACTACCGAACCGGCTCCGTGGTAACGCAATCCACCTGCATGAATATTTGCCGGAGAGAAGTTATGTCCAAGCGTAAGCATTGGAATCATTGGAGTGTATCCGGCCTCATCACCATAGTCATATTGGAATACTCCTCGTGTCAATTTGGGGCATGACGATGGCTCTGCTGCGATAAAGCGTGTATTGCGTTCTCCGGTGAAATTATGGCGCAAGAATGGGAATGTTATACCGGCAAAATTACTACCGCCGCCGAAACATGCAATTACAACATCGGGATATTCTCCGGCCATCTCCATTTGTTTCTCAGCCTCAAGCCCAATCACTGTTTGATGCAATGCGACATGATTCAGTACCGATCCAAGCGTATATTTACAATTAGGAGTTGACATTGCAAGCTCTACTGCTTCAGATATAGCTGTACCCAAGGAGCCTTGATAATTTGGTGTATCGGTCAAAATGCGACGACCGGCCTTAGTTGACATACTCGGCGAAGCTATTACCTGAGCACCGTAGGTTTGCATTATGGAGCGGCGATAGGGTTTTTGATGGTATGATACTTTAACCATATAAACCGCCAATTCAAGACCAAAATGTTTCGCTGCCATTGATAACGCAGCGCCCCATTGACCTGCTCCGGTCTCAGTTGTAATATTTGTTACGCCTTGCTTTTTATTATAATAGGCTTGGGGAATTGCCGAGTTGAGTTTATGTGATCCCACCGGACTTACACTTTCATTCTTGAAATATATGTGAGCCGGAGTATCAAGCATTTTTTCCAATCCACGTGCACGCACCAATGGCGTTGGACGCCAAATTCTATACATATCTCTTACCTCATCGGGAATTTCAATCCAACGATCGGTATCATTCATTTCTTGACGTGCCAATTCCTCGGCAAACAATGGATACAAATCCTCAGCCGTCATCGGTTCCTTAGTGGTAGGATTCAAGATGGGACGAGGTTTCACCTTCATATCAGCAACAACATTATACCATGATGTGGGTATATCTGATTCTTGTAGTAAATATTTCTTTGATTCTAACATAACTGTTATTTGTGCTATAAACTAAATATGCTACAAAGTAAATATAAATTCATTATATATGCAAATATTTTCGTAAAAAAATATCTACATCATTATATTTATGCAATTATTCGCCGAATTTATGCATATTTATTACATATCAATCTGCAATCATACTCAAGAATGTGTCTTCATCAATGATGGGAATTCCCAAAGCATTGGCTTTTTCCAATTTTGACGGCCCCATATTAGCTCCGGCAAATACATAATCGGTCTTTTTGGATATTGATGACACATTTTTGCCTCCATGTTTCTCTATCAACGCTTTATACTCGTCGCGAGAGTGATGCACAAACGTTCCGCTTATCACTATCGACTTTCCGGCCAAGCGATCAGAGCCTCCTTCATCTGAATCCTGTGGCAATGAAAATTGCAATCCGGCCAAACGCAATCGCTCTATAATTTCTCTGTTTTCGGGAACGGAAAAATATTCAATAATACTCTCGGCAATGCGTGGACCCACATCTTCAATTTCGGTAAGTTGCTCATGAGTCATCGACATGAGATTATCAATATTCTTTACCGAGCGGGCAATCTTTTTAGCTCCGGTCTCTCCAACATAAGGTATCGACAACGAGAACAACACTCGCTCAAAAGGCACTTCTTTCGACTCTTTTATACCGGTCATTACACGCTCAGCACTTCGATTGGCAAATCTATCAAGCATTGCCAATTGAGCATGCGACAAATCATATATATCTGCTATATTTTTTATCAATCCTGTCGAGAACAGCAATTCGGCTGTTTCCTCTCCTATTCCATCGATATTCATCATGCGACGACCCACAAAATGTTGCACTCGACCAACTATCTGAGGGGCACACCCATATTTGTTAGGACACACCCATGCGGCCTCACCCTCCACTCGTTCGAGTCGGCTGCCACACGACGGACAATTTGTTATAAATTCAACTCTATTGGAGCTTGAATCACGCATCGAGGTCTCCACGCCGGTTATTTTGGGGATAATTTCGCCACCTTTTTCAACATAAACCATATCATGGTCATGAATATCAAGCGAATTGATTATATCCTGATTATGCAATGATGCACGCTTGACTATCGTACCCGATAATAAAACAGGGTCAAGATTGGCCACGGGCGTGATCACTCCGGTGCGACCAACCTCAAACGATATATATTGAAGACGAGTCAACGCTCTCTCGGCTTTAAACTTATATGCTATTGCCCATCGGGGCGACTTGGCAGTAAAGCCCAAGTTCAATTGTTGACGCAAATTATTGACCTTCAACACCAGGCCATCGGTGGCCACCGGCAAGGTCTTTCGCTCAATGTCCCACTTTGATATAAATTCATCGACTTGAGCTATATCATGCAACACCGTTATCGCTTCCGAAATCTTAAAGCCCCAACGCTTCGCTGCCATTAAGTTATCGTAGTGGGTGGCACATGGCAGATTATCTCCTATTATATAATACAAATAAGCATCAAGACCTCGACGAGCCACCTCTGCGGCATTTTGCATCTTAAGAGTTCCCGATGCGGCATTGCGGGGGTTGGCAAACAACGGCTCTTCATTAAATTCTCGCTCCTTATTCAAGCGTTCAAAAGCCTCCCAGGGAAGCACAATCTCCCCTCTTATTTCAAATTTATCGGGATAATCATCACCATCAAGTTGTAGCGGTATGCTCTTGATGGTCTTTACATTTTCGGTGACAACATCACCTTTTTCGCCATCTCCTCGAGTGACTGCTCTCACCAATCGCCCATGCTCATAAATCAGAGAAATCGACGTTCCGTCAAACTTCAATTCACCAACAATTTCAAACGTCTCTCCCATTAGCGATGACTTGGTGCGACGCATAAAATCCTCCACCTCCGAAACCGAATAAGTATTCCCGAGCGAAAGCATCGGGTGAATATGTTTCACTTGTTGAAAACCCTTGGTCAAATCGCTACCCACACGATGGGTAGGCGACATCGGATCATCCCACTCTGGGTGTTGCGCTTCCAACGACTCCAACTCCTTCATCATCTCGTCAAACTCACGGTCTCCAATCTCAGGCGAATTGAGTACATAATAGTTATGATTGTGACGAGTGAGCTCGGCACGCAGAAAATCTATTCGTTTTCTGTCCTCTTCATTTATATTATCCCATAAACTTTCCATACCACAAAATTAACCTTTTCTTGCGACAATATAACAATATCTCTTCAAAAATATAACACTCATCTCACTGTTGTCACCACTGACAATCTCGTGCCACAAAATCTGCCATTTTTTTTGGCACTATTTTTGTAATTTATCTTATTAAAGCGTAACTTTGTAATACCCGACAAAGGAAACACACAACACACATTTTTATAAACCGATTATTTTTCACTTTTTATTCACCTAATACTCACACATCTCATGAAATCAAAAATTTACAACCTCATCATTCTTGACCAAAGTGGGTCAATGTCTTCAATCTGCAATCAAGCTATTGCCGGAGTAAACGAAACCATCGGAACAATCAAAGCCGACGACCGTAAAAACAGCGAAGACTGCGAGCAATTCATCTCTCTTGTAGCATTTTGCGGGTGCAACACCTCCTTCATTATGGAAAACGTTCCGGCGCAAGAGGCCAAAACAATCACACAAAACGACTACTCTCCATGCTGTTCTACTCCACTTTACGACGCGATGGGTATGAGTCTGACAAAGCTACACAACTTGATTAAAGATCAAAAAGCCATCGCAAGTGTAACCATCATCACCGACGGTTACGAAAATAGTTCACGCGAATATGACCACAAAGCCGTCAAAGCACTCATCGACCGACTGAAAGCCGAAGGGTGGATGTTTGCCTACATCGGCGCCGACCACGATGTTGAATCTGTTTCAATCAGCTTATCAATCGATCACCACATCAAATTTGATAAATCGGCCAGAGGCACACAAGGAATGTTTGCACGTGAACGCGCGTCTCGCTCGTCTTGGAGTCGCAAGTGCGCTATGCTTTCAAGAATGCTAAAAGATTCCGACGATTGTTCTGCGTTTGCCAGTAATATGGTCGAGGTAAACAAAGAGGAATACTTTGTTGACAACAACGACAACAACGACAACA
>JAFVPD010000029.1 GCA_017505535.1 Muribaculaceae bacterium
ATCGTGGTTTACACCAATGGTGTTCGCTCGGTTATTGATCCTCTTGCCGGTCAATATGGCGATTGGGATCCTCAATATAGCTGGACTTCTCTTTCTCCCGACCGCACAAAAATTCTTTTCCACTGTGCTAACGACGCATTTATTTGCGACCTCAAAGGTAACAATGTGGTAAAACTTGGTAGCATGCGTGCTCCTCAATGGCGTGGTAACACTCACGTTGTGGGTATGAATGACGCTCACGATGGTTATTTCAACACTAAGAGTGACATCGTTATCGTGCGTGCCGACGGAACTCAAATGCAACAACTCACAACTCCATCTGATGAAATTAAGATGTTCCCATCTGTTTCTGCCGATGGTAGCAAAATTGCTTTCCACACTGAAAGAGAAGGCAAAATTTATATCATGACCATTAAAGAAAAATAAGCCATGAAAAAGATATTATTATCGGCTCTTTTCATTTCGAGCCTTGCAATTAATGCTAATGCAGTAACATACGCCTACGATGTCCCAGCCAACTATACCGGTTCAGCTGCCACCGGTGGTCCGTATGCCCTTTCAACTCCTGCCAACTTCAAAGTAGGAAATACTTCAATTAGTTCCAACTATAACAAGAGTGGTAAGTTCTACATCAACCCCGGTCACGGTGGTTTTGACTCTGACGACCGCCCAACTCCAATGCCATTGCTCGGTGGTGAATACTTCTATGAATCAGAAGGTAACCTCGACCGTGGTCTCCACATGCAACAATGGTTGATTAAAAATGGTGCAAGTGTTAAGATGTCTCGTACAGTAAATACATCGGCCTATGACTTGAACCTTACATCTATTGCTTCTTATTCAAGCTCATATGGTGGTTACTTCTATTCGCTCCACTCTAATGGTGCTAATGCAAGTGCCAACTACCACATCGCTCTTTACAAAGGGGTAAATAGTTCTAACTCGGTTGCCGGTTCTGAACGTATGGCATACTATAACTCTTATCAGAACTATAAGAATGGATGTTTGACTAACTACACCTATGGCACTCCTCGTTCTATGGCCGACTACGACTTGATGGGTTGGCACTATGGTGTGCTTCGTACAAACACTCAACCTGGTTACTTGGTTGAAACATGGTTCCACGACTATCGTCCTGAATCTCTTCGTTTCAAATCTACACTTTACAACAAGTTCCTTGCATGGCAAATTGCAGTGGGTACTTTGACTGCCCCCGGTGGTTCTGGTTCTCTTCCTGCTTGTCTCGTGGGTGACGTGCGTGACGTGACTAAGGGCTGTGGTTACTCTAACTACACTACTCGCGGTCGTGACTCTTACCTCGCTTTGAACGACGTAACTGTTACATGTACAAATTCAAGTGGTGCTGTTGTGGCTACTGTTAACACAGGTGCAAAATGTAATGGTGTTTATGCTATCTTCGTGCCTGCCGGTACTTATACTCTTAAGTTCTCTAAATCAGGTTATAAAGATGTAACTAAGACTGTTACTGCTACAGTTAACAAAGCTACTCAAAACAACATCGACATGGTTGAAGGTGTTAACTCTGGTATCTCTTTGAATCCTACTTCTACAGGTTTCGGTGAAACTCCTGTTGGAAACACTTCTTCTAAGACTATCACTGTAACAGGTACTTCTCTCACTTCTAACATCACTATCTCAAATAGCGATAACACTAACTTCTCAATCAGCAAAACTTCTCTCGGCACTACCGGTGGTACATTTGACGTTGTTTACAAACCTTCTAAAGCCGGTTCTCACTCTACTACTATCTCTTTCGTAAGTGGAACTCACAAAGCTTCTATGGTTGTAACCGGTACAGCTAAGAACCCACCATTGACTTTCACCGAAGGTTGGAACTACTCTGAAAAGAATGGTAAGAAAGCCGGTTGGATGGCTAACTGGACTAACTATCGTAACATGGCATTCGGTAACGGTAAACTTTATGTTGTTGACGCTGCCAATGGTGTTGTGAAAGTCCTCAAAGCTCAAACTGCTGAACACATCAAAGACCTTAACATGACAGGTGTTGAAGGTGGCGCATTGAAACTTGTTGACGTTGCGTACGTTGATGGCAAGCTCCTCGGTACTAACATTGCAATGACATCAAATGATGCATTCAAGACTCTCAAAGTTTACATTTGGGATAATGACGACGCTGCTCCTCGCGTGCTTCTCGAAACTACCGACCTCGGTGGTATGACTCGTATTGGTGACGCTATCGAAGTTCAAGGTAACTTGACAAGCGGTAAGATTGTTTACCTCGCTCAACAAACTCGTGACTATACAAATGCTGACGGCGAAACAGTTTCAGGTAACTGTAACTCAATCGTTACTTATGCTCTCACTAATGGTGTAGCATCAAAAACTCCTGTAGTTGCTGATATCGATGCATTCATCATCGGTCTTTCTCCACGTGCAATTCCTGATGGAAACAACTACTGGGTAGCAGGTCAAGCTTACTTGCCAACTCAAGTAACTGCTAACGGTCAATTGACTGCTTCTATTCCTTTGACAGCATTCAATATCGAAGCTGCTTTCCATGGTTGCGGTAACGACTTCGTACCTTTCACATTTAAGGGTAACAAATATGCATTTGCAACTGACTATCAAGCTGTAACTAAAGCCGGTTCTGCTGCAACTGCCGACGAAATCAAGACTACTACACTTCTTGGTGGTCGCGCTGTCCTCATCGACGGTAGCGCAGGTTGGGCTGTAGAAGGTCTCAAGAACTCTGGTAACTATCCTTCTGCCGGTCTCGGTTCTACAACTCGTAACACAACTTACTCTTCAAGTATCTGTGTAAACGTTAATGGTGACTCAGGTGTTGAAATGTGGGTATTGGTACACAACCAAGGTATCGCTTACTACAAACACGGAACAGCTCCTACTTACACTTATGAAAACGTTCCTTCAATTTCTGCTCCAAGTGAAATAACAATCACTACAGTAGAAAAAGTTGCAGCCGAACAAACAATCGCTGTAACAGGTTCTTATCTCACAGGTAACATCACAGCTGCGATCTCAGGTGATTCTTCATTCTCAATCGATAAGACTTCTCTTGGCGCTGACGGCGGTAACATCAAAGTTACTTACAACCCAACAGCAGCAGGAACTCACTCTGCTACTATTACTTTGACTTCTGAAGGTGCAACTACACAAAAAGTTAAAGTGACAGGTAAAGCTGAATCAGCAATTGCAATGGGTCTTACAAAAGTATGGCAAAATACTTCAAGTGTACCCGGTGTAGCAGCGAGTGGTGATATTCGTTTCGCTGCCGTATCTAACGGAAAACTTCTTGTTGCCGACAAAGCAAATTGTAAGATTGTAGAAGTAACTTCTTCAGGATATTCTGACTACTACGATTGCTCATCAGCAATGAGCACACATTGGTCAGCAACAGCAATCGGTTCGGCCATTGCATGCGACGATGCAGGTAACATTCTTGTTAACACCGGTTTCTCTGGCGCAGCTTCTGGCCAAAAATTTGTACTCATCTCAGCCGACCTCAAATCAACCTATAAGATTGACTTCAGCACAATAGACGGATACACTGCTGCTCGTTGTGACCAATTGGGTCGCATTCGCGGTAACATGCTTTCAAGCGAAGGTGGTTATGTATTCATCGTTCCAAGTGGTGGAACATCAGTTCTCATTGCTAAGATCGCAAATGGTGCAATCGATGCCGACTACAGTCAAGTTTCTAACACAATTGCAGGTGTAGCTCTTTCAACATCATGCTGTCCACAACCCGCATTTGCTTCAGTGGCAGAAATTGACGACCTCATGGATACAAACAGCGACTTGTCAAATGCATTCATCATGCGTTCACGTGGTACTCCAGGTAGTGTATTTGCATGGAATTCCGACAATACCGACATGACAAAAGCTTGGACATTCACAGCTAAGTCAGATGCAGGTCACACAGTTGTAAACGCATCAGTAGAAGGCTTTGACTGGTTCACACTCTATGACAAGTCTTACTTCATCATGCCAATGACATCAGATGGTACAACAGGTACTCGTGGTTCAATCTTCGGTATCTATGACAACGAAGGAACACTCGTTGCATGCTGGTCAGAAGGTGAAAAGACAGGTCTTGGAGCATGCTTCGGTAGCTTCGTCGTAGTTCCCAACAATGACTACTCAGTATATATCTACCACTTCGTTCCCGGAACAGTAGCAGAGAAATTCACATTTGCAGTTGAGCCAAAACTACCTACAGCTGTTGAAGGAATCGAAATTGCACCTGTTGAAGACGTAGTAGTTCCTGTTGAATACTACAACCTCCAAGGTGTGAGAGTTGCCAACCCCGAAAACGGTATCTATATCGTAAGACGTGGCAACAAGGTGACAAAAGAATATATTCGCTAATATCTTTTGATTAAACCATAACAAGGGAGCCGTTCCGAGCAATTGGAACGGCTCTTTTTTTGTGAACTTATAAAATAACCTACAAAGATCTTATGTCACTCTTCATTCTTGTGATATTAGCGATGAAAGTAAATGGCCTCAAGCTATTGAATGGCTGTTGAATAAGGCTTTGGTTTTTAAGAAAATCGCAAAACAATTTGATAAGTAATGGAGATGACTTAAACGAATTTATGAAATATGCTTGTGAGCGGTGAGATGGTGGCATATGCCAATGTTGCGATTGTAAGAACTAACGTCCTCAAGTAGCGACATCAGACGCAGCCATAAATTACGAAGAACCGATTGACAATATCGCGATGCTCGGTTGGGATTAGACTCTGATTAAGAACTATTCTTCGTCGGGGTCTTTTAGGGAATCGGGGAGTGCTTTTGTTGCTTTTGCTCCGAGGGTGCGCATTTTTTCAGCGTGAGACACAAGGTTGCCTCTTCCTTCGCTCAGTTTTGTCATAGCGCTATTAAAGGCGTCGTGAGTTAGATTGATTGTTTTTTCAATTTTACGCATGTCATCAATAAATCCTACAAATTTGTCGTACATGCGTCCTCCGGCATTGGCAATTTCAATGGCGTTGCGTGTTTGTCGGTCGTGACTCCAAAGTTGAGCTACAAGACGTAGAGCCGAAATGAGCTGAGTGGGGGATACCAACAGCACTCTGACGTCGTAGGCTTCTTGCCATAGTTTGTTGTCGAGTTGCATGGCTGTTAAAAATGCAGCTTCATTGGGAATGAACATCATCACAAAGTCGGTTTTTCCTTGACCTATGTAATCTTGATATTTGCGTTGGCGCAATTCTCCGATATGTTTTCTCACCGATTGCAAATGTTGTTTTGCATATATTTCTTGCTCTTCGGGAGTATCGGCATTAACATAGTTGACATAGGCATTTAATGAAACTTTTGAGTCGATGACAACGCATCTACCTCCGGGATAATTAATCACTACATCTGGTCGCAAAGCGTCTCCGTTTTCGTTGCGTATCACATTGCCATGCTCATCGGTGGTTTGTTGCACTTGGTATTCTCGTCCTTTCTGCAACCCTGATTTTTCTAAGATATTTTCTAAAATCATTTCACCCCAATCGCCTTGAATCTTGCTGTTGCCTTTTAGAGCGGTGGTGAGTTCTTTTGCCTCTTTACCTATGCTTTGGTTTAGCTCGATTAGTTCTTTTATCTTTTCTTGAAGAGAGAATCGTTCTCGGGCCTCAGTCGTGTAGCTGTCGTTCACGGCTTTTTTGAATGCTTCGATATTTTCTTTTAGCGGTGTGAGAATCTCTGTCAATCGTGACTCGTTCTGCTCTTTGAAAATGCGAGAATTGGTTGAGAGAATTTCATTGGCAAGAATTTTAAACCGCATTTCTGAATCTTGGAGCATTTTGGATTTATCCTCTTCAATATATCTGATGCGCTCTAATAGTCGGCTGTTTTCTTCTTTCAATGCGATACATTCTTTGTTCAGACGTATGTTTTCATCAACAGCTTCAACTGTACGTCGGCTTAATTCTGTGGCTTTAGCTTCGGCTGAGGCACATTGAATCATATTGTTGGCATTTTCTGATTTTAATTTGCGTGAATCGTGTAGTAAAAAACAAATGATAACGATGCAGGCAAGGATAATGGTAGATAGAATAATTGTGGTGCTCATAGTGTTTAATATAGTCATTAATTAAATCAATTGTAAAGATAGGAATAAAATTACATCTATGAAAAATTTTTACGCTGAATAAATCGTGTCTTTTATTGTGAGAATATTTATTTAATCGCAAAAAAACTGTAAATTTGCACTTAAATCACATCTAAGCTATTTTAAACATACAAATTAATTAAAAACTTATTGAAAATGAAAAAAGGCTATTTAGGATTATGGCTGATCCTCGTTTTGTCGCTTGGAATATTTTTCTTTATTTCAAGTCTTGACTCTGTAAACGTTTTTGGAGTTGAGCTCAAACCATCAAAAATGTATTCCTCTTTGGTGTGTAAATCTGACTCCGATTCAATAATTCCACCCCCACAACCTAAGCTATTTCCACAACCGGTTGACACTGCATCACAAAGCATTCTATTCATTGGCGATTCAATGTTGGAAGGGTTATACCCTCGTTTGGCTGCTTATGCCGATGAAAATGGGCATGAGTTGAGAGTTGCAATGTGGTATAGTTCAACATCTCAAATTTGGGGTGAGTGTGACACATTAACTCATTTCATCAATAAAGTGAATCCGTCGTATATATTTATATGTCTCGGCGCAAATGAATTGTTTGTAAAAGACATTGCGGAAAAACGTGATAAATATGTGAAAAATATCTTGAAACAAATCGGCGATATTCCATATTTGTGGATCGGTCCTCCAAACTGGAAACCCGACACCGGAATCAATAAGTTGATTGCAAAAAACACCAAGAAAGGTTGCTTTTTCCTTTCCGATGGTATGACATTTGATCGCGCAAAAGATGGTGCTCACCCAACTCGACAATCGGCGATAGTGTGGATGGATAGCATTGTGAGATGGATGCCCGATAGTTGCTTGCACCCAATTAGAATGAACTTGCCAAAAGTTAAGAGTAGCAGAGCTAAACGCGTGTATGCTCTTCAGCCTAAAAAATAGTATCAATGATTATTGCTGACATTTTAAGTAATATTGGGCAACTTTTTCTATATGATAAAAGTGCCCCTCTGATATTTTCAAGCGGAGTATTTTGGCTATTGTTCATTTTGTTCATGCCGGTATATGCCGCGGTAAAAAATCGCCGATGGCAAATGTTGCTATTTGTTGTCGCATTCAGTTTGTATTTTTATTATAAATCAAGTGGCATATTCTTTTTATTATTGATAGGGACATCGTTGCTGGACTGGTCGTTGTCAAAAGTAATGGTGAAATTGGAATCAAAAAATGCTCGTAAACTATGCGTGACAATTTCAATTATTGCGTCGTTGAGCATATTGTGCTATTTTAAGTACGCCAATTTCTTCCTAAGTAACTTAAGTGTTATTGTGTCCCATAATTTTCAGCCGTTAGACATAATTCTACCGGTGGGAATATCATTCTACACTTTTCAGTCAATCAGTTACATTGTAGATGTTTATAAAGGGCGAGTTGCTCCTACAAATACTTGGCTTGAATATTTATTCTTCCTATCGTTTTTCCCGGCATTGGTTGCCGGCCCGATTGTGAGAGCCGACTATTTCCTCCCTCAAATTAAAGAAAATCACATTCCAAAGAGAAAAGAAATATATACCGGATTGTGGCTGATAATTTTGGGTGTAATAAAGAAAGCTATTATCGCCGACTATATCGCTCAATATAATGACTTGATATTTAATAGTCCCGGTACTTATTCCGGCTTTGAAACTCTAATGGGAGTTGTTGGCTATACAATGCAGATATATTGTGACTTTTCGGGTTATTCCGATATGGCGATAGGTATAGCTCTCATTATGGGATTTAAGCTTTGTGCAAACTTTGATTTCCCCTATAAGTCTAAAAATTTGACTGAATTTTGGCGTCGATGGCACATTTCTTTGTCCTCGTGGCTCAGAGATTATGTGTATATCCCATTAGGCGGTAATCGCAAAGGTACATTGCGCACCTATATCAATAATTTTTTGACCATGCTTATAGGCGGATTGTGGCATGGCGCTAATTGGAAATTTGTGTTCTGGGGTGCGATGCATGGCGCAGGGTTGGCTGTTCATAAAGCATGTCGCCCGTTCTTAGATAAACTTCCCTCAACGTTCCCGGTTAAGGCTATTTCGTGGACTATAACAATGACGTTTGTGTCAATGTTGTGGGTGTTTTTTAGAGCCGATTCGTGGACTTCTTCTTGGCAAATAATATCAAAGATATTCACTGATTTCAGCATCTCATATTTTATCCCATTTGTACAAGTACACACTGCATGGTGTATCATGATGTCAGTAATTATTATTGCACATGCCTTACCACGACGTTTCTACGATAAAATGGAAAAATTATTTGTGAATTTAAGGTGGTGGGTAAAGTTCCTGATTTTTATGATAGTCGTGCAACTGGTCATTCAGTTTATGAGTGCCGATGTTGCTCCATTTATCTATTTTGACTTTTAATATATTTAGAAAAAATCGGCGGTGTTTATCGCCGATTTTTTGTTGAAAGCGCTACCAATAATGTCAATCAGATTTTTTCAGTAATCAAATGTAACATCTTTGTTAATTTTTAGAATATAAACCATAGTAATTTTGTAACCGAATTAATAAGTTATGTCTTTAAAACAAATTTCAACGATTGTAGTGATTCTATGCACACTCTTTACATGTGCAAATGTTTTCGCCGGAGATGCATCTGAGGTAAACTATGTACCCGAGATACATGGGACACTTCGTGCTAAGTATGAACTCGAACCTGAGTATATGGAAAATCGATTTCAAGTGCGTAATGCTCGACTTGAAGTGGTGGGAAATATAGCTCCAATAATCAGCTATAAATTTAACGCCGATTTCTGTGACCGGGGAAAATTTAAGATGCTCGATGCCTATGCTGCCGCAAATTTAGGCCATGGTTTTAAGGTGCAATTAGGTCAAATGCGTATGCCATTTTCAGTTGACGCCACTCGAGCTCCGCACATACGCTATTTTGCAAATCGATCATTTATAGGCAAACAAGTGGGGAATGTTCGTGGCGTTGGCGGTAAATTGGTTTACAACTTTAAAAATATTCCGTTAAATATTGAAGCCGGAGTGTTTAATAGTGAAGGAATTTCCGATCATCAAACTTGGCGAAGATCTATGGACTACTCCGGAAAAATTAATTATAAGGTTGATAATGTCAAATTTGAAGTAGGCATTGAATCAATTGAGCCCGATTCAGTCAGAATGCATCTGTATGATGCATCTGTGACATGGGCTTCAGGACGTTGGCTTGTTGAGGGCGAGTATATATATAAATATTATACTAACGATGCTTTTGAGGCGTGCCATGCATATAATTTCATGGCCAATTACTTCATGCCTGTTAAGATGGGAGTATTTAATCAATTGTCATTTCATGGTCGATTTGATGGTATGACCGATCACAGTTCCGGGGAAAGAAATTCGGCAGGATTCCTTGAAATTGATGATAATGCTCGCAATCGTGTAACAATTGGTGCAACTTTGAGCTATATCCTGCCGAAAGTTAAAACTGACGTTCGCGTTAATTATGAAAACTATTTTTATCGCGATGGCATTGTCGCTCCGGCAGGCGATCGCGATAAAATATTAGTTGAACTTGTAGTGAGATTTTAAAGATGTTATAGATCCATAAAAGGGTGATATAAAAAGAAACTGGTTATGAATTTGTGGAATAAGCTAAACTATAAGATGCGTCTGTACATGTTGGTCATGGTATTCACATGGATTGTGGCATTCGTATTTTTTGGAATTTTCTATTATAGAGAAAAAGAGTTTAAGGCCGAAACGCTCAATGCTCATCTACAAATTTATAATGCTCAGTTGTTGTCAGCTCTTGATGTTGATTTTGAAAAAGGGGGAGAGTATATTAATTATGTTTTAGATTCCGACTCGGTGAGATTCACTATTTTAGACACTGCCGGTGTTGTTATATATGACACGCAGGGAGTTAAAGCCGGGACGTTGCATAGCGACCGTTTAGAGATACAAAAAGCAATTAAAAACGGACAGGGGTTTACTCAAAGCCGATTATCTACCAGTAATGATATGCGCCCATACTTTTATTCGGCAATGAAGAATGACAAGTATATAGTGCGCACCTCTTTGCCCTATGATATGACGCTCCAAACTGCATTGCAAAGCGAATCGGTTTATTTATGGACTCTGCTCATTATTTCTGTAGTCCTATCAGTATTAGCGTTCTTTGCTACTCGTCAATTTGGTCATAATGTGGCCCGATTAAGAGATTTTGCAACGTTGGCTGAGAGGGGAGAACTTGCCGAATTGTCTTCAATGAATTTCCCAAATGATGAACTAGGCGAGATATCAAAACATATTATTAATATCTATTACAAGTATCAATGTCTGATAAAAGAACGAGATTTGTATTACCAAAACCTTATCGACGAAGAGCATGAGAAGTCTCGCATTAAACATCAGTTGACCAATAATATCAATCATGAATTAAGGACACCTGTACATGCAATTCATGGTTGTATAGAAACCATTATAGATAATCACTCACAACTCACCAAAGAGCAAATATTGGATTTCATTGAAAAAGCTCATGGGCAAGTTGAGCGGTTGGGTGCACTATTGAATGATATATCATTAATTACTCGCATTACCGATGCTCCGCAGCAGATTTTAAAAGAAAATATTGATATTGTCTCAATTTTAGATGAAATTCAGAAAGAAGTTGAAATGTACCCTGTTTCGCAACAAATGCGGTTAAATATAACAGTTCCAACAGTAATGCCGATTTGTGCAAATCGCTCCTTGCTTGAATCAATCTTTTTGAATCTGGTAAATAACTCGTTATCCTATTCGGGCGGGAGAGACATTTTTATTTCTTTGATAGAAGATAATAGTGAGATGTACAAATTTTCTTACTCCGACAATGGAATAGGTCTTGATGAGGCGCATTTCCCTCGAATCTTTGAACGCTTTTATCGCATTGATGATGGCCGCTCACGCAAAAAAGGGGGAACCGGTCTCGGTCTGGCTATCGTTAAGAATGCAGTATTGTTTCATGGCGGAGAAATTAGCATAAAATCTCGCGATGGTGGTGGCTTGGAATTTATTTTCACGTTGAGTAAAAATTAAAATATATAATCATCTAAATTAATGGAACCAATTTTTATTGTAATTGTTGTAATTCTTGCTTTGCTCGCAGTCTTAGATTTGATTGTGGGTGTGGCAAATGACGCGATTAACTTTTTGAATGCTGCTCTTGGTGCAAAAGTAGCCCCCCACAACGTAATTCTATTTGTGGCGGCTGCAGGTATCATTGTCGGCGTATTAACGTCAAGTGGCATGATGGAAGTTGCTCGTAATGGAGTTTTCTATCCCGGTCAATTTACGTTTGCCGAAATAATGGTGCTATTTGTGGGAGTAATGTTGGCCGATGTTGTTTTGCTAAATACGTTTAATTCTCTCGGATTGCCAACATCAACCACAGTGTCTCTTGTGTTTGAATTGCTTGGATCGGCCGTAGCGATTGCTTTGTATAAAATAGCCACCGACTCAGGATTGACTATTAACGATTTGGGCGATTTTATTAATTCAGGAAAGGCAATGGTAATCATTTCCGGAATTCTTGTTTCGGTTGTTATTGCATTTACAGTCGGAGGAGTACTTATGTACATTTCACGCCTAATTTTTACATTCCGCTATAATAAGATGTTTAGTCGTTTGGGTGCTATGTGGTGTGGTATTTCCCTCACTGGAATTATTTATTTCGCTTTGTTTAAGGGATTGAAAAGTTCGGGATTGGTACCCATTGAGCTGACATCATTTATAAATGAGAACACAATGACAGCATTGTTGGGCATTTGGGTTGTGTGTTCGGCACTACTTGCGCTTCTGCAATACCTCAAAGTGAACATTTTGAAGTTCACAATCTTGGCAGGTACATTTGCCCTGGCTCTTGCGTTTGCCGGGAATGACTTAGTTAACTTTATTGGTATTTCATTTGCCGGATTTGACTCGTTCAAATTGGCTATGGACAGCGGTGACATTTCTATGAAAATGGACGCTCTTGCAGCCCCCGCTCATGTTAATCTATGGTTATTGATTGGTGCGGGTGTTATCATGGTCATCACTTTATTTTTCTCGCGTGATGCTATGAAGGTTGCTCAAACTCAACTTGACCTTTCTTCTCAACAGGAGAACGAGGAGCGTTTCAGTACATCGGTTTTATCTCGCAACATTGTAAGACTTGCGGTTAAGTTCAATGCTACCTATAATAAACTGATGCCTATATCTGCTCAAGAGTGGATAAACAATCGGTTTACTCCACTTAGTGAAGAAGAACGTGGAAATGCTTCTTACGACCTCATTCGAGCCGCTGTAAACCTCACCGCTGCTTCTATCCTCATTTGTCTCGGTACGTCGCTGAAATTACCTCTTTCCACAACCTATGTGGTGTTCATGGTGGCTATGGGTTCTTCTCTTGCCGACAGAGCATGGGGACGTGATAGCGCAGTATATCGCATTACTGGGGTCCTTGTTGTAATTTCTGGCTGGTTTATGACGGCAATTGCCGGATTTACTATCTCGTTCCTCGTTGGATTGTTCCTCATTTGGGGCGGGTGGATTGCCTTGACAATTGTTTCATTGTTGTGTGGGTGTGCGTTGTTGCAACAATTCATCTTCAAAGCTAAGGCTAAAAAAGAAGATTCGCTCACAATTAAACATGATGCCGATGATGCTGATGCGCTTTATTCTTGCACTGAAACAGTATGCACAACAATGCGTGAAATTTCCGACATTTACAATCACATGCTTGTGGCGTTATTCACCGAAAATCGTAAGGCTCTAAAAGAAACTGTTCAACAATCTGAGGTCCTATATCATGATGCGAACAAGCGCAAATATGAAATCATGATGACAATTAAAAAACTTCAAGACCAGAAGATTGAAACGGCCCATTTCTATGTGCAGGTTGTTGATTACATCACAGAGGTGACTAAAGCATTGTTGCATTGCACTCGCCCTGCGTATGAGCACATTGATAACAATCATAAAGGCTTCACCGAGGAACAAATTGTTGACCTTAAATTAATCAATGACGAGGTTGAAAATATATTTAATGTCGTAAACGAAATGCTCACTAACAAAGATTTTTCTCGTTTGGACGATGTTTTGGTTATGCGTGATGCGTTGTTTGAAATCATGGCTGAGCGCATTAAGAATCAAATACGACGAATTAAAGCCGGTGAAGCATCTACTCGTGCAAGTGCATTGTATTTCAACATTCTCAACGAAACAAAGACAATGATTTTGCAATCTCGAAACTTGTTGAAATCTCAAGCTCACTTCCTCGCTAATATTAATTAAAAATTTTTTCTGCAATTTTGAAAAAGGAATGTTCAATTTTTTGGACATTCCTTTTTTATTATGCGCCCTTTGTATTAACTTTGTATATCCAAAGTAATATATGGACAAATACATTCAATTTTCAGGACTAAAATTTCATTACACCGTGCAAGGAGAAGGCAAGCCCATTATCCTCATGCATGGTTGGGGGTGTAATCTTTCCACTCTTGCAAGTGTTGAAAAGGTTGCACTTGAATCACACAAAGTTTATAACGTCGATTTCCCCGGATTTGGAAGCTCACAAGAGCCCGATCAAGTGTGGGGCGTTGAGCAATATACTCAATTGATCGAAGCGATGACTCGTGAGGAGAAGATAGATAACCCCATTTTGCTCGGACACTCTTTTGGTGGACGTGTCGGCATTTTATATGCCTCTCGCAACAAAGTGGATAAACTCATACTTGTTGATGCTGCAGGGGTGAAACCTCGTCGCTCGCTAAAATATTACTTTAAGGTTTACTCCTACAAATTAGGAAAAAAACTCATGCCTCTCATCTATGGCAAGGCCGGAGCGCAGGCTCGTATTGAAAAAATGCGTGCAAAACGTGGCTCAAGCGATTACAATAATGCCAGCCCAATGATGAGAAGCATCTTGAGTAAAGTTGTCAATGAAGATTTGAAACACTATATGCCTCAAATCTCGGCCCCAACATTGCTCATTTGGGGTGAAAATGACACCGCAACACCCATTTCCGATGCCAAAGTTATGGAACGTCTGATTCCTAATGCCGGCTTGGTTTCGTTTCCCGGCTGTGGACATTATAGTTTCTTAGATAATCCCATTCAATTTGCTGCTGTTTTGCGCAGTTTCTTAAATAGTTAAACATACAATAATGAAGATTTTGTTTTTTATCATACCGGTTTTAGCTCTACTCAATCTTGTATATGAATACAAGAGAGTGCTCATGATGCTTCAACAAAATTCCTATCGTAACGAACGATATATGCGATGGTTGCGTGTGAGTGGCGACACCACGACGTTTATGCGCATGTTTGCCTATATTGTGCTGTTTGTATCATTGATTTCAGCTATACCTCACAATTTTTCAATGTATTTGATATTGTTGGTATCAGCTGTGAGTTTTGGCAAATTGTTCACTGCAAAATATAAAAAGCCCATAGTGTTTACCAAACGTGTGTGGCGCTTGTTTGCAACAATGTTGCTACTGACTCTCATTTTGATGATAGCTGCATTTTGCGTGACTTTAAATTATGGTTTAGGCACTCATTTGTTTGTCCAATCTTTATTGTTATTAGCATTATATGCCGGCTCTCACATAATGCTCATGTTTACCAACACGTTGCTTTCGCCGGTCGAAAAGGCAATAAACCGCCGCTATTACAACGATGCGGCTCGCATTTTGAATCAGATGCCCGATTTGAAGATAATTGGTATAACAGGTAGCTATGGCAAAACAAGCACTAAGCACTATCTACAACGCATCTTGAGCGAAAAATTTGATGTGTTGATGACTCCAGGAAGCTACAATACCACTCTTGGCGTTGTGCGCACTGTGCGCGAACTGCTCAAACCCTATAATGAAGTGTTTATTGTGGAAATGGGTGCGAAACAACCGGGCGATATTAAAGAAATATGTGATTTGGTGCACCCTTCAATGGGCATTGTCACTGCAGTAGGGGAGCAGCATCTCGAATCGTTTAAAACCGTTGAAAATGTTCAGCGCACCAAGTTTGAACTCGTTGACGCATTGCCAGCCGACGGATTGGCTGTCGTAAACGATGATTTTGAATATGTCGCAAATCGCAATGTTGCCAATGTAGAGTGTTGTCGTTATGCAGTGAAAAATACTCAGAATGCACAATACACGGCTCAAAACATTGTCTATGATGAAACCGGCACATCGTTCACCATCGTGGGCAATGGCATTGAAATGCAATTACACACTCGTTTGGTGGGTGAGTGCAATATATCTAATCTCATTGCAGCCGTAATTATAGCCATTAAACTTGGCGTACCCGAAGCCAAAATCAAATATGCAGTTGAGAAAATTGAGCAAGTGGAACATCGCTTGAATCTCAAACGCACCCCGGGAGGCATCACCATCATCGACGATGCATTCAATTCCAACCCCACCGGCTCAAGTATGGCGCTTGACGTGTTGGCCGGATTTAATAAGGGACAACGCATTGTGATTACCCCCGGCATGATTGAACTTGGCAGTCGCCAGTTTGAACTAAACGAAGCTCTCGGCCGCAAGATTGCATCGTGTGCCGATGTCGCAATTATAGTGGGCGAATATAATCGTGAAGCGTTAGTCTCAGGCGCTTTGTCGGCCGGAATGGCTCAAGAAAAGGTCAACCCGGTTGCCACATTTGCCGAAGCACAGCAATTGCTCTCAACTCTCGTGCATGCCGGTGACACCGTTTTGTATGAGAATGACCTCCCCGACACTTTTAAATAACTAATTGAAATCTAAACATATTTATCATAATGAAAACAAATATCGGAGTGTTTTTTGGTGGACGTTCCACCGAACACGAAATCTCAGTGATTTCAGCGTCACAAGCCATGCACGCAATCAATCGCGAAAAATATGATGTTACACCAATCTATATCTCAAAACAAGGCAAATGGTACACCGGCGAGGCTCTTTTTGAAGTGGCCAATTATCGCGACATGGCAGCGCTCATAGCCCGTTGCGAAGAGGTGTATATGCGACCAATTTTTGACGACTATAATCTCTACAAAGCAAAGAAATCAATTTTTGGCTCAAACGTAGTGACAAAATTGGACGTTGTAATTCCTGTGTTGCACGGCTCTAATGGCGAAGATGGCATTTTTGAAGGTGTTCTTGAATCAACAGGTATTCCTTTTGCCGGTTGCAACACTCTGTCTTCGGCCAATGGTATGGACAAAATCACTATGAAGATGATTCTTCAAGCGTGTGATGTGCCGGTTGTTGACTATGTGTGGTTTACCGACAAACAATGGTTCTCTCAACGTGACGAACTCATCGCCAAAATCGAAAGCAAAATCGGTTATCCCGTTATCGTAAAACCGGCCAATCTCGGCTCAAGCGTGGGTATCGGTCGCGCCATCGATCGCCAACAACTCATTCAAAAGGTTGACGAGGCTGAGAAATATTCTACTCGCATCATTGTAGAGCACATGGTCGAAGAGTTGCAAGAAATCAACTGCTCGGTGCTTGGCGATTGTGACGACTATCAACCATCGGTGTGTGAAGAGCCCATCAAGAGCGGCGAAATCCTCTCTTACGAAGATAAATATATGGGTGGAACAAAGGGCGCTAAAGGTATGCAAGCATCGCAAAAACGCATTCCGGCCGAATTGCCCGACGAAGAAACTCGTCGCATTCAGTTCCTCGCCTGCGAAACTTTCCGCGTGTTGTCGTGCCACGGAGTGAGTCGCGTTGACGTTATCATCGACCGCAAAACTCGTGACATCTATGTTAACGAAATCAACACTATTCCCGGCTCGTTGTCGTTCTATTTGTGGGAAGCAACAGGCATTTCATTCGACAAGTTGATGGATAAACTTGTGCAACTTGCGCTCAAACGCAAACGCGAAAGTGCGCTGAAAACAGTTTCCTACGACCAAAACATCTTCTCGCTCGGAGGCGGTGTTAAAGGTGGCACAAAAGGCAAACTAAAATAAAACACAACTCGATGCCTCGTTGCATCACGATAATATGTTGATTGTGAAATATTTTGCAATCAATATTGCAAAATAAAAAATTAAAGTTTAATTTTGCAACTGAAACAGAGTGCTGTAGAGGCAGCCTCATAGGTTTCAACATAAGTTGAATAGACAGAGTAATATCTGTCGAAAAGGTGTTATTGAAATTTTATCTTCGCAATTCAAACTTGGCCGTTAGAAATAGCAATGAAGATAATATGGCGATGACACCTGCATCGGTAGCTTATATCCAAGCCCGAGATGGGCTAAGTATATGCACTTCCGGTGTGGGGCTGTCGTCTTATTCATTGCTAAGGTAAGCCAAGACCGGAATTGCGGATAAGACTGAGATACAATCCTCACACCTTTTTTATGTCCAAACGTTAACGTTTCACCGGGGATTGAGAAACACAAAACACAACTTCTCTATGGAAGACTCAGATATAGAAAAAAAGAAAACATTATATTTATTGAGCAATACAAAGTATTTAATTCAAAAGTCAAATACTAGTGTCAAACGTTATTTTGTGAATGGTGAAAAAATTGAATTCACTGGATTTAATCGCACCTATTCTAATGCAAAATTTACAATAAATGATGATGCGTATTTTGAAATTTGGTTTACACAAATTTGTCAGCCGTTATATAAAGGATCTATGAGTGACGCCCTTTGTAGTAAATTGAAATTTAAAGATGACCAAATTAAAATGATATGTTCTTTGAGCCCAGAAGAATTTTGGGCTTTAGTTAAAGGTAGAACATTTTTAGTTGAAGAAATTGGACAAGGATTTGGCCCAGATTTAGATAATCAAAAGTGTTTAGAATTGGACACATTCCAAAATATTTACCAATATGTTCATGACCATTTAGAGAAAAACGATCTTGAACCAATAGAGGGAATGCTTCGCCCTAGAATCGCGTATTTATTTATAGAAATATAAAAAGTGTAACCCTTTAGAATTATGAAGATTAAACTAAATCCAAAATTAAAAAGAATACTCAATGGCGTATTGGGTATTGTCGTTATAATAGTTGGAATGCTATATTGTGCAGGCTTAATTCTATCCTTTTTTAATTCTAATACAGAAGAGAAGATTGGCTTTTTAATTTATCTGTTGGTGATGGGATTAATGTTTTGTATGTATAAGATTTCAAAGGCTATAAGGGATAAACAACGGGTAGCGTGGAGTTCTTACCCTGAATTAAACAGAGTTTTCTGGGGATTAAGTTTTGCGTCATATATTTATATTTGTTTTGTTATAGTCAATATAATAGATTATGCCTTTGACTCAAGATTATATGGTATTCCAGATATAAATTTTGATTTCATTTTTAGTGCGATATTTTCATTGGTGACATTTATTGCTGTAGCTAATGCCTCTAAATATACGACAATACTTACAAGAGGATTTTTTATCAATCAGATATTATTGTATTCGTTACTATTTTTTTTAAGTGATACTATCGATAGTTCTGAATTTTGGTTTGTAATCCCTTTCTTCGCCGGAGTGATATCAGTATGTGTAAAAGGATTAATTATAACATATGGAAAATCATGGAAGGAGCAGTTTAAGACTCAAAAAAGTCCTTTTATTATTATATTATTAATAATATTTCTAAGCATGTCTGTAGTATTCCTTAGTAACACTGAGATCCATAAAAAATCGACATCTACTTTCCCCCCCTTAGAACAAACAAAATGAAAAATAAAATTTTGTCTTTTGTAATATTTTTTGTGTTGAGTGCAATTTCTTGTGGCAGAAATAAACCATATACAATATATTGGTCGGACAATAATTTATGTGTTGTATTGCCTCATCCAACTATAGGAATTGTTGGATTCGGACGCGAGGATTGGAAAGGGGTAGATTTAAATCAAGTAGCAGAAGATATATACAAGGAATGTATTAAATTTGGAAATTCAGGAGATGTTATAATCTGGGCTCGTTTTGAGGATCCACAAACCGATAAATACGGGAATGAGACTATGTTCTATAATGATTATGAAATCGCAACAATACCGTTATCAGAAGCATGCAAATATAAGTCAGGGAAATTTCTTGATTCCGAATACAAATTAAGTCTAGGATTCCGAAAAGCCGCATTCGGAAAAATATTAAACTGAAAGGACTAAACGGAATATAGATGTTAGGATTTACATTGAAAACCTAATAAATATTTCTATTTCCCTCGGTTTTGTTTTGAGGTTTTGGGATTTATTGTTAACTTTACGTTAGAAATAAACTATGAAATTTTTAACCTCTATTTAATCGTTGTATTATGAAACAATCTAAACTTTTTGTGGTATGAACATCATTTTTCTGGATTTTGATGGTGTAATGGATACTGCTTCCTATGACGCTTATCTGGTGCAGAATGATTTGCCTGAGTGCGATGCAGATGGTAGGCCGTTGTTTGACCCCAAAAGCATTGACAATCTCAATAAAATCATAGAGCAAACCGGGGCTGACATCGTTGTAACTTCTGACTGGAAATATATAGATTCTTACAGCAGTTTACTTGAAATGTGGGAGGAACGAAACATGCCGGGCTTTCTTACTGATACGACGCCAAACATAAGCAGAAGTCGTGGTGTCGAAATAGATTGTTGGTTGAAAGAGTGCAAAGTAAAGTGTAATTATGTTATTATTGACGACTTGGGCGCTGAAAATTTTAATCACCATCAATTAGAACGTCTCATTGTCGTTAATCCTTTTACCGGATTAGATGAAGATGTTGCCGACAAGGCCATTGCGATATTAAAACGCCAAGTAAATAACGAAACAGAAAATAAAAATTCTATGGGAGATATTAATCACATCAAAGATTTATTATCACAAGTAATGTATGGAAACACAGAGGATAAAAATGTTCCTCACCGACTTTTGCAACGAAAAATGATTTTGGGAGCTATTACAGGTGATGTAATAGGCTCGTTTTATGAGTTTTGTAATGTTAAAACAACTGAATTCCCATTGTTTAGAGTTGGCTCAAATTATACCGATGACACTGTTATGACTATAGCAGTGGCCGATTGGCTCTTGTCAGGCAATAGGGTAGCACTTACTTTGAGAAAATGGGGAAACAGATATATTGCAGCAGGTTATGGCGGAATGTTTTATAATTGGTTGCAATCGGAAAATCTGCAACCTTACAATAGCTTCGGGAATGGTTCTGCTATGCGTGTAAGTTATGTGGGTTGGGCATTTGATACGCTTGAAAAAACTCTCGATATGGCAAAACATAGTGCCGAGGTGTCACATAATCACCCCGAGGGTATTAAGGGTGCTCAAGCAATTGCTGCTTGCGTTTTTTTAGCTCGCACGGGAAAGACTAAACAAGAAATCAAAGAGTATATTGAGACAACATTTGGCTACGATTTAAGTCGCACATGTGACGAAATAAGACCTGGTTACAAATTTAATGAAACTTGTCAGGGTTCTGTGCCGGAGGCTATTGTCGCATTCTTGGATAGCCATGACTTCGAAGACGCAATCAGGTTAGCAATATCATTAGGTGGAGATTCCGATACGATTGGAGCAATGACTGGTGCAATTGCCGAAGCATTCTATGGAGAAGTTCCTGAAGCTATTGCCGAAGAAGTATTGACGCGACTTCCCAATGACTTCATAGAAATCATGTTGCAATTCTCTCAAAAGTTTGTCAAATAATCTCTGCAGATAAACACCGCCACCGATACATTTAGCATCGGTGGCGGTGATATTTAATAGAGTATTATTAAGCTTGGTAGAGAGCAGTTTGCTCTGGGTCAAAGCTATTGATGAAGTCGGCATGTTTAGCAACTTCGGCTTGAGCCATTTTGTTGTAAACAGTAGCTGATTTCACGAATGCTTCGTTGCGAGTTGCATCAAGGAGCAACAAGTGTCCCATAACGATGTTTCCTGCCATTTCAACAAGGCGACGAGCCATCAAATCGTTGTAAGCGCTATCTTTAACCTCTGTAACCTTAGCAACAGCAGCTTCATATTTAGCAGTCATTGCAGCAAGATTATCTTTCAATGGTTGCAATGCGGCTGAAACTTCTTGAGCTTCGTAGGTCTTAATCAAGTTGAGGTAGGTGCCGGTTGTGACGTGGCGAATAGCTGCTACAACTTGCAATTGAGTAGTTCCTTCGTAGATTGATGTGATGCGAGCATCGCGATATACGCGTTCGCAAGCATAATCTTTCATGAAGCCTGAACCACCATGAATTTGGATACAGTCGTAGGCGTTTTGGTTACAATATTCGCTACCCATACCTTTGATGAGAGGAGTGCAAGCATCGGCAAAACGGCTGTAATATTTCATTTCTTGACGTTCTTCGGCAGTCAAAGAGCGTTCTTTAGCGATGTCTTCATATACTTTGTACATGTCAACGAAACGAGAGCATTCATAGAGCAATGTGCGTGATGCATCAAGTTTGGCTTTCATTACTGATAGCATTTCCGATACAGCAGGGAACTCGATGATTGCTTTGCCAAATTGACGGCGATCCTTGGCATAGGCAAGAGCTTCGCGGTAAGCGATTTCGCTTACACCAACTGATTGAGCGGCGATACCAAGACGAGCACCATTCATCAATGCCATCACATATTTGATGAGACCCAAACGACGTGAGCCACACAATTCGGCTTTAGCGTTTTTGTAAACAAGTTCGCAAGTGGGAGAGCCCTTGATACCCATTTTGTTTTCAATGCGACGCACTGTAACGCCACCATTGCGTTTGTCGTAGATGAACATTGACAATCCGCGACCATCTTTTGTGCCATCTTCTGAGCGTGCAAGTACCAAGTGGATATCACTATCACCGTTGGTGATGAAACGTTTCACACCATTGAGCAACCATGTGCCATCTTCTTGTGGAGTAGCTTTGAGCATTACCGATTGGAGGTCGGAACCGGCGTCGGGCTCAGTCAAGTCCATTGACATTGTTTCTCCGGCACATACGCGTGTGATGTAGCGTTGTTTTTGATCTTCGTCGGCAAATTCGTAGATTGTTTCGGCACAGTCTTGAAGTCCCCAAAGGTTTTCAAAACCGGTGTCGGCACGGCTCACGATGTCGGCAGCCATGATATAAGGAGTGATGGGGAAATTCAAGCCACCGAAACGACGTGGCATAGCCATACCCATCAAGCCGGCTTTGCGACAAGCATCAAGGTTTTCTTTTGTGCCATCGGCATATATTACGCGGCCATTTTCAACGCGAGGACCTTGGTGGTCAACACTTTCTGCGTTTTCGGCAATGAGTCCGCCACAAAGCTCGCCTACGATTTCAAGAACTTTGTCGTAGGAATCCATTGCGTCTTCAAAGTTCAATGGAGCGTAGTCAAACTTTTCGGCATCGGTATAGTTGCGTTCTTTCAACTCAACGATTTTGCGCATCAACGGGTGGTTGAGGTGATGCTTCAAATCGGGATTATCTGTATAAAAATTAGCCATAGTTAAAATCCTTACTTAGAGTTTTTCTTGTAATATTTAATAAGTTTAGGCACAATGTCTTCCATGTTGCCGGTGATTACATAGTCGGCGATGGTGTTGATTGGTGCATTGGGGTCATTGTTGATTGAAATAACAATTGAACTTTCTTGCATACCTGCAATGTGCTGAATTTGACCTGAGATACCACATGCGATGTAAAGTTTTGGACGCACTGTAACACCTGTTTGGCCGATTTGACGATCGTGTTCAACAAATCCGGCGTCAACAGCTGCACGTGAAGCACCAACTTCACCGCCAAGAGTATTGGCCAAGTCAAAAAGTAAATCAAAGTTTTCTTTGCTTCCTACGCCATAACCACCGGCTACGATGATAGGAGAGTTTTTGATGTTTACTTTTGATTTCTCAATGTGACGATCGATGATTTCAACTACAAAGTCGGCATCTGATACATATTTTGATGCATCAAGATTAACAACTTCACCTTTGTAGTCGGCAGCAAAAATTTCTTTTTTCATCACACCTTCGCGCACGGTTGCCATTTGAGGACGGCAATCGGGGTTTACGATTGTAGCTACAATGTTACCACCAAAGGCGGGACGTATTTGGTAGAGTAGATTTTGATATTCTTTGCCTGTTTTGGGATCTTTGTGGTCTCCGATTTCGAGTGATGTACAGTCGGCAGTCAAACCGCTGTGAAGACAAGATGAAACGCGAGGACCAAGGTCACGACCAATACATGTTGCACCCATGAGACAGATTTGAGGCTCGATTTCTTTGAAAAGATTGATGAGCACTGCTGCATGTGGATTAGATGTGTAGGGATACAAGCGAGCGTCGGCTACTTTATAAACTACATCTACTCCGTAGGGGAACACTTGATTTTCGATGTTATCAAGTTTGTCTCCAACAATGAGGGCTTCAAGTTTTACGCCAAGTTTTGTTGCAAGAACGCGACCTTTTGTCAGCAATTCAAGGCTCACATCGGCTACTTTGCCGTCCTCAAACTCGCAATATACTATTAAATTGTTCTTATCTGACATAATAATGATGTTTTAGACGTTATTGTTAGCCAATTGTGTGATTAGCGATGAGTTCTTGTATGAGTTCTTCAATTTGCTCGTCGTTATTTTCAAGGCGACGGCTTTCTTTGGCTGTAAATACTACATTTTCAATAGCCTTTACTTTTGTGGGTGAACCGGCAAGGCCCACTTGATTCAAGTCGGCTTCAACATATGCAGCGTTCCATTCTTGAAGTTTCAAGTAGGGACGTGCTTCAACCAATGCTTTTTGAGCATCATCGAGTTTCTCTACTTCACTTGGAGATACTGCATATTTGTATTTTTGAATGAGTTTAGCGTTGCGTGGACGGCATTCAGCTGCAGAACCATTTACTGTCACTACGCAAGGCAATGGGCATTTTACTGTTTCAACACCTGATTCAAGACGGCGTTTTACAACAACATATCCATCTTTCAACTCAAGAATTTCTTCAGCGTATGTAACTTGTGGTAATCCGAGTTTTTCGGCAATTTGAGGACCCACTTGAGCGGTGTCACCATCAATAGCTTGGCGACCACCAAGAATGATGTCGTAGTTGCCAAATTTTTTAACTGCCTGAGCAAGAGAATAAGATGTAGCCAATGTGTCGGCTCCACCAAGAACTCTGTCGGTTAAAACTACACCGGTGTCAGCGCCACGGTACATTGCTTCTCTGATGATTTCTGATGCGCGAGGTAAACCCATAGTCAACAATGTGATTGTTGAACCGGGATTTGCATCTTTCAGTCTAAGCGCTTGTTCCAATGCATTCAAGTCTTCGGGATTGAAGATTGCAGGAAGTGCGGCACGATTAATTGTGCCGTCTTCTTTCATTGCATCTTTGCCCACATTACGAGTATCGGGTACTTGTTTTGCGAGCACAATGATGTTTAAACTCATATTTTATAGATATTAGAAAATTATTATAATTCGTTTTTATTACAAATTGCAAAGTTAGTTATTTATTGTTACTTTTCAAACTTAAAAATTGTTGTTGGAGTGAGAGTTATTCAAAACTTGTACCATCAAAGCAATGGGTACAGATTTTGCATTTGGGTAACCCTATTGATTTAACAATTGTTTCGATTGAATTAAATTTCAAAGAAGTCAAATTAAGCTTTTTGCGAATCTCTTCAACCATGCGTTCATATTCGGGTGAGCCGGTCTTAGAATATGCTTCAAGATTCGTCTCTGCATCGCCTTCAAGTTCAGCTATGACTTGACGTGTAATCAACTCCATTGCACCTTTTGAAGATGTGAAATTAAGGAACTTACAAGGATAGATCAAAGGCGGGCAACTAATGCGAATGTGCACTTCATTTACTCCGTCATTTAGCATATCCTTGACATTGTCGCGCAGTTGTGTGCCTCTTACGATTGAGTCGTCACAAAAGATTACTCTTTTACCTTTGAGCAATGATTTGTTTGTAATCAATTTCATCTTAGCAACAAGCTCTCTGCGTTCCTGTGTGCTAGGTGTGAAACTTCGAGGCCACGTTGGCGTATATTTCACGATTCCTCTTTGATATGGGAGACCTTTGCCTTGGGCATAACCTAAGGCCATACCAATTCCAGAGTCTGGAATAGCGCTAATGAAGTCAACGTCTGAATCGTCGGCTTTTCCCATTTCCAATCCTGAATCATATCTCATTGCTTCAACATTGCGTCCTTCATATTCACATGTAGGATAACCATAGTAGGTCCATAAAAAAGCACATATTTGCATTTTATCGTTGGGCTTGCGCAATTGTTTTGTGCCATCGGCTTTTATCTCAATGATCTCGCCGGGACCTAATGTGTAATCAATTTCGTATCCCAAATTGGCAAATGAGCATGATTCAGACGTAACGGCATGAGCTCCATCCTTTTTCCCAATTAATATGGGGGTGCGTCCAAGTTTATCACGTGCTGCTATGATTGTTGATTCGGTTAATAATAGCATTGAGCAGGAGCCTTTTATGCGATTAAAAACATTTTCAATCCCATTAACGTAATCAGTGCCTTCGCTTATGAGGGCCGCAATCATTTCGGTTGGATTGATTATGTCATAGCTATGTTCACAGAAGTGGTGGCCTTTGGCTAATAGTTCTTTTTCGAGTTCTCCAATGTTATTGATGCGTCCAACTGTAACTATTGCAAATTTGCCTAAGTGGCAGTTAACAATAATAGGTTGTGCGTCGGTGTCACTAATAACTCCAATTCCCACATTCCCTTGAAATTCATCTAAATCGTCCTCAAATTTTGACCGAAAATATGCATTTTCGATGTTGTGAATTGAGCGGGTGAATACACCATTAAAACATGTCGCTATACCTGCGCGTTTTGTTCCCATGTGTGAGTTATAATCTACTCCGTAGAATAACTCATTTACACATCTTTCTTTTTTTGCAATTCCAAAAAATCCTCCCATAGGTGTGATTTGGTAATAATGCGAAGTGGGAAAATAATCGGATAGATTAAATTCCCACTTCGTGTGTAGTGTTATTTATTTGTCTTATTTTCAATCCATTTGCGTGCATTTACAAACGCATCAATCCATGGTGTTACATCATCGTTTCGACGTGTTTGTGGATAGAAACCACATTGCCATGGGAAGATTGCTCTTTCCAAGTGAGGCATCATTGCAAGATGACGACCATCGGCCGATGCGATACCCGCAACTGATGCGCGCGAGCCGTTGGGGTTGGCCGGATAAGCAGCATAGTTGTATTTAGCTACGATATTGTATTTATCCAATGATTCGGGTAAATTGAATTTCCCTTCGCCATGAGCAACCCAAATTCCGAGTTTGCTACCTGAAAGAGAACCAAACATCACCGAATTGTTTTCGGGAATTGTTACTCCCAAGAATTGAGACTCAAATTTGTGTGAAATGTTGTGCTCCATCTTGGTCTTTTTCTCGTGCTCGGGATTGATGAGATTGAGTTCGATCATCAATTGACAACCATTGCAAATGCCAAGACTCAAGGTGTCTTGACGTTTGTAGAAGTTGTCAAGAGCACGCTTAGCTGTTTCGTTCCACAAGAATCCTCCGGCCCAGCCTTTTGCCGAACCAAGCACGTCGGAGTTAGAGAAACCACCACAGAATACAATCATGTTGACATCTTCGAGGGTTTCACGTCCCGACATCAAGTCGGTCATGTGTACGTCTTTAACGTCAAATCCAGCGAGATACAATGAATAAGCCATTTCTCGATCGCCATTCACCCCTTTTTCGCGAATGATAGCTGCTTTTACACCGCTCTTATTGTTTCGGCGCAATGATAATCCGCGTGAAGCGAGTTTGCCGTCAAATCCTTTGGGGAAACGATAGCGAATTGGTTGCTTTTTGTAGTTTTCATAACGCATAGCTGCGCATTTTTCGCCACTTTGCAAGCAGTCCATTAAATATGATGAGCGGAACCATACGTCGCGTAGGTAATCAATGCCAAACATGTGTTCGGTGCCATTGTGAGAAAGAAGTATTGTACGTTCAGTTTGTGGATTACCAATTGCACAATATCTTACGTTTGCATCATTGAGTAATGCTTCAACACGTTCAGTTTTAGCATCAGCTACTTGTATTACAAGAGCAGGATTTTCGGCGAATAATATCTTGATAATATCGTTTTCGCCCATTTCAGCAAAACCATCGGTGTTAAACTCAATACCACCATTGACGTTTCCAAAAGTCATTTCAAGCAATGTTGTGATAAGACCTCCGGCCGATACGTCGTGAGCTGCAAGTAACATTTTGTTGTTCACCATCTTTTGAACAGTATTAAATGTCTTGACAAATTGGTCGGTATCAGCAACAGTGGGAACTTCTGCACCTAATTTATTGCGAGATTGAGCAAATGCCGAACCTCCAAGTTTCAACTCATCGCTTGAGAAATCTATATAATATAATGTGGATTTTTTTGCTTGAAGCACGGGTGATACTGTCTTGCGGACATCTTTTACTTCACCTGCGGCAGAAATAATAACAGTTCCGGGTGAATATACTTTGTCGTCACCATATTTTTGTGTCATTGACAAACTATCTTTACCGGTTGGGATATTGATGCCCAATTTGCATGCAAATTCGCTACATGCTTCAACCGCACGATATAAAGCTGCGTCTTCGCCGGCATTTTTACATGGCCACATCCAGTTGGCACTGAGAGAAATTCCTTTGATTCCATTTAAAATTGGAGTCATTGATATATTGGTCAAAGCTTCGGCAATAGCCATCACCGAACCTTTGGCAGAATCAACAAGCGCTACTTGTGGAGCGTGGCCAATTGAAGTGGCAATACCGGCTTTGCCTTTGTAGTCAAGTGACACAACACCGCAGTCGCTTAATGGCAATTGGATTTCACCTTGACATTGTTGACGGGCAATTTTACCAGTTACCGAGCGGTCAACTTTATTTGTGAGCCAATCTTTACATGCAACAGCTTCAAGACTGAGAACATCACGCAAATATTCGTCGATTGATGCTTCGGTATATTCAACATCGCTATATGTTGTTGTAACTGTGCTGTCTGTCATAATTGTTTTGGGTGAGTTGCCAAACATATCGGCCATTCCCAAATCAATTGGTTTAACGCCATCTTTTTGTTCGAAAACAAAACGGTCATCGCCTGTTGTTTCTCCAACTACATATAGGGGAGCGCGTTCGCGATCGGCTATGCGTTTTACATATTCAATATCTTTTTCCTCGATAACAAAGCCCATGCGTTCTTGACTTTCGTTACCAACGATTTCCTTTGATGATAATGTCTTGTCGCCAATAGGCAATGCGTCAATGTTGATTTTTCCACCTGTTGCTTCAACGAGTTCAGACAATGCATTTAAGTGTCCGCCTGCACCATGGTCATGTATTGATACGATTGGGTTGCTATCGCTTTCGGCAAGAGCTCGAATAACATTTGAAACGCGTTTTTGCATCTCGGGGTTGGCGCGTTGAACGGCATTAAGCTCAATCGCATTATCATATTGTCCGGTTTCTACCGATGACACGGCTCCACCTCCCATACCAATACGATAATTATCTCCACCCATTACCACAACTTTTTCGCCTGGTTTGGGCTCTCCTTTGATAGCGTCTTTTTTAGCCGCAAAACCCACACCACCGGCAAGCATTATCACTTTGTCGTAGGCATATTGTTTGTTGTTTTCTTCGTGCTCAAATGTTAAAAGTGAACCGCAAATTAGTGGTTGACCAAATTTATTACCAAAGTCAGATGCTCCGTTTGATGCTTTAATGAGAATGTCGCTTGGGGTTTGATATAACCATGCACGTGGATCCATCATACGTTCCCAGCTATGGTTTACGTCCATGCGGGGATATGAAGTCATATATACGGCAGTTCCTGCGATGGGCAAACTAGCTTTGCCTCCTCCGAGACGGTCGCGAATTTCGCCACCTGTACCAGTTGAAGCTCCATTAAATGGCTCTACGGTTGTAGGGAAGTTATGGGTTTCGGCTTTAAGTGAGATAACAGTATCAATTTCTTTTACCTCAAAATAGTCGGGTTGATCGGGATTGATAGGGTAGAATTGATCAACTTTAGGACCTTTAACAAAGGCTACATTATCCTTGTAGGCCGATACCAATCTGTTGGGGTTTTCTTGTGAGGTCTTTTTGATTAATTTAAAAAGTGATAATTCTTTTTCTTCGCCATCAATAACAAATGTGCCATTGAAAATTTTGTGGCGACAGTGTTCTGAGTTGACTTGTGAAAATCCAAACACCTCGCTGTCGGTCAATGGACGGCCAAGTTTTTCACTCAATTCGCGCAAATATTGCTCTTCATCGGCGCTGAGTGCCAATCCTTCTTGGCGGTTGTATTCGCTAATGTCGTCAATATATACGATTGGATCGGGAGTCTTATTTACCGTAAAAATTTTGCTATTTAACCCGTCATAGACTCTTTGAAGCATTTTGTCAAATCGAGGCTCTTCTTCACGACTTAAGAAAAATTCCTCAATGCGACTGATGCCTTCAATGCCCATGTTTTGGGTGATTTCTACGGCATTGGTACTCCACGGTGTTATCATTTCACGGCGTGGCCCCACGTATTTACCTTTTAACGAGGTGCTGACAAGGGGCTTTGCTCCGTCAAACAGCCACGTAAGTTTTTCATTCTCTGATTCTGAGAATTTGTGAGTTGTCTCTACGGCTATAATGTGATTTGAGCCTTTTTTGAAAAATACAACCATACTATAAGTTTTATTTTTAGCAGTATTTGTGCTGATTTAAAAAATTAGGTTACAAAGATACTAATTTAAATGCATATTGCGTAGCTCTAATTTGCAAATTTGAAAAAAATATTGTCATTCGAGAGTAAAGCACAATAGACGAGCATTATTATGACCTACGAAGTTCTTAAATCTAATGATGTGATAGTTATTCGTTTTCAGACGCGAATGTTTTTATCTCCCCATTTTGAAAAATTGCTGAAATTTCGTATATTTGTGATTGTATAAATCCATGGAGATGCTTAATGTAATTAATCAAACACTTGAATTACTGAATGCCAATAGTGAGTGGCAAAAAAGATATAGTGGATACCTTGCCGACATTTGGACGAATGCCAACAAAGCAGATAGAAGATTTGCCAAACCTCAAGGATTGTCGCTTTATACAACAGTAGGAGATCGTAAAACGAAAAATTATTATCTTCGGTTTAAGGGGCAAAATGTTGGTAAGATTATTATACCAAAGAGTGGCGACGTTGCCCTCCAATGTATTGTTGAAGAATCAGAATCGCACGATATTAAAGGATGCCCTCTTAGATACAATGAAATTGTTGAGTGGCACTCTGTAAAAGCCTCTCAATTTCGCTCATTTTTTAAGCACCTTTCAATTAATACTAAATTGAAAAGCCCGGAACATGATGTGGAAAATGCTATTCTTGAGGAGTTTAGGAAAAGAAAAGGAGCATATAAAGTTCTATGTAATGTTCGGCCGGTGCTATTGCATGGTTGCTTTTTTCAGATGCCGACACCACTTAAAGCCAGTTCACACAACCCGACTTATGCCGAACATAATGGTGGCGGAATTGATATGATGGCGCGAATTAAAACTTCAGAACAAGGCCATATAAGGTTATGTGTAATAGAGATTAAAGATGAAAACAAAGTCTCGGAAAGCCAGAAAATAGCTATGTCACAGGCAGTCTCATATGCTACATCTATTGTAAAATTGCTTTCAACTCAGCCCGATTGGATGGAGTTTTTTATGGGACATAAAACCTTGAGAAACAGAATTTCAAGGAGTTTGGACACATTTGATATTGATGTGGTAACTATAATGCCAGAAGGCGACACAGAAACGTTTCAAAATGAAATTCTTGAAATCCCGGGTACACAATTCAAACTGCATTGTCACAGCCTGTTCTATAATCAGCAAAAGTTTTTAGAAAACCGAGTTTTAGAGTTTACAGGTACTCTTTTAAAAGAAATAAGAATATGAAAATCACAGTTCATCGCGGTACCGACCAGATAGGTGGTTGTGTTACAGAATACGAATCTAATGGGTGGAAACTATTTGTCGATTATGGCGAGCAGTTGCCAGGTGCGCCTATTTCTGATAAACAATTGGAAGTAGAAGGATTGACACATGGAGATATATCGAAAAGTGCACTTTTAATAACTCACCATCATAGTGATCATATAGGAAAGATCGCAGAGTTGCCAATGGAACTTCCCATTTATATGGGCAAGATGGCAAAAGAAATTGCGTTGGGACTTGCCAATCATTTAAGTCGGATAGGTGAACAACATCGCATGATGGCGGAGCGCTTGAATTTTGTCTCAACTTTTGTAGCAGGAGAACGATTCTCTTTCGGTGAATTTGACATTATGCCGATAGTTGTTGATCATTCGGCATTTGATGCGTATGCATTCAGTATAGAAGCCGGCGGACTTAAGGTTTTCCACACCGGAGACTTTCGAACACATGGATTTCGAAGCGGAAAACTAACGGAAGTTATTGAAAAATACGTTGGGAGGGTTAACTATGTAGTGTGTGAGGCTACAAATGTTAATAGACATGATTCTATTTTTAAGCCAGAATGTGACCTTCAGAAAGAGTATGAGAGGGCGTTTAAAGAAAATAAGTATAATGTTGTTTACGTGTCATCAACCAATTTTGATCGCTTGTTTAGCCTATATCATGCAGCCATTAAGGCTCATCGTCCGTTTTATGTGGATCTCTATCAGAAAAGAATAATGGATGTTGTGGCCGGGCGAGATTCAATATGGGGAAAGTCTGCTTTATATAGGTATGTAGATGGGAATGAACCCAAAACGTTGAAAAAACAGGGCTCGGATTTTGTAGTCTCAGATAAGTTCAAAAACTTCACTTCAGAGCAAGGTTATGTGATTATTGCTAGACAAGGAAAACACTTTGACAATCTACTGTCAAGACTTCCCGATGAAGGTAGGGTTAAATATCTCTCTATGTGGGAAGGGTACATTGATGAGTCAAATGCAGCGTACAATCAAGCTCTTGCTATGTCGGTAGGAGATAATTATAGGCATATGCATACCAGTGGACACTGCGACATGAAGAGCCTCGAGGAATTAATCACGGTGCTAAACCCTTATGCAATTATTCCCATACATACCGATAATCCGCAAGCTTTTGCCGATTTGTTCTCTGATAAGTGGCCGGTGATTCTACTTAACGATGGAGAATCATTCTCGGCCATCAAGGATTCTTGGTATGACACAACCGTGGCAAAAATTTTTGCATATAAAAATCCGGATAAATCACACAAAGTTATAGATAATCCGGAAGGGTTACAATATTGGTCTCTTGATGAGAAAATTCTTGGAGAGTTTCAGTGTTGGAATGATGCGGAGCTTGCTTTACGTCATGTGGTATATGCTCCTAATCGCTTGTTGGCTTATTCGATTGAGAGCGAAGAGGATATGGCTCCATGGCTGTATGTGGTATATAATCCAGACTTGACCGAACACTCCGAGTATTCCGAAGGTGGGCATGAGCCTGGAGGTTTCAACTATCAAGAAAAATGTAATTTCAGTCAGGGTGATAGAGTTTGGGCAATCATTGATAATGATGTGCTACTGCCATGTATATTTATAGGACCCATTACAGAGCAGTTCTTACGGGAAATGTATCGGAGGGACGGAGAATTCAAAGAAGAAAAAATTGATGAATTAATTTCCAATTTGTGGGATTGGGACTGGGATTCGGTAATTGTAAAACCTCTTGTGGGCGTTGAAACCGAATTGGGAGAAATCTCCTCAGAAACTACAGCCCAGAGAATTTATATATTTCCTTATAAAAAGCTGAAATTATAAATGTCGGTAAAACAAACATACTTGAAATTTCCTATAAAACTATGTTATGGCATAAATAAGAGAGCATATTGTCGCTTATTTTTGTAACATATAAATAAAAATCACTAAATTTGCATTGTAAAGCATTTCTATGCGATAGAGTTTTAATAGACAAAAAGGATAAAGATGAATAATATTGTAAAAACCATTTTTATAGGAGCAACATTGTCGTTGGTATCATGTGCTTCAACAAAAGAAGTCCCATATATCGTTGATGCTGAAACAATTCCTGCAGAGGTGCTTGCTACGGTCGCATCGGTTCCTGAAGCAACAATAATGCCCGGAGATTTGCTCAATATTGATATTTCGGCAGTAAATATGTCGGCCGTGGCTCCATTTAATAAAGGAACATATGTTAATTTAGAAGGCCAAATTGTTGAAAAAAATCGTTCAACAGTTGGTGCTGAAGCTGAGGCATCAACGCAATATTATTTGGTAGATAAAAATGGAGATATAGATTTCCCAATAGTAGGCCGTCTTCATGTCGGAGGAATGAATAAGGCTGCGATTGAGAGTCTCATACAGGGTGAATTGTATCCAAAATATTTAAAAGAGATTCCATCGGTAGATATTCGTTTGATGAATTTTAAAGTAACAGTTTTGGGGGCGGTAAAATCTCCTGGTATTGTGGAAGCTACAAATGAACGATTAAATCTTTTTGAAGCATTGGCTCTCGCCGGTGACACTGATATAAAAGGACGTAGAGACAATGTTAAATTAATAAGAACTAAAAATGACGGATCAAAAGAGATAATTTTACTGAATTTGAATGATAAGAATTTGCTTTTGTCGCCATATTTTAATTTGCAGCAAAACGATATAATATATGTATCACCAAATAGTTCTTTGGCTCAAAGTTCTTGGCAAATGAATCCGGCCGTGAGTGCAACTATTACAGTTGTAGCAGGTCTGTCTTCTGTCGCATCTTTGGTGATTGGTATTATAAACCTTAACAAATAATTGAATTTACCATGAAAGATTCTCAACTTGACAAAGAGAAAATCATAGATGAAGAAGGCTTTGATGTCGTTGGCCTTTTGCTTGAGTACCTTGCTCAGTGGAAATGGTTTGTTCTAAGCATTGTAGTATGTTTTATATTGGGATATGTTTTTGTCTCAACGATTGTTCCTATATATGAGGTTTCGGCTTCGATTTATTTGAGCTCTGAAGATGAAGCTAAAGGTCGAAGTGTTGCATCTTTGGGCCTTGATAATCAAATGTTTAATGCTCAGAACTATCTTGACGAAACTCAAATTGAAATTCTCAAATCTCGCAACAATCTCATAAAAATCGTTGATAGCCTTGATTTGGCATATGGATATTATGAAGTTGCAAAATTTAGAGATAATCCTATATATGGGACAAATGCAATTGAAGCCCGTCTTGACAGCGTTAGCCTCAAACAATTGTCATATCCTATAACAATTTTTGTATCTAAGAGTGATGATACTTATAAGTTTGACATCTCAACAAAATATGGTGGCGCTGATGAACAAAAAACGATTGAGACCGACTCGTTGCCAATTTCAGTTGAGTTGAGTCAAGGAACTCTTGAGCTAAAGCCCTCTTTTACTACAGCCAAACTTGATGCACAGCAAAAAATCGTAATTTCAAATCCCAACTGGGTAGCTGCTCGACTTTCGGCAAACTTAAATATCGGATTTGCACGCAATTCCTCAACAATTTTGAGAATTAATTTCAATACACCGATGGTTCCGGAGGGTATTGATGTAATTAACACTTTGATTGACATATATAATAAGGATATCATTGCCGATAAAAATCGTTCGGCATTGCAAACTGAGGCTTTCATTATTGAACGATTGGCATTGATTGCCGGCGAATTACAAGATGTTGAAAAAGAGGTGGAGAATTATCGCCGTGAGAAAAAAATTACCGATATATCTACCGAAGCCGGTATGTATCTCAATCAAACGACTGAAACCGATGCACAACTTGCTGAGTATGATTTGAAGCGTCAGCTTGTGTCGGAGGTGGAGAAGATGGTTGCCGTGCAAGACGATTATACTCCAATTCCTCTTGTGGTTGAAGATCCAGCCTTGAGTGCAATGATTGAGTCTTATAATAAGAAATTGGCTCAACGTTCGGCTATTTTAGAAGGTGGTGGAACTGAAAACAACCCCATTGTGCAGAATATGCAAGATGATTTGGCACGTTCGAAAAAAGAGATTCACAGAGGGCTATCAAATGTGAAACATAGCTTGAATCTTCAACGTCGCACTCTTGAGAGAAAAGATGAACGAATTGAGGGCCGCATTTCTAACATTCCTACCTATGAACGTGAATTGACAGGAATATTCCGTGAACAACGCATTAAGGATAATATTTATAACTTCTTGCTTGAGAAACGTGAAGAAATTGCCTTGCAAAAGACTCTTGCAACACCCACAGCTCGATTAATAGATAATCCTCTTGGCAGTGGCCCGGTAGCTCCAAAACGCATGAAATTCTTCGGATTTTCTATTTTATTGGGATTATTGATTCCGGCATTGATTATTTTATTGCGTCGCATCATTTTCCCGATATTTAAAGATAAGGAAGATCTCGAACGCGCAACTAAAATACCTATTATTGGTGAGGTGAGCCTTGCCGAAGATGTAAAACATTCAAAATTTGTTGTCAGCAACAATGTGGCAACTCCCATTGCAGAGTTGTTCCGTCTCATTAGAAACAACTTAAAGTTTGCGCTTGCCGAAAAGAATGGCAAAGTAATATTGATTACTTCATCACTTAGTGGAGAGGGTAAAACATTTGTTGCTACAAATATTGCATTGACGTTTGCTCTAACTGGACAAAAAACATTGGTTATTGGAATGGATATTCGTCGCCCTGTTCTTGCTCACAATTTTGATTTCAATAATGATAAAGGTGTTACAACCTATTTGTCGGGACAAATGAGCAATATTCAAGACGCAATTCTTCAATCAAAAATAAATGAGAATTTAGATGTATTGCCAGCCGGTCCAGTGCCTCCAAATCCCAATGAGTTGTTGTTGAATGATCGATTGGAGGAAATGATTGAATCATTAAAGTCTCATTATGACTATATTATAATTGACTCAGCCCCGATAGGAGTAGTTTCAGATACATTCCTCATATCGCCATACACCGATGTGCAATTGTATGTTGCACGAGCCAATTATTCAACCAAAAGTTGTTTAAAGGTTTTGCATCAAGCCGTGGCCACATATCGTTTGAAAAATTGTTATCTTGTGCTCAATGGTGTAAATATCAATTCAGGAACTTATTCCTATCGTCGCTATGGCTATTATGGCAAGTATGGATATAAGAGCTATGGCTACGGTTATGGCTATGTTGATAAACCCACGGCCAAATCTCGTTTAAAGAGGTTGTGGCGTCGCGCTAAAAAACAAAAATAATCAGTTATCGTGAGGCATCTGTTGATATTGCAGGTGCCTCATGTGTCTAATATCCATTATGTTATGCGAAAATATTTTACATTACTTTTAACTATCGCTCTATTTAATGTGGCAATGGCTCAAATGTCGGTGTCTCCCACAAAATATGATTATTCTCAATTGTCGGCCGGAATAACTGAAAATTGTACCACCAAACTGCAACAGGCTGAAGCTATTTATAAGTGGCTTTGTCGCAACATTGCCTATGATACCGACAAAGTGATACGTGATGCTGATACTTGTTTTGATCGCAAGAAAGGCGTGTGCCAGGCCTATTGTGAACTGTTTTATAGGTTGGCTGAGCCATTAAATCTATCTACTATTATTGTCTCTGGAAAAACAAAAAATGATGATGGCTCTATACCGGAGATTGGACACGCATGGCTGATTGTTGACATAGGTGAGTATCACATTTTTATTGACCCAACATGGGGCGCAGGATATTGTGATGATGACAATGTGTTCCATTTCAACGAGAATGATATGTCGTGGTTTAATGTAAATCCCTATTGGATGATATTTACTCATTTTCCCGATGATGCCAATTACCAAATGATTGAAACACCTATTGATTTAGAAACGTTTAAGCGATTGCCTAATGATATAAAACCCAAATATGGCATTTTAGGATTAAGTGCAAAATCGATATTCACTTCGGCTGTAAATGGGACTCTATTATTGCCCGAAATTTTCATGGGCAACAATAAGGGGATAACTGCGTTTAATATTCCTCTTGCCCCGGTCCTTAGAATTGGGCAAAAATATGATTTCACGATTAGAAAGGCCTCTAATTTTGATGTAGTATTGATTAATGGAGGTAGGTCGGTAAAAGATCATGAATGGGCTCATCAAGATGACCTGTGTGGTGTTCAATTTATGCCAACAAGAGAGGAAGAAGTAATATTAGCTATTGATGGAGATGGAGAGTTTTATCCTATAATAAAATATAAAGTAGCACCACCAACAAATCAAGATTGGGCAAATGTGGAGCCTTATTATCCTTTTGAAATGCCTGAATTGAAAAATATAAGTGGATTTGATGGTGATTTGCTCAAGAAATTAGGCGTTAATGGCGCAAATTTTCTTCAACAATATCGTAATGGGGCAATAGGAGAGTGCTTGCCGAAGTTTTATCATCAACAGGATTATATTCAGTTGGCTAATGTTCCTTTAACCGGAAAATTGAAAATTGGCCAATTCTATGATTTTGTAATAAAGAAAACCGGTAATCGGAGTGTTATGATATATTCCAATGGTGAGCCGGTAAAAGAATCACAATGGCAAAATTTGGGAGAATATATTGGTATTAAATATATGCCCAAGTCAACTGAAAATGTAGTTCTTGCTCTTGAATTGGAAAATGGGACTCAATTTACAACCGTGGCAGAATATTCTATTGAAACTCCCACGACTCACGATTGGGACAATTTGGCCCGGTATTATCCGTATTATTTACCCGAATTGAGGAATATAGGAGGTTTTAATCCTGAATTGTTGGAGCAGATAGGTATTAATGGCCATTCATTTCTTCAGATGTTCCGCTCGGGAAAGGTGGGGAGGGAGCTTCCTGTCATATATTCTCAGGCTAAGCAAATGAGAGTAGTAGATGTTCCTATGACGAAACGATTAAAGGTGGGGCAGAGCTATCTGTTTAGTCTAAAACCGATTGCCGGCTCAGATTGGTATATATCCAACGGCGACAATCTTTCTCGTGACGATTTTCATAATTGGACTATTAATCCTACGACGGGAACACTATCAATGACGGTCACACCACTCAAACGTGGAAGCCTAAATCTCGTTGTGGGCAATGGTTCTGGCAGTCAATATTATGTAGCATTGGAATATATAGTAGAATAGTGGTGTTGAGTGATGTTGTAAAACATATTTGTGGATATATGTTTATTGAAATATAATTCTTATTTTTGAGCCGAATAATTATTTATTAACCTCCCCAATGGGGATTAAACTATTCAATGCAATGAAAAAATATTTAGCAGAAATGTTTGGAACAATGGTGCTTGTGCTCATGGGCTGTGGCACTGCTGTTAGTTTGAATTGTGGCTCTGATACCGCATCTGTAGTGGGTACAGCAATGGCCTTTGGCTTAGCTGTGGTTGCAATGGCGTATGCTATTGGTGGCATATCAGGTTGCCATATTAATCCTGCAATCACTCTTGGTGCTTGGTTGTCTAAACGTATTGGAGCAAAAGATGCCATTATGTATATGGTATTCCAAGTGATTGGCGCTATTTTAGGCTCAACTTTGTTGTGGCTCATCGTTGACAATACTTTAACTCCGTTTGGTGGAACAACAACAGGTGCAAACTCATGTACCGGAGTCGGTTCTGTTGCCGGAGGTCTTATTGTTGAAATAATCCTCACATTTGTATTTGTGTTAGTAGTGCTTGGGACTACCGACGAAAAGAAAGGTGCCGGTAATTTTGCCGGACTTGCAATTGGTCTAAGCCTCATTCTCATTCACCTTGTTGGAATCCATTACACCGGAACCTCTGTGAACCCTGCACGTTCGGTAGGTCCCGCATTGTTTGAAGGTGGAGTAGCGTTGACTCAATTATGGGTATTCATCGTAGGTCCATTCATTGGTGCTGCTATTGCCGCCGGAGTATGGAAAGTTATTGGTGGTTGTTGCTGTTGCTGCAAAGAATAAATAACTTCGAAAGGATAAACAAAAAAATCCCCGTGCCACAAATAGGAACGGGGATTTTTTATGATATTAAAAATGTAGTTGAAATTATGCTTTGATGCGTTCAACGTAAGAGCCATCGCGAGTGTCAACTTTAACTTTGTCGCCGATGTTGCAGAACAAGGGAACGCGAATTTCTGCACCTGTTTCAAGTGTTGCAGGCTTGAGTGTGTTTGTTGCAGTGTCACCCTTGATGCCGGGTTCAGTATAAGTGATTTCGAGGATTACACTTGTGGGCATTTCACATGTGAGAATTGTTTCTGTTGCAGCATGTACCATTGCTTCACAAATGTCACCTTCTTTAAGGAATTGTACGCCATCGATGCTTTCTCCGGGGAGAGCTACTTGTTCAAATGTTTCAGTGTGCATGAAGTTGTATCCCATATCATCTTTGTAAAGATATTGATAGGGACGACGTTCAATGCGCACTTCTTCAACCTTCACACCTGAGTTCCAAGTTTTGTCGAGGATACGACCGGTTTTTACGTTTTTGAGTTTAGTACGTACAAAAGCAGGGCCTTTGCCGGGTTTTACGTGAAGGAATTCAACGATGAAAAAGTAGTTGCCATCAATGTCGAGGCACATTCCATTCTTAAAATCTGCAGTAGTTGCCATAATTTAGTATTAATAGTTTTTATTTTGTGTTTACAATAAAATTCGTGTAAGTTTAAGCATTCTATGCTAATTTCGCTACAAAGTTACGAAAATCGTTTTGTATTACTCTATTTTTTTGAGTATTATTTCCAAATAATGTTGTAAATTTGTGGCTTATTCTTTGATAGAGTATTGTTTTAGTTCAATATAGAATCTATTTTTTAATTTCTTAACTATAAATTTAAAATCAATGGAATCACTTCTTTTTTGGTTGGCTCCGGCTGCATCGGTGATTGCTCTAACATTTGCATGGGTGTTCTATCGTCAAATGAAAAAACAGAGCGAAGGTACTCCGACTATGCAGAAAATTGCACAACACGTGCGACAAGGTGCCATGTCCTACCTTAAACAACAGTACAAAGTTGTTGGTATGGTGTTTTTAGCGTTAGTAGTTCTTTTTTCTGTCATGGCTTATGGTTTTGGTGTACAAAACCAATGGGTGCCTGTAGCATTCCTCACCGGAGGTTTTTTCTCAGGACTTTCAGGTTTCTTGGGAATGAAAACAGCTACTTATGCATCAGCTCGCACTGCAAATGCTGCAAGGGAATCGCTCAATAGCGGTCTTCGTGTCGCTTTCCGTAGTGGAGCTGTGATGGGGCTTGTGGTTGTGGGCCTTGGATTGCTCGACATTTCTTTTTGGTATATTTTGCTCGATTGGTTGATCCCTGAAGGAGCTACTCCAACAGCAAAATTGTGCATGATCACAACTACGATGTTAACTTTTGGAATGGGCGCAAGTACCCAAGCGTTGTTTGCTCGTGTAGGTGGAGGTATCTACACCAAGGCGGCCGATGTTGGTGCCGACCTTGTAGGTAAGGTAGAAGCCGGAATTCCTGAAGATGACCCCAGAAATCCTGCTACAATTGCCGATAATGTTGGTGATAATGTTGGTGACGTTGCCGGCATGGGTGCCGACTTGTATGAATCATATTGTGGCTCAATCCTGGCTACTTCGGCTCTTGGTGCTGCGGCTTATATAACTTCAGGTGATGTAGTGGCTCAATATAAGGCTGTGATTGCTCCGATGTTGATTGCAGCAGTGGGTATTTTCCTCTCTATCATAGGTATTTTTGCAGTGCGCACTAAAGAAGATGCAAAAATGAAAGATTTGTTGCGCTCTTTGGCTATAGGTACTAATCTCAGCTCTATTTTGATTGTTGGTGCTACTTTCTTAATCCTTTGGGCTCTTCAATTGGAAAATTGGATTAATATTTCTTTTGCAGTTGTAATTGGTTTGATTGTTGGTATTGTAATCGGACAATCAACCGAATACTATACTTCACAATCATATAAACCCACAAAACGTTTGTCGGAAAGTGGAAAAACCGGTCCTGCCACAGTGATTATTTCTGGTGTAGGTCTTGGTATGATTTCAACTGCAATACCTGTAATAGCTGTTGTTGCAGGTATCATTTTATCATATTGGATTGCTGCCGGTTTTGATTTCGCCAATGTAGGTATGGGATTGTATGGTATTGGTATCGCTGCCGTTGGTATGCTGTCAACATTGGGTATAACTCTTGCAACTGACGCTTATGGTCCCATTGCTGACAATGCAGGTGGAAATGCCGAGATGAGTGGACTTGGTGCAGAAGTGCGTAAACGCACCGACGCTCTTGATTCATTGGGTAATACAACAGCCGCTACCGGTAAAGGTTTTGCAATTGGATCGGCTGCATTGACCGGTCTTGCATTGCTTGCGTCATATGTTGAGGAAATTCGCATAGGTCTTGAACGTCTTGGAACAACTGTAATAGAACTTCCCGGTGGAATTACAAAATCTCTCCAAGAAGCGTCATTTACCGATTTTATGACCTATTTTGACGTTACTTTGATGAATCCCAAAGTTCTATCAGGTATGTTTATCGGTGCTATGATGGCATTCTTGTTCTGTGGTCTTACAATGAATGCGGTGGGACGTGCTGCTCAGAGCATGGTAGAAGAGGTGCGCCGTCAGTTCCGTGAAATAAAAGGTATTTTGTCGGGCGATGCTGAACCGGATTATGCACGCTGTGTGCAAATTTCTACCAAAGGCGCTCAACGCGAAATGGTGTTCCCTTCAGTGCTCGCAATTATTGTACCGATTCTCATCGGCGTAATCTTTGGCGTTTCTGGTGTGATTGGCCTATTGGTGGGCGGACTTGCTGCCGGTTTCGTTCTTGCTATTTTTATGGCAAATGCCGGTGGTGCATGGGATAATGCGAAGAAATATGTTGAAGAAGGTAACTTTGGAGGCAAAGGTAGCGAAGTGCACAAAGCTACAGTTGTTGGTGACACAGTAGGTGACCCATTCAAAGATACATCTGGTCCGAGTCTTAACATTCTCATAAAACTCATGTCAATGGTTGCTATCGTAATGGCCGGATTGACAGTTGCTTGGAGTTTGTTCTAAGAATAGATAGAATTGAAATGTAATAAAAGATGAGGGTGGGCCAATTTATTTGACCCACCCTCTCTTTATGCTTGAAAAACGCACAAATTCTTAGTGTTAGAATCCAACTCTAAACATTGCTGAGATGCGATTATTGCTTATTGAGTTATGGGCGAAATCATATTTGATGCCATGATTGTATTCGATGCCTATATCTACAAACGATGATGCTCTCCAAATGAAATTGGCAGCGCAATAATGCTCATATTTCATGTGGCTGCCATATTCAATAATGCCGCCTTCATAAGGTGTTACATAATTTCTGAGATAGCCATACATTACGGTCGAAAACATTTTAGGCGTGAAATTATATTGTAGGGCACTAAGCATACCCCAAGAGCCGGGACGTTTGAGTCGCCCATTGTTTTCAGGCGATGGGGTGAGGTCTAAATTAAAACCATCATTGTCTTTTAAATAGTTGGCAATGCCTTTGCCTGTTTGAGCCATTAAATATCCGACAGCATTTCCCATTTTAGCATTGGCTGTTAATTTGATTCCATAGCCGGGTAAAGAGCGAAATCGTGATGATATGTCGTCGTAGTAACGCAATTGACGGAAAATGCCACTTAGCCTGATGTGGCCAACTTCGTTCCATGCATATTGTATATATGCGGGGATTGCCGGAATTCTTTGATATGCGTTATTCATTGGAGTGGTTGTTGTGTAGCTTACCTTCGGCAGCTCAAGACCTACGCCCAATTTTAGCTGTGGAGTTATGTGACGTTGCCAGTTTAGTGTCATGTTTGAATGGCCGCCCGACGCTCCTGCGCCATTGCCATCAATCAGATAAGCATCGGCAGTTTTGTCATCGTATAAACTTGATGTGTAGCCAAATGTCAGCCCGAGCACCTTGAGGTAAGCATGGTCGCATTTTACATAATAATCATTGCCTACGCCTCCGTTGAATGCTAATGCTATGAATATACCAATTCGATATTTGTTCTTGGGCATTCCGACAATGTTGAAGTTGACCGAACTTGATTTTATCGACATTTGTAGCAATTGTTCGTTCCCGGGTTGTGCCAATGTGAAGTCGCTTGGCTTGAAATCCGATGGGTTTTCATAAGGGTTGCCCCAATCATATAGGGCAACGGCTTTAACGGCTGCTCCAATGCTGAGATAGAATTTTTGGTCTTGGTCAATAATCGCAAAGTGGGGCGCAGTATATTCCGGATCGCTTGGAATGTTGTCGATTAATACGTTGTAGGGGTTGTCAACGGTGTCGTTTAATGCTTGCTCATTGCCAACTACAAATTGCAATTGGCTTTCAGCAGCTGTTGTAGGGTGTCGTTGCGCATTAATTGTCATTGATGCTAAAATCGCAGTTGCGCAAACCGATAATATTTTGAGTCTCATGGCTTATTAGTTTTTGCAAATATAAAAACATGTTGTGTTATTACAAAACATTTTTCTAAAAAATACATACTGCCATACAATGCACGCGATTTTTAAGTCTTTGACACAAGAACAAAATGACATAATTATTTTGTTTAGATATAACGACATAATTTTTTGTGGGGCTAGACATAAGAACATAATGACATAATTTTTGTGGGGTTAGACAAAGAGACAAAAGTATAAAGTTGTCCACATAATAGGGAAGAGCTATTTGCTCACACAGAATTTTATGTCATTATGTTCTTCTGTCTCCAAAAACCACACTTCCATTCTGTCACTTAAAAACCTGTTCTTTTGTCTCAATCAGCTGTCCACCTAATATAGGGGGACGAGACCGAGCATTGCGAGGTCGGAGGGGGTAAATATCTGCTCATAGAATCGTGCGAAGCACGGGACGCGAAGCGAAAAAATAACCGAGGGTAGAGCGATGCGATACCCCCGGCACGGCACACCACACCCACCAAAGCAAGCGTCTGAAGGACGCGAATTAAACCATCGTTAAAACAACAACCTACCTTAAAAAACTGTCATTATGTTCTTTTGTCTCCCCAAAAACCACACTCCCATTCTGTCCTTAAAAACCTGTCCTTATGTTCTTATGTCTTTGAAACACACAAGTTCACACAAAAATCCAAACAAAATTTTGTCTGAGATGTGAAATATTACTAAATTTGCAGTAATCTTGTAGGAGGCAAAACGTTACCAATTCAAATAACTAATACATTTATGAAAAAAATAAACAAATTTTGGGGGGCAATCTTTGCGATAGTGATGATGCTTGGAGTGTCTCTATCGACACTCGCCCACGACTTTGAAGTTGATGGTATTTATTACAATATTATTTCAGATACGGATAAATCCGTAGAGATTACCTATAATTCTTATAATTCGGACCAATATATTGGTTCCGTAACAATTCCGTCATCGGTGTCATATAACGGTGTAACCTATTCAGCGACATCTATCGGCAATTCTGCGTTTGAGGGGTGTACTGGATTGATATCAGTGACCATCCCAAACACAGTAACATCTATCGGCTTTTCTGCGTTCTCTAATTGTTCAAAATTGATTTCGGTGACCATTGGCAATTCCGTAACTTCTATCGGCTCTACTGCATTCAGGTGTTGCTACAAATTGACCGAGGTGACCATACCAAACTCCGTGACTGCTATTGGCGTTAATGCGTTCAATGGTTGCTACAGCTTATCCTCGGTAAATATCACTGATTTATCGGCATGGTGCAAAATTAATTTCGTAAACGAATATAGTAATCCGCTAAATTGTGCTCAGCACTTTAAACTAAATGGCTCAGAGATCACAAATCTTGTAATTCCCAATGATATTACTGAAATAAAAAAGTATGCGTTTATAAATTGCGACGGATTGGCCTCAATGTCAATTCCAAACTCAGTAACCTCTATCGGTGAGCGGGCGTTCATGAATTGCGTCAGATTGTCATCGGTGTCCATTCCAAACTCCGTGACCTCTATCGGTGATGAGGCATTCATGTCTTGCTCCGGATTAAACTCGGTAACCATCCCAAACTCCGTAACCTCTATCGGTGATGAGGCATTCATGTATTGCACCGGATTGAACTCGGTAACCATTGGTAACTCTGTGAACTCAATCGGAGATGAGGCGTTCTATTATTGCACAAGCTTGAACTCGGTGACCATCCCAAACTCCGTGACTTCTATCGGAGCGGGGACATTCAGAAGCTGCTCAGGATTGACCTCAATTGTCGTAGAAAGGGGAAATACAACCTACGACTCTCGAGATAATTGTAATGCCATTATTGAAACCGCATCAAACACCTTAATTGAAGGGTGTAAAAATACGACCATCCCAAACTCCGTAACAGCTATCGGATCGGGTGCGTTCTTATTTTGCGACGGATTGACCTCGGTGACCATACCAAATTCCGTGACCTCAGTCGGTGATAAGGCGTTCATGTATTGCTCCAATTTGACCTCGGTGGCCATACCAAACTCCGTGACCTCAGTCGGTGATAAGACGTTCATGTATTGCTCCAATTTGACCTCGATGGCCATACCAAACTCCGTAACTTCTATCGGTGAATATGCGTTCTATAATTGCCCCAAATTGACCTCGGTGGCCATACCAAACTCCGTAACTTCTATCGGCAAATCTGCATTCGCGTATTGTTCCGGATTGGCCTCAATTGTCGTAAAAAGTAAAAATACAACCTATGACTCACGAGATAATTGTAATGCCATTATTGAAACCGCATCAAACACCTTAATTGCAGGTTGCAAAAATACGATCATTCCAAACTCAGTAACAGCTATCGGCGATGATGCGTTCTTGGATTGCGACGGATTGACCTCTGTAACCATACCAAACTCAGTAACAGCTATCGGTGAGCAAGCGTTTATGTATTGCTCCGGATTGACCTCTATAGCCATCCCAAACTCCGTGACCTCTGTCGGTGATAGGGCGTTCATGTATTGCTCCAAACTGACCTCGGTTACCATTGGCAACTCCGTGAACTCAATCGGGAATGAAGCGTTTATGCGTTGCTCCAAATTGAACAAAATTGTCATAAATAGTGAAAATACAACCTTTGACTCTCGAGATAATTCTAATGCCATTATTGAAACCAAAACAAACACCTTAATTGCGGGTTGTAAAAATACGATTATCCCGAACTCTATAACCTCTATCGAAGATGATGCGTTCAATGGTTGCTACGGTTTGACATCGGTGACCATACCTAATTCCGTAACTTCAATCGGGCATAAGGCATTCTATGACTGTTCCAAACTGACCTCGGTGACCATTGGCAACTCCGTGACATTTATCGGTAATAAAGCATTCAGGAATTGCTCCAGCTTAACCTCAGTGACCATTGGCAATTCAGTGACCTCTATCGGAAATGAGGTGTTCAAGTATTGCTTTAAATTGAATAAAATTATATCTTTAAATCCAACCCCTCCCTTATGTGAAAGCGAGGCAACTTTTTATATTGACAATTATACTAAAGCCACTCTATATGTCCCGAAAGATAGTTATACCAAATATTTTATAGACGGGGTGTGGGGCAAATTTACAAATATCGTAAAATCGGAACTTTAGTATCGTCAATAAAACTAAATGCGACATCTATCCAATTGGACAAAGGTGCTATATATACTCTCTCAGCAACTATAAATCCAACCGATGCAACAATTACAGATATATTATGGACAAGCAGCAATCCTCAGGTAGCGACTGTTGACAGGTCGGGAAAGGTTATAGCATTATCGACCGGAACAACTACTATTTCAGCAACAATAATTGATGGCTCTGATGTTTCTGCTTCATGCGTTGTCGCAGTTGGCAACGCAGGCATTACCGATGTTAAATCCGATAATACGGCTACGGAAGTTGCTCGATATGACATAAATGGTCGTATGTTGGCACAACCAACAAAAGGCATCAACATCATCAAGATGAGCGACGGCTCTATCAGAAAAGAATGGGTTAAGGAATAACATTTGAGATTACTTACTGACTTCTATCATTAAATTGAATTCCCTAGGTTCAAAAGGTTGTGGCAATGCGCCACGACCTTTTTTGTACTATAATTTTGACAAATGTTCAGAATGATATAATTTTGTTTAGACATAAAGACATAATTTGGGGGGCTAGACATAAGAACATAATGACATATTTTTTTTGTTTAGACATAAAGACATAATTTTGTGGGGTTAGACAAAGAGACAAAAGTATTAAGTTGTCCACATAGAGTAGGGGGACGAGACCGAGCATTGCGAGGTCGGAGGGGGTAGAAAAAATTGTCGCAGTTCATACCCCATCCCCTCTTTGAGGTACTTCCCCTGCCCCAAGGGAAGAGCTATTTGCTCACACAGAATGTTATGTTCTTATGTTCTTCTGTCTCCAAAAATAGCTACACCCTTGAAGCAGGGGAGCTGTCACGGAGAGATTGAAGGGTATAATAGTACCCTTGAAATAAAAAAAGCGATTAAAATACTTGAAATTGCTCAGCTGATTGAGTCTGAGAAAGGCCAGGCTCAGAATAATATCTATAAATATAAGAATAATTATACTTTGCTCGCTATGCAGTCTGCGTTAAATTTTGTACCTTTGCAAAAAATTTTTAGGTACCCAAATCATTACGTAATGAAAAAGAAATTTAACGAATATAGCAAATTCAATTTGTCGGAAATCAACAAAGAGGTGTTGAGCCGATGGAATGAAGAAAAACTCTTTGAGCAGAGTATGAAAGTGCGCGAGGGAAATCCTTCGTTCGTATTTTATGAAGGTCCACCTTCTGCAAATGGTATGCCTGGCATTCACCACGTTATGGCTCGCACAATTAAAGATATATTCTGTCGCTATAAGACCATGAAAGGTTTCCATGTTAAACGTAAAGCCGGATGGGATACTCATGGATTGCCTGTTGAACTTGGAGTAGAAAAAGCTCTGGGTATTACTAAAGAAGATATCGGAAAGAAAATCTCAGTTGACGAATACAATGCTGCATGTCGTCGTGAGGTGATGAAATATACACGCGAATGGGAAACACTCACCAATTCGATGGGTTATTGGGTAGATATGGACAACCCATATATTACCTACGATAATCGTTATATCGAATCGGTATGGTGGTTGTTGCGTCAATTATATGACAAAGGTTATTTATATAAAGGATATACTATTCAACCTTATTCGCCGGCAGCCGGTACCGGATTGAGTACTCACGAATTGAATCAACCGGGGTGCTATCGCGATGTTAAGGATACAACTGTTACAGCTCTATTTGAGATTACCAATCCACGTCAGGAGATGACAGAGTGGGGACGTCCTTGTTTTGTGGCTTGGACTACTACTCCTTGGACTTTGCCATCAAACACAGCTCTTTGTGTTGGTCCGAAGATTCAATATGTGTGTGTTCAAACATATAATCCTTATAATGGAGAGAAAATCTCTATTGTAATGGCCAAGGATTTGGTTAATAGCTACTTAAAAGCCGAAGGAGCTGAATTGCCTCTTGATAGCTATACTCAAGGTGATAAAGTTATTCCGTATCGCATTGTAGCTGAATATGTAGGCTCTGACCTCGTTGGTATGGGTTACAAACAACTTATGCCATGGGTTAAACCTCTTGAAAAGGTTGATGATAATGCAGCAGCATTTGTAAAAGAATATGCTTCGGCCAATGCCGATAAATGTTTTGCCGTTGGTAAAGATACATTTGTTGAACTATCAGAAAAGGCATTCCGTGTTATCCCTGGAGATTATGTAACAACAGAAGATGGTACAGGTATCGTTCACATTGCACCTACATTTGGTGCCGACGATGCTAAGGTAGCAAAGGCTGCAGGTGTTCCTTCGTTGTTTATGATTAACAAAAAGGGCGAAACTCGTCCTATGGTTGATCTTACCGGAAAATATTATACAATTGAGGAATGTGCCGAAGAATTTGTTGCTGCGTGCGTAAATGTTGAAGCATATTCTCGTCATGCAGGTGATTATGTGAAAAATGCCTACGCGCCTGAGTTTAATCCCGGTGGAAAATATGATGAGTTGGCAGCTCAAAAGGCTGAAGACCTCAATATAGTTATTTGTATGGAGATGAAGCAAGAGGGTAGTGCTTTCAAAATTGAAAAGCATGTTCACAACTATCCTCATTGTTGGCGTACAGATAAGCCTGTGTTGTATTATCCATTGGATAGTTGGTTTATACGCACAACTGCCGCTCGTGAACGCATGATGGAACTAAATGAAACTATCAAGTGGAAACCTCAGTCAACCGGCACTGGACGTTTTGGTAAATGGCTTGAAAATCTTCAAGATTGGAACTTGTCGCGCAGCCGCTATTGGGGTACTCCTCTTCCAATTTGGCGCACCGAAGATGGAACTGAGGAACTATGCATCGATAGTGTTCAGTCATTATATGATGAAATTGAAAAGTCAATCTCTGCAGGAGTTATGACATCTAATCCATATAAGGAAAAAGGATTTGTACCTGGTGATTATAGCAAAGAGAATTATGAAAAAATTGATTTGCACCGTCCTTATGTTGATGATATTATCTTGGTGTCTCCTTCAGGCAAACCAATGCGTCGCGAACTTGATTTGATCGACGTTTGGTTTGATTCCGGCTCAATGCCTTATGCTCAACTACATTACCCATTTGAGAATAAAGAGGCTCTTGATTCAGGTGAATATTATCCTTCTGATTTTATTGCCGAAGGTGTTGACCAAACTCGTGGTTGGTTCTTTACTTTGCACGCAATTGCCACTATGGTATTTGATTCGGTTGCATACAAAACCGTTATTTCTAATGGTCTCGTATTGGACAAACATGGAAACAAGATGTCTAAACGATTGGGCAACGCAATCAATCCATTTGAAGCAATTGAGAAATTTGGCTCAGACCCGGTTCGTTGGTATATGATAGCCAACTCATCTCCATGGGATAATTTGAGCTTTGACCCTGCAGGTGTGCAAGAAGTAAGTCGCAAGTTGTTTGCTACGCTTTATAATACTTATTCATTCTTTGCATTGTATGCTAATGTTGATGGATTTGATAATTCTCAACCTCAAACGCCAATAGAGAAACGTCCTATTATTGACCGCTGGGCTATCTCATTGCTTAACACGTTGGTGAAAGAAGTTGATGAAGCTTTGGCCGATTATGAGCCTACAAAAGCTGCTCGCGCAATCAACGATTTTGTAAACAATGACTTGAGTAACTGGTATGTACGCTTAAATCGTAAACGCTTCTGGACAGGAGAGTTGACCGAAGATAAACTCATGGCTTATCAAACTCTTTATACCTGTCTTGAAACTGTAGCAAAACTTATGGCTCCTATTTCGCCATTTATTGCCGATAAATTATATAACGATTTGACCTCAGTTTCTGAAGGTTCTGAATCGTCAGTACATTTGGCTTTGTTCCCCAAAGTAGATGAGTCGGTGATTGATTCACGCTTAGAACAAAACATGAAAGTGGCTCAAGATATAACATCTATGGTGCTTGCATTACGTCGTAAGGTTAACATCAAGGTGCGTCAACCTCTATCATCATTAATGGTGCCAGTTGTTGATGAGGCTCAACGTGACGCAGTTCAATCAATGAGCGAATTGATATTGAACGAGGTTAATGTTAAAGCCATCAAGTATGTGAGTGGTGAAGATGGAGTTTTGGTTAAGCGTGTTAAACCCGATTTCAAAAAGTTAGGCCCCAAATTTGGCAAATCGATGAAGTCGGTTGCAGCTGCAATAACATCAATGAGCCAAGCAGATATTGTAACTCTTGAACGTAATGGAAACGTATCATTAGATATTGATGGAGCTTCGGCTGTGATTGAGCTTTGTGACGTTGAGGTAATCTCAGAAGATATTCCCGGTTGGCTTGTTGCAAATGAAGGAAATCTCACTATCGCGTTGGATATTACTATCACTCCGGAACTTAAACAAGAGGGTATTGCTCGCGAAATTGTAAATCGAGTTCAGAATATTCGCAAAGGTCGCGATTATGATATCACTGATAAGATTAACCTCACATTTGAATCAAATTGTGAAATTGATGATGCATTAAAGACTTTTGGTGATTATATCTCTCGTCAGGTGCTTGCTGCATCGCTCACGGTTGTCCCAAGTTTGAACGATACTGCTGAGGAGCTTGATTTAGATGGCGTAAATGTTAAGGTTGAAATAACCCTGAATAAATAATACTATAGAAACGATAAAAAACTATGAGTGAAAAAACAAGATATTCCGAAGAGGAATTGCAAGAGTTTAAGGAACTAATAATTGCAAAACTTACTAAGGCTCAGGAAGAATATGAGCTTTTGAAAGGGAACGTAAATAATGCTAATGACGTAAATGATACCTCTCCAACATTTAAGGTGCTTGAAGAGGGCGCAAGTACTCTTGGCAAAGAGCAGGCGAGCCAACTTGCGGCTCGTCAGCTCAAGTTTATTCAGCATTTGCAAGCGGCGCTTGTGCGCATTGAAAATGGTACTTATGGAATCTGTCGTGAAACAGGGAAACTCATTCCTAAGGAACGTCTTCGTGCAGTGCCTCATGCAACGTTGAGTATTGATGCTAAAATGGCAAAAAAATAATAGAAGATAACTATTTGATGAAAATTTCCAAAGGTTATCTAGCCCTTATTGTGATTTTATGCGTCGTTGTATTGGACCAGGTCCTAAAGATTTGGGTCAAGACGCATTTTTATATGGGTGAGAGTTTGCATATTACTGACTGGTTTCAACTCGTTTTCATTGAAAATAATGGAATGGCGTTTGGAATGGAAATAGGGAGCAAATTATTTTTGACTTTGTTCCGAGTAGTTGCAGTCGGCTTTCTCATATATTATATATGTCGCATAAAGGCAAAAGAGTACATAAAACGTGGATATATTGCTTGTTTTGCGTTGATTACAGCCGGAGCATTGGGTAATATAATCGATTGTTTGTTCTATGGATTGATTTTTAATAATCCGTTCCCACCAGAGGTGGCAACTTTGTTTCCCGATGGTGGAGGATATGCATCATTGTTTCATGGACGAGTTGTAGATATGTTTTATTTCCCTTTGTTTAGTTTCACTTGGCCTGATTGGGTGCCGTTTGTTGGCGGTGATTATTTCTTGTTTTTCCAACCGATATTTAACCTTGCTGATGCTGCGATAACTGTTGGAATTATCTCGTTGATATTGTTTTATTCCCGCTCATTATCTACTTCTAGAGAGATGAAAAAAGACACTTCGGTTGACGAAGATAAGTGATTGTTAATATGAAGCATGGATTGATTGGTCTGTTAGTGGCCTTTGTGGTCTTTGTTGGGTGTAATTCTACCCCCGAAGGTGTGTTGTCGCCCGAAGAAATGGCAAGTTTGCTTGTCGATATCCACAAAGGGGAGTGCATTGTAGAGGCCAATCATTCAGAATATATCGATGATTCAATGAAGATGGCATTGAAACAATCAATATATTATAAACACAATGTCACTGCCGAACAGGTTGATTCTTCGTTTATGTGGTATGGTCAACACATTGAGGAATATATAAAGGTGTATGATCGTACAATAGAAATGCTTGAGAATGAGATAGCCCAAGTAAAAGTTTCGGCCGATGATGTAGAGATGATTGTAGTGGGCGACTCGGCCGATGCGTGGCCTGGAGTGCGTCAACGGTTGTTAACTCATTCGTTCCCGAATAATTATGTGACGTTTGCTCTCAATCGAGATGATAATTGGGAGAAAGGCGACATATATGAGTGGCGATTAAAACTGATAAATAATCGCACACCGATGAATTGGACTATTGCTGTTGATTATTCCGATGGGTCATCGGAATACACCACGTTACAAGCGTCGGCAGAGGGGTGGCATGATATTATGATTGTTGCCGATTCCTCAAAGGTAGCAAGTCGCATATATGGAGTGGCGTATGTTGACCTAAAGGATCATGAGCAAGTTTATATTGATAGCATATCGCTCGTGCGCACTCGCATAACGCCCCGTCTCTACCAAAGACGCTATAACCAAAATAGATTTTACTACGGACCGCGACCTAAAAAGTAAATAGATTTTGAGATGCAAAGATATTTGACCCACATTGTTTTATGTGAGGGCATTATGCATCATAATGCTATACTTGAACTGGGAGATGCCGGTGAGTGTCTCATTTCGGTGTATGATGGTGAGATCGCTTCTACTGAATTTGTGTCGGGAATTATCATTGTGTGTAGCTCTGCAGTATTAGAAGGGCACATCAGTAACATCGCATTTGTTGCCGAATCGGTCAATGAGATAGGACCCCGAGCAGAAAAAATCCACAATTATTTATATGATGCCGGGTTATATTCCAAAGAGTCTATGACATCAGTTTTAGCCGTAGAATCAGCAGGAAAGTCTGTGAAAATTAGAGAGCTACATCGGTTGTAAGTTCCCTATATAGATACCAATTAGTCTCCAAAAAGTAAAGTACAGAGGCTAAGTGTTACTTTGAAAAACTCTAAATAGCTGAAAACCACAATCTAAAAAGTCCTACGGAGTACGCAGGACTTTAGTTCTACAGAACTTCGGCATTTAGCCTTATTGTGATAAGATGTAGAATAATAGCACAAAGTTATTGAAATTATTTTAAAATCCCAAAGAATGTAGTAAATTTGAGAAAAATTCAATACAATGAAAAATTTTGAAGACACATTAGGCCTAGATTTAGGGACCAATTCTATTGGTTGGGCTATAGTAAGAAAGTATAATGATGGTTATGAGTTGTTACATCGAGGAGTTGAAATTTTTCCTGAAGGTGTAGCTCGAGTAAAAGGCAATGAAGTGCCAATGGTGCAAACAAGAACACAAGCACGTGCATTGAGGAGACATTATTTTCGCCGTAGATTGCGCAAGATTGAGGTGCTGAAGGTGTTAATAGATAATAGATTATGCCCAAATATATCGGAGGATATACTTTTAAATTGGAAACTCAAAAAGAAGTATCCGATGGTTGATGAGTTTTTAATATGGCAACGCACCGATGACAACAAAGACAAGAATCCGTATCATGATAGAAATGAATGTTTGACTCGTAGATTGGATTTATCTAATGAGTCAGACCGGTTTATGCTTGGACGTGCATTATATCATTTAGCTCAACGTAGGGGCTTTTTGAGTAATCGAAAAGACGGCACAAAGGAGAGTGAAGGAGACGTTAAACGTAATATCACGAAACTCTCAGAAGAGATAGATGCGGCAGGTTGTATATATCTGGGTGAATATTTCTATAGATTATATCAAAACGGTGATAAAATAAGAGGGAAGCATACTGCCCGCAATGAACACTATATAAAAGAGTTTTATGCAATATGTGACAAACAAGAGTTAAGTCCAGATTTGGTTGATGCGTTATATCGAGCGATATTTTATCAAAGACCACTTAAATCACAAAAAGGACAAGTCGGGAAATGTACATTTGAACCAACTAAGAGCCGATGCCCATTGTCTCATCCTTGTTTTGAAGAATTCCGAATGCTTTCCTTTATAAATAGTATAAAGGTTAAGACTATGTATGATTTTGACTATAGACCATTAAATGAATCAGAGGTCAAGTTGTGTATCCCGATGTTTATGAGAAAGTCAAAATCTAACTTTGATTTTGAGGATATAGCAAAAGCGATAGCCGGACGAAAGGAAAACTATGGATATAAAGATGATAGCAAAGATGCTGCTTATAAGTTTAATTATAAAATGTCAGCACTGGTGTCGGGGTGCCCGGTAACATCAAGTTTGAAGGCTATATTTGGGGATGATTGGAAAACAGAAATAGCAAGTGTCTATATTAAAGCTAAAGATAAATCAGAAAATGAAATATTAAATGATGTTTGGCATGCATTATTTTCATTTGACGATGATGATAGATTGAAAGATTGGGCAAAAACAAATTTGCAGCTAGATGAAGAAAAAGCTAAAAAATTCACGGAAATACATATTCCTCAAGGATATGCATCTCTAAGTTTGAATGCAATAAATAAAATATTGGTTTATTTGCGTAGGGGTATGCGATATGATGAAGCAGTATTCTTGGCAAATATTAAATCAGTTTTGCCTAAAGATGTAGTTGAAGATGAAGTGCGCTTTGAGGAAATAATAAACGACCTTTATAGCGAATTAGTTAATTATAAAACAGATAAAGAAAATCCCAAACATACAAAGCAAAGTGTAATAAGACAATATTTAGAAGATATACCAGGAGTGCGTATCGCTGACATAGATAATAAGATATATCATCCGTCAATGATAGAGGCTTATCCAGATGCATTACCAAACAAAAATGGATTGGTGCTGTTGGGTTCTCCTCGAACCTCTTCAGTAAGAAATCCAATGGCAATGAGGGCATTGTTTAGATTGCGCCATCTTATTAATCAGTTAATAAAAGAAGGAAAAGTCAATCAATCAACAAAGATTAATATTGAATTTTCTCGAAGTTTGAATGATGCTAATATGCGTAAAGCAATAGAGCAATATCAAAAAGAGCAGCACGAAAAGAGAGAAAACGCGCGCAAAAAAATTAAGCATAATGTCAAACAGGACCTTAATAAAGATATAGAGCCAACCGAAGACGATATTTTGCGGTACATACTATGGGAAGAACAAGGTCAGCGGTGTTTATATACCGGACAAACAATAGATATTTCGGATATAATAGGCGCCAACCCAAAATTTGATTTTGAACATACCGTTCCACGTTCAAGGGGAGGAGATGATTCAATGATGAATAAGACCTTGTGTGAATCAAAATTTAATCGAGAGATTAAACGAAATCAATTGCCTTCTGAAATTCCATCAGGGATAAGCGAACATGAGTCGGTAATTAAATCTCGAAAATGGGAAGAAAAGATTGCGAAATATGAGATTCAGATTAGTGTGTTGAGAAAAAAGGCAGCTTCTGCAAGTACTAAAGAAGCTAAAGATGATGCTATTGTGAAACGCCATAAGTTGCAGATGGAATTGGATTATTGGAAAGGTAAATATGAAAGATTTACGATGACAGAAGTGACAGGCGGGTTTACAAATCGCCAAGGTGTTGATATTGGCATTATCGGACGATATGCAAGAATGTATTTGAAGACATATTTTAACCAATATAGAGCAGAAGTTTCTAATGCTGAAAGTCGAGACTTTGATGTAAATCGTCAGATTTTTACAGTGAAAGGGGCTACTACAGCCGAATTTAGAGTGATGTGGGGATTACAGGAAGAGTATTCTAAGAAAGAAAGGGTAAACCATGTTCATCATTGTATCGACGCAATTGTTATAGCATGTATAGACCGTGTGCAATATCAAAAATGGGCTACATTTAAGCGCGATTCGGAATCGGCATATTGGGATGGAAATTCAAAGCCTCGATTTGAAAAGCCATGGACAACATTTACCGAAGACGTAAAGTCGGTTTCAGATGAACTTTTGGTGTTTCATTATACTGCTGACAATATGATGCGACAATCAAAGAAGAAAATGCGTGTTAGAGGTAGGATACAGCGGAATAAGGAAACAGGCAAAATAATATATCAGCAAGGTGATACAGCAAGAGGATCGTTGCACTTACAAACGTATTATGGCGCAATAAAACTTAATGACGAATTAATTTATGTCGTTAGAAAATCGCTTAGTGACCTTAAGCAAGAAGATGTGAAGAACATCATAGATGACGTGGTAAGAGAAAAAGTTGAAAAAGCAATAAAAGAAAGAGGATTTAAAGAGGCATTCAACACCCCTGTTTTGATGAATGAAGAAAAGGGTATTGAAATCAAAAGAGTTCGCTTAAAAGCCTCGTCGGTTAAATCTCCAATACACCTCAAAAAACAACGAGATGCTTCTGCAAAAGAGTACAAGCGGAATTATTATGTTGTAAATGATGAGAACTATTGTATGGCCATATACGAAGGTATTGGGCCCAAAGGTAAGAGTAAACGCACATTTAAAATATTTAACAATCTTGATTCCGCAAGAGGATTGAAAAGAGACGATAAATGTAGTGTTATACCATTATCGGATAAAGATGATTATCCCTTGAAATGGATTTTGAAAATTGGAACTATGGTGCTTTTTTATGAAAATTCACCAAGTGAGATTTATGAAGCACAAGTCTCAGATTTATCTCAACGATTATATAAGGTTTATGGTTTAGAAGGAGATGGCCGGATAAGATTTATTCATTGCCAAGATGCAGAAGGTAGCAGTAAAGATCAAACGCGATGGACTAAAGAATGTAATAGGGTGAAATTGAGAGTAAGGTGTAACAATTTGAAACTCTTGATTGAGGGCGTAGATTTTGACATGACAGTAACAGGCGAGATTAAATTTAAGAGGTTTTTAGGAAATGAATAATGCTTAAAAGAGCTATTTATATAACAAGTGCAGTTAGCCTTTCGGTAAAAAGCAACCAATTAGTTATAAAACCGAAAGACGATGAGTGTGGGGTAAAACAAGTTCCGATAGAGGATATCGGCTTTGTTATTATAGAGCATCAACAAACTATGATAACAATACCTGCGATGAATGCATTGAGTGATAATAATGTCTCATTAGTCTTTTGTGGGCAGAATATGATGCCAAGATCTATGCTTATGAATCTTGATACATGTTCAGTTCAAGGAGAACGATATCGAGCTCAAATAGAAGCAAGTGTTCCCACTAAAAAGCAACTTTGGCAACAAATTGTAGCTGCTAAAATAAGGAATCAGAGCCAATTGTTATATAAGTTAGGGAAAAATGGTCAAAAATTAGCGCAACTATGCACAAATGTAAAAAGTGGAGATGTTGACAATCGAGAGGGTCTTGCAGCTAAGATTTATTGGAAAGAATTATTTGGCCCAGATTTTTATAGGAGTAGAGATGCAATGCCGCCAAATAATTTATTAAATTATGGATATACAATATTAAGAGCTGCGGTGACACGAGGATTGATGGGGTCGGGTTTGTTTCCTGCATTTGGACTATTCCATAGAAATCGTTCAAATGCATTTCCTCTTGCCGATGATATGATGGAGCCATATCGCCCATATGTTGATGAAGTGGTCTATCGGTTATATAACGAAGGAGTGGAGGAGTTGAATAAAGATGTGAAATCGCAAATTGTCAAGCTATTGTTTTCAGACACTTGCTTTAAAAATATTACTCGGCCAATGGATATAGGAATTACTTACTCATGTGCGTCATTGGCAAAATTTTTTGCCGGAAGTACAAAAAAATTGAATTTCCCGGAGATAAGAATAGAATGAGTGAATATCGATTAAATGCGTATCATATTATGTGGATTTTTGTGTTTTTTGATTTGCCGGTAACATCAAAGCAACAGAGGAAAAAAGCAACTACATTTCGCAAAAATCTTGAAAAAGATGGATTTACAATGTTTCAATATTCTGTATATATTCGTCATTGCCCATCAAAAGAAAGTATGGATGTGCATGTGAAGCGAGTAAAAGCATTTGTCCCTGATAGTGGAATGGTTAGTATATTGATGGTAACAGGAAAACAATTTGGAAGTATCATTAATTTTTATGGAAAAGTTGAAAAAGAAAAACCTGAAACTCCTCAACAATTAGAGTTTTTTTAGTACATTTGCAAGGAAAAATACATTAATTATGCCACTTCCTTAGCTTAAAAAGGGATTTTTTTTAGGCTCAAAATGATGAAAGAGCCCATTAATAGGAAGTTTTGCCAACTAAGGTTGTGGTTTGATGTAGAAATAGAATAATATACAACGGCAAAAAATTTGCGATACACCCACTTACCGTTGTGGTTTGATGTAGAAATAGAATAATATACAACTACCACCGGCTACACGAGGACTAACGTCCAGTTGTGGTTTGATGTAGAAATAGAATAATATACAACGGGAAATAAATATCCGTTTCGTCCCGGATGTTGTGGTTTGATGTAGAAATAGAATAATATACAACTCGGCTGATAATTGAAGTCTGTTAGCTACGGTTGTGGTTTGATGTAGAAATAGAATAATATACAACAGAACTCGCTCGCCAGTTTGTAAAAGCATCGTTGTGGTTTGATGTAGAAATAGAATAATATAC
>JAFVPD010000007.1 GCA_017505535.1 Muribaculaceae bacterium
ACCTTCGCAGACGAGCAAAGGAAAGGGGCGAATGACGGAATCGGTAAACTCATATATCGCAGATTTATGATAGACCAAATTCAAATATTACCCTGCAATAATGAAAAATGCACCGTCCTTTTGCTCGTTCATAAAAAAGTTGTACCTTTGTTCCAAGATGAGTTGTACATCAATGCAAATCATGCAAGTATGTAGTAATCAGAACAGTTGCCAACTCATTACCTCGTTCTTGAACTTTCCGCATAAACTTTTTATTCTTAGCGGATTATGAGATTATTCCAAATATACTATTTTTATTAATCAGTCACAAACGTGCACAACTTTCATTTCGCATTTGGAGCAATCAAAATCCAATCTGAAACGATGATTGGCCGACGTTATGTGCAATGGAGACTTCCATCGTGCGCCTTGGCTTGTTTTCAAGCAGTAGCCCATCTCGCGTCGCAAGCAATAGCGCGTTGTCATCACTACAATTTCCCGGTCGGCAGCCTTTTGATCCACTTCTACGGCTCGTTCAATTGTTGTTGCGCCGTGCTGTCTATAAAACTCTTCGGCTAAACGATTTGCCACATTGTCGTGATAGCTCAACTTATTGCTCTGTGGCAACATGCAATTTGCGTTCTCCATGCGGCGATGATTACGACGGTCAACATTTTTCCATTGTTCATCAAGTGCGTCTATTGCTTTGCGCCTTAAATCGGCAAGTTTTGATGCCGGAATAAAAACATTTCCCCAATCATCTTTGATTGATGCAACTGAGTAAATCGTATTTCCCAACTTTTGCAGTACACGTTTACGCGCTTCTTCTTGTGGAGTCTGTGCGATATCATAACTTGCATCAAACACAACATTTACTTTACACCCTCGCTCATCTTCTACAGAGAGTATGAGTGTGCCATCTTGTTGTTCCAAACACATTTTCAACTCAATCACACGTGAAACACCGACTTCATCATGCATCTTATCAATCCATGCCTTGTCGCTATTTCTATATAGTATTGTTCCTACTTTTAAACCTACTTTTGACGCAGGGTATAGCTTGTTGCCAGAAATACGATTTAACCTAAAGCCACAAAATTCACCCTTGGAATTAAAATAGCCCAATCCATCGCCATTGGCAAGGGTTTCCTCAAGCGTCACGACCAGTTCATTGCCACGACAATGTTTCACCACTGCAACTCGTGTTCCTATTGATTTGGGTGTGTCAATTGATGCTATCGATGAATGCTTTCCGTTCAAAAAATATGAAGTAAAGCCCCTGTTAAAACTCTTTTCGGGCGACGGTTCAAAATTCAATATGCTTTTGCCATAAGATGCCCTACAATAGCGTTCAAGATTTTGGCTTATCACCTCATCTATTTTATTGCGATAATAGGCCACAATATTTTTCACATATCCCACATCTTTCAATCGCCCTTCAATCTTAAACGATGAAACTCCGGCCTCAAGCATCTCCTTAATATAGTCGCAGCGATTCATGTCTCGCAACGATAATAGGTGTTTGTCGGCAATGAGCACATTTCCTGCGCCATCATAGAGGGTATAAGGCAATCGGCACATTTGAGCACACTCTCCCCTATTTGCACTACGGCCCATTGCTATGCAACTTGCCTGGCAATCACCGCTGTAGCTCACACACAACGCACCATGAACAAATGCCTCAATGGGTACATCTATGCCTTTGTAAATTTCATTTATCTCCTTTAGTGACAGCTCTCTCGCAACTACGATTTGTGAGAAACCTATTTCTTGTAAAAAACGCGCCTTAGCAACATTTCGAGTGTCACATTGAGTGCTTGCATGGAGTTCGATCGGGGGAAGTTTCATTCTCAAAAGCGACATATCTTGTACAATGAGAGCGTCAACTCCCACTTCATACAAACGCCATATCAATTGCTCTACTGCATCAAGTTCATTATCGAAAATAATCGTATTTATGGTCACATAAACCCTTGCGCCATATTTATGCGCAAACTCAACTACTTGAGCAATATCCTCAACCGAGTTGCCGGCACTTGCTCTCGCACCAAAATTTTCGGCACCCATGTAAACAGCATCAGCACCGCATTTTATGGCTTGCAATGCTACATTTGCATCACGGGCCGGAGCAAGCAATTCTATACAACGTTTCTTATTGTCACTCGACATAGGAGCTACTTATCTAAAATCAGAACAAACGTCCGGGGTAATAATATATTTTCCACAGTCATAGCCGCAGCAAATAAAGGCGCGATCTCCTCATCTCTGAAACCGGCAATTCCGCACCCGATGCGAGTAACCAAAAAAGTCAATTCCGGCCTGTTTTTTGCAAACTCGATAAATTCATCAACATAAGGGACAATTGTTTCAACACCGCCTTGCATGGTTGGGATAGCATAGGTTTGGCCTTGCAAACCCACTCCTACGCCCCACACTGCTCCAAAGTGATTATAAGCTTGACGGGCTGCTCCACCTCCATGGGCTCCTCTTAAATTACTGCCAAATACAAATATTTCATTTGACTTTAACTCCTTAATACGGTCCGGGGTACAATTCCTGTTATACATTTTCGCCAAATTTTAATGTTTCTACAAATATAGCCATAAATTTGCACAACGACAAGATTATCAATAAAACGAAAGAGCCGACAAATAATTTGCCGGCTCCTTCTATGTTGAATTGTTATGACTACAAGATTAATCTACGTTCAAGTTGATGCGTTTGAATGAAAGAACTTTCAAGTCAGCATCAACTGCTTTCAAAGTTTCTCTAACTGATTTCTTGTCACCGGCAACAACGTCTTCTTGGTTCAACAAGCAAACTTCTTTCAAGAATTTGCCAAGACGACCTTTAGCGATGTTTTGGATCATTGCTTCAGGAAGATTAGCTGCTTTTTCAGCTGATACAGTAGCAATAATTTCTTTTGCTTTTGCTACATCTTCTTCAGTGATCCAACCTTTAGCCTTGTTGCTTTCCATGTGATCTTCGCTGTCAACGTGAGCTGGATTGATACCTGCTTTCTTCAAAGCAGCTTCAACTGCTTTTTGAACTTGTTCAGCTTTAGTTTTTTCGATAGCCACTGCGATTTCCTTTTCTTTAGTTTCTTCAGGAACGTCACATTCGTCAACTGCGATAGGATTCATTGCAGCAACTTGCATAGCTACGTTTTTATAAACTTGTTCGTTGATACCTGCTTTGCTGAATGCAACAAGAGTAGCAAGTTTGTTACCGAAGTGGTTATAAGCAATAGTAGCAGGAGCTTCTACATACTCATATGCACCAAGTTCGATTTTTTCACCTGTTTTACCTGTTTGTTCAACAATGAGATCAGCGATTTTTTGACCGTTGATTTCAAGTTCTTTAACTTCATCAAGGCTTTTAGCTTTAGCTGCCATAGCAGCGTCAAGAATTGACTTGGTGAGGTTTACGAAACCTTCGTTTTTGCCAACGAAGTCAGTTTCACACTTGAGAGCAACGACAGCAGCGAAGTCGCCATCGCATTTTGCGAGTACGCAACCTTCTGAAGCTTCGCGGTCTTCGCGTTTAGCTGCAACAGCTTGACCTTTCTTGCGAAGGATTTCAACAGCTTTTTCGATATCGCCATCGGTTTCAGCGAGGGCTTTTTTGCAATCCATCAAACCTGCACTTGTCAAGTTGCGAAGTTTGGTGATGTCGGCCATTGTAACTGCCATATCTGTTTTTGTTTTAATCGGGTTAATAATTTAATTATTCAGCAGCGGCTTCTGTTGCTTCTTCAGTTGCTTTGCGTACGCGACGACGTTCACGTTTTGGAGTCACTTCGCCTTCTTCACCTGCTGCTGCTGTATCAACTTTTTCAGCCTTACGTTCTTCAATACCTTCTGCCATTGCTGCACACACTGTATCAAGAATGATTTCGATTGATTTAGATGCGTCGTCGTTTGCAGGGATTACGAAATCTACGTTTGTAGGATCTGAGTTTGTGTCAACCATTGCAAATACGGGAATACCAAGACGGTTAGCTTCAGCAACAGCAATGTGTTCTTTCAACACGTCAACTACAAACAAAGCTGAAGGAAGACGGTTAAGATCAGCGATTGAGCCAAGAGTCTTTTCAAGTTTTGCACGTTGACGAGTGATTTGAAGTTTCTCGCGTTTTGAAAGGTTGTCAAATGTACCATCCTTAGTCATTTTGTCGATTTGAGTCATCTTCTTAACGGCTTTGCGGATAGTAGCAAAGTTGGTGAGCATACCACCGGGCCAACGTTCGATAACGTATGGCATATTTACAGATGTAGCTTTGTCGGCTACAACTTGTTTAGCTTGTTTTTTTGTAGCTACAAAAAGAACTTTTTTGCCTGATTTTGCAATGCTCTTAAGTGCAGCTGCTGCCTCTTCAACCTTAGCGGCTGTTTTGTAGAGGTCGATGATGTGGATACCATTGCGCTCCATGAAGATGTAAGGAGCCATAGCAGGATTCCATTTTCTTTTAAGGTGACCGAAATGGCAACCTGCTTCGAGTAGTTGTTCAAATGTTGGTGTTGACATTTTCTTTGTTTTATTGTTTACGTTCTTTTGTTTTTAACAATCACGAAGTAGGGAACGTGTCCATCTCCATGATTTAGATTCTAAACACTTATTTATATTATTGTTGCTGAATAAATCAAGCAGCAAGAATATTAACGTTTTGAGAATTGGAAGCGTTTACGTGCTTTGGGTTGACCTGGTTTCTTACGCTCTACGGCACGTGGGTCGCGAGTCATGAAACCTTCAGCACGCAATGCTGACTTGTCCTCAGGATTGATTTTTACAAGTGCGCGAGCAATTGCAAGACGCAATGCTTCTGCTTGTCCTTTGTAACCACCACCACAAAGATTTACTTTGATGTCATATTTTTCTACTACATCAAGTGTTGAAAGTGGTTGTTTTACGATATATTGAAGTATAGAAGAGGGGAAATATACCTCAAGTGCGCGCTTGTTAATTGTGATAGCGCCATTGCCTTCTTTTACGATTACGCGTGCGATGGCGGCCTTACGACGGCCTACTGCATTTACTGTTTCCATACTTCAATTATTTCAATTTGTTGATGTCAATAACTTTAGGGTTTTGAGCTGTGTGGGGATGCTCTGGTCCGTTATAAACGTGCATGTTACCGATAAGGCGGCGACCAAGACGATTCTTGGGAAGCATACCTTTCATCACTTGAATATACAAGGGGTGGTAACCGGGTTTTACATGCTTGTTGAACGACTTCTTGATGAGAATTTCGGGAGTTGCCTCACGTTGTCCTCCGGGATAGCCGGTGTAACGAAGATAAGTGCGGTCAGTCATTTTTTTGCCTGTAAGCACTACTTTTTCTGCGTTAATAATGATTACATTGTCGCCACATTCTACGTTGGGTGAGAATGATGGTTTGTATTTGCCGCGAAGAATTTTCGCAACTTTTGCGCAAAGGCGACCGAGTACTTGGTCTGTAGCATCGATAACTACCCATTCGCGCTCTACGCTTTGTGCGTTAGGTGATACGGTTTTGTAGCTTAAAGTATCCACGTTTAAATGCTTGATTAATAGTTAAATAAATTTGACCGTAGTCAAGTTGACGCTCGGCCAGAAGCGCCATCAAAACCCGTGTCGCTGTATTAATTTGGACATAATCGGTGTGCAAAGGTACGAATTTATTTCCCTCTGACCAAATGTTTTAATCTTTTTCTTACTATGATTTTTCAAACTCCACTCTTTGAGCCCGATTCTGCCACCTCAATATAAGCCTATCGAACATCGGCACTCTCTTCCGATGCGGCAACTTTAGACAAGTAATCTTTCAATCCCAACAGTGCTTTCTCAGCAACACTTTGACGGAATTCAGGGTCGGCCAACAGTTCCTCTTCGGGCAAGCTGCTCATAAACAGCACTTCGAGCAACACATTTGGATATTCGGTTGGCGCATTGTGCGAGAAATTAAAATTTCCGGTCATGCCAAAGTTTCTCACACCAAGTTCCAACAATCGCCCAAGCATACACGATGCCAATGCCCTATTAGAGATATGTTTATAGTATGTACTTGTTCCCATCTCCGCAAATGGAGATCCGCCAGAGTTATTGTGTATAGAGATTGCGATATCCACTCCGGCATCGGCAAACACTTTTTTGCGGTCCGACATTGATATATCGCTATCATCATCGCGAGTCAAGACTACTTGAGCTCCTTCAGCCTCAAGAAGCCCCTTCAATCGCATCACCATATCCAGATTTATCTCTTTTTCGGTCAATCCGATGGCACTTTTTGCACCGGGATACTCGCCGCCATGACCGGCATCAAGGCCCACTTTGAGTCCGTTAAGTTTCAAGCCCGGAGTATGTTTAACATCAATCACGAGATTATTATCTTGATAGCTCACAGAATAGCCCCACGAGTATGCGCTTTTTAATTTGATCACGGCACACAATACATCACTATCGGTTTGGCGCCAATCAACATATTCAATCATTCCGAGATCACCTCGTTGTGTAATCCAATTACTATTATTCATCGCTCCAAATATTTCGACGTAAATAGTAGTTGGATCGAGCTGAGTCCATGAACGATAAGGCAATCTATCGGGTAGCGAGATACTCACTCGATCATATTTCCCTTGATTTGAAATTGACCAGCTTCCGGTGTTCAATGTTTTTACAGCCCTTGAGGTCGGCAACAAATATTCATTAGATATATACGCATAACGATTTTGCGAAAGCTCAACCTTATACAAGTCACCTTTTGACTCCACCGCCTTTAATACAATACCGGGAGACAAATAGCCCATTTTTGATCCGCCTAAACGATCACCTCCGTCGCCATATTGAAGATAGGCCCCATCGGTGGTTTCAAAATATTGTAGTTCAGCCAATTTCTCGGCAACAAGTTCAGCCGATTGGGGTTTTGAAGCAGGAGCAGCGCTCAAAAACACTTGCAATTTTTTGCGGGCAGTCTTTTTTCCATTCTCCACCACAATTTCAATCACGTTCTCACCGGGTTTAAGCACCACTTGCTTTCCAAAAGCTCCGGTTTTATAAACCTTCACCTGCTCACCTTCAATCTTAGCAATATTGCCGGGTTCCGTAACAGCAACGATGTTATGTTTTGCACGATACACTGTATCTTGCTCGCCTCTCACGATTTTCAATGGCACATTAGCCATCGCTGTCATCGATGCAATAAGCATCATCAATAGTAGATTTCTTTTCATGATAATAATATTTTATGCAAAATGGCGACCTCTATAGAAGTCGCCATTTTGTAGTAGTGTCGTATAATATTGTAAAATATTAAGCCTCAGCGGGTGTCACATTGATAAACTGACGACCATTTTTGCCTTCAGTAAAGACAACTGTTCCATCAACGAGTGCGTAAAGAGTGTGGTCTTTACCCATACCAACGTTTTCACCTGGGTGGTGAACTGTACCACGTTGACGTTTGATAATATTGCCGGCTTTAGCGTATTGACCGCCAAAAATCTTAACACCGAGTCGTTTGCTTTCTGACTCACGACCGTTCTTAGAACTACCTACACCTTTCTTATGTGCCATTTTCTTAAGATTTTAGAGGGTTATGCAACTATGTCTTTAATCACTACTTTGGTAAAATATTGACGGTGTCCGTTTTTGCGACGATAACCTTTACGTCTTTTCTTTTTGAACACAATCACTTTTTCACCTTTAACGAGGTGTTCGCCTTCGAGTTGTGTTGAAGGGCACACTTCGCAAATCACTTTTGCGCCTTCTACTGTGGGAGCGCCTACCTTTACGGCACCATCGGCTTCAGCGAGGAGTACACGGTCAAATTCTACTGTTTCTCCTACTTTTACTTGCTCGCCGAGATAGTGAACATACAAGAACTTTCCTTTTTCAGCTTTAAACTGTTGTCCTTGAATTTCTACAATTACGTACATTTGTTTGTTGAAATTATTAAGTTAAACCGCTGGGCGAGCCACATTACACTGTTGCTACTTATTTCCGAGCCCATCACGGCAAAATTGCGGTGCAAAGTTACTATTTTTTTTCTATTCCACAAACTCATTTCATTTTTTATTATTCATTTTATCTCCAATACCACAAAAATAGAAAGAAAATAGCCCCGAAGTTTCAACCTCGGAGCTATTTCCCTATTTATTAATTATTGTATCTTAGGCAATAATTATTTTACAACTTTAACTACTTCACGTGAGCCATCAGCAAAGATTGCTTCAACTACGTAAAGGCCGGTTGCCATGTCATAAAGTGATACAGTCTTAACGCCTGCTACTTCTGCATTGTAAACAAGTGCACCACCTGCATTATATACATTAACGATAGCATCTTCGAGAACTGTAACAGCTTTACCAATTACTTGGAGACGTGCAGCAGCATCGTCAACGATTGATTCAACGCTGTTTTCTACATATGTATAGTTAACAGGAACGATACCATAGCCTTCAACGCCTTCTACAACCATTTGTACTGTTGGAGCTTCTTCACCAAGTTTGATACGTTTGATACCTGACTTGTGGAGAGGATTTCCTGCGTCATAAACTTCAGCAGGACCTGCACCTACTCCGGCAGGGTCTGTTGAATAATCAAGACCTACAACTTTTGTAGATGAGCTTCCTGGTGAAATGTAACACCAGTACATATATTCGCCTTTTTCGTCAACTGAAAGTTGAGTAACACCTGTTTCTTGTGAGCCTACTGAACCTTCAAGTTTAATAGGAGCGCCGTCGATAAGCACAGGGTTCAATGCTGCGAATCCTGATGGATCGGGATTTGCCATCAAATCGCTAAATTTAACGCGATAAAGTCCTGAAGGTGTTCCTTTAGTTTCTGATACCAAATAGATATAGAAGTGGTCATTTGCTTCATCAATATAGAATGCTGAGAAGTTAGCATTGCAAGAGTTCAAGATTGCAGGATATTTTTTAGCTCCCTCGGGAAGATTTGGATCATCTGGATGAGCTCCTGGCGCAGCAGCAGTTCCTACATGCTCTTCTTTCCAACGATAGATACCGCAACCATTGAAACGCATACCTACCCAATACAATGGTTCAGTAACACCTGTAGTCTCATCAGTTTCTTGTGTAATTTGGAATCCTGATTTCACGCAACCATAAGCCCAAGGTGCACCATACCAACCGAGCCAGTTGTTTTCAACCCATGATGGATATGTTTGAGGAAGTGCAATAGCGTTAGCGCTCACTTTGCGGATTGCTACGTTACGGTCACTTACATACAATGTGTCGCCATAAATATAAAGTGCAAATGGGTCTTTATAACCATTGCTATTGCCGGTATTATCAAGCACTACAGCTTGGAATGTTTCGCCATCAACTTGGCTTATATAGAACAATTTACCGTCACCGATTGGAGTGTTTTGGTAAACGAAGTTTTTACCTGCACTCGCACCATAAATACGGTTTTGGAATTCAAGAAGTTGGAATGTATGAGGCACGCCACCTACATCATAAGAAGTTTGGTTACCTGCATTATCAACGCCATAGATTACACCGTCAGTTGAAGCATAGTAAAGTCCATCAGGCATTGTGATTGTTTTACCTTTAAGCACAACATCAGCGCTACCTTCAATGTTAAGATATTTCCAACCTTCAGCTGCTTTGTAAGCTTCTACACATTCAACAGGAACTACTGCTGTCATGTTTGAATTTGCTGCTGTAAACACGCCTTCTGTCATTGACGCTGGAGTTGCAGCGCCTACGATGATTTTTTCAACTGCGCTACCTTTGAATGCGTCAGCTTCGATAATACAAAGAAGACCTCCAAGATCAACTTCTTTCAAAGAAGTACAACCTGCAAATGCTTCTTGTTTAAGAATTGTAACATCGCTAATACGCTTGAAGCTTGTCAATGCTGCACAATCTTTGCACACACCCATAGGAATTTCTTTACCATTTTCAAGAGTTACTTCAGCAAGTGAAGTACAACCTTGCAATACATAACGACCAACTGTTCCACGAAGAGAAGCTGTCAACACACCTGTATTTGCGAGTGAATAGTCACCGAATTGAACACATGCTGGAGTAGTAATCTTAGTGAGATTTTTAGCTCCATTGAATGCATATGCTGCAATCGCAGTAGCTTCAGTATCTTCAAATTCTGCATTTGCATGAGCAACAGGATAAGCAACAATCTTAGAGCCGTCAATTGTGGCAAGTGCATTGTTTTCTTTAACCTTAAATGTTGTATTAGCAGCATCTACTGTATATGAAGCGATAGAAGAGCAACCATTGAATGCACCGTCACCGATTGAAGTGATTGAAGCGGGCAATGATACAGATGTGATTGCAGTATTGTTTTGGAATGCGTTTGCACCGATTGATTTAACTGCAGCTGGCAATACAAAATCACCTGAGATATTGCTTCCGTTAAATGCCAATTGACCTACTGATGTAAGTGTTTGGGGCAATGTAATTGTTGCAACCGGAGAACCTTCAAAAGCTTGGCTGCTGATAGTTTCAAGACCTTCGCTAAGAACTACTTCTGTAAGAGAGCTACATCCGCTGAAACATGTTGAAGGAATATCTTTCACACCGGCAGGAATGGTGATTGACTTAATAGCAGTTCCTGAGAACAATGCAGTGTTCAAAGTTGTAAATCCTTCGTGGAGTGATACATTTTCAAGAGCAGAACAGCCTGCGAAATAACTTGCGCCAAGAGCTACGCACAAGCTATCAACAGTCACACTCTTCAATGTTTTCACACCCTTAAATGGAGCAGTAGCAACAGTTACTGTAGCAAGAGGACGTTTGATAACAACTTCTTCAATTGCTGCAGGGATTTCACCACCAAATGCATTGAGGTTCAAAGTGAATTCTGTTTCACCGGCATCAATGGTGATTTTTTTCAAGCCTGTACAACCTGAGAATTGGTTTGAGTCAAGTTTAGGAAGATTTCCTGGAATTACAATCTCAACCAAAGATGTGTCATTCTTAAACCAGTCAGCTGCAACTGCTGTTGTCAATGGAGACAAACGAACTGTTTTCAAATAAGGACAATCTTGGAATGCACCACGAGGAATTTTGATACAATCATCGGGCAAATAAACGCTTGTCACTTCAGTTGTCTTGAATGCTGTACCTGCAAGAGCGACAACTTTGTACTCAACACCCTCAATTGTAACAGGTGATTCAATGACGATGTCACCGGTATAAGCGCCAGAAGTCGCGTCAGCCTTAGCGACAGTCAAATTAGTACCACTTGATGTGTACTTAATACCATTGTGGTATATTGTTGCGGCATTAGCAGCCAACACACCACCAAAAGCAACAACACACAATATCGCTGCCTTCTTAATAGATGTAGTAAAGTTAAACATGTTATTATAGTTAAGTTAGTAATAAATTATTTTCCAAAATTAGATATAATTTAGGATATTAGTGCAAAAATAGATATATTTTTCCTTTTGGCAATAAATTTCTGTGTTAAATTTTCAATCAGCCAACAAAACTCACCATAAATAAACCTTCAGCACCAAATTTAAACTCATCAATTATCAATCTTTAACCTCATCACCCATATCACCCTACCCAAACAATCCCACGCACCTACAAAATCAAAGTTCACCACACAATAACACGACAATGCACCAATTTATGATGAAACTGCGAACATAATTGATACGCCGTTTCAGCCTACATAATTTGGGACTTCTCTAATCCCGTCCTAATCTACACCACTAAAAAAAATGGCCCGACCTATTGCACAATTCAAAAACAATACATAACTTTGCATTCACTTTTCAGACAGACACTGAAATAGGTCCCATAGCTCAGTTGGTTAGAGCACCTGACTCATAATCAGGGAGTCCTTGGTTCAAGCCCAAGTGGGACCACACAAAAATCGCTAAGCAGTTGAAGCAACAACACTTAGCGATTTTTCTTTTAATTTCAGCCCGTTTTCCCTTCTTGGCCGTTTTCGCAGAATAGCAACGACAACCGCCAAGGACAATTTGCGGTCTTAACGAATTTGATTCTGTGACTGCTATATTTCATTATTATAGCTCTATAAATTTGTCGTGCACAAATGTGTCTGTTTCATTCGCAAAAACATATCCCAATTGATTTGACACAAGCTTTGTCCCTCCAATTTCAGCCTCAATATTTCTGTGAGAGTGACCATATATCCAGTAATCAATTGGCAATGCTTCTATAAGCATATTTAGATCTGAGGTAAATGCGCCATTTATACGGCTACCCTTAAACTCTTCTGCCATGAGTTCAAACGAAGGAACATGATGCGTTACGACTACTCGTTTGCGAGCGGTACTTTGTTGAACACTTCGTTTTATAAACTCTACACATTTATCATGTTCATCATTAAATCGCTCCCAACTTAAACGATATTCCCCATTTCGTATCCTACGAAAATCGGTCACTCCGTGCTCTGTATAATATGCGTCATATTGGTGTATTCGAGCCCAGAGAGTTGACATTATTAAATCAACATCGTCCAAGCTAATGACTTTATTGTACACAATTTTGAGATTCGATTTTATCTGTTCTTCACAACCCTCTACCAGGGTGTTAATATCAAAACTTTTATACAATTCATGATTACCCGGAACAATAATAGTCTGCTCAAAATTGTCGGCACACCAATTAATAAACGGGTGCTTATAGTACATTTCATCGCCAAGGTAACAAATGTCTCCAGCCAGCACCAAGATGTCTCCAATTGGGTTCAATGGATTATCTCGGAGCCATCTGCTATTTTCTTGGAACTCTAAATGCAAATCAGATGCGTATTGTAATTTCATTGTATTATAACTTCTTTTTACTCCTTTAATTTATTGATGCCATTTTCCATTGCATCATATTTATTAATAAACGCAGGGGGCTTCGGCATAAAAAATAGTTAGTTTTTCTTTGTGCAATTCATCTTCATTTGCATTCAGCTGTTGGCAAGAATAACCACAGGCTCACGTTTCGCACGCCTATCGCCACGCTCAATTTTGCTAAAAATAGGCACATCAACCCCATGGACTGCCGCCAACTGCCGTTGCAACAACCCTTGCTCCTCTCTCAATTGCTTTATAACATAATCCAAATTTATCGTTTTAAAAACTATCTTCGATTAGATTCTATTTTCTGCTTATTCAGCAGGTAGTTTACATTTATTGCAAGTGCAATATATTAAATCATTTTAACTCCACATAAAACGTATTACTAAAAAAGAAAACTGCTATTATCGTCTTTCTTTTTTAGTTCATTTATAATGATATCGTAATCTTGTAAAGAATGAATGGGAATCAACTTCTTGATACGAATGGATGTGTTTTTTTTAACGTCACACATCTTGGCAACACCATCTAAACCGAGCATATCAAAAGTTCGGTTTGCTGAAAAATTTATGTCTGAATCATATTCTTTATTACCGGTAAAAGAAATATAACCAACGATTCTATTAAGTTTCGAAAAAGCTTTAATTGTATATTTAGAACCACCGTCAATTGAACTTTGAATAAGTATCAAGACCGAAGACAGACCAGCTTGAATACGACTCGCTTTACTGCCAGAAAACTGATCCTCTTTTTTATCAGGTTCGACTTCGGAAATAAGCAAACCACCTTCTTTTAAAACTTTTTCAGCTAACTCGCTTGTTATCTTAGATGATGTATGATGGAAATTTAGTCCTCCAGACAATATCCCTATAGTATTTCTGAATACTGTATCTCCATTTTCAACTGAGTGTCTATCTATACCATCGACAAGACCATTACAAAGAGCATTGTTAATAGAAAAGTGCGCACCAACTTTATTTGCAATACTATTTGCTAGAGTCGTAGATTTTCTTGTTCCTATTAATGATATTATATCCTTATTTAGCAATGACATGTTTCCTCGCAGATATAACACTGCAGGCGGATTACTTAGTTCTTTAAGTTTACTTGGGTATTCAGTATGATATATAGGGAGTATGTGAATGTCTAAATCTTGACATCTTTGTATTACCCTATCAGCCCACTCCAAGTGTTCAAAAACTAACTCCTTCGTGATTTTATTATTGATTTTTACAAGATAATTTATAATCTCATCTGTATTATTTGAATTGAATACTGAAACATTCTTTTTTATAAAAGCATCAGCTATTCCAGAAATCTTACTTAAAGCTAACAATATCCGTATCATATTAATTTATGTTTTCTATATAACCACATCCGTCTCCGCCAAATTGTGGAGGTTGGCATGAATAAAATTTAGATCCTTTTTTTCTGTTAGTTTTAATTACTAAAGGCTTTCCACATCTTGGACAGATTTTGTCATCCAAAACCAATAGGGACATATAGAACAATGTCACAATCAAAATATTTCCAACGTTTTGTTCTTCTAATTTCTTCCTAATTTCAAAGGCTGTTGCTCCCGTAGTTAATTGATCGTCCAAAACTATTATATTTTTTCTTTCTAAAGAAACGCCAGAATTCTTTATGTGAAGATGAGAACGAATGAAAGACTGTCTTGCCTGGTAGTCTTTTTCGTTTCTAAGAGAAGAAGTCATATTTTCATCCCATTCAAACAACGTTATTTTAGGTATAGATGTGCTTATTAAATCAAATATTTCTTTTAACTTGTTGGGTGGGGTTGTTGAAGACTTATCTGACACATAAGTAAAATAATCCCACTTATAAGAATTAATTTGTTGTAGTCCTTGTAAGTAGTTCTCAACACCTTTTGCCATAATTGCTAAATCTCCATTTTTTCTTTGGGGATTATCTATCTGATAATATAAATCAGCTTTTGAGAATTTGTCGCAAGAACCGTTTTCTTGTCTAGCCAAGCACCGAAAGGCGACAACCCGTTGATGTTCCCTATCTCTATAATCCCAAAATTTGACTGATTTACATGCGTTTCTGCCAATAGATGCAGCTTCGATGGATAATAAATTCCCTTGTCTGTTTGAGACAATATTTAGAAGTTCTTGATAACTTTTTGCAATAAATGTCGGGCCATATTTTATAATGCTTCTATAATTACCAATACCATCTGCTTCAGAGAAATTTCCTTCTGTATATAAATGAATATATGAAGTTAGTATTTTTAATTTACGTCCTAACTGTATATCTAAGGCACTATCTCCAATAATCATAAAGTCTTCTTTTTGGGTCTGATATAGGCTATTAAGGGATTCATCCGACAGAATGAAAGATAATGTCTTTGCTGTATTAGGCTTATCTGCAAGAAAAATATATTCCACATTGAAATAGTATTCAACAACAGAGCGTACATATTTAGGATGAGAGTCTGATAGAATAATCACTCTATGTCCTTCGCTTTTCAATTTTGAAACAAAGTCTATTGAACCTTGGAATAAAGGAATCTCGGATGGGTTAAAGTCTCGTAGTCCATCTTTAAACTCTTTGTACTTCACATCTGCTGTGTAAGTCAATGTGCCGTCTAAATCTACAAAAATTACCATTTTTTTCGATTGATTATTAAGACGTTAATAATTTGTTATCATTTTCTCGGTTATTCAAAATAATATTCTTATCTCTTAAACCATGTTCTGTGTCAAATGAGAATCATAAATATCACTATTTTTCCATTATCTCTATAGAAGTGTAAAGAGAAGAAAGATAACTATCTAGCTCTTCTTCTTTTATATTATCGTTGATGATGTTGGTTAATGTCTTTGGAATTGCAGCATATCCAACAATGGCTCCCCATAACATAAAGGCATATTGTTTTAATTGATACCCTCTGTTAAGCATAAATCTGTCAATTTGGTCAAAACCTCTGTGTTTAATCAAGAATGACATGATAGATTGCAATAGAGGAAGGTCGCTTGGTATGTCAAATGAGTCTGCCTTTTGATTTTTATACAACCAAAACGTTCGCAAGGTATTCATAATACGGATTCCCGTTTCTGTTTCTGACATATCTGTTTCTCCAAATTGTTTTCCAGCATGTTCGACAAGTTCAAGGATTTTGCTATCAGAAACAACTTTGTTTTTCTTATTAGGATTATATGTAACAAGGCGGAAGACTATGTTATATAGCACCCTTTCCTCTAATGAAACATCCTCAATCCCAATTTCAATGCAATCTTTCTTAAATGAAATATTGGGGAGACACTCAGCTCCTTTTCTGGTCTTAACAAGACTTGATTTAATCAGTTTGAGAATGTCATTAATATTGTCACTAAACCTGATAAACAATGAAGATATTGCCGAATCAAACTGAGTTACTCCCACAACAGTATATGACAATGAAGTTTCTATCGACTTGTATTCTCTATAAGCCAATTTGTATTCTCCATTTTCTTCCTTGTATTGTTTTATCAACGATTTAAGTTTCTGCTTCCTTTCATATTCCTTAGAATCTTTTGAAAAAAACTTGCGTTTTCTTCCTTCAAGTTCCCCCATTTCCACCTCTTTCCTTTTTATCCGATTGAGTTCCTCCTTTATATCATTTATATTAGACTCTTCCAGTTTATATAACCGTTCTTCCAATTCAGCTTTCTTTTCTTCGAGTCTGACAATCTCGTACTTGTAAGATGGAGATTTCTGTTCTGCAACTTTTTGAAGTCTGAGTGTCGATAAAGAAATTATTTCATCCAAGATGTGTTTAAGAACCTCAAATAAGTTTGTTTTATCTTTAAATTGCGAACGGGTAAATTCCGCCTTAGCCTTAGCTAACGATATCTTATATGGCGCGTAGTCAATACTACTTTCTTCTCCCATCATTACAATAGTATTTAACCCTGCAATCAAATTTTTTAGTGAATTTATGCAAAGCATTAAGGACTGGTTTTCTACACTTGTTGAGGTTTTTATGCCACAAATATATGATATAACTCCACCTTTGACAGAATTATACATATTGTCAACCACTATATGGGCATCCTTGCCAAAAGGAAGAGAATCATTTCCGCCTATAGAAGGCTTAATCTTCTTTGTGTTTGACTCGACAAAAAAATCAGAAGAATACTTCTCAATTGTCTTTACCTCAAATATTATTTTTGACTCCGCAATAAAAGCTTTAATTGAATCTTGGTTTCTAAATCTAAATCTCACCTTGCCCTTTTGAAAATATACAGTTTTGGGGTAAAGAAAGTTTTTCTCCTTTTTATTCTCAAACAATAGGGGGGGGTCGAGCAGAGATTCATCTAATTCAATAGCAAAGTCAGAAGACGGTTCTTCTGCGTAGAGAACCAGGTTGTTAAAGAGTTCTCCATTTTTGCTTATGTATCTTGTCAAATCATTCCCGAATGCCCTTTCTAAATAAAATATATGTGGAGATAAACTTTCTGACGTGAAAGTTTCCATTAGATTCCAAGAATCAATAATAATCCAAAATTTCATACTTATAGTTAATTTTTATTAGGTCTTTTACCAACCCAGGCATCCTCGGGAACATTGCGTTCAATGATGGTGTCTGGTTTAACATTTGTAAGATATTTAGTGATTTTCTTTGCAGAAAATGAAATAGTCAGGCTATGCGAAGCACGAGTACATGCAACATAAAAAGCATTTCTATCTGGTATATCCGCATCATTAGCAAAGGGAACGAACACATTGTCAAATTCTGTACCCTTGGCTGCATGATACGTGAGAATGCAGGGCAAATCGTTGTTCGTAAAATCAAGTGTGTTGATTGTACTATAAGGTGGGATCTTCCCCGTTCTATAAAGGACTTGAGTCTGCATACCATTTTTAGAGAAGAACTGATGTACATATTTGACATCACTTTCTAATGGCACAAGTATAGCCACGTCATCCAAATCTTCCAATCGGATTTTATTTAAGATCGCCTCTAATTCTTTATCTTTTGACTCTTGCTTCTGAATGACGGGCTTCGGATACTGCGGGTAGTCACTATTTCCGCCATCTTTCATGTTGTCAGACAAAAGATCAATGGATGGGAATACAATATCCTGTGCCACCTTAGCGATAGACTTGGGCAACCTATAATTATATTTGAGGAACAATCTCCTGTAGCGTAGTGCCGCTGTTATAGCATCCATGCTCGCTCCTCGATTGGTATAGATTTTCTGAGCAGAATCCCCAAAAAGAGATATACTTTTATTAACTTTCGGAAGGAAACGTTGTTTGTAGTCTGAAACATCAAAATCTTGTGCTTCATCAACGATTAAATAATCAATTTTACCTTCAGCTTTCCTAAATAGCGTTCCGCTTGGTATCAGTACCATTTCTGGGGCAGTTATATCTATCCCATATTCAACAGGTGTTTCTCTGAACCAAGAAACACGTCTTCCAAAGGTTCGGTAATAAGAGTCGGCTACCCAATCGGCAAAGTCAATGCTCACCAACAAGTCGTTAGGATAATCTTGCTTACCCTTATCATACGATTGTACTTTTTCAAATTGCCGTATAATGCCATTTTGAACTATATAGATATTCTTGCTTGATATTTCTATGAAATAGTATACTTCTCCTTGTTGTGTAGAATTTCTTTCGTCAACAATTTTCACATTGTTACAAATAGAATACAAGCCCATGTCCCTTATAAATGAAGGTTTGATACCTGATTTTAACCTTTTATATTTACCGTCTACTTTCACACCATCAACATTGACCGTATAGTTGCCTAATCTAGAACTTTCAAATTTGTACACTTTTTCGTTCTGAATTAGGTAATAGACGGGATGCGAATTCACTGTTCTTATATTTCCTCGGCAATAAACATCACCTATTAAATCAAAGCCACGATGTTCCCAAGCCCAGTCATAGGCAATTCTTTCTTTATCAAGGCCCAAAACCTCCAGTCCATAAGCGACCATGCGTTTTAATGCCATTGTATAAACAACAAGGGCATATGAATCACTGAAAGCACTTGCTTGAACAGCTCGGTGTATCGCCAAGTTAGTTTTACCACTACCTGCAGAACCTTGTACAATAAGATTCTCATTGGGATCTCGGATGATAATTTGACGTTGCGAATCATCCAAGTTAGATATAAACCACTTTTCTAATCTCATAATATTCTGTTTTGTTGACACAAAGTAAAATCTTAACAGCGAACTCTTTGTTCGCAGGCATCAGCTCTTTTCTTCAATTAAAAAAGAGCCTCATACAGAATAAACCAATTAATCATTCTCTTTTATAGTTTTTCAATGGGGAATTTTAATTAATCATATTACTATCAAAATTTGACTACTAAGTTAGGGATTATTTTTGGTGGCAAAAAGTATTTTGGAGGGATAATCTCCCAAAGATGTTATCAAACATAAAAATTTTCATCATATGCTCGGCGTTCTCTGAAGGTTATTACCGGAGTAACTTTCTTAAGCGTGTCCTTATCGACGATTGAGTCATACGGTAATTGCTTGATTATATCTTCTTTTAGCCATGAGTTATTCCATAATGGCATTGTGTGTTCTCCCACCACAAGTTGACAAAGGCGGATATTATACCTATCGCAACGATTGTTTTCTTTATCTTGCGTGTAAGTCATGTTTTGCAACCATAGTTGATTGTATGTCGAATTTGGGGTATTGGCGAGCTTATTGTAAACCATTTCGATAACCTCTTGCTTTTCTTGTGCATCGGATACTGAATCAATCATGCGACTTATTACTTTTAAAGCATAATTGCACATTGTGACATTTTCTAATGCAATCTGCACTGCGACGGCTACCATTGCTCGCACACTTCCACCCGTCAATTTCCGCACATATGTTTCTTTCGTTGACACAAAACCCTCTCTTTCAAGAGTAAACGATCTAATTTCTCGTTCTTGTGGTTGCAACCATTCTTCAATCCTTTTGTCAACATCTGAAAGCATTGTCTTAACTTGGCCACTATTAGGATATTGGCGGGCAAACATCAGAATGTAGAGCAAATGTTTCTCAAAACTATCAAAATCGGTGCCTTTCTTGTTGAATATTGGGGTGTTGTAAATGTAAAACAACTTATCCGATTTAATCGAATCGGTAACAATACTTTCGCTGATTTTAGTCTTCGAACTATTCATGCGGAAGTTTAGACTTTCAAGCACTTGCTGAAGAATATATGACATTTGCTCCAATTGGTCTTTTTCATTGCAGAATATGCGATAGTCATCGCGATAACGAATGATTTCGTATTTAGCTGTGATTCCTGCTCTTTGGATAGCTTCGTGCAACAAAAGGTCGGAATATCCAAGGATAATCTCACCAACGAAATCAAAAATAGCACTACCTTGAGGAATGCCTATGTTGCGACCTTGCTGAAATGCCCGCAAATATTTCTGTATATTATTTGCAATATTATGGTCGCAAGGGCTTTCGTATTGAGTGTTTTTTAGGTCAAAAGCCCAATCAAAAACTTGTGGATTCACCGATCCATAGCAATTGGTAATATCGGTTACAAACATATACCGATACTCCAACGACAACTCAATCGAGCGCTGTTCCATGCTACTCCACCAGTTGAGAATGGTCGTTGATTTATGAAATGATTCAACTTTCTCCGGGACTACTGGTATGGCACATGATGTAATGCCTGGCACATTAAATTTTTCGAACAAACTTTTCACCACAGCCCACCCTTCTTCATTACAGACTTCTCTCACCAAGAAATAGTACAAAAATGGATTTGCCAATACAATTGGACGCACAGCGTAGCGACCATCTTTATTTAGGAGAATATCAAAATTGACATCAGCCAAATCATCGGGCAACGTATGAGGCATCACACAATCTTCATAAGCGAGGTCACCTACTACATCCTTGACATACTGCAGAACATTATCAAACACAAAATATTCAGGCAATTCAAACCCATGGTATTGCTCCGATTTCATAAAGAAATTGAGTGCTTCATCAGACATTAGAGAAAGGACGTTTTGTACTTTTTTATTCATAATATTATAAAGGTTTAGTATTAGTATTAGTATTTTCACTACGAAGTTAACAAAAATTTATGGCACGAAAAAATATTCTCCTCAAAATCTGTCTTCTCCAATTTTGGTCTCCAAAACAATCCTGCTTTTATGTTGTGACCCGCTAATTTTCCCAAAAAGTTTCGTTACCTTCGCATATAATTCATACTTAATAATTATGCTTGACAATACACCCGAATCCATATCAATTGAGGAAGCCTCTTTATGGGTAGCAAAAATGGCAGCGAAAGATGGGTTAATCACCAACAACGAGCGAGGTTTGCTCAAATCTTTTGCCCAATCGTTCAACATCGACCCTGAACATATCTATTGTTTGGCCGAAACTTTTTGCAGAAAAGAGGCTCAAGAAGTTTTGCCGGCAAATGCCAACGAAATAAAAGGACGTCGATTTGAAGAATTTGTCGTTTCGCTCCTATGCGACAAAACAAAATTCCGACTATTAGCATGGCGGAGCGATAAAATCTACCAAAACATCTACGCCCAAGAAAATCTTTATCCCGACCTTCACATCAAGCACCAATTGGGACATGCCACAGTTGAGTATTTCATCGAATGCAAATACCGCTCATCTTGGAACAAAGGCGTCATAGACCTCTCTGAGCAATTTCTAAGATACCGCAGCCTGGCAAAATCCCACAACTGCGAGCTATTCATAGCACTCGGCATTGGAGGCTCTCCATCGGCACCGGACGAATTTCTCCTCATTCCCGCAAGAATGATTGGATACAACAAACGCATTGAGCAACAACGTTTCCTTCCATGTCGCCTCGTCCCCACCCCCACCAACCTCCACCACTACATCAATAACTACTACTCAAAACGCGTCCTAAACCACTCTTAACCGAAACGAATATCTCGTCTTTATTTATCCTAATTAGAATATAAAAACTACACGAGCGAGTCACAATGTGACTCGCTCGTGCTTTATAAGATTATTCTTGTGAATTTTTATTTCACGAGGACTTTGACGGGGGCGTGGTTGTTGACTTTGAGGAGGTAATAGCCTTCTACAAGGTCATCGACCAATATCACCACGTGGTTTTCGCCATTTGCGACAACTGCTTTCACTTCAACGCCGGCAAGTGTGTAAATCTTCACTTCGTTGATGCCGCTCATTGATTTAACGTTGATTGCTGTTGTTGCAGGGTTGGGATATACGCGGAATGATGATTCGTTCTTGATAACTTCTACTTCAGTAGGTACGCCACCTTTTTCCATAGACCCTTCTTCAACTGTACGGAGTTGTGGGTTGCTGTCGGCATACACTGCATTCACGTAGAATGTCCAATCTTCAGGATTGATCTTTCCGTCATCGGCAGGTGCATTTTCGCCTGATGTTTGACCCGTGTAGTCACGTTCGTCCCAATAGATATCGGGGTGTTCATCGTCAGGATTAAATACATAGTTACCTGGGATTGTGCAAGTTGTCACGTGAACATATCCTTGAGCATCAGGTTCAAGACCTGTCACGTTTTGAACGCCATCAAGAGTTGGATTGGTATCTGGGTCGTAAAGATAGAAGCTACAAATTTCTTTATCTGTTGCATCGTTATTTTCGGTTGCAGGGCCTGACACATTGATTGTGTAGCATGATACAGGCTCTTCTACTTGACCTTCTTCCCATTGTGGGTTAGTTGGTTCAAGTTCGATGCGATAAACGTCCCAATATCCGTCGTTTTCATCTTTTTGTCCATAGGGTTGGTTCCAGTCGGCCCACTCTTCAGTTTTACCGATGTGAACTTCACCTGCCGGTGGTGCTGTATCGAATGAGTTGTCATCTTCCGACTCGGTTTCGATACTGTTCTTTTCTCCGGCGGTTTCAGCCACTGTACCTTTTTCTCCCAAGTAGGTTACAACTACTTCCGATACATAAGGAATCTTGTTGCCATCTTCGTCAAAAACAGGCACATCGGGGAATGTTGTTGTATAGTTTACAACTTTTCCGTCTGGGCCAAGAACAACTTTATCCTCAGATGTTCCGTCAGCTGCATTATATACATATACCTTTTCTGTACCAACTACTACAGGATTAGCCGGATCGCTATAATCGTAGAGTGTTACAGTATAGTAATACACTGAATAGTTACCTGTCTTAACGCCGTTTTCGTCAGGAACATTGTAGCTATATTCCATTGGAGCCCATGTAACTTCGGCATCATAACGAACGAGGTCACTTGTTGGGTTAGATTCGGTTGGCTCATAAACCGGTTTAACGGTTAGTTCGTTGGGTGAGGGTGGGAACAATGCATCTGGCATGAGTTTATACTTAGCAAAACGTTGTGCAGGAGCATAAACATATATATATGCATAGTCAACTTTGCCGTCACCATCGGCATCAGCATCTACTTGAGCTATGCCATGAGACATTTCACTCTCCAGCGTTGGAACTTCGCCATACACCCATACACCGGCTGAGTTTGAGAAATCAGACAATGCTTCATCTTTCTGGTAAACTGTAGCTACAGGAACCACGTTTGCAAGGTCGGCATCTTTTGGACCTTTACGCAATCCTGTTGTGCTATCCAATCCACGATAACCACGACCGATATAGAATGAACCGGTATTGATTGAGTATTGTGAAATCGGAGTCACAATAAATAATTCGCCATTAAATTCAAATGTTGCGCCACCACAGTTGTTTACACGTGAATGGAAGTCATAGATACGACCTTCTACGTTCTTAGTGGGTTGCGCAGGAGCATAACCTTCAACACCTGTCACATTCCAGCTGTAAGGCTTATTGCTCAAATATGTCGGGCTTGATGTAGAGCCTGTCCAAAGTTGCTCGTCATATTGTATAGTACCACTATTGTTGATCTCCAAGTTACGGAAGATACTTGAGCGCACATTGTGGATAAATTGATTTTCACGACCTACACAATTAACCGGGAACGCATAGTTTTCAGCATTTGACGGATATTGAGCATTGGTCTTTTGATTCAAACCATGTTCAAAATATACACCAACCAATGTTGCAGTAATTGTAGTACCCGAACCGGCTTTCAAATTAAATACATAAGTAGCCTTGGTTTGAGTTGGAGCAACATAAAGGTAAGCTCCTTCTGTGCTAAACACGTCGCCCTTCATTGAGAAGTAGTCACAACGTCCTTCAACAGGGCCTCCGGTGTCTTGCGACATCTCAGCGAAATTAACAGCTGAAAAATCCACTGTATATTTAGTTGAAGAGAATGTACCATCGGCATTAGCCTTATACACCTCTCCGGTAGTCATCATATATTCAAAGTCGTGCCAATATTGATATACCGCAGTTGTGTAAGTGGTATTTCTTAGACCACGAATAAACATATTACCGGCATCATCTATAGCTACACCACGATTTTGATACACTCGAGGTAGGATATTAGGAATGCGATAACCGCCGACCATCTTGCCATTTGATTGAGCTTGGACGTCTCCGTCAAACACGATGATACCACCACTTGCGCCGGCTGCAGCTACTGCGGCCGCATAATTTGTCCAGTCTTCTATATCATCAGTTGCAGATTTTCCGGGGTTATAATCACTCTTGTTAACCTTTGCGTCATACATTTGAGAGATATACCATTTTCCATCTTTAAATGTTGCTTGTGGATAACAGTCACGTGTAAGGAAGTTTGTTGCATATGCATCTGCAGCAATCTCATATTGTCCGGCTTGCAATGAGAAGTTATAAATCTCAGTAACGCTATATTTTGGTTTAGACCAGTCACGTGCTCCAATTGTCGCAGATTTCACCGAACTCATTGCATATTTTGAGTTATCCAAACCATTATAATATGTCCTAATCTGATAGTTATGAGTGTGTCCTGCTTTTGTGTTATAGTCAACATGTACAAACGCTGCAACACGCTCATCTTCAGTAATTAGTTCACCATCTCTCAAAATATCATAGCTGTCGGGTTTCAAACCGTAACCGGGATAATCCCAATACAACTGAGTCATACAAAGACCATCGTATGTCTCTTCACCAAACAACCAAATCCATGTGGGAGAAATAGGAATAAATTCAGGATTAACACCATTACTTACTGCTTCTTGACCATTTGCGCCATTAAACACTGGAATGACGCGATACTGATAGGTTGTCGCATAATTCACACTATTATACTTGTAATAACAAATGTCAGTATGAACAAATGGATTGGCAGCTGTTGGAAGTGTTGTAGTTGTTCCGGCATCTCTCCAATCTGTTTCAACCAATGTTCCGCCATTATTTGTATAAGAGCGTTTATATTGAACTATGTAGCTTGTTGGTTGTGCTGCCCATGCTGGATTAGCCTCCCATGTCAAGCAAGCATTTTGACGTCCTGCTTTGTTGATATTTGGATCAGCCATATCTTCTTCCTTAACGCATGTTGCTGTCAAATTTGCGACAGGTTCTTCAGCAGCTTGAGATGTTATGGTATATTGAGCAACTCCTACGCCAGGAACATACATATACAACGTGGCTGTTTTATTGCTATTTACTACTGCATTAAGGTTGAAATAAATATATGTCTGAGTAGACTCTGTTCCGAATGGAGTCCACGCTACAATTTCTGCGCCAGTAGTCATATTATATAATGCCAATTGAGTCTTGCTCTTAGCATATACCAACAAATCATTGTCACACAATGTAAATGCTGTAACAACCGGGGTGTATGATTTCACTCCGACTTTAGTCCATGTAATACTTGAGCCACTTATAACTCCTTTGTATACGTCTTGTGCTGTATAACCTGATGAGCTATAACCGCCTTTAGTAAAAACAACCTTATTATCGGCATATTGTAATGTATAACTACGTGTTCCGGTTGCTAATGGTGCTGTAAATGCAGTTTTTGCAGTGGGTTTTCCGCTTGAAAGCGTAACGCGTTCAATATTTCCACTATTTACAGTAAACCAAAGATAACCTGTACCGCCCAATCCATCACCATAACCGCTCATAAGGTCAGAACGTCCTGAAATTGCATAGTCTGTTGATGGTGCAGTACTTCCACCAGCTGATGTACTCAATACAATTGTTGTACATGTCGGTTTTGGATTAGCTATCGTTGGCAAATTGGACGCACTAAAAGCTGAGACTGCCCCTACTGCTGCAGCCCAAGGATATGACCCGGGAAGACTTGTTGAACTTAACGCCGCAAAATACAAGTTTCCCTTTGTATCAACAGTTACAGCAGGGCCGGCATAATATCTTGCATTAGAAACACTCTCTGTCTTATTTGGGTGAAGTGTATATGGAAACTGAGTACCATTAGCTGCGCTTGCAAAAGTACCACAAGTTGAAGTTGAACTATTCAACACATACCAACGAGTCAAATAGTCTGTTCCTCCGGTATAAGTATTTGTGACCATATCACTTGTTGCTGTGGGAGCCGGGACTGTATATATTGAGCCTCCGGTACCTACACCTTGCACATACTTACTATTTGGAATAGTTGTTTCTGCCGAAGTCTGAAACCAATCTGAAGGATCATTCAGCGTAAACGTATAGTTCTGAGCATCCGCTTTCGGAATAATCCATGTTAATGCCAGCAGAAGCATTAACGATCGCACGTACAATTTTTTCATAATAAAAAAATTCTTTAGGTTGTTATTATTTTGATTATTTATTATCAATTTTGAGCAATAATTTAAAACTGCTAGTAAAACGTCCAAACAAATAACTATTTGTCACTTTACAATAATATATAGTATTCAACTTGCAAAGTTAATAAACCATTTAATAATCTCACACAAAAATCAATAATTTATTTGTTAATATTTGTTATTATAACTATTTTATCAGCTAAGCATCAGCATCAAGCATAAATCGTAAACCTTAAAATATGTCTTTCAGTACTTTTGACGAAGATGGTTAGCTGCTCACCTGACGCAGAGAAACTGTCACGAAGTGACTGAGGGGTATAACCTTGTAGAAGCTAGCATTTATCGGTTTATTCCGTAGATACCCCTTGAGTAGCAGTGCCGGAGGGTAAAAAAATATGTCTTTATGTTCTTATGTCTTAAAATTAAAATCTGTTCTTATGTCTAAAACTAAAAATCGGTTCTTATGTCTAAAAAGCTCACGATGGGGTATAAATAAAAAGCCCCGGCTCGTTTGAGTCGGGGCTTGTGAAGGGGGCGGTGACCTACTCTCCCACTTTCGCAGTACCATCGGCGTGGTGAGGTTTAACTTCT
>JAFVPD010000008.1 GCA_017505535.1 Muribaculaceae bacterium
ACGTTTCTATGCCTATTCGCCCTACAATATTCTTGGGGAGAACGGTTTACCCGTTATCTCAACCACCGAGCCATCATTCAGCTACACCGTTGACAATGATATCACAGAGCAACAAGACCTGCTTGTGGGCTCGGAACAATACGAAGGCGGATGGTGTCGCATTGCACCGCTTGATATGAGCCATGCTCTCGCAGCTGTGAGAATCCACATTGCCGGCGCAGTTACACAATTCACACTCAAGTCCGTAACAATTTCCGGTCTAAAAAACAGTGGCACATACACCTACAAGTATAACCCAGCAAATTATTCGGTTGACGCCAACGGCAACAAAGTCAAGGCCCACGATGAAGGATCTTGGACCGGTTTGTCATACGTAGGAGATGGGACTTCAGCATCTTACAATGTCTTCTCCGGCACACGCGAACTTACCGGCACAGGAGGCAAGGACGTTAACGGCAACGACAATGTCAAGTTTTTTGATGAAGAGGACGTCTCCGGCTATGTTGACGCCACTCCGGGCAACATGGTGCTGCTAATGATGCCCCAAGAACTCACAGCCGATGCCAAAATCACCATCACAGGTGAAGATGGTGTATTAAACTCCGATGTAACACTCTCAGCCACCATCGGCGATGCCAACAAGACTAAAGTTTGGGAGAAAGGCAAAATGTACACCTATACCCTTTCATTCTCTTCAACTGATATTCAATATCACTTAAACGTTAATCCTGAAACAACCATTCCATACTATGGCATTAAAGATGCACCAATCACAGTCGAAAGCTATAAAGCAGTGACTCGCTCCGGTATCGCTACTGTCAAGATTCCGGTGCCTTGGGAGGCTGTTGCTGTCATTAACGGAGAGGAAACATCTATTCCCAATTGGTTTATGATGCAAGCCAAGAGTGGTGCCGGTAGCGCCGATGCCACTACTTACACCTATTCGGCCGTACCAAACCTTGATGGAAGTTCTTCGCTTTCTCACCAGAACATCATGCTAAACGCTACTAAAGGCACAGCCGAAGACCCGTTCAACTTGTCAACTAATAAGATGTACTCCGCCGGTCATGACCCTGAAAATACTGCAAACTGTTATCACGTTTCAGCGCCCGGCTATTATACCTTCCCCTTGGTGTATGGCAATGCCATCACCGGAGGCAGCACCAACAGTTCGGCCTATACCGGATATGAATTCACCAACAAAACATTATCAGGTCAGCTAACAGATACCAACGGAAACTTGTTAGGGACTTCTGCCACAGCCACATTCTCCTCATTGGGTAATTTCGTTGACCACAACGACCAAGGCATCACACAGCCATGGATTGTAAACCAAAACGGACGCTCAGGTATATACACCCCTGCTCAGGCTGAAATTGTGTGGCAAGATGAGCCATGCCTCATTACCGATTTAAAATTAAATGAGACCGAAGATTATATCACGTTCCGCGTGCGTGAAGATTGCGTATGTGAGGGAAATGCTGTTATCGCAGTAAAAGATACGGATGGCAAGACAATGTGGAGTTGGCACATTTGGGTTTCCGATGGAAAGACTTATCATGACAATCCTCTTGCAGGAGACAGCCAAAGCTTAAATTTCTATGACAATTCAACAAATACATTTAACACTCGACCGGTCAAAAACCGCCGTACAAACAGTTTATGGGTTGATTATAACTCCGCAAATCATGATGGTACAAAGAATCCGGTAGCAGGATCATACACTGAGGCTGAATTCAAGATTTTGCCAACACATCTCGGGCATTGCGATGGCGAGACAAAGAATTACATCGCACGTGATTTGACTATCCGATTCAAACAGGTAGAAGATGCCAATGCTGAATTCCAAGGAGAAACGTTGACACAAGATTGTACCTTTAACCAAGGATCCGGGTCAGTCACGACAACCGACAATGTCCCATATTACCAATATGGCCGTAAAGACCCAATGTTGCCTACAGGAGACGGATATCAGAATACAGATAAATTTCATTACCTAAATAATTGGACTCAAAGCACAGCAATTGTAGATGCCGGCGCACAAGCTAAAACTCTCGGAGAAGCCATTCAAAACCCCGGGAAATATTATCACAACCCATCAGGCAGAGATACTAAAACAAATTCCATTCAAATCAACGATTGGTGTAGCAATGGTCCATATATCAATCTTTGGAATACAAGTTCACAGTACCTACCGATGTTCTCAGCCCACATGAAAATAGGGACCCACGGATTCCATGAACAATTTAATGAAGTAATAAATGCCGGAGTCACCAAGACCATCTACGACCCATGTCCCCCGGGATTTGAATTGCCACGCGTTGACGCTTTTACAGGTGCAACCTATTCGGGTACCAATTTATGGCCTTTCTCCTATATGGATTATGACACCAGCGAAAGTGACTTTGATGGAAGTGGACCTCGTATTCACAAACAAGCCAATGTATGGCTTCAAGGGAATCTACTTGAGAGTCTTGACAACTACAATGCAATAAGTATATATTGCGAAACGATGGACGTGGCAGGATCGCGAGGAGATCCAGGAATGCAAGGTGGTGGGCCCTTGCTATTTGTGCAATTCTTTGGACATAGAAGTGGAGGGAATGCGAAAGTTGCCGAATATGGCAACTATGCAGCTGCACTCACATGCACGCCAGCGTGCATTCAATGGCATGAAAAGAATCAAAATAAAGATTTTTTTGAATTCCGCCTCTTGCGCTTGTGTATTATTCAAGAATCTTACTCATTACGTGTATTCTCAGCCTCTGACTTTGACCTTGCATTTGGTATTATGCCCGCAATAAATCCAAGTTCAACAATCTCGGGCAATGCCAACTGGAGTGGTGACAATAGTAAAATTGACGCAGATTTTTAACATAAACAGATTCATATATTATGAGAAATTCAAGTATAAAACTTTTATATATCTTAGTGGCAACACTAATGGCCGGAGCATTGCAATCGTGTGATGACGATTACTTCAATGGTGGAGAGGGCACAAAAGTGACCATTAACGCCACTACAACATTCTCCAACACCACGAGTCGTGCAGTGTTTGAGGAAGATACTTATTTTGAGTCGGGAGATATCGTTATCACCAAATATTGTTTCCTCTTGTTTGGCGACGACGGAGCCTTCATCGAGTCGTTTAATATAAATGCATTGCCCTATGTTGCGGAACTATCTAAACCCGTAGTGGGCAAGAATTATCATGCGTTCTTGTTGGGAAATGTCGATAAAGAGACCTTAGGGGAGATAACGACTATCGCCGACCTACAAAGTCGCACATTTGAAATAAACCGCATGTATAACCTTCCCAAAGAGGAAGAAAAAAGCAAATTCACATGGAGCAGCTATCTTCCATTCTCACTCTCGGCTAAAAACCTCAATTTTATCCTCAATCCCAATGTGGCTAAAATCACAGCCACAATCACCAACAGCTCATCTGAAAGTGTGATTAAAAGTGTGAGAGTGAAAAATGTGGTGAACAAGGTGGGTTATGCCCAAAATGCGTTGAACGAATATAGCCCAGATTATGTTACAAATGTCTCCACACCGACTTTCATCAAATATGACATCGAGACATTTGATACGCCAATAGCAACCGGCGAAAGCAAAACAATTTCGTGGTATGTGCCACAAAACATTCAAGGAGATGGCACTCGCAAACCGGCCGGTGATGTTGATGCAAACGAGACTTTTCTCCAGGGAGGAATTCCCGACAATGCTACATACGTAGAAATCGACGGAGTGAGACCTTCCGACAATGTAACTGCCTCCTATCGCGTGTATCCGGGCATCAAGAAAGATGGCGAAACAGGATATGCCGATATGACTAACTTTGACGTCAAGGCCGATGTGATTTACAATCTTAATATCACAATCAACAATGATGGTATTGCCGACGAATCCAATATAACAAACGGATACAAGCCCAACAACGAAAGTACGGCAACAGCGAAGATTAAGCTTCCCGAGAACTCAAATTGCTACATGATTCACCCTATCGGTGATACAATTGCCGACGTGACGGTGTATGAACTTCCCATCAGCCGAGTTAATCAATTTTGGCGAGATGTGGAAGGCGAGCCAGGAACTGAAGCCGATGACCATGCGTTGACAGCCGATAGCAAGTGGCAAGTTGAGGTTATTTGGCAAGATATAAATAAACGTGCCATAAAATTCTGTGACGAATATGGTGTTGATTTGCCCGACGTAGCTCCAGGCGAAGGATTAAACCCATTCTGTTTCAGACTGCTAAACAATTCAACGGATCCGGGTAGTCAAACCTACGGAAATGTGCTTGTGGGTCTCAAAAAACTAAAATCAGATGGCACTCCCCTTGAGGGCTATTGCTGGAGCTGGCACCTTTGGATTACCGACTATAACCCCGACAAAGCACCGGCACATTCTGGCAACGCCATGTATGCAAAAGGTGGCGACATTGACAAGCAAGGACAAAATGGAGCTGTACATCACTACCAAAGTGTTTACCATTGGTATTGGGAAACAAATAAAGAATCAGCTAACGTGTGGGACGGAAACGGTATCTATGCCAATAAATGGATAATGGACCGAAATTTAGGTGCAATTGCCCCGCATGTACTTGGTATAGCAAACCCGCTTGACGGCTTCGGTATGTACTATCAATATGGCCGCAAAGATCCATTCTCCTACAAGGTAGTATATGACATTACCGGGAAAAAACTGATTCATGGTTCCAACAACACTCCAGGTCCAGGAAATCCACAATGGATAATTACTACTCAAATAGCAAAAAACTTAGGAGAAGGAGTAAAAAATCCCAATTATGTATATACGGATCCTGACGGTGATACGTCTGAGAACTCAGACGATGGCGAAGTCTCATGGGTGAAAGGCCCTTTAAATAGGCCATGGTATAGCCCGGTGAAAGACCCATTGCAACCCGACTTCGGGAAATGCGAAAAGACATTATTTGACCCATGTCCGGCCGGTTGGCGCATACCATCAAAATATGCTTTCTATTTCGGATTTCACAATTATGACTCGGATAGAAAAAATTACCAACCAGAAGGTTATACATGGGTAAACACCACCCCACCAACCTATTACGAACAAACAGATTTTGGCTATGCAAAGTATTATGCTCCGGAACTCAACACCACTTATCACCCGACGGATAGATGGGCTCACGCATGCGTAACCGTACACGTTGGCGTAAACGGAACTTTAAATAGCAATTATGATTTTGGTACTATTTTTGATAAATTGGACAATTCGGATAATAGTGATTATATTTCCACTATTACATCTTACCGAAGAAGAGAAATAATGTTTGCATCGCTACATTCAACCCAATTAGTAGGGGGCAAATGTGAATCGATCGCAGCTATATTCCCATTGCAAGGCCGCATAGGTAGTGCAGGTTCAACGAAACTATCAAGTTCAGCGACAATCGGATCGTTTAATGACATTACAAAAAAATCGTTATGTGCTCCCAACACATATAATGCTCGCTGGGCCGATTTTAATTGTTGGCTAGAACAAGCATGTTTATGGAACTACGAAAGAGAGGGAAAAAGTGGTGCGGACGGTCCACATCAAGCATCTCTTTTAATATTCCAACCGGCAACCTTAGATAATCGTATATACCCACGCCAAGAAATGATTGCCGGAGATGGACTATTTTTGCGATTCCACAGTATGGTGTTTGAAAACCAATATTTGGCCTCTCGCGGACAAAATATCCGTTGTATTCAAGAATAGAATTCCCCCCTATTCCTCAAAATAGAGCAAGCCGCTATGTGACCACATGGCGGCTTTTATGCTTTTTTATGTTTTTATTTTTTTATCTACATATTTTTAGATTTGATATAACAATCTGACCCATTGGTCGTTAAATCAAAAATCATCTAACTCCTAAAACTAACAAAAAAGGAATAATTTCATCACCGGCAAGAATTGTTGCGAGTTGCGTTTTTCGCAAATATTTGACTTAACTTGTGTATATTTGCGAGAATAAATAATATTTTTTGACCATGAAGCTACGCTATATCACCATGTTTATTGGTGTGCTGTTTGCAACAACAGCATGCGATGATGACTATTTTAATAGGGCTGATGATAACGAATATAGCGATTACATCGGCTATAATGTCACCTTGACAGGAAACGATCAATTCCTTTCACGTTCAGGCGGTGATGCTCCACACAATTCACGTCAATTGACCATTGAAAACACCGGAGAAACAATCGGCGGACGTCCATTGTATCTTCACACCGAGGTTGTCGATTCAATCCCGATGAGCGTGTCTCGCGCCAAGAATAGCGCTACCCCATCGCGTGGTACAATCACCACCAATCCTGCCGATATAGGCATTTCGGCCGTAGTGTTTGATGGCGATAAAAATGCATGGCCCAATGATGAGAAAACCGCTGAGGCACAAATGTATATGCACAACGAGAAACTCACGTCGCCATGGCAAACCAACCGCTACTGGCCTCGCGAAAACAGTTGGATACGTTTCTATGCCTATTCGCCCTACAATATTCTTGGGGAGAACGGTTTACCCGTTATCTCAACCACCGAGCCATCATTCAGCTACACCGTTGACAAT
>JAFVPD010000009.1 GCA_017505535.1 Muribaculaceae bacterium
ATTAGCCTACATAGAAGCCTACATGGAAAGAGTAGGTTGCCCAGCAAATTAATGTTTATACGGCTTTTGACCGTACGGGTCATTATCTCTAACTCGTTATCAATCAGTTTAATGTACTATATCAAGTACATAAGGTTCGAAAAAAGGGTGTGCCTTTAAGACACACCCTCTTTTAAAAGTATTATCTAAATCCTATTAAATTCCTTGGAGTTTAAATGTGATGGGCAATGTGTACCAAACGTTCACAGCTTGTCCGTTCATTTTACCGGGGATAAAGCTAGGAAGAGATTTCACTACGCGTACTGCTTCTTTGTCAAGGTCGGGGTCTTTAGAACGCACGACTTTAACTTCACCGATTTTACCGGTTTTGGTAACGACGAATTGAACAACAACACGACCTTGGATATTGTTTTCCATAGCCATAGTCGGGTATTTAATGTTGTTTGAAATATATTTCATCAATTCAGCTTCACCACCGGGGAATTGAGGCATTTGTTCAACAGCGCTAAACACTTGCTCTTCTTTCTTTTCTTCAACGATGATTTCTTCTTTGTGTTCACGCACTACGTTCAAGTCGTCAGTACCTTTGTCAAAGTCTGTTTGACCGAAAGCAGTTTCGGTTTGTTGAAGTTCATCTTGAGTTTTGATTTCGTCCTCAGCCTTAACTTGGTCGTCGTCAACGATAGCAAGCTCAGTAACCTTAACGGTATTGAGGATTTCTTCGGGAAGAGCTTCGGGTTTTTGTTCTTCAATGCGTTCAATTTCTTCTTCGGGTTCTTCTTCAGCTTCTTCAGTTACCACGCTAACCATTTGTTGAGCATTTTCTTCTTGAATGTCAGCTTCAGCTTTAGGCAACATGGTGTTAACCAAATAGGGAAGAATCAACGCAAGAGCCATAATGATTACAACTACAATCATTGCTTTATTGTGGCGAGCATCAGATGCTTTACGCATTTGATAAGCACCAAACTCTTGATTTTTACCTTCAAAAATCAGGTCGCGCCACTCTTTTGATGAAAGATCTACATCTTTTGCCATAATCTTTTCAGTTTAATAGTTAATTAATATAGTCATTCATCACATTAGTGGAGGGGAATTCCATTGATTGTCTTGTAAGAGATAATGAGCGCAGAGTCAACACCATTAATGTTATCGATTTGATAACGAGAAATTTGGTTAATCTGCATTTCATCAAGTGCACTGATGAGGCTTTCGTAAGAAGCGTTAGGACCAGCTTTGATGATCACCACAGGGCGAGTCAAAGTAGAGTCGTTACGAATTTCTTTAGCGATAGCTTGATATTGCTCATCATTGATTTCCTTATTTCTCCACTTTTCTTTTTGAACATTAATTTTCTCAAGAACTTGCTTATTGCGGTTGTGAAGAATTTTACGGATACCATTCACTTGGCCATTAGTGTTACCGATGAATTTTTCAACTTTAATATTGGGGTTGTCAATAATACCGTCTTTATTTTCATCGTCAACAACGGGCTTACCTTCGTAATAATAGATGGTGTGTTTAGGTTTGCCGGTTTCAGCGTCAAACTTAACTTTACCATCAGTATCACGTTCAGTGTCAAGAATCAAAGTGATAGCTTCTGACTGCTTTGTTTTGTTTTGCTGTTCTTGCTCAACTTTTTCGTTAGAAGGGAGAGCAATTTGCAAAGTCTGAGATTTGATCATCGTAGTACAAAGCATAAAGAACGTGATCAGAAGCATGTTCATATCCACCATGGGCGTAAAGTCCACATGGATCTGCATCTTTTTCTGGGCGCCTTTTTTCTTTTTGCCACCCTTATCGGATTGTTCTATTTGTGCCATAACGATTAATCATTTTCAGTTTTAAGTGCAGTCATCAAAGAGAACTTGTTCAATTTGAGAGTCTGCAAGTTATCAAGTACATCGTGAATAGTAGAATAAGGAGTATCCTTATCGGCTTTCACAGCAATACCTTCACCAGTTTTGCGCAAAGCAGAAGCTAAAGCGTCGTTACCCATATCCTTGTTTGCTTCGGCTACATTATATATAGCACGCATCCAAATTTGGAATTCATTGGGTTTATTCATGTCACGGTTTCCGTCAACAGGAATACCAACGATAGCGTTGTCGAGGTGTTTCATAACCTCATCTTGCTCAGCGACAGACATATCTAAGAATTTGGGAAGTTCAGAGAACTTAACACCAAACATGTTCAATTTAGAGAATGTCTTAACCTGCGCATTGGTGAAATTGACAGGGTTGTTCTTATGCAATTTGTTGTAACTACTCATTGCTTCAAGGAGCACTTGCTCGCGCACGTTTTCACTTGAATAGGTAGAGTCAACGTCACCTGCGATAGAGATGAAAACTTTACCTTCAACTGAAGCATCGCGTTTACCGTTTTCATCAACACCGGCACCTGAAACGAGAATAGTAACGAGGTTGGCAGTTGGCACCTTAATTTCAGAAACTGAAGAAGGTGTGATAACGGTAGCGGGTTCCTTCTGCAAGAATGTTGAAGTCAACATGAAGAAAGTAAGCAAAAGAACAGTCACGTCACTCATCGCGGTCATGTCGATGAGCGTACTCTTTCTTTTAATTTTTACTTTTCCCATATTTACCTTATTTTAAGTGATTATACAATCTAATCTTGGAAAATAATGGGATTAGTGAGTAGCAGCAAATGTTTGAACGATTGAGAAACCGATCTCGTCGATAGCGTATGTAAGGTTATCGATTTTGTTAGTGTAGAAGTTGTAAGAGATAACAGCCAATGCACCAGTACCGATACCGAAAGCGGTATTGATAAGAGCTTCAGAGATACCAGTAGAAAGCGCAGTTGAGTCAGGAGCACCTGAAGCAGCAAGAGCTTGGAATGATTTGATCATACCGATTACAGTACCGAGAAGACCGATAAGAGTACCGAGAGTAGTCATAGTTGCAACGATAGGAAGGTTTTGTTGCAAAGATGGCATTTCAAGAGCAGTAGCTTCTTCGAGTTCTTTTTGGATAGTAGTGATTTTTTGTTCTTTAGAAAGGACAGTGTTTTCGTCCATTTCTTTGTAACGGTTGAGCGCAGCAGCAACAACAGCAGCAACAGAACCTTTTTGTTTTTTGCAAAGTTCTTGAGCAGCAGCGATGTCGTTTTTAACGAGACAAGCTTTGATGTTAGCTACGAATTTAGAGATGTTACCAGAACCTTTAGCGCTAGAGATAGCGATCCAACGTTCAACAGAAAGAACGATTACAGTGAGGAACAAAGTTTGAAGAACAGGCACGATTACACCACCCATGTAGATAGTACCCCAGATGTTTTGTGGGTGACCAGCTTCATCAAAGTTAGATGAATCGCCCAAGAAGAACATGTAGAAACACACAGCAACTACGAAACATGCGATGATAACCAAGAATGCGTTCTTGATACCGCGAACGTTGCTTAGACTTTGTTGAGCCTTTGCAGGCTTAGCTTGAGGCTTGTTAGCTTCCATAATAAAAAAAATACTTAAGTGATTAAATTATAAATGATAGTTTAAATTAGAATTATTTTTGGCATTGATTTAGTCGTAATACGCATAAAATAATACTCTGCATAAAATTGCTTTTGCAAAAGTATCATTATATTTTCAACTGACAAAATTTTTGAGTCTTAAAATTTCACATTATGGGGAATAAAATACGTTAACGAGTCCACAACTGCTCTTTGATAACATTTTTTGACATTACGACGACTGCATTTTCAAGTAAAAATGACCACTAAATCGGAATTTAATAGGTAACTTTGCCATCACAAAATCAAAATATCATGAGCCGTAACATAAACATCAAAAAAGGGCTTGACATTAATATAAAGGGGGCTGCGAGCATTTCGCAACACAAATCGGTCAAGTCCGACATTTGCGCCATCGTTCCTGATGATTTTCCCGGCTTCACGCCAAAACCATCAGTAAAAGAAGGCGACCACATTTCAGTTGGAGGCGAGATTCTCCACGACAAGAGATTTGACGATATTAAAATAACATCGCCTGTGAGTGGTATTGTTAAAGCCATCGTGAGAGGCAACCGACGTAAAATAGAGCGCATCGAGATTGCCGTCCAAGGAAATGACGAGAAGATTAAATTTCAACTCAACGACAAATCCCGAGAAGAATTAAAACGCATCATCATGCATTCCGGTCTCTGGGTCATGTTGCGCCAACGTCCTTACGACATCATACCCACCCCCGACAAGACACCTCGCGACATATTTGTAACAGGGTTTGATTCGGCGCCATTAGCACCGGATTTCAACTTCATTCTCAAAGATAAAGAAACGGAAATTAAAGCAGGACTTGAAGCCCTATCAACCCTCACCGATGGGAATGTATATATAGGGCTAAGGACCGAAAAGAACCTTTGCAAGGCTCAAAACGTGACGCCAATCGTGGTTTCGGGCCCCCACCCTGCCGGCAATGCCGGAATACAAGCCGCCAATATTTCTCCCGTCAACAAAGGTGAGATTATTTGGACCACCGATTTAATAACCGTGTCACGCATAGGTGAGCTACTACTCACCGGCACAATCCCAACCGAAACAACCATCACACTGACCGGCAGCGAGATAGCCGAGCCAAAATATATCACCGCTCCCATAGGCGCAAAAATAGGCTCAATCATAGCCGGGGACATCATCGAAAGTCCTCATCATAAACGCATTATTTCGGGAAACGTACTCACCGGAATAAAAGTTGAGCCTGATGGATTCTTACGATACCCATATAGACAAATCACAGTGATACCCGAAGGTGATGACGTTGATGAATTTATGGGTTGGGCGTCGCTCAGCCCCAACAAGATGAGTGTAAATCGCTCTTTTATAGGGCATTTTCTAAAATCAAAACTATTCAGTCCCGATGCCCGCTTACTTGGAGGGCGTCGTGCCATGATCATGTCGGGCGAGTACGACAAAGTTCTCCCCATGGATATTTTAGCCGAATACTTAATCAAGGCAATCATCTCACGCAATATCGACGACATGGAAAAACTCGGCATATATGAAATTGCACCCGAAGACATGGCCTTGTGTGAATTTGTCGATACATCAAAACTTGAGATACAAAAAATCGTGAGAGAAGGCCTCGATTACCTTCGCGCAGAACTTGAATAATACATATTTAACAGTATTTATTATGAAAGCATTAAGAAAATTTTTAGACCGCATAAAGCCTCAATTCGAGCCGGGAGGACGATTCCAATCGTTCAGATCGGTTTTTGACGGCTTTGAGACATTCCTATATACCCCACGCACCACGTCAACGTCAGGAGTACACATTCATGACAGCATTGACTCCAAACGCACAATGATAATAGTGGTATTGGCATTGTTGCCATGTTTTTTCTTTGGAATGTACAATACAGGATTTCAACATTGGTTGGCAGCCGGTGAAACAGAATTTCCATTCTGGGATTTAATGGCATACGGATTTTTTGCCATATTGCCGAGCGTTGTTGTATCCTACGGAGTGGGGCTTGGCATCGAATTCATCGTAGCACAATGGCGCAAAGAGGAAATACAAGAAGGATTCCTTGTGTCGGGGTTGCTCATACCGATGATTTGCCCTATTGAAACACCCGTGTGGATGATAGCCGTAGCAACTGCATTTTCCGTTATTTTTGCGAAAGAAGTGTTTGGAGGCACAGGATTTAACATCTTCAATCCGGCGCTCGTCACACGTGCATTTTTATTCTTTGCCTATCCGGCACAAATGAGTGGCGATAAAGTATTTGTGGCAACAGACCCGATATTGGGATTTGGGCATACACTCCCCGATGGTTTTACCGGTGCCACACCACTTGCACAAGTAGCCACCAACGTAGGCGACCAGCTCAACCTCACATCACTCTCGGGAGATGCAGTGAGTACTTGGGATATGTTTTTAGGACTGATTCCCGGCTCATTTGGAGAAACATCTACGTTGTGTATTTTAATTGGTGCAATCATATTACTTGTGTCGGGCATAGCCAATTGGCGCGTAATTTTATCGGTATTTGTCGGCGGAGCATTAATGGCATGGATAGCCAACATCTTCCAAAGCCCAACTTATGCAGCATCATTGCTCTCCCCTATTGACCAATTGATGCTTGGAGGATTTGCCTTCGCTGCAGTATTCATGGCCACCGATCCCGTTACCGGAGCACGCACAAATATAGGTAAATATATCTACGGATTCTTAATCGGAGTAATGGCAATCCTCATCAGGACCTACAACACAGGATATCCCGAAGGCGCCATGCTTGCAATCTTGTTGATGAACGCATTTGCGCCACTCATCGACTATTGTGTGGTACAGTCCAACATCAGACGCCGCCAACGTCGTGGTATAACCATTAAATCATAAGAGCCATGAACAAACAAAGCAATACATATACAATTATATACATCATCGCATTGGTCGTAGTTGTTGGGGCTGCATTGGCCTTCACCGCCATGAGCCTTAAACCACTTCAGCAAATCAATGCAGATGCCGATAAAATGCGACAAATACTCGCATCGGTTCACATTGTTCCCTCAAGCGACAACATTAAACCCGAATTTGACAAATATATCACACGAAAATTTATTGTCAATGCCGATGGCGAAGAGCTTTCAGGCGACGCGTTTAATATAGATGTGGCACAAGAAAGCAAAATCAAAGATAGCGCCGAGCGTCAACTTCCGGTGTTTCAATGCAAATTAGACAACGGAGACATCAAATACATTTTACCCGTTTATGGAGCCGGTCTTTGGGGTCCGATATGGGGATATGTGGCAATAAACTCCGATGGGAAATCGATCTATGGAGCCTACTTTGCCCATCAAGGCGAAACACCCGGACTTGGTGCAGAAATAGAGAAGCCCAACTTCAGCGACCAATTTAAAGACAAACGAGTATTTATTGATGGCCAATTCAAATCGGTAGCAGTTGTAAAAGCCGGTCAAAAGCCCCTTGATGGAGAAGACTACGTTGACGGGATTTCAGGCGGGACAATAACAAGCAAAGGCGTCGAAGCAATGCTAAGCAACTGCCTCGCACCCTATAAATCATTCCTCTCTAACTTAAGCAAAGACTAAACCTATGGCACGAAAAAATAAATCCTTGAGCGTGCTTTTTAATCCGCTCTCCAAAGATAATCCGGTAATTGTTCAGATACTTGGCATCTGTTCGGCACTTGCAGTTACAGCCAAACTTGAGCCGGCCATCGTGATGGGTATCTCGGTTATAGCAGTTATGGCATTTTCAAATGTAATCGTGTCATTGATGCGCAACACCATACCCAACAGCATTCGCATCATCGTGCAGCTCGTGATTGTGGCCGGGCTTGTGGCCATCGTCGATCAATTGCTCAAAGCCTATGCCTACGACGTGAGCAAGCAGCTTTCAGTGTTCATCGGACTGATTATCACAAACTGTATTCTCATGGGACGTCTCGAAGCATTTGCCATGAGCAACAAACCCTGGCCTTCATTCCTTGACGGGGTGGGCAATGGCGCCGGATATGCAATTATCCTCATCATCGTAGCATTTTTCAGAGAACTATTGGGTAGTGGCACATTGCTCGGCTACCAAGTAATACCTCAAAGTTTCTATGACGCAGGTTATTCCAACAATGGATTGATGATACTCCCACCAATGGCACTCATTACCGTTGCTTGTATCATTTGGATTCATCGTAGTATCAACAAAGATTTGCAAGACTAACGCTCAGTAAATGTATCTCATTATGGAAGATTTTAATTTGTTTATCCGCTCGATATTTGTCGATAACATGATATTTGCCTACTTCTTGGGCATGTGTTCATTTATTGCAGTATCCAAGAATGTAAAAACCGCATTGGGGCTTGGAGTAGCCGTTACATTTATGCTTGTTATCACACTACCAATCAACTATCTACTCGAAACATACATACTCAAAGATGGCGCTTTATCATGGCTTGGTCCGGAATATAGCAACATTGACTTGAGTTTTCTATCGCTCATAATGTTCATTGCCGTCATAGCAGCCATGACTCAACTTGTGGAGATGGTAGTAGAGAAATTCAGCCCATCGCTATATGCCACGCTCGGAATATTCCTGCCACTCATCGCTGTTAACTGCGCTATACTCGGTGGATCGCTGTTTATGCAACAACGCGATTTTGGCAGTGCATGGACCGCCACATGTGCAGGTGCCGGCTGGGGAATCAGTTGGTTGCTCGCCATTGTCACCATTGCAGCGATACGTGAACGTTTGGCATCTTATTCCAACATACCCAAACCCTTACGAGGCATAGGCATTACATTTATCATCACCGGTCTCATGGGCATAGCATTTATGAGTTTTCTCGGCATTAAAATTTAAACGACATGACATCATTCACAAACATATTACTCGCAGTTAATGCCACATGGCTTACACTAAGCGTTGGTGTTACAATTTTTCTCATCATCACCTTGGTGCTTGTAACGATATTGCTCGTTGCAAAAAAATATCTCGTGCACAGCGGCAATGTTGAAATAGACATCAATAACAACAAAAAAATAACAACAGCATCGGGCAAAACACTGCTCGCAACGATGAGCGAGAATGGAGTTTTTCTATCATCGGCATGTGGAGGTAAAGGTAGTTGCGGACAATGCAAAGTTCAGGTTTTTGAAGGCGGAGGCGAGATTCTTCCCACCGAACAGGTCCACTTTTCACGCAAAGAGCAAAAAGAACATTGGCGACTCGGTTGCCAAGTAAAGGTAAAAGAGGATATGAAAATAGGCATCGACCCATCGGTGCTTGACGTGAAAGAATGGGAATGCGAAGTCATCTCCAACAAAAACGTGGCAACATTCATAAAAGAATTTATCGTAGCCCTCCCCCCCGGAGAACACATGAATTTCATTCCCGGATCTTATGCTCAAATCAAAATTCCGGAATTTGAGATGGACTATGATAAAGACATCGACAAGTCACTCATAGGCGAAGAATATCTGCCGGCATGGAACAACTACGGATTGTTTGGACTTAAATGTAAAAACACCGAGCCAACAATTCGCGCCTATTCAATGGCAAACTATCCTGCAGAAGGAGACCGCATAATGCTCACCGTGAGAATAGCCACACCACCATTTAAGCCCAAACCACAAGTAGGATTTATGGACGTAATGCCCGGTATAGCATCGTCCTATATCTTCACACTAAAACCGGGAGACAAAGTGCTCATGAGTGGTCCATACGGAGATTTCCACCCTATATTTGACTCAAAAGCCGAGATGATGTGGATTGGCGGAGGAGCCGGAATGGCACCATTGCGAGCTCAAATCATGCACATGACGAAAACATTGCACACAACCGATCGAGAAATGCACTATTTTTATGGAGCACGCGCACTCAATGAAGTTTTCTACCTTGAAGACTTCCTCAATCTTGAAAAAGAATATCCCAACTTCCATTTCCACCTTGCGCTTGACCGCCCCGACCCGGCAGCCGATACCGCAGGTGTAAAATATACCCCCGGATTTGTGCATCAGGTCATTTATGAGACCTATCTCAAAGATCATGACGCACCCGAAGATATCGAATATTACATGTGTGGCCCCGGTCCAATGAGCAAAGCCGTCGAGGGTATGCTTGACAGCCTTGGCGTTGATCCGTCGTCAATCCACTACGACAACTTTGGATAAACCAATTTTAACCCACGATAAAGCCCGGCTCATTTTCAAGTGTCGGGCTTTTTATTTATCTTTGTGAATCAATACACTAAAAACGACAATATTATGGGAATCGGAAAATGGATTGGAGGAGTTATCGGCTTTATGGCCGGAGGTCCCCTTGGAGCACTCGCCGGCTATGCGTTAGGGTCGCTATTGGATAAAGGACTCGAAAAAGATAACGAGATAACTAACGACAATGATTCAACATACGGACAACGCAATAGCTTCTTGTTCTCCTTACTTGTAATGGCTTCATACATTATCAAAGCCGATGGGAAGGTAATGCACAGCGAGATGGAATTTGTGAGAAACTTCTTGCGTGCAAACTTTGGAGAAGCAGCCGTAACTCAAGGAAACGATATTCTGCTAAAACTATTTGAGCGTCGCAAACAGATGGACGCAACCAACCCACAAGGATTTCGTAACATCATCTATGACTGCGGCAGGCAAATTCAAGCCAACCTGAATTATGAAGAGCGACTACAACTGCTCAACTTCCTGGTAATGATAGCCAAGAGTGATGGAAACGTTTGCACCGAAGAAATCAATGCGCTCAAAGAAGTAGCTGCATCGATGGGAATGTCGGTGAACGAAGTTGACTCTCTTCTTAACTTGGGAGGTCAAACACTTGACGAAGCCTATAAGGTGCTTGAAATAGACCCATCGGCAAGCGACGACGAAGTAAAAGCCGCTTATCGCAAAATGGCCTTAAAACACCACCCCGACCGTGTAGCATCACTGGGAGAAGATATCAGAAAAGCCGCTGAAGAAAAATTCAAACAAATCAATGAGGCCAGAGACCTCATCTACAAATCAAGAGGAATCAACTAACACTCCATGCCACAAAATGGCATACAATATATTCCAAAAGGACAAATATCTGTAATATTTGTCCTTTTTTGCGCCATTTCGGCCATTATCTATTGCCCACTAAAAATATATCCCTTACCTTTGTCGGCATAAATAACACACAGGGGAATCCGAAAACCTAATAAAAGAGTAGGAACTTAATTTAATTCAAATTAATATGAAAAAAGTAATTTTAGCAGCAGTTGTTGCACTTACATCACTCGTTGGAAACGCACAAGTGTGGATGGGAGGATCACTCGGACTTGACTTCACAAAACCCGAAGGAGGCGAAACATTAACAACATTTACAATCGCACCCGAAATCGGTTATACTCTCAACGAAAAATGGGATCTTGCTATCGCTATCAACGAACAATTTGCATCGTACGACGGAGAGACTGCCAACTCAATCTCAGTAGAGCCTTATGCTCGTTATACATTTGCTCAAAGTGGCAACGTTACATTCTTTGTTGACGGAGGATTTGGCGTGGGCTCAACAAAAGTTGACAACGAAGGCGAATGGCTTGATGAGGCTCAAACATCATGGTACATCGGATTGCGTCCCGGCGTGAAACTTGCGCTCAACGACAAAGTTGGCCTTGTTGCAAAACTCGGATTCCTCGGATATCAAAATGTTGAAGACTCATACGAAGCATTCGGTTTCAATGTAAACAACAACTCATTGACATTTGGAATGTACTGGAACTTCTAAATCGTAAATTATTAAATAGCAAAGAGACCATAGCTTGAAATGGCTATGGTCTCTTTGTTATTAAATAGTATAATTCTTAAAACTAAGAGTTATATATTTTATTTCGATAAGCAACAAAATTTTCTGCTGAAGATAGATGTTCAGGAAGTTCAAATCCGGTTTTATGCACATATTTCTTTGCGTCATCAATTTCAGACTCCATTTCTTCAAGCATTCGAGATTCATCAACAGAATAATTACCATAATAATAATATGTCTTCAACAAATCATGCAACAATTTTTCTTCAACAAGTTTGTATGCCTTTTCTTTATCTCCTGAAAGCAGTATAGCTCCAAATTTTTCTCTAAATGGAATTGAATCATTCTTTGCCAATTTCTTTACATTATCGCACATTTGCCACAACTTAAAAAAGAGAATAACGTTTAATATTCCCCATACAACAGAAATAATTGTAATAAATGTAAAGAACCCTGTGAAGTCAGGTGTACTTGAATAATAACATGTTATCATAGAATCTTAAAAGGAGGCTCTATAATTCAAATTTTATCAGCGAGCAGTCAGAACCTCATTAAATACTACGGCTGACCAATATTTATTTTTTCAAATCTATGTATTATTTTTCAAATCACCAAACTATTTCGCCTTTTTATAGCGGACGGAGGAAGGCGCAAGGGTTGCTATTCATTCCTCGACCCGACTCTAACGGCGATAAGGAGTCTTTTAGAAACTCTTAGGAATCCTGATTTATTCGGCTACGATGGTGAAAGGTTTTGATGGGAAATTTTCTGAAACGGTAATAGCAGGAGAGTCTCCTGAGAAATCAAATGTCAATAGAATTGATGTAACCCAATTGGTGTAATGAATTTTGGCTTGTAGAGTGTTATCGCCTTGCCAAGCATAACATGCTCCTGTATAGAACGGGCCAGAAATGCCACTGAAACGATTTTTAGCACCAATTGAATAGTGAGGGAATCCCGCGAGTTGCGATTTTGCCCAATTGCCATATCCTAATGCAATGTTGGAAGTTTTGCCATCGGCCTCTTCAACGATTAACTGATAATCGGCATTATCGGGGAAACTGAATGTAACTTTCTTCCAGCCCAACTTATTCTTAGGCAGTTTTATGGTCTTGTTGTTATATTTCTTAGCTACATCATTGAGTTTGTCACCTTTAAGCACCGGCAATGAGGCCGTTTTTTCATATTGAGACAAAGCCTCAAGTTGAGCCGGAGTAGTCTCAATCGCACAATTGAAACAATTTTTGACTACAGTGTTCCATATATATCCACGCTCGGGCCACCCTTTGCTACGAGAGCATTGGTTTAGCACGACTACCATGTTTTTTTGAGGCACAACAATTATATATTGGCCAAAAGCGCCATCGGCACGCCATGCGCCGGGGTATTCGCACAACCAAATTTGATATCCATAGTCATTGTCATCTCTCACAACATGAACAGACATCATCTCATCTATCCATTTTTGCGACACAAGCTGACGTCCATTCCAAGCGCCTTTGTTTAGCAATAATTGTCCAAACATGGCTTGTGACAAAGCCGACATATATATACCCCACCCACCGGTGATAATTCCATTGGGACAACGTTCCCATTCCACATCGGTTATCCCCATGGGACCAAAAACACGCTCGTAGAGAAGTTGGAGCACATTCTTTCCGGTTACTTTTTGCACTACCGCCGAGAGCAAATATGTCTCAATCGAATCATAGGAATATCTTGAGCCAGGAGTAGCGACCAAAGGGCGAGACAAATAATAATCGACCCAATCAAGCTGAGAATTACGCATACCTCCCTGGGTTTTAAAGCCTGAGCGCATAGTTAACATATCCTTGATGCGTACCCCTGCAATGGTTGAAGCATATTGAGGGAAGAACATTGACAACGAATCTTCAACACTCAGCAGACCATCATCAACAGCCAATCCCACAGCTACAGCCACAAAAGTCTTTGAGACAGAATAAAGAGTGTGACGATGAGATGCCTCAAATGGCGTGGGGTGAAGCTCGCCTGCAATCTTACCGTCAACCATAACAATCAGATGGTGAAGCTCGGTGAGGTCGCTTGTGAGCAATGAATCATACAACAGCGTGAGTTGTTGAGGGTCAATGCCAACAGAAGATGAATTTACACGTTGAGGACGCACATTGGCCAAAACGACAAGCGCCAAAGATAACAGTATCGAAACCGATGCAAAGCGTAGATGGAATAAATTTTTCATGATTTAAAATTATGAGATTATATAAGGGGATTTCATAAATCAGTGCAAATTTAGCAAATAATATCATATCACTCAAGTTCAATTATCTAAAATGTATTCAACGGGCATCTTAGCATCATGGAAATTTCTATAAATTTCACGAATTAGTTAACCAATAATTATCGGGGACATTCTTTTGTGCGCATTGTGGTTTCACCAAACATCACAAAGCGATTTATAGAAGTTTCCTTATGAATTGTGAGTTAAACTTCGTAACTTTGTGGCATAAAAACGGAACAGCAAGAACAATGATCGACAATAGTATTTTCGGGAATTTCACCGCATCGTTTCACACCCTTGGTTGCAAACTAAATTTTGCCGAGACATCAACCGTGGCCGAGTTGTTTGCATCGCGAGGCATACGTCGCACGCATGCAGGAGAGACACCCGACATTTGCGTGGTTAACACTTGTAGCGTAACAGAGCTTGCCGATAAAAAGTGTAGGCAAACAATACGAGCCCTACATCGCAAGCACCCCAATGCAGTGATTATTGTTACCGGTTGCTACGCACAACTCAAGAGTGAAGAGGTCGCGTCACTACCCGGAGTTGCAATTGTTGCCGGCAGCGACCGAAAGTTGGAACTTGCCAATTACCTTGACCAATGGTTAGCAACCCACCAACCACAGACCCTCATCACCCCCACAAAAGAGATACGCACGTTCAGTCCATCTTGTTCGTGTGGCGATCGCACTCGTTATTTTCTAAAAGTGCAAGATGGTTGCGACTATTATTGCACCTATTGCACCATTCCAATGGCCCGAGGCAGAAGCCGTTCCGGCACGATTGACCAACTTGTAGCTCAAGCACAACAAGTGGCACTTAATGGAGGGCGAGAGATAGTAATTACGGGAGTCAACATTGGCGATTTTGGCAAAGGTAGGAGTGATAATTTCCTTGACCTCATAAAAGCGCTTGATGAAGTTGACGGAATTGAGCGTTATCGCATCTCCTCGATAGAGCCCAATCTGCTCACCGATGAGATTATCGAATGGGTAGCACAGTCAAAACGCTTCATGCCTCATTTTCACATTCCATTGCAAAGCGGGAGCGATGAAGTTTTACGACTCATGCATCGCCACTATGACACCGCCCTATTCCGCTCGAAGATAGAAAAAATCAGAGCTACGATTCCCGACGCATTCATAGGCGTTGATTTGATTGTTGGCGCACGAGGAGAGACCGAGTCCCGATTTAACGAGTCGCGCGAATTTATTGAATCGCTCGACATCTCTCGACTACATGTATTTACCTATTCAGAGCGACCCGGCACCAAAGCTTTAAACATTGAACATATAGTATCGCAAGAGGAAAAACATCGCCGCACTCGCATCATGCTCACAATTTCAGAACAAAAGCTTAAAGATTTCAGCAGTCGATTTGTAGGCAATGTGCGACCTGTGCTTGTTGAACAGTCACGCAAAGGACACAAGTCAACCGGATTTACCGATAACTATCTCAAAGTAAACATTGCAGCGGCACATGATGATTATAGCAACCAGATAGTTCCGGTGAAAATCACCCAACTGATAGGAATTGGAGAAGAAGTTGACGGAGAGCTATCATTCTAAATCCAACCTCCTCACAACAAATCATTTTACCCCCACCATAATCGGCACAAGACATTAAAAATGGACAATACTAAACCAGTAGCAGTAATAATACTTAATTGGAACGGCGAATCTCTGTTGCAAGAATTTCTGCCTAAAGTTATTGCAACAACCAACGAAAAACTTGCAGATATAATAGTAGCCGATAATGGAAGTACCGACAATTCGGTGAAACTCATCGAGAGTGAATTTCCCAATGTCAAGCTACTCAAATTTACAGAGAACCATGGTTTTGCCGAGGGGTATAATCAAGCGATTTCTCAAACCCGATACAAATATACCATACTGCTCAACTCCGATGCAGCATCAAAAGAAGGTTGGATTGAGCCAATATATGAATACATGGAGGCACACCCTCAAACCGGGGCCTGCCAGCCTAAACTCTTATCCTATACAACCCCCGACGAATTTGAATATGCCGGAGCATCAGGCGGATTCATTGATAAAAATGGATATCCTTATTGCCGAGGACGACTATTCTCTACCGTAGAGAAAGATAACGGGCAATATGATGACATTTGCTCAATATTTTGGGCAACAGGAGCCGCGTTGGCCGTACGCTCTGACTTATATCTGAAGGTAGGAGGACTTGATAAATTGTTCTTTGCCCATATGGAAGAGATTGACCTATGTTGGCGCATATTGCTTGCCGGCTACGACATCAAGGTCATACCTCAAAGCATTGTTTACCATCTTGGCGGAGGAAGTTTACCGGCATCAAATCCCCGCAAAACGTATCTCAACTTCCGCAACAATTTGCTTCTTCTTCACAAAAATTTACCCGACTCAACTCGTAGTCGCAAATTATTTGTTCGCCGGTTGTATGATACTATTGCATGGGCAAAATTTGTAGCAACACTCGATTTCAAAAATGCCAATGCAATCTTAAAGGCCCACAACGATTTCCGACAAATGCGCAAGCAATATAACAATCACCCCAGCATTGATCTACTTGATACTCGCACCGATACTCATCGCAATATAATCTTAGATTATTATTTGCGAGGTAAAAAGTATTGGGAGAATTGAGCTAAAAGGGATTATTTCAATTGATCGATTGTTTTGCGATTACCTACAATCCAAACAATGTCTCCGGGGAGGAATGGTATCTCTCCTGTTGGCTTTAGATATTCATTATCGCGCTGAATAGCAACCACCAAAACTTTATATCGATTACGCAAGCTCACCGATGCTGTTGTTTTGCCCAACAACGAAGAGTTTTCGGTCAACTGAATATTTACAAATTCAATATCTTTTGCTTCCACATTAGCAGTTTCTTCAAGTTCAGCTTCAACAACCGGCAAAAGTGTTTGAATCTGATCGTCGGTGCCAATAATCCCGAGGACATCACCGGGGAAAATGCGCATCTCGGCGCCCGGAATTGTGATTATTTCAGCGCCGCGCTGAATGCTTGCAACATTCACGCCATATTGTTTTCGCAAGTTTGAATTAGCCAAACGTTCCCCCACAAAAGGGCAACCATATCCAACGGTCATATAGGCCATGTGCAAATCATAGACCAAGCTATTGTTTTTTCCACTACGGCGCAACTCACGTTCATTGAGATTTTCAAGGAATCGGGACTCAATGTGACGTAGTCGATGTTTTACATTTTTCGACAAGAAGAATACGAATAGTACAAACACTCCTAAGCCTATGGTAAATCCCACCGTCATTGTATATATTGCGCTTAGGATATACACAATAAAGCCCAATGCAATGAGCCAACGGAACAATGACAGAACAATGAGCGGAATATCAAACAAAGTATTGGCTTTTTTGAGCCGACGACGTTCAACTTTTCGCGACACCGGATAGGACAAAGCCAACAAGAATGGCGCCATAGCCGATAGAGTTATACCACAACCTATCAAACGACTCCAATTAGGAATAATTTCGTTCAACCAAGGCATCAATATCTTTAACGATACCAAAGTAATGGCAATAAGTATTATGGAATACAAAATCACACGCCAAGCATATCGTTTTATCAATGAAGACCATAGTAATTTTGTCTCACTCATGTTTGAAGCTTCAGAAGAATAACGCTCAATTAGAAAGTGTAAGCGCTGAGGAAGATGAGATTCGACAAAGTCGCTAACCGGAGTAGCAAATCTTATGAAATAGGGAGTCGTGAATGTTGTCAACACCGACACCGCCACAATGATAGGATAAATCGTTGAGTCGAGCACCCCAAGCGACATACCAAGCGTTGCAATAATGAATGAGAACTCCCCTATTTGAGTGAACGAGAAACCCGATTCCAAAGCAGCACGTATAGGTTGCCCTGTCACCAACATACCGAATGTTCCAAAAAATATCATTCCCACGATAACAACAGCCGAAAGAATGAGAATTGGAGATGCATATTGTACAATAATTTCAGGGTTAACCATCATACCCACAGAGATAAAGAATACTGCACCAAAGAGGTCTTTCACCGGAGCAACAACCTTCTCAATGCGCTCAACCAGGCTTGTTCCGGCAAGAATCGAACCAATGATAAATGCACCCAACGCAAGCGAAAAACCACAATAGACCGAGAACACAGCCATGCCAAAACATAAACCCATTGACACGACCAAAAGCGTCTCACTATTAAGGAATCGTCGGCTGGCATTAAGCAATGAGGGCAACACAAAAACGCCTACGAGGAACCACATGACAAGGAAAAAGATTAGTTTCCCCACGCTATAAAGCATCTCACTGCCCTCCACACTATTATTTAGCGCAATCGACGACAATATAACCATCATCACCACAGCAAAAAGGTCCTCAACCACAAGCACGGCAAAGACCAATGAGGCAGATTTACGACGGCTGATACCCATATCATTATAAGCCTTAATTATTATCGTAGTCGAAGACATTGATAACATTCCACCCAGGAAAAGGCTATTAATATTTGTGAATCCAAGCAAACGTCCTATTAAGAACCCCGCGGCCATCATTCCCAGCACAATAATGAGAGCCGTCACGGCAGCCGAGCCTCCTACATTCAATAACTTCTTAAAACTAAATTCAAGGCCAAGAGAAAATAACAATACAACGATACCCAATTGTGCCCAAAATTCAATATTTGCTTCGGTTGTAACAGTGGGCAAATATTCAAAATGAGGGCTTGCAAGAAAACCTGCCACGATATAACCAAGTACGACAGGTTGCTTGAGCCATTTAAATAGGACGGTTACAATAGCCCCTAAGATTAATATCAGGGCTAAGTCGGTAATGAGACTTTCAATATTGGGCATTTGAAATAATTTATTTATTCAGATAAGTTTTACCTAAGGAATGGGGCGTTTAGATACTCAAATGATTTCCAAGTGACACCGAAATAGTGGGATTTATTTTACTCAAGTCGGCAAAAATCTTCACATAATCGGCTTTTTCTCGTGCGAGCACCACCAAATTGAGAGTGGTGGTTGACAAGGTGTAGTCATACTCGACATATTCATCAATGAGTTGCACATCATGCTTTAATAATGATTCGGCATAGGGCTTTATATCGTCTAAAATCACCGATAACGACAAGTGAATCACTCGTGACTCGGCATCAAGATTGGCACGACGTTCAAACCGTTCGAGTTGAACAAGGATAAACAAAATGAGAGCAGTGGCAACTATTGCAACGATGTATAGTCCCACCCCCACAGCCATACCTATGGCAGCAACCATCCATATTCCGGCAGCAGTTGTCAAGCCTCTCACCGAGCCTTTCATTTGAATAATTGCTCCGGCGCCCAAGAAACCTATACCGGTCACAACCTGTGCGGCAATTCGGGCAGGGTCGCCATTTTTCAAGCCAAGATACACTTGTGGCACATATACCGACAAAATCATGGCAAGAGTGGCCCCCATGGCAATGAGAGCAAACGTGCGTACACCTGCAATCTGTCCTTTGCGCTTTCGTTCAATTCCGACGACACTACCTAAAACAAGACTAAGGCATAATTTAAATACGGAAGAATAGGTGTTTATTTCTGCGGAATTTATCGACGCAATAAATTCATTCCAAAAATCGGACAAATTCATAAATTATTTTTTAAGCATGAATTTTTTAGAAGTCAATCGATAATCGTCGGCAAACAATTCCACCAAATATTCACCAGGGGTCAATACAGTGTTTACGTCCCAATATATTGTAACACCTGCGATTTCTTCGCCGGCATATTCAACAACCTTGCGAGCAGTGCACTGCAATGAAGCATCTTCAAAAGTAAATGTGCCACTGTTTCCGAGCAGATTTCCTTCGGGAGATGTAATGCGCATGTATATCACTTTCTCACCGACAGGCGTAGAATTATTCTGGGGTATTGTGAAAGTGAGCATCAACTGTTTAGCCTTGGTAACATTTTTTTCTTTCTTGCCGTTTTTCTTGAGGGGAGTGAGAGTCACGCCGGTAACATTGAGTTTTTCAGCCAAAGTCATGCGCTCCGACAATTCCTCATTCTTGCGAGTTGTCTCCTCCACCCTATTTGAAAGTTGCACGTTGCGATCTTTAATTTTCTTATTTTCGGCACGCAAACCGGCATTTTCTTTACCGAGAGAATCAATTTTTGCTACATAGTGACGCAAAATACCTTTAAGGGTTTCAATTTCAGATTGCAATTCACGAATGCGAGCAGCACTTTTCTTTTTTTCGCTATTCAATTCCTGCAACAACTTTTCAACTTTACTCTTAGCGGCAGCATACTTCATCACAATTGAGTCACTCGCCAATTTTTGAGCTTGATTTTCATACTGCACAAACTCATCGTTCAATGCTTTATATTCACCGGCAAGTTGCAATTGTTCGTTAGTAAGTTGCAATTGTTCGTTTTCAGCTGCCATTTCGCTCACTTTTCCACCCATAATTGACAATGAAACTATAATTGCAATTATAGCAACAACAAAAGCCGCGCCCAATATAATGACAACTTTTTTCATCTTATCGGGGGTGAGGTTTAAATCTAAATTTTTTAAATCAAATTTCATTTTTATGAATTTAGTTTTATCGAATCACAAAGAATTCTCGTTTTGCTTAAATAATTAATGTGCAAAGTTAATAAAATTTCCGCAAACCCATCGTAGTTGCACACCCCTTATCATTACATAAGTATTAAAAAGATTGCGTTGATATAATCCCCCAAAGAAAGATAGGTTGTCAATCCGAACAAATAATCAACGACAAATGTTTCTAATTTGAGTTATTTGTTATATCTTTGCAGTCGTAAACAACATAATTCGTATAATATCTAAAACAAAATTATCATGGCTTACGTAATTACTGACAACTGTGTGGCTTGTGGAACTTGTATTTCAGAATGCCCCGTTGAAGCTATCTCAGAAGGTGACATCTACAAAATTGACGCTGATACTTGTATCGATTGTGGCACATGCGCAGGCGTTTGCCCCAGCGAAGCAATTATTCCCGGCGAATAATATTCACCTAATTTGACGAAATTTAGAGAGGGTTTGCGGATTTTCCCGCTTACCCTCTTTTATTTACTCGCCAAAAACACTATCTTTGTCGCAATATAGCTATAACAATGGACCCATTATTCAGCATAATTACCGTCACCTATAACGCATCGGCCACGCTCCTCCCAACATTGCGTAGCGTAAAGGAGCAGACTTGCTCCCTATATGAATACATCATAATGGACGGAGCATCAAAGGACAATACTGTCCAATTGGCCAAGGAGGCCGAGATACCCAATGCGCGCATTTATTCAAGTCCCGACAAAGGGCTATATGATGCTATGAATAAAGCGATTGACGTGGCAACCGGCGAATATCTCATCTTCCTAAATTCGGGTGATGCGTTTCATAGTGCCGACACCCTGCAACTGATTGCCGACACAATCATGGATAATGATTTTCCGGGTATAGTGTATGGTCAAACACAACTTGTAAATGCCGAGCGCAAACGTGTAGGTGATCGCCATCTTACAGCTCCCGAAGATTTGTCGTATAACAGTTTTGCAGGCGGCATGGTGGTGTGCCATCAGGCATTTATCGTCTTAAAGCGTATTGCGGGAAAATATGACACACGATACCGCTATTCGGCCGATTATGAATGGTGTATCAGATGCCTTCAACACTCTCGCCACAACACATATATAGACAATACAATCATCGACTATTTGAGCGAAGGCCTTACCACAGCCAATCGCAAAGCGAGTCTCATTGAGCGGTTTAAAATCATGTGCCATTACTATGGTACATTGCCCACAATCTTAAGACACTTAACTTTCATTCCACGTTTTATAAAACAATCCATTAAAGACCACAGGAATAAATAAACATCTACTATGATACTTCTCAACACCACGTTCATTGTACACAAGTCAATCGAGTCTCAATTCATCACATGGGCCAAAGAGACCTATGTACCCACAGCAACCGATAGTAATATTTTCATCAATCCGATATTTACTCGCATCATGGCCGATAGCGACCCCGATGGAAACGGATATGCAATTCAATTGCGAGCACAAAATCTTGAGCAAGCCATTACATGGCACGACACCGTTGCCGCCAAGCTGAAGCAAGAGCTTTCAAAAAAATGGGGAGAGAAGATATTGCATTTCACCACATACATGCAAATCATACACTAATGAATAACGATTGTGACTTACAGCAGTGGGACCGCATAATCATTGGCATCGACCCCGGTACCAACATTATGGGATATGGCATTTTGGGCATCAAGGATAAAAAGCCTGCTATGATTGCTATGGGTATAATTGAGCTGAATAAATTTGAAAGTCACTATTTACGGTTGTCTCGAATATTTGAACGAGTAACCGGTCTCATTCAACAATACCTCCCCGATGAGATGGCAATTGAAGCCCCATTTTTTGGAAAAAACGTGCAATCAATGCTGAAGCTCGGTCGAGCCCAAGGTGTTGCAATGGCCGCCGCGCTCAATCGAGATGTGCCCATAATTGAATATGAGCCACGAAAAATCAAAATGGCCATCACCGGCAATGGAGCAGCAAGCAAAGAGCAGGTTCAAGAGATGTTGCGACGCATACTCAATATTCCACAAGAATCATTGCTTCCACAACTTGACGCAACCGATGCTCTCGCAGCAGCATTATGCCACTTTTATGAATCGTCACGTCCTCAAATAGAAAAAGGGTGTCGCTCATGGAAAGAATTCATAGCTAAACACCCCGATAAAATCAAGAAACCTTAAACTTCGTGTCACTTATTGGAGGGAATGAGCACACACGGATAAGGCTCCCTCAATACGATTGATTTATCTTCTGCAATTTTATTTAAAATCACCGATGCTTCATCACTGGTTTCGACACTTGCTACAACAACGTAAAACCATTGCTCGGCATCTTTTAAGATTATGGGATTGTAACCCTTTTCAACGAGACGCCCGGTCATTGCTTTTGCGTTAAACAATTGGCGGAATTTTGCGGCAACCACATTGTACTTGTTCATCGTCTTTGTGGCGTTGTCATCTGACCTAACTACTGCAACTGCCACATTGATCACTCGCATCGAATCGCCATTGACCACAGTTTTTTGGGGCATTGCCTCTGATTGTATGCGAGCATAGGTCTCGTCATCAACACCATCTTTAGAGCGTTCTTTAGCCACCTCATAGGCCGCACGATAATTATTTTCATTGGTTTTACATGATGTTGCAAACAGGATTGCAACCATCACCATCACGAATAATTTTGCTTTCACTTTTTTGTTATTTTTCAATTTTACGTTTTCCCAATTCTATAATTTCAAGGTCACGCATTGTTCCATTATCGATTATCAATCTCACCAGCGTGCGTTGCTGTTGCCAACCATAATATCCGGCTGCACCGGGGTTGACATGAAGCACGTCTAACTCATGATCCCACATCACCTTCAAAATGTGGGAATGGCCCGTAACCATCAGGTTTATGTTATTCTCTTTGAGTAATCGCTTCACGCCGGGTGAATATTTGCGAGGATAACCGCCTATATGGGTCATGAACACATTCACCCCTTCGATTGTGAATTGTTCAACCTCCTTTGCCCTACGGCACACATCGCCATGATCAATATTCCCCGATACGACTCTCACCATCGGAGCAATTTCTTCCAGTTGCTTGATTACACTAATGTCGCCGACATCGCCGGCATGCCATATTTCATCACAACCGGCAAAGTGTTCGGCAAAACGAGCGTCCCAACAAGAATGCGTATCAGAGAGTATTCCAATGCGTTTCATCTCACTGTGGATTAGTAATTTTCGAGGATATAAATCGCACGAGGATCAAAAGTCATTTCGGGCTCGATTGTCACCTCTTTACCCGAGAGCATATCTTTCAACGTAGCACCAACAGGCAAAACTTCGGCATATCGTTTCATTTCGACCGTTACCGTCTCATCATTACCATTCAGCACGACAAACAACTCTTTTTCACCGAGTTTGCGCTGATAGAGATATATTCCATTTGTTGGCATGAAATGCTTCAATGTACCTTTGGCAATCACATCGTTGGCTTTGCCCTTGCGCCAATTGAGCACTGTTGACAAAAATTCATGTGCATCATTTTGCATAGTGGTGCGTCCGGCTTCGGTAAAGGCATTTATTGTATCGCCGGGGAATCCGCCGGGGAAATCACGGCGAACATATCCGTCACTACCCTCTTTTTTTCCATGCATGAGCAATTCAGTGCCATAGTAAATTTGAGGTATTCCACGCGAAGTCAACAAAAATGTCATCGCTTGTTTCCACCAACCCAAATCGTTGGGTTCTTCAAGGAGGAAACGATCAGTGTCATGGTTATCAAGGAATGTGAGGATTTTTTGAGGTTCGGGGAACAAATAATCCAATGCCAAGTGGTCATAAATCGCATTAAGCCCGGTCCATGGTGTTGTTTGCTCGCTGAAAGCCTTGCGAGCCGAAATCGACAGCACAAAGTCCATCACTGTTGGGAGATTTGAATCACCCACATTATTGACTTTGCTACCACGTTGCCAAAAAGCCTCACCACCCTCGTTGGCATACCAGCACTCGCCCACTATATTATATCGCGGATATTCACGTTCAACAGCCGCAATCCAACGTGCCATAGGCTCCATGAAAGCATAGGGGTGAGTATCCATGCGTATTCCGTCAATCTTTGATGCTTCAATCCACCAAATAGAATTTTGAATGAGATAGGTCATCAGATGCTCATTGTTTTGATTGAGGTCGGGCATAGACTCGACAAACCAGCCCTCGGTTGTGAGACGTCGGTCATAATCACTCACATAGGGGTCATAAACAGTTGACAGGCGATAGCTTGTCTGCTCATACCCCTCGGGGAAATTAAACCAATCGGCCGATGGGCGATCTTCAAGCCAACGATGGCAACTGCCCGAGTGGTTGAAAATCATATCCATCACAACCTTTATCCCGCGATTGTGACATGCTTCAACAAGAGCAATCCACTCGTCGTTTGTGCCAAAACGAGGATCGATTTTATAATAGTCGGTTGTGGCATATCCATGATAAGCACCTCCGGGCATATCATTTTCAAGAACGGGATTAACCCAAATTGCCGTCACTCCAAGGCTGTCGATATATCCCAAATGATTGAGAATACCTTTTATGTCACCACCATGGCGAGCATTGGGGTCGTTTCGGTCAACCTCAACCGCATTCTTGATTGACTCATGTTGATTGTTTGAAGAATCGCCATCAGAGAATCGGTCGGGCATAATCAAGTAAAGAACATCACTTGCATCAAAACCGGGATAGTCCATTGCACTACGATCACGTTGACGCAATTCATAGTTCACTTTACTCTTCATGCCATCTTGCATAAACGTGAGCGCCAATTCTCCGGGCTTAGCCTCATCGGTTATCGTGAAATACAGAAACTGATAATTAGGGCTGTCAAGACGCACAATAGAGTCGAGAGTTACACCTGCATAATTATCGAGCGTCACTTGAGCATCGCGTATTCCATCGCCGGCAATCATCACTTGCAACGTATCGCACTGCATTCCGGTCCACCAATAAGGAGGATCCACTTCTTCGATTTGAGGCTTTGCCATTGCGTTCAACGAACCAAGCAACGCAAGAGCCAATAGCATTATATTTTTTTTCATCTTTGTTGAATTATTTTCTGACAATTCTAATGTAATCAATCAATGCAGTGTTAACCTCACCATTCATATTGATATTTTCGGGAGTTACATAATCGATTGACAACTTGTTCACACCGGCATTTAGATATACCGCCAAACGATTACTGAAGCCGGTTGACAACCATTCACCAATTCCACGTTGAGGCATAACCACCGCCCCTGCACGTTCTCCATTGGCATAAAGGGTGCGTATTGCACATTTATTTTCGGTGTTGATTGGGCCCGAGCCATTGGCATAGCGCACATCAACAAAATATATACCATCATTTTCCACATTCACCTCAAATGCCAAATGAGTGTTCTTGGTTGTAGTTACCTCAACAAAGCGGCGAGCTTTCTTCGGGTCAACTACCAACGATGTACCCGGACGGGCAACAGATTCGGCTTGAACGATAGTCAACGCACCCTCCGGAATTGTTTCAATAGGTTGCATTGTAAATCCGGCAATATTATCTTTATCGACAGGCACCAATGATGTTGCAGTGAACGAAGATGGCTGGTCTATTACGAACTGATTATTCTTGAGCATTTCCGGCTCGGCAACACCATTGTTATACAAGATATAAGACAATCCGTCTTTATAATTTAGTATTGTGCAATCTTCTCCATTTTGAGCCACGATTGGAGTTGATGGCATCCATGCTTGTTGAGCGGCATTGCGAGGTTGTTTAGCAATTTGATTGTTTGCCATTGTTATTTCAATGATGTGATGACCATCAGCCTTTGAGGCAAGGAATTTATGTTCATCACATTCCACTCCATCAATTTTAAACAAAGCAATTTCATCTCCTGTACCATCTACAACAATATCGAGCACAGCATTGCGATAGTGCAATCCTGAAATCTTCTTCACGCCTGAGATACACGCCGGCACAAAAGGCTCAAACTCAATGCCATCGGTTTCAAACTCCATTCCGGCAAAAACTCTCACCATCATTGACACATATCCGGTAGAGCTCCACAACATTTTGTCGGAGTTAACGGCAGTTCCACGATAGTCACCATTTGACGCCACAAACAACTCTTTTTGCGTTCCAAACAAAGCCGTAGCGCGACACAAAGCGCCAAATCCGGCAGTGAATGCATCAACATTGCCCACCTTTGCCGCTGCTAAATTCCAATAGGATTGCACAAAAGGCCAAACGGCGTCATTGTGATAAGGCTTGATGTCGGGCATCTGAGGATACACCGAAGGAGTTCCGAATGGCACCACCGGGCTTCGACTGATTACCGAATGAGCCATTTCATCAGTGGCAACATCAAACAAAATGCTTGTGGCTTGTCCCAATGCGTCATTAGCCTTTGATTGAATTGGATACACGCCACCATATAGGTAGCCACTATAATATCCACGGTCTTCCATCCAAAGATTCTTGTTGATTGAGTTCTTTATAGTTTCCTCCATACCTTCAAACTCAGCCGGTTGTTCCACACCAAGTTCATCGGCCATATCATCAACAATTTCAAAAGCATGAGCAAACACCACATTAGTGCCGAGACACATTGACTCATAAATATCCTTAGGTTGCATCCAACGAGGATAGGTCTGTTCGCGCCAGTCAAGGTAACTTTGTTCGCCTTGCATGAGCAGATGTTCCCCGTTCCACACCACGAGCATATCATCTTTCAAGCTATTGACAATAATCTCGTAGGCTTCGGCAAGCCACTGGCGGTCGCCGGTTGTTTTATAAATTTCCCAAGCAGCAGTAGCCCACACGATGCGGTCGCTCGAAACGGGCCAAGCCCCTCCTGTGCCGGTATCTTGAATGATACGATTGTTCTTCACCTTTGCACGAAGGCTGTTTATCGCATTTTGCGGGTCAAGATAGGCCAATGCCAAATATATCGAGTAGCTCACGTCACGAGTCCACACCCCGTCCCACGCCGCACCGGCGCGATAGGTGCTATCGGGGCGAATGTTTGACTTGATACACTCAAGCGACATATTATATATAGCATCGACGAGCAGTTGTTCCGACTCATATTTTGGCCAAGTGCTATCGATTGCAGCCATTTTCCATTCGGTAACATCGGCCGGGCGGTCGGTAGTTGGGTTGACCGTCAAAGTCACTTCATACACCCCATCGCCACGATCGGTCAATTTACGGTCATGTTTGCCATACAGGTTTTCAAAGTCCCAACTGAGAGGGTCAACGCTACCGGCAATCCACACCCCTTTAAAATCATCGGCATAGATAGAATCGCCTGTTGCCGTAACATAATGTCCGTATTCCTTAAACGAAGCAAGAATCGGTCGCATATCCAATCTTACGGTCCATTTAGTATCTTTGGCCAATTCCTTGCCGGTGGCCATTGAATCTATTTGTTCAGTGATTTCACCAAACGCATAAATGTGGGAATCAGACGTTTCATCACCGATTAGCGCGGTGTGACTACTCCCCTGCGGCAATTCGTTATCTCGACTGTTTATTGAAAATCTAAAATTCACCAACGATGAAGCCCCCGAAGTCACAAGACTCTTATAGTTTGTCACAATTTCGGTTGGACTCACAGCCGTAGCAGTAAAATCACCTTGCACAACACGATTATTATATACAGTATATTCATCGCAGGTTGAAATCACATCAACCCTATTGGCCTGATCGTCCGAGCATGACACACTTGCCATTGAAGCCGCAACAACTCCGGCAATAATAAGTTTATTTTTTTTCATGACTATATAGGTTTTATTGTTTTATTGAATCACAATTATGGATTTATATCCAAGCAACTAAGGTACGCATTTAATTCAAATCCCACAAAAACTATCATCTTTTTTCTATTTTTTTACCATAGATAAGGGCGATTTTTGTGTGGGAGACGTGCGAAGTGTCTGAGGGGTATAACGATGAACGTATTTTCTACCCCCTCCGACCTCGCAAAGCTCGGTCTCGTCCCCCTATTTTAGGTGGACAGCTTATTGAGACAGAAGAACAAAAGAACAGTTTTTTTGAGGGACAGAATGGGAGTGTTTTTTTGGGGAGACAAAAGAACATAAAGACAGGTTTTTAAGGTAGGTTGTTGTTTTAACGAGGGTTTAATTCGCGTCCTTCAGACGCTTGATTTGGTGGGTGTGGTGTGCCGTGCCGGGGGTATCGCTTCGCTCTACCCTCGGTTATTTTTTCGCTTCGCGTCCCGTGCTTCGCACGATTCTATGAGCAGATATTTACCCCCTCCGACCTCGCAAAGCTCGGTCTCGTCCCCCTACGCTATGGGGACAGCTTATTGAGACAGAAGAACAGAAGAACAGGTTTTTAAGAACAAAATTTATGTCTTTATGTTCTTATGTCAAAAACAAATATGTCATTATGTTCTTGTGTCAAAAACAAAAAATGCAAATTCAACAAATGGACACACATTACAACCTATCCATGCCCAATGAGGTCATATTTTCAAATATATAAACATAATTACATAAAAATTTGAATATTTCAATACATCAGGATTGAAGTTCAAAGAGCCAATAAACATCATTTATAGTCCAGCACACATTTAATCAGACATTTATCCATAAATATAGCACATTCATCATCGCTTTTATCGACATTTAATCACCATCACAAGCGCGCGAGTCCGTTAAGAAATGTTTACTTTATTTTGCTTTTGTATATTTGTCGGCATTTTCTCAATGTAACACATTTGTAACAACCCTCAAAACTGCACCAAATCTACCTTTCATCACTATTTGGCATTAAATTTTGTTCCCCTACACATTATTAAATTCCACAATAATTCAAAATAAATTAAATTTTTAACAAATAATTGACATAACTTGTGTATATTTGCGGACATAAACAATCTTTTTAATGATGAAACAACATTCCATATACATGTTTTTGGGGGTGCTGTTGACAACAACGGCATGCAGCGATGATTATTTCAACCATAATGAAGAAGTCGAGTATAGCGACTACATCGGCTATAATGTCACCGTGACCGGAAACGAACAATTTCTTTCACGTTCAGGCGGTGATGCTCCACACAATTCACGTCAATTGACCATTGATAACACCGGAGCAACAATCGGAGGACGTCTATTGTATCTTCACACCGAGGTTGTCGATTCAATCCCGATGAGTATTTCGCGTGCCAAGAAAGACACTACCCCATCGCGCGGTACCATCACCACCAATCCTGCCGATATAGGCATTTCGGCCGTGGTGTTTGATGGCGATAAAAATGCATGGCCCAATACAGAGAAAACCGCTGAGGCACAAATGTATATGCACAACGAGAAACTCACCTCACCATGGCAAACCAACCGCTACTGGCCTCGCGAAAACAGTTGGATACGTTTCTATGCCTATTCGCCCTACAATATTCTTGGGGAGAACGGTTTACCCGTTATCTCAACCACCGAGCCATCATTCAGCTACACCGTTGACAAT
>JAFVPD010000010.1 GCA_017505535.1 Muribaculaceae bacterium
AGAAGTTAAACCTCACCACGCCGATGGTACTGCGAAAGTGGGAGAGTAGGTCACCGCCCCCTTCACAAGCCCCGACTCAAACGAGCCGGGGCTTTTTATTTATACCCCATCGTGAGCTTTTTAGACATAAGAACCGATTTTAATTTTAAGACATAAGAACATAAAGACATAAATTTGGGGGTGCAGATAAAGTGGCTTAGTCTCGTTAACCTGAATCAGATGCAACTAATAGGCTCATTAATGGCATTTTTGTTGAATTTTGGTCAGAAATTGCATCAGTTTGCAGAATTATGAGTAATTTAGCAGATTATTATGCTTATACCAATGAAAGAAGATAAAAAAATCAGAGTGGGAATCACCCACGGAGATATAAATGGAGTGGGATATGAGGTTATTTTGAAGGCTTTGGCCGATGACCGTATTTTGGAATTGTGCACTCCTATTGTTTATGGCTCAGCTAAAATCGTTGCTTTATATAGCAAAATGCTCGGCATTGAAGCGCCTAATTTTACTCAAATAGCAAATGCGTTTGATGCTATTCCGGGCCAATATAATATTATAAATGTAGTTCCTGAAGATACTAAGGTTGAACCCGGTGTTGCTACATCAGAAGCGGGTGCGGCTGCGTTTGAAGCATTGGAATGTGCTGTAACCGATTTGCGAAATGGTGGAATTGACGTGCTCGTTACGTCGCCCATAAATAAACACTCTATTCAAAGTGATACTTTTACATTCCCGGGACATACAGAATATCTCGAGGCGTCAGTTGCTGAGAATGGAGAAAAGTCGTTGATGATACTTTGCAATGACGATGTGAGAGTTGCGTTGGTAACCACTCATTTGCCGTTGTCTAAGATTCCGACTGCTATAACTAAAGACGGAATCGTTGAGAAATTGCGCATATTTAATGAGTCATTGAAAAGAGATTTCGGCTTTGAATATCCTCGCATTGCAGTGTTATCACTCAATCCCCATAGTGGAGATAATGGATTACTTGGCAATGAAGAGCAGGAAGTCATAATACCTGCAATTGAGGAGGCTCAAGGGCAAAAGATACAATGCTATGGACCCTATGCAGCCGATGGATTGTTTGGAAGCGGGCAATATCATAGATTTGATGGCGTGTTAGCAATGTATCACGATCAAGGCCTTGCTCCGTTCAAGACTATTGCAATGGAAAGCGGAGTGAATTTCACTGCCGGATTGCCTTTTGTGCGCACATCGCCCGACCACGGGACAGGTTATGATATTGCCGGAAAAGGTGAAGCATCGGAAGTGTCAATGCGTGAGGCAATTTACAAGGCAATAGATATTTACCGCAATCGTAGATTTGAGTCATATATACGTCGCAACCCGTTGCGTCGTCAATACTTTGACAAGAGTGCTGACAATGTGGTGCTTGACTTGACCAAAGACGATAGTGAACATTAATAAGTCAACCTCAGGACAATGGATTATGCAATAATTGCAGCCGGAAGAGGTTCACGAATGGTGAGTGAGGGAGAACAATTGCCCAAACCATTGGTGAAAATAGGTGGTGTGCCAATGATTAGGCGCATTATCGATGCCTTTGTGTCCTGTGGAGCGTCAAAAGTACATATCATTATAAATGAGGATATGTCGGAGGTCGAGGATTACCTGAAAGGGTTGACTCTCGATGTTGAATTGAACGTTGTTGTGAAGAATACAACAGGTTCGATGATGAGTTTTTATGAACTAAGCAATTGTTTGCAAAGCGATTGTTTTTGCCTTTCAACTGTTGATTCGGTGTTTGATGCCGACGAGTTTAAAGTCTATATAAATGAATTTACGCGCAATCGTGACGCAGATGGATATATGGCTGTAACTTCGTTTATCGATGACGAAATTCCTCTATATGTAGGAGTCGGAAATGACGGACTCATCACATGTTTCAGTGATACGTTATTTCCTAATGCAAATGTGGTTTCGGGCGGAATATATCTTCTCAACAGAGAGGCTCTCAATGTGCTTGACGCATGTGTGAAGAATGGAATAACCGACATGCGAGAGTATCAGCGCCAATTGCTTGTTGCCGGTCTTGCCCTAAGGGCTTATCAATTTGGTAAAATTGTTGATGTGGACCATGTGCAAGATATTGCAACGGCAAATGAATTTATCAAAGAATTAGACAAAGAATAAATATAGGATGTCGGAAGTTAAAATTGCAGCGATAATGAGGGCCGGAGCCTATTCGCCCAATCACATAGGAAATGATGCGGCAATCATGAATTTGGTTGCCGAGCAGTTGCGTAAACGTGGTTGTGAGGTGAAGGTATATAGCGAAGAGCAATTTTTGGCCGGAAGGGTAAACGAGCAAATAATAGTAAACATGTGTCGTGACCCCAAGTCGATATCGATGTTGCAACAACTTGAAGATAGTGGCCGATTGATTATAAATTCGGGCTACGGGATTGAAAATTGTGTCAGAGAACGCCTAACGCGAATCTTGTTGGGTAGCAATATTCCCTATCCCGAGAGCTTGATTGTCAATACAAACGAGGTTGTAAAAGGAACCTTGAATAAAAATGAGATTTCGCAATGCTGGATAAAACGAGCCGATTCACATGCGATGCACAAGGAAGATGTGACATATGTGCGCCATGCCGAAGAAGCTCAAGAAATGCTTCAAGAGTATTTCTTGCGAGGAATACCTCGTGCCGTTATCAGTCGCCATCTTGCCGGCGATTTAGTGAAATTTTATGGCGTTAAAGGACAGCCGTTTTTCTATTGGTTTTGTCCCTTTGTTGCTAATGGCGGAAGTTATAGCTATGACGTGTTGAATTCCGGTCCGGGAGCAATAAAGACAATCGGTCAAAAGATTAAAAAAATGTGTCAACGAGCCGCTGATGAACTTAATGTAAAAGTTTACGGCGGAGATTGTGTTATCTCAAGCAGTGGCGATGTAAATATTATCAGTTTCAACGATTGGCCAAGTTATGCGCCATGTCGAGCCGAGGCTGCGTCATATATCGCAAAAGCTGTGATGGCAGAGATAAAAGAGTTTAGAAAACATTAAAAGCGTAGCATAGAGTATGAAAAAATTTCCGCTCTTTCACAAAATAATAGCAACAGCGTGTGGCGCCGGATATTTCCCGTGGGGCCCCGGCACAATGGGTGCGTTGTTTGCTGTGGCGGTGTGGTTGCCTGCGTTTCTGTTTACAAGCTATGTAACATGGATGGCAGTAACCATAGGAGCAATAGTCGTGTTCACAATTTTGGGCGTGTGGTCGTCCAATGTGGCAGAACGCTTTTGGGGCGAAGATCCCTCGCGAGTGGTTATTGACGAGGTCGTAGGTATGTGGATAACACTGCTTGCCGTGCCCGATATGGCGCATTGGAGTTCAATTGTCGCAGCGTTTGTAATTTTCCGATTCTTTGACATGGTGAAGCCATTGGGTATCAGAGCCATGGAAAAGTTGAAAGGAGGCTACGGAATTATGGCCGATGATATACTTTCAGGTGTGTATGGTGCTATTTTGATATTAATAATACGTTATTTCGTTCAATAAGATATGAAAGAAACTACCGAAAAATCAACCGAACAAAAACCGAAAAAAGGGCGTGGATTATTCCTATTTCTCAAGGCATCGGTATCGTCCCAAATAGCCTCTTGGGTTGACATGGGATTGAGCCAATTGCTATTTGCCGTAGTAGGACTCACTCTATATGATGGTTTCTTTGCCAAAGCCATTGGAGCGGCAACAGGTGGAATCATAAACTGTTGCATCAATTATAAGTGGACATTTCGACCAGAAGATTGCAGCAAACGCACTGTTGCAATAAAGTATGCTATCGTGTGGCTTGGTTCTCTACTTCTGAATTCCTTTGGAACGGCAGTGACAACAGGATTGGTGAGCGATCTTCCCATATTGCAAGAGTGGGGAATTACTGAGAAATCGGTGTTCTTTGTAGCACAACTTGCAGTGTCGTTGGTGGTGTCAATTTGTTGGAATTTCATGTTGCAACGCTACTTCGTGTTCCGCAACGTCCCCATCAAAGACACGTTAAAATCGGTATCAACCAAAATTAAAAATCACAAATCATAAGAAATAATGGAGCTAAAGAAAAATTTTAAAAAAATGCGCGACGGGTTGCAGCAGCTAATTTATAAGGTTATAAACCCGTTTGTTTATGGAATGATTAAAATTGGGATTACTCCCAACATGGTAACAACCATTGGTTTCCTCGGCAATGTGCTTGCTGCAGCCATGATGGTGTATGCCACAACAAAAGAAACTGCCGCCGAACAATTCTATTGGGTGGCATGGTCGGGTGCAACGATCATTATCTTCTCATTATTTGATATGCTTGACGGACAAGTTGCACGTTTGGGGAATATGGTATCCAAATTTGGCGCAATGTATGACTCTGTTCTTGACCGTTATTGTGAATTGTTCACCCTCGGTGGAATCACATACTTCCTCATGGCAACAGGCTATGAAACAGGAGCGATTATTACGTTCCTTGCAATGATTGGATCGGTAATGGTGAGCTATGTGAGAGCGCGTGCCGAAGGACTTGACATAGAGTGTAAAATCGGATTTATGCAACGCCCTGAGCGAGTAGTGGTAACATCGCTATCGGCATTGGGCTGTGGAATATATGGTTGTAATGCAATTCAACCGGCATTTGATCCCATGTTTATTCTAATCGTTGCGATGGGCATTATCGCTGTGTTTGCCAATATAACAGCCTTTGCACGCATTGCTCATTGTAAAGGTCAACTTACCAAGAAGTAATTATCGAAAAACTTATAATGAATAAGATTGTGAAACTACCCTCGTTGCGCGAGAGTATTGCAATGGTTGTGTGCCTTGCAGTGTGGCTTGTTGTTACAGGATTGTGCATAGGCATGCGTCCCGAGCACGGATTGCTCGCCTTTCTCATCGCCGGACTGTTCTTTTTCAATGGTGCCACACGGTCGTTTGTCGTTGCGCTCATTCCGTTTGCACTATTCGGCATCTCCTATGATTGGATGAATCTTTTGCCCAACTATGAAGTAAATCCTATTGATGTCAAGGATTTGTATGATGCCGAAAAGGCGATGTTTGGCATTGCAACATCACAAGGAGTGCTCACTCCAAATGAGTTTTTTGCAATACACAACTGCAAATTGATGGACTTTTTTGCCGGAGTGTTCTACTTGTGTTGGGTGCCGGTGCCCATAGCATTTGGTATAGGACTTTATTTTGCAAAACAGCGACGTATCTACCTCCATTTTGCAATCGTATTTCTGTTGGTTAATCTCATCGGTTTTGCCTGCTATTATATCCACCCGGCAGCTCCACCATGGTATGTGATGAAATATGGCTTCGAACCGATATTGGGTACCCCCGGAGATGTGGCCGGTCTTGGTCGTTTTGACGAGATGACCGGTTGGGCAGTATTTGATGGACTATATTCTCGCAATGCCAATGTTTTTGCTGCAATTCCATCGTTGCATTCGGCCTATATGGTAATAGCGTTTTATTACTCGTTAAAGGCCCGTTGCCCATGGTGGTTGAGAGTGGTATTTGCAATAATAATGATAGGAATTTGGTTTACGGCAGTTTATTCATGCCATCACTACATTATTGATGCCATTCTCGGTACATTGTGCGCTATTGTCGGTATAGTGTTGTTTGAAGCTGTATTTATGCGCATTTCTTCGTGGAAGAATTTTATGGGAAAATATACAGCATATATTTCTTAATAGAGACGATATGGGTTGGCTTGACAGATTTAAAGAAGACTATCGTAACTCCTTGAAGTCGATGGATACAGAAGAGACTGTTGACCTGCTCTTTTATCGCCCTATAGGATATGTGTGGGCGCGATTGGCCAAATGGCTCGGCGTGACTCCAAACGCAATCACGATAGCATCGATATTTTTAGGCGTAGGAGCCGGAGTGCTCATGTATTTCAATGACATTTGGATTAATCTTATAGGAATTTTGTTGCTCGTGTGGGCCAATTCGTTTGATAGTGCCGACGGGCAACTTGCACGCATGACCGGCCAATATTCAAAGTTTGGACGCATTCTCGATGGTATAAGTGGCGACTTGTGGTTTGTCTCGATCTATGTGGCCATCTGTTTGCGAGTGATCGATACGACACCGCTTTTTAGCGACTATCCATGGCTGATATGGCTTGTGGCTATACTTGCCGGAGGTTGTCATGCCAAGCAAGCTGCGGTGGCCGATTATTACCGCCAGCTACATCTATATTTTGTGAAAGGTGTAGAAGGAACCGAGCTCACCACAACTCCGCAAATTGATGCCGAATATGCCGCAATGCCATGGCGAGGAAATTTCTTTAAGAAAATATTTACATTTGTTTATCGTCATTACACCGCCAACCAGGAAGTCCTCACTCCGTCAATGCAATGCTTGCGCCGAGAATTGAAAAGTCGCTATGGCGAAAATGTTCCAATGGAATTGCGTCAACGCATGCGTGGGGCAAGTCGCCCTCTCATGAAATATACCAATATTCTCACATTCAACACTCGCAGCTTTGCATTGTTTGCATCATTGATTGCAGGTTATCCCGAAGCATATTTTGTGTTTGAACTCACCGTGCTCAATCTATTACTCGTTTACATGATGTGGCGACACGAGAGTATGTGTAAATTCTTTATCAAAGAGTTGAAAAACACCCCAAAATAAGGCGAGGTAGCATTAACGTCTGTTTGCTAAAAAGGGGTCTAAATGTAGTGAAATTTAGGAAAATTCACTATAATGCCAAAATATTAGCGAGATTTAAGGAAAATAAGGAAAGTTTATTGTAGAAATAATTTTGCATCTCAAAAATTACTTGTACTTTTACACGCTTTTTTGAATGGAATAGACTAAATTCAGCAAAAACAAAAAAGAAAATAATTAACAAACAACATAATTTTTAATTAAAACATTATGAGTAACGTAAAGAAAGCCGAAGGTAAACTCGGTGTTTTGGTTGTAGGTCTTGGTGCTGTTACAACTACTTTTATGACTGGTGTATTGATGGCTCGCAAAGGTCTTGCTAAGCCTGTTGGAGCAATGACTCAATACGACAAAATTCGTGTTGGTAAAGGTGCCGACAAAAAATACCTCAAATATGACGAAATCGTTTCAATCGCAAAACTCGATGACATCGTGTTTGGCGCATGGGACGTATATCCCGAAAATGCTTACCAATCAGCTATCAACTGTGAGGTATTGAAAGAAAAAGACATCAACCCCGTTAAAGATGAGCTCGAAAAAATCGTGCCCATGAAAGCGGCTTTTGATAAAAACTTCGCAAAACGTCTTGAAGGTGACAACGTAAAAGATTGCAAAGACCGTTGGGATATGGTTGAACAACTTCGTGAAGATATCCGCAACTTCAAGAAAGAAAACGGCGTGGCTCGCGTAGTTGTACTTTGGGCTGCTTCTACTGAAGTATATGTTCCCATCAACAAAGAAGTACACTATACACTCGCAGCTCTCGAAGCAGCAATGAAGGCTGATGACAAAGAAAACATCGCTCCTTCAATGTGTTATGCTTATGCAGCTCTTGCTGAAGGCGCTCCTTTCGTAATGGGTGCTCCTAACACAACAGTTGATATCCCTGCAATGTGGGAAATGGCTGAAAAAACTCAAATGCCTATCGCCGGTAAAGACTTCAAAACAGGTCAAACTCTTGTTAAATCAGGTTTCGCTCCTATCATCGGAACTCGTTGCTTAGGTCTTGCAGGTTGGTTCTCAACTAACATTCTCGGTAACCGTGACGGTCTTGTTCTTGACGAACCTGCTAACTTCCGCACAAAAGAAGTGAGCAAGCTTTCAACTCTTGAGTCAATCCTCGTTCCGGAAGAACAACCCGACTTGTACACCGACTACTACCACAAAGTGCGCATCAACTATTATCCACCTCGCAACGACAACAAAGAAGGTTGGGATAATATTGACATCTTTGGTTGGATGGGCTACCCAATGCAAATCAAGATCGACTTCCTTTGCCGCGACTCAATCCTCGCTGCTCCATTGTGTCTTGACTTGGTACTTCTCAGTGACCTCGCTGCACGCGCAGGACGTTGGGGTACTCAACGTTTCTTGAGCTTCTTCCTCAAGAGCCCAATGCACGATTACACTCAAGGAGAGGTTCCTGTAAACCACCTCTTCCAACAATATGTTATCCTCAAAAACGCTATCCGCGAAATGGGTGGTTACGAGGCTGACCAAGAAATCGACTAAGAAAATTTTTCATAGCTCTAAACATAAGTATAAGGGTGCACTCTGAGATAGAGCGCACCCTTGTCATTTTTGTTGCCCATATTGCTCTAAGAAGGTTAAAATATTTAAATAAGATAAGCCATATTTTGGCATTTCAAGCATTCTGGTTATCTTTGTATTGTGTTTTTCATAGTATTAAATTAAGATTAAGGTTTCAGTCTGCCTCGTAGTGATACGGGGCAGATTTTTTTATGATCTATTCAGTTGTTAATTGTATCTGCTGCCAACGATATCAAATAACATTGCAGGATTGGTGATAATTATTAAATTTGCAGTCATGAAAGATAATATAAAAGAAAGAGTGGTTATAGGTATAGGCGAAGTGTTGTGGGATATTCTTCCCGACGGGACAAAGATGCTCGGTGGTGCTCCGGCCAATTTTGCCTATCATGTGATGCGTCAAGGTATAAGCGCTGTTGTGGTGAGCGCCGTTGGTGATGACTCAAATGGAAAGGAATTGTGTCGATCATTGCAAGCAAAACAATTGCCTACTGCAATTGAAGTGGTGGAGTTCCCAACAGGTGCTGTAAACGTTGAACTTGACAATTGTGGTATTCCTCAGTATGATATCATTGAAAATGTAGCATGGGATAATATCCCGGCAACAGAGTCGGTGTTAGCCCTTGCGCGAAGTGCATCGGCGGTGTGTTTTGGGTCTTTGGCTCAACGTTTTGAAGTTAGTAAGGCCACAATACGCACGATTGTGCAAAGTGTGCCTGATGATGCTTTGAGAGTTTTTGACGTCAATCTGCGACAACATTATTATAGCTCTGAGACCCTTGAGTGGTCGATGAGTCACTGTGATGTGTTGAAACTGAACGATGAAGAACTTCAGTGTTTTGTGCTGCTTTTTGATTTGAATGGTGATGAAACTGATTGTTGCCGTCAATTGATTTCACGCTATGAGATGAGTCAGGTTGTTCTCACCAAAGGTGCTGAAGGAAGTTTGGTGGTGACAAGTAAGACCTCGAATTTTGTGCCAGCAGTTTCGGTAGAAGTTGTTGACACGATTGGTGCCGGAGATGCATTTACGGCTACCTACATTGCGTCTATATTGAAAGGAAAGTCAATTGCTGAGGCTCAATATGCCGCATCGGTCGAGGCGGCTCATGTGTGCTCCCATGCCGGCGCAATGCCATAACGGAGTCAAAAAAATGAAATATTCCCACGCAAAAAATGGCATAGTGTTTTGCTGTGTCGCATAATTTGCGTAATTTAGCAACACGATGGGATTGCCTCTGTTTAACTAAATTTAAAACAAGTGGAGCGGTGAAATTGCCCACAGTCAATCCTATCTTTGCAACAAGAAAATAACAAAATAAAAGCAAATATACTATTATGGCAAAGCAAACAATCAAAAAGACCGCTGATAAGCAGCAGGATCCCCGCTTGGCAAAGCTTAATGCGTTGTCGCAAGCAATGGACCGCATTGAAAAGAACTTCGGAAGAGGCGCTATAATGAAACTTGGCGACGAAGTTGTGGAAGATGTAGAAGTTATTTCTTCAGGTTCGATTGGATTGAACTATGCTCTTGGCGTAGGTGGCTACCCGAGAGGACGCATTATCGAAATATATGGACCTGAATCATCAGGTAAAACAACTCTTGCAATTCATGCTATCGCCGAAGCGCAAAAAAATGGCGGGATTGCTGCTATCATCGATGCCGAGCATGCGTTTGACCGTTTCTATGCTGCAAAGCTTGGTGTAGATGTAAACAATTTGCTCATCGCGCAACCCGACAATGGTGAGCAAGCCTTGGAAATAGCAGAGCAGTTGATACGCTCGGCGGCTATCGATATCCTTGTGGTTGACTCTGTGGCTGCGCTCACTCCCAAAAGTGAAATCGAAGGAGATATGGGCGATCGCAATATGGGATTACAAGCACGACTCATGTCTCAGGCTATGAGAAAGTTGACCGGAACAATTTCTCGCACCAACACAACATGTATCTTCATCAACCAATTGCGTGAGAAAATTGGTCAAATGTTTGGACCAACTGAAACAACCACCGGAGGTAATGCTCTCAAGTTTTATGCATCGGTGCGCATTGATATTCGTGCAAGCTCTCCAATTAAAGATGGAGAAGAGGTGCTTGGCCGTCATGCCCGTGTGAAAGTTGTGAAGAATAAAGTTGCGCCTCCATTCAAGCGTGCCGAGTTTGATATAATGTTTGGCGAGGGAATTTCTAAGGCAAGCGAAATCATTGACTTGGGTGTGGAATATGGCGTGATTCAAAAGAGTGGTTCATGGTTTAGCTATGATGGTAGCAAGTTGGCTCAAGGTCGTGACGCTGCAAAACGTGTGGTATCGGACAATCCTGAATTGGCCGAAGAACTCGAAGCAAAAATTATGGCGGCGCTTCAAGGCGGCTCAGATGCAGTGGTTGTGAAAAAGCCTACATTGAAAGCCGGAGCCGAATCGTTGTCAAGCGAAATAGCCGATTTTGAGACATCTCTTCCCGATGATTTTTCAATCGATGAAGACGCTATGGAATAATTTGAAGTAAATTTTTTCATAAGTATATTAAATGCCCCGGCCCGCACATCATACGAGGTCGGGGCGTTGCGTTATAACCAATGTGGAGTAATGTGTAAATCGTTGGCCAATGGTGTGAGTAGTGTTTTCACAAGTTTAATTGCCTGTTGATATTTTTGTTGATAGTGCGATGCGAGCTCCTGGTTTTTGCATGATTGACACATTGCGAGTGTGTCAAGTGTGATGCAGTTTTCGATCGTTTGACGTAGTGCGATGGTATTTGACTCCGCAACCGACGCAGGAACTTGAAGCTCGAGAATTAAAAGCTCGATGTCATCGTTTGGTAGGTCCTTGACGTTTGATGATGCGATGTGGGGCAAGAGTTGGAGCAGAATGTGGGCGAAAGAGTCTTTTAGTTGCAGTCGCAATGCGTCACGTTGATCGTGAGAGAGAACTGTGAATGTGTCCTGACTCTCACCGGTGCTTTTGTTCATAAAGTAATCCAATGCCGAGGTAGCATATATGCGTTCAAGCATGGCATTGATTGATAGACTGATTGTAATATTTCTTACCATAGAATTGTGTCGATTTAGAGTTTAAATTTGCGTAGGATTAATAAGATTGTAGCGATTATTATTGCAATGATGAGGACTAAAGAGAATAAAGAATTGCTATTGCTTTTGTGAGATGATTCTTTGGTGGTTGAGGTGTAATTTTCAGAGGTGTTGCCTGTAATGGTGGTTGTGTTGAACGTATCGGCGAGGTGTGATTGTTCGTTGTGGTTGTTGATGAGTCGGGCGGTCCTAATTCTCACATATTGTGCCGAATCATAGATTGCCGAAGAAATATCAATGATTTCGAGTGAGAGGCTGTCGTGAGAAAGTTTTTCAAGTATGGACAGGTGGCTTTCGGTTGTCGTGCTGTCGAGGCTCGAGTATTCGGCGCGTTGCTCGGTGGCCGATTTATGCACGTTGCAAGCTGTTGCGATTATTAGAATTGAGAGATATAGAGTCAATTGTTTTCTTCCCATAATTGTGTGATTGTAAAAGACGAGTAGCATAATTAACCGATATGAAAAATCGAGAGGCTTTATTCCCGGCCAATACAATAGCCAGGGCGTCCGACTCTGTTTTGATGCTTAGCGAGCGTTTCACTTTGTCAACTTTTGAGCATATTTCGGCCCACATTTGTCTTTTAAGAGGGTTGAGACGTGGCGGCAACCTACCTTGTCGGTATTGGCGTAATCCCTTGATTGCCGTATCAAACGTGATGAAATAGCCAGGTGCTTCATTCTCTACTGCATGTGAAATAATCTCTCGCCACGACATTGAGTAGGTGTGGTGGTTGGGCATTGAAAGTTTCATAATCTTTGAAATTAAGGCATTGTTGCGTTCTTTGTAAAGCTCTAACATGGCTGAAATGGTTTTAAAGAGAATAGATATTTAAACAAACTACCATTTTGGTGAAATTGCCACGAAAATGGTGATAAAACAATCTTTGTTGCAAATTTACCACAACGCTCATGCCGAATCGCAGCACATCTCGCAAATATTTTCAAGAATATGGAATTTTCTTCAAAGGAAACAGAAAAGATGATGGTAATGGCGTCGTGCTGCTAATAATGCCTAAATAAAGAAAAATAAATTTAAATATTGCGTGATGCTGTGCGCTCCTATTTGTATGAGAATGAAAGCGACTTGCACGATGGTAAAATTTGTTGTACCTTTGTAACAGATTGGATTGGTGGCGTGTGGGTATTCCTCGTCAACAATCTGAGCGGCGGCCTTCACATTGCTCAAATGTGGCTTTGAGGGGGCACGCTATTGTCGTATCAAAAAGTAACTAAACTTGATGTTAAAATGATTGACAAACAACTTTTAAAGAGTACAGTAGAATCGGCAATTGCCGGAACCGAAATGTTTTTAGTTGACGTGCAAGTGAGCCCGTCAAACGCAATTGTGGTTGAAATTGACAGTAAGTCAGGAATAGACATAGACGCATGTGTGGCAATAACACGTCAAATCGAGTCGGTGTTTGACCGCGAAGTGGAGGACTATGAACTTGAGGTGGGCTCAGCCGGATTGACCTCGCCATTTAAAGTGCGTGGCCAATATGAAAAAAATATTGGCAATGTGGTTGAGGTCCTATCTCGAGATGGTCGCAAATTGCATGGCGTGTTGACCGAAGTTGGTGAGACAACATTTACCATCGAGATAGAGAAAAAAGTTAAACCCGAAGGAGCTAAACGCCCCGTAGTAGTTACCGAGCCCATAGAATTTGGCTATGATGCGGTGAAATCAGTGAAATATTTAATAACCTTCAAATAAAAAACAGAGACAAAACAATTATGGCTAAGAAAGAAGAAGCTCCTAATATGGTGGAGCGTTTTGCCGAGTTTAAAGAGCTGAAAAACATTGATAAAGCAACAATGATCAGTGTCTTGGAAGAGTCGTTCCGCAACGTACTTGCAAAGATGTTTGGCACCGACGAAAACCTTGACGTGATCATGAACCCCGATAAAGGTGACGTGCAAATTTTCCAAAACCTAAAGGTTGTGCCTGACGGAGAGGTGACAAATCCAAATGTGCAAATAAGCCTTAGCGATGCACGTGCCGACCAAGATCCCGACGTAGAAGTGGGTGAAGATCACACAAAAGAAATCTTCTTTGCCGACTTTGGACGTCGTGCCATTCTAAACTTGCGTCAAACTTTGCAATCAAAAATCCTTGAATTGCAAAAAGAGGCATTGTTCAATAAATTTAAAGAACTCGAAGGCGAAATTGTGAGCGGAGAGGTTTATCAAACATGGTCAAAAGAAACCTTGTTGTTGGACGATGACAAACACGAAATGTTGTTGCCCAAAGAAGAATCAATCCCCGGTGATTATTTCCGCAAAGGCGAAACTATCCGTGCCGTTGTGGTTGAAGTTGAAAACAAAAACAATAACCCAAAAATCAAATTGTCTCGCACAAGTGACAATTTCCTTCGTCGCCTCTTTGAACTCGAAGTGCCCGAAATTCATGACGGTCTAATCAACATTCGTGCCGTTGCTCGCATACCGGGAGAACGCGCCAAAATAGCAGTAGAAAGCTATGACGACCGCATTGACCCCGTAGGTGCATGCGTTGGTGTGAAAGGTTCTCGCATTCATGGCATTGTGCGCGAATTGCGCAATGAAAACATTGACGTGATCAACTACACGACCAATCCTTCATTGCTCATTCAACGTGCATTGAGCCCTGCTAAGGTGACATCAATACGCATCAACGAAGAAGAAAAATCGGCCGACGTATTCTTACGCCCCGAAGAAGTTTCGCTCGCTATTGGTAAAGGTGGGTTGAATATTAAGTTGGCATCAATGCTCTCGGGATACAAGATTGATGTTTACCGCGACATTGAGACGGAAGATGATATCTATCTTGAAGAGTTTAACGACGAAATCGAAGATTGGATCATTGACGCGCTTAAACATAATCTTGGTTGTACAACAGCTCGCCAAGTGCTACAATTCTCTCGCGAAGATCTTATTGAAAAAGTTGACCTTGAAGAGGATACTGTAGATTATATTATCAATATTCTTAAGTCGGAATTTGAAGATTAAGAAGATTAACATTTACGCTAAGAAAACCCACAAATCAATATATGGCGAAAACTAAAATAAGTAAAATAGCGAAAGACCTAAACGTAGCAATGCCTACGCTTATCGAGTTTTTGCGTAAAAAAGGTATCACTGTTGATGACAATCCCAATGCTCGTGTTGAGGAAGATGTCTTTGACATGCTTGTTTCTGCCTTTAAATCCGACAAAGACTTGAAAAGCAAATCGGAACAATTCTCCTCAGAACGCCAGAAAGAAAAAGCTAAACCGGTAAAAGAGGCTCCTCAAGAAATTAAACTGTCTTCTGAAGCACAGAAGCCTAAGATTATTGGCAAAATTGACTTGTCAAAATCTGGGAAGCCTGTGGCTAAACCAGCCGAGCCTGTTGCTGCCGAAAAACCGGCCGAACCGATAAAACCAATCGAGCCTAAAGTTGAAGAAGCTCCAAAGGTGGCCGAGAAAAAAGCGGAACCTGAGGTTAAACCTGTTGTGCCCGAGCCTGTTGCTCCCAAAAAGGAGGAAAAGCCTGTTCAACCAAAGCCCGTTGAAGTTAAACCTGAACAAAAGAAGGTTGAAAAAGCCGAGCCTGTAAAACCAGCCAAACCGGCAGAAAAGGTTGAGGCTCCTTCTGATGACGCAAATAAAGATGGCGACGAAGTGTTTACTCTCAAACGCACAGTAGCAGGACCTACAATTAATGTTGTTGGTCGCATCGACCTTGAAGCTCTCAATCAACAGACTCGTCCTAAAAAGAAAACCAAGGAAGAGAAACGTAACGAGCGCCTCGCAAAGGAAAAAGGTCAAGCGGCTGCTAATGCTACAGGTGATCGCAAAAAACGCAAACGCATTGGTGGCAAGGAGAAAGTTGACATCGAAAAAACTTCGATGCAACAAGATAATCAACAAGGTGCTAACTCTCGTAAAAATGAGCGCGATCACAACCGCCGTGACAAATCGGCCAAAGGTGACCGTAATAAACGCCCGGTTCACATCGAGGTGAACGAAGAGGACGTACAAAAACAAGTAAAGGAAACTCTTGCTCGTCTCACAAGCAAAGAAAAAGGACAGAAAAAAGGCGCGAAATGGCGTAAAGAAAAACGCGAAGCATTTGCCAATCAGCAACGTGAGGCTGCTCAGATGGAAGCTGCCGAAAGCAAGATTCTCAAACTTACTGAGTTTGTTACTGCCAACGACCTTGCTGTGATGATGGACGTTCCCATCAACAACGTAATCGCCACATGTATGAATATTGGTGTGATGGTGTCAATCAATCAACGTCTTGATGCTGAAACAATCAATATTGTAGCTGAAGAATTTGGATTTAAAACCGAATATGTATCGGCCGAAGTTGCCGAAGCTATTGCTCAAGAAGAGGATAGCGAAGAAGATTTGATGGCTCGTCCTCCTATCGTAACTGTGATGGGACACGTTGACCACGGTAAAACATCGTTGCTCGACTACATTCGTCAAGCCAATGTTATTGCCGGTGAGGCCGGTGGTATCACTCAACACATTGGTGCTTACAATGTGAAACTCAGTGACGGTCGTCGCATTACGTTCCTTGATACTCCGGGTCACGAAGCATTTACTGCAATGCGTGCGCGTGGTGCCAAAGTAACCGACTTGTGTATCATCATTGTTGCTGCCGATGACAATGTGATGCCTCAAACTGTCGAAGCTATCAACCACGCTTCGGCTGCAGGGGTGCCCATCGTGTTTGCTATAAACAAGATAGATAAACCCACTGCCAACCCCGATAAAATCAAGGAGGAACTTGCAGCGATGAATTACCTTGTTGAAGATTGGGGCGGTAAATATCAATCGCAAGACATCTCGGCAAAGAAAGGTATTGGCGTAGATGAGCTCATGGAAAAAGTGCTTCTTGAAGCCGAAATGCTTGAACTCAAAGCCAATCCCAATCGCAAAGCTGTTGGGTCAATTATAGAATCATCACTTGATAAAGGACGTGGATATGTCGCTACTGTTCTCGTGCAGAATGGTACATTGCGCGTGGGCGACATCATTCTTGCCGGAACTCACTATGGCAAGGTTAAAGCAATGTTTAACGAGCGTAACCAACGCATCAAAGAGGCCGGACCTGCAACGCCTGCATTGATTCTTGGTTTGAATGGCGCTCCTACTGCCGGTGATACAATCAACGTGATGAGCTCCGATCAAGAAGCTCGCGAAATTGCAACTAAGCGTGAACAATTGCAACGCGAACAAAAAGACCGCACAACAACTGTGCTCACTCTTGAAGAAATTGCACGCCGTAGAGCGCTTGGCAATTTCCACGAACTCAATATCATTGTCAAAGGTGACGTTGACGGTTCAATTGAAGCTCTTTCTGACTCACTCATAAAACTTTCTACCGAAGAAATTCAAGTGAATGTGATTCACAAAGCTGTGGGTGAAATTTCCGAAAGTGATGTTGTGCTCGCGGCTGCGTCAGATGCAATCATCATCGGTTTCCAAGTGCGCCCATCGGTTGCTGCTCGTCGTGCTGCAGAGCGCGATGGTGTGGAAATACGTCTATACTCTGTAATCTATCAAGCAATTGAAGAGGTTAAAGATGCGATGGCCGGTATGCTTGCTCCTGAAATCAAGGAAGAAATTGTTGGTGCTGCCGAAGTGCTTCAAACCTATAAGATTTCAAAAGTTGGTACAATTGCCGGAGCTATTGTGCGTGAGGGTAAAATCAAACGCTCATGCAAAGTACGTCTCATTCGTGATGGTATTGTGCGCTACACCGGCGAGCTTGGCTCTCTCAAACGTTTCAAAGACGATGTCAAAGAAGTGCTCTCGGGCTATGACTGTGGTTTGAACATCGCCGGATACAACGATATACATGAAGGCGACATCATTGAAGCTTTCGAAGAAGTGGAAGTTAAAAAGGAATTGTAATAACGCAATTCAATGTCAGTCGTCTATTTGAATATAGGCTCAAATAAGGGCGACCGTCAGGCTCATATCGAGCAGGCGGTCGCCCTTATTGAACAATTGTGTGGAAGCGTTGCGCGCCGAGCTCCGTTATATGAATCAGAGCCATGGGGCTATGACTCGGTGTTGCCGTTTCTTAATTTGGGCCTTGCAATAGAATGCTCAATGGAGCCGTTAGACCTATTACACTCGTTGCAGAGTATTGAGCAAGAAGTGTCGCCTACGCCTCATCGTGACATGGCGGGGAATTATATCGATCGTGAGATTGATATAGATATTATTGCAATTGATGAAATGGTAATAGACTCTGCCGAGTTGACACTGCCACATTGTAATATGCATTTGCGCGAGTTTGTTCTTGTTCCATTGCAGTTTCTCGCACCCGAGTGGCGACACCCCATTTTGGGATTGACAGCATCTCAGATGCTATCGCAATTATAACGCATATAAACAAATTTTACTTCAATCGAAGCATCTCGGCCAGTTGAATAAAATAGTCGTTTGACCAAATGTCCAGTTCTTTAGGGTTGCGAATAAATGGTAATACATCGGCTTTTACTTGCTTGATATCGGCTGTTGCAAGACGTTCAAAAAGTTTTGATTTAAATGATTCGGGAGTAATATCTTCGTTGTTGAATTGTCGGCAACGTTCTGCTAAATGTGCAAAGTTAAGAGAGATATTGTGTCGTACATACCACTCAAAGTCATACCAATCACGTCCTTTTACTCGATTTTTCCATGCCCGATAGACTAATGCGTGCATTTTACCGGCAAACAAATCGGGTAGAGTAAAGCAGCGAGTCATAAATGAATGTGGTTGAAGAAGTAGTTTTTGCTCGGTATTAAAGTTTAATGGAGGGCAGGTGTCAACTTCAATCTTTATTTTAATTGATTTTTCTGATTGGAATGTAATGTCATATACATCAGTGTTATCCTTTAGAAATGCCGACTCCACGTTGCTAAAGTTTTTCTTGTCTTTTTTATTGATTTCCACTTCACGGCCCACCATTGTAAATGCGTCAACTATAGCAGGGAAATATTTAGTGAAATCAAAATTTTCGTCTTGAGCAAGTAGCGAGAAATCCAGATCTTCACTGAAGCGTTGTAGCCCGTGAAATATTCTCAGGCAAGTTCCTCCATAGAACGCAGCAGATTCAAAAAAACCGCCGGCATATAATCCTGCGAGTATTATTTGTTGGTTAACTTCAAATATGGCATTTCGTTTATGTTGCACAGTTGTCAAGTCATGGCGAGACAACATACTATCAAAAATTCCATTATTCATCGTCTGAGGTATTTAAGTAGAGTTGTTATAGAATCAGCTTTTTTGCCAACCTTGATATAATCTTCTAATATGGTTGCGTCAAACTTAAAAAATTCGTCCATATCCATACGAATGTCATGTACTAAATAAGTCTCAGCATCTTTCATGAAACGGAGATTAACCTTTGGTGAATTAGCAATCAAATCACACAATGCCTTTTCCGGTGATGCGATTAAAAATGCATAGTCGCCCATATGTACACTTCTAATGCCAACCGAAAACGCTTTTTTTGAAATCAGCTTATAATCATAAAATCCAAGTGGTGTATCAAAACTACGCGAATGTTTTACTGTCATTGATTGGTGACTATAGGTGGCCTCCGGGATAAGTCCATAGTAGCGAAGAGCCGAAGCCATTGACAAGTAGGAAGGAGCATAGAGATGATTTGCAATCAATTCACTCGAAAGAGATTTGCCTGAATATTTGGGATTGACCACATAAAGGCCCCTTTTTAACCTTATGAGATATCCATTCTTTTCCAGCCAAACAACTTTCTTGCCTGCCGACTTTAGTTCGGGATACAAAGATTCGATGATTGAAGTTGTTATTGGAACTATTCCTATTTCACTTAATTGTCTGTCCATTGTGCAAAAATAGTAAAAAAATGAACAATAAAAGAATTTATAGTTCTTTTTCTGTTCAGAATTTTGCTAAATACAATCGATGCTCCAATTATAACGCAAAGCAACCCCCACGACTGACATTTCAATCGCGGGGGTTGTTATGTATCTTAGAGGTGAAATTAATGGCAGTCGCCACAACCGCAATGGTCGTGATGGCCTCCGTCGCAATCGCAACCGCAGTCATCGCCACAACCATCACCACAATCACCGTGGCAACCGCAACCACAGCTATGCATTGGAGCGAGGTCTTCGGGAGTAGCATCACGCACAACAAGAATCTTACCTGCAAAGCGCACGTCTTTACCTGCCAATGGGTGATTGAAGTCCATTGTAACGTGAGTGAGGCTCACTGCTGTAACCAAGCCGTTGATGCGATATCCATCAGCGGTCATCATGGGAACGATTGCTCCGGGTTTGATTTTTTTGTCGTCAAACTTGCCGTCAACAACAAAAATGTCACGATCAAGTTCGGCTACTTGGTCGGGATCGTGGGGTCCAAAAGCATCGTCACATTTTACGATGATGTCAAAAGTCCCTCCCACTTCAAGACCTTCAACAGCACGTTCAAGGGGCTCGATCATTCCTTCGGTAACGCCATATACAAATTTTTCGGGGTCTTCAATGTCGGTTTGGTGTACCAATTTTTGTGAACCATCGGCTGCTACTTCATAGAGATCATAGCCGAGTTCAACATATTTACCATTTTGAATTTTTTCCATCGTGTAAAAAAGTTTTTTATTGTGTTATAATTTATTCTGATTAATCTTTTCCGGTAATAATTTTTCTGATGTCGTGTAGCTTGTTCAGCGCAGCCATAGGAGTGAGATTATTGATGTCAAGATCGCGTATCTCATCTCTAACGGCACTGAGCACCGGGTCGTCAAGTTGGAAGAATGATAATTGCATGCCTTGTCGTTGTTCGCCCACGTTCCCTAGGTCTTTAGTTACTACTGCGTCACGGCGGTTGTTGGCTTCAAGTTGTTGTAGGACTTCATCGGCTCGTTGCACGATTGACGGGGGCATGCCGGCAAGCTTGGCTACATGAATACCAAAACTATGTTCGCTGCCACCTCGAGCGAGTTTGCGCAAAAACACTACTTTTCCGTTGATTTCTTTTACCGACACATTGTAGTTGACAACTCTTGAGAATGTTTTTTCCATTTCATTGAGTTCGTGATAGTGTGTGGCAAAAAGGGTTTTAGGGTGGGCTTTGCCCCATTCGTGAATATGCTCGACGATGGCCCACGCAATAGAGATGCCATCATAGGTCGAAGTGCCGCGCCCCAATTCGTCAAACAAAATGAGACTTCTTTCGCTCATATTGTTCAATATGGAGGCTGCTTCATTCATTTCAACCATAAACGTTGATTCGCCAAGTGAAATGTTATCACTTGCTCCCACGCGGGTGAAGATTTTATCCACAATGCCAATGCGTGCGCTGTCGGCCGCCACATAGCAACCAATTTGAGCCATCAGCACGTTGAGGGCTGTTTGTCGCAACAATGCCGATTTACCCGACATGTTTGGCCCGGTTATCATCATAATTTGCGTGCCATTATTGCATAGCGACACCGAGTTTGAAATATATGGTTCGCCCGGAGGAAGTTCTTTCTCGATTACGGGGTGACGTCCTTCTACGATTTCTATGGCAAGGGAGTCGTCAACAACAGGTCGGTTGTAATGATTTTCCATTGCAACGCGAGTAAATGCTGTGAGGCAGTCGAGACGAGCAATGAGAGTGGCGTCGAGTTGTATCGCAGGGATATATTCGGCAAGACGACTCACTAAGTCATTGTATAACCGTGTTTCTATGATGAGGATTTTTTCTTGTGCTCCAAGGATTTTTTCTTCATATTCCTTGAGCTCTTGAGTGATGTAGCGTTCGGCATTGACGAGTGTCTGTTTGCGTATCCATTCACTCGGCACTTTGTCTTTGTGGGTGTTTGTTACTTCAATGTAATAACCAAACACGTTGTTATAACCTATTTTGAGGCTTGGAATGCCGGTTGCTTCAATTTCGCGAGCTTGAATTTTGAGCAGATAGTCTTTGCCTTTGTATGCGATTTCTCGGAGCTCATCAAGTTCAGAATCAACACCGGGGCGTATTACGGTGCCACGATTGGTTGCCGTTGGAGCATCATCGACAATCTCACGAGCAATGCGATCTCTCATCAGTGTGCATGGATTTAATTGCTCGCCGATGGCGCGTAGTGCATCAAGATCGGCATGCTCACATAAGGCTTTTATTGGCTCGATGGCTGTTAATGCATTGCGCATTTGCACCACTTCGCGTGGGGTGATGCGACCTACTGCCACTTTGGAGATGAGACGCTCAAGGTCGCCAACCTGCTCAAGTGCTGTTTTTATTGCATCTCGTTCATCGGGGTGACGGAAGAAATATTCAACTACGTCAAGACGGTCATTTATTGCTTTGACGTCTTTGAGTGGGAACAATATCCATCTACGCAACATGCGAGCTCCCATGGGGCTTATTGTGCGGTCGATGACACTGAGCAAACTTTTGCCTTCGTCGCCGAGGCTTTCAATCAGTTCAAGATTGCGCACAGTGAATTTGTCAAGACGCACGTATCGGTCTTCTTCGATGCGCGAAAGCTGAGTGATGTGGCCGATTTGAGTGTGTTGAGTGATGTCGAGATAGTGCAAAATTGCTCCCGACGCAATGATTGCAGCCGTCATGCGATGAATGCCAAAGCCTTTGAGGTTGCGAGTCTCAAATTGTTTGAGCAAGCGGTCCATTGCGGCCTCCTCGGTGAAAATCCAGTCATCAAGCTCAAAAGTGAGATAGCGAGCCGAGAAATTTTCATCGACCTTTGAGCGATTGCCACGTTCAACGAGCAACTCTTTTGGCGCAAAGTTGCCTAATAGTTTGTCGATATAATCTATTGTCCCTTCAGCTGTGAGAAACTCTCCGGTGCTGATGTCAAGAAATGCCACTCCACACGTTTGACGGGTGAAATGCACTGCTGCCAAAAAGTTGTTCTCGCGGTGGTCGAGTATATTGTCGTTGATTGAAACTCCCGGGGTTACAAGCTCGGTAATGCCACGTTTCACAAGCTTTTTTGTGAGCTTGGGGTCCTCGAGTTGTTCGCAAATAGCCACACGTTTGCCGGCTCTGACAAGCTTGGGCAAATAGGTGTCAAGGGCATGATGAGGAAATCCGGCAAGTTCCACATGTTGAGCCTGGCCATTGGCACGGCGAGTGAGCGTTATGCCTAATATTTCAGAGGCTGAGATGGCGTCGTCGGAAAATGTTTCATAGAAGTCTCCAACACGAAACAACAATACAGCATCGGGATGTTTTTGTTTCATCTCGAAGTATTGTTTCATTAACGGAGTTTCAACAACGGTCTTTGCCATTTTCTTCTATGTTTTTAATATTGGGGTGATAAATTGTTGTAACATTTTTTGTAACGACAACTAAAACGTAAAGTTAAGAATTCCATACCGATTCTCAAAATCAAGTGTCGCTTTTTGACTATTTTTACACAAATCTTCGGTTTATTGCGCTTTGATATAGTGCGAAGGAGAAATTTTTTCAATTATAGGGCGACGTGAATCCATAGTCCATTTTGTTCCCAGATGAGTTCGGAGTGTGGTAGTTTTTCAAGTATAAGATATAGTCGCATGTTGTTGCTGAGTTTTCGGGTTGTTATATCGGCCGCTCTTCCTTGAAGGTGAAAGGATTTAGGAGCGCCACCAACGGCTTTGTTTAGTCGGGGACAACGGTAGCCGCTATTGACATATATAGGAATGCCTATTTGTTCACGTGCCGGGTCAAGAACAACGGTCACAAGCCGTTGCAGGTTGGTGATGTGATGGGGCTGCGGGGTATTGTCGATGTTCAACCGCCGGGCCGTGTTGCTGTGTGTCAATTCTTGAATGGAGAAGTGCTTTAGTGGGACTGCATGAAGGGACGAAAGAGCAAAGATGGCTACGGCATATTGGGCTAAAATAATAGTCAGGAGAGCGATGAGGCGTTTTGTCATGGAAAGAGAGGCTTTTTTGAGCGACAAAATTACCTCCGCGATTTAGGCATAAAGCGCAATCCCGTCATTGGGAGCAAAAAAATAGAGACCGAGTTACTGATGTGTAGCCCGGTCTCTATTATGGTAAAAACGTAGGAGGGATTATTCTTCGTCGCCTTCTTCGTCTTCTTTCATGTTGTGGTAAACGTTTTGAACGTCTTCGTCGTCTTCAAATTTTTCGAGCAATTTCTCGATTTGAGCACGTTGTTCGGGGGTAACCTCTTTGAGGTCGTTTGGAATGCGTTCAAATTCAGCGCCATTGATTTCAAAGCCATTGTCTTCAAGATATTTTTGAATGTTGGCAAATTCTTCAAATGCACCATAGAGCACGATTTCTTCTTCGTCGGCAACAACTTCATCTACACCATAGTCGATAAGTTCCAATTCAAGGTCTTCGATCGATACACCATCTTTTGGCTTGATTTTGAACACGCTTTTGTGTTCAAATAGGAAAGTGAGAGAACCTGAAGTGCCGAGAGAGCCTCCGTGTTTATTGAAGTAAGAGCGAACGTTGGCCACCGTGCGAGTATTGTTGTCGGTAGCTGTTTCTACTACGATTGCAATACCGAAAGGACCATATCCTTCATATACGATTTCTTTGTAGTCGCCGGCGTCTTTGTCGGTGGCTTTTTTGATGGCGCGTTCCACTGTGTCTTTAGGCATATTTGCTGCCTTGGCATTTTGCATGAGTACGCGCAAGCGGGGGTTCATAACAGGGTCGGCACCACCGGCTTTAACGGCGATAGTGATTTCCTTACCGATTTTGGTAAATGTGCGAGACATGTTACCCCAGCGTTTGAGTTTTCTTGCTTTGCGATATTCAAAAGCTCTTCCCATTGTGGATTTGTTTTATAGTTATATTATTGTTTTTTGTTTATTAACGTAGTGATGCACCAAGACGTTTTTCGAGGTTGGTGATGATTTTTGACATCACGGCTTCAATTTGTTTGTCTTGGAGTGTTTTTTCGTCATCTTGAATAGTGATTGCGATTGCATAAGACTTTTTGCCCTCGGGAAGGTTTTTGCCTTCATACACGTCAAACAATGTAACGTCTTTAAGTAGTCGGCGTTCGCTTTCACGCACCACGGCTTCGATCTGTTCCATTGTAACGTTGTTGTCGATGAGCAATGCGAGGTCGCGTTTCACTGGCAATGTTTTGGGAAGTGGCGCGAAGGTCACTTTCTTTTTCAATGCCAATTTCACGAGCTGAGCCCAGTCAAGCTCGGCAAAGAAAATGTCTTGACGTATGTCAAACTTCTTCAAGAGCGATTTTGCCACAATACCCATTTCGCCGAGGTCTTTACCTGAGCGAGTCGCAATTTTCAACGAAGCGGCAAATATAGCGTTGTCGCCCGATGTGAATTGTATTTCGCGAGTAGAAATGCCAAGTCGTACAATGATATTGGAAACAATTGCTTTGAGATCGTAGCACGATGCTTCTTCTTGAGTTTTGCCCCAATTGCCTTGACGGGTAGCGCCGGTGAGCCATAATGCGAGTCGGCTATATTCGCTATATGGGGCAAGTGGCGTTTCTTTGGTGGATTGAGCTTCGGGGTTGAAGAAGTAAACGTTGCCAAACTCATACATCATCAAGTCGCTTGATTTGCGATTGATGTTGTGGGCAGCCGATTCCAATCCTCCAAAGAGTAGTGTTTGTCTCATCACGTTGAGGTCGTTGCTCAGTGGATTGAGCAATTTCACGCAGTGCTCGGCGGGATATGACGCGAGGTCTTGATAGTAGGCTTCGGCAGTGAGTGAGTTGTTGAGGATTTCGTTAAATCCTGTTGCTGTGAGTTGTTGGCTGATGAGCTCTCGCAAATCATTGGCATAGTCGGTGATTCCTTTAACCGACAAGCTTGAGTGCAATGTCTTTGAGATTTCAATATTGTTGAAGCCATAGATGCGCAACACGTCTTCGATTACATCGCAAGGACGTTGAACGTCAACGCGATATGTCGGGACAAGAAGATCGATTTCGCCTTCGCGACGTGCGGCGATATTAATTTCGAGCGAGTCAAGAATTGAATCGACTGGGTCGGTTGGGATTTCTTTGCCAATTAATGAGTTGAGTTTGGCATAGTTGAGTGTTACGGGGAATGGCTTGATTTCTTCAGGGTAAATATCGATAATTTCTCCACACACTTCACCTCCGGCACATTCAAGCACCATGAGAGCGGCCAATTTGAGCGCATAAAGAGTACCATTAGGATCAACTCCACGCTCATAACGGAATGATGAGTCGGTGTTGATTCCATGACGACGAGCCGTTTTGCGCACGCTTGTGGGGTTGAAATAGGCACTTTCAAGGAAAATTGAAGTGGTTGTTTCTGTGACTCCCGAATCAAGACCGCCAAACACTCCGGCAATACACATTGGAGTTGATGCGTTGCAAATCATGAGATCGGCCTCATCAAGTTTGCGTTCAACGCCATCAAGAGTGACAAAAGGAGTGCCTTGAGGGCAATTGCGCACAACAACCTTTTCGCCTTCTATTTTGTCAATGTCAAAACAGTGCAACGGTTGTCCCATTGCGTGTAGAATATAGTTGGTGATGTCAACGATATTGTTGATGGGGCGTTGGCCTATCGCAGAGAGTCGGTCTTTGAGCCATTGAGGACTTTCGGCAACTTTAATGTTGCGTATTGTAACCCCGGAGTATCGAGGACATGCTACGGAGTTTTCTACCTCTACGGCAATTGCTCCGTCGGCTTGATGTACTTTGAACGAGTCAACATCGGGACGTGTGAGTGTGGCATTCTTGCCATTTTGTTTGAGCCATGCGCTGAGGTCGCGAGCAACGCCATAGTGTGAAGCTGCGTCAATGCGGTTGGGTGTTAAGTCGACTTCAAGCACATAGTCGCTCGACAGATTGTAATATTGTGCAGCAGGAGTGCCGGGCGCAACTTCTTCGTTGAGCACAATGATTCCATCATGAGAATGACCGATTCCAATTTCGTCCTCGGCACAAATCATTCCGAGCGATTCAACGCCACGTATTTTTGAACGTTTGATTTGGAATTGATTGTCTCCGTCGTAAAGTGTTGTGCCCACGGTTGCAACAACTACGGTTTGTCCGGCTGCAACATTAGGTGCTCCACACACGATTTGGGTGGGTTCACCATTGCCCAAATCAACGGTTGTGATGTGTAGGTGGTCGCTATTGGGGTGCTCTTCGCAAGTGAGAACCTTGCCAATCACGACACCGCGCAACCCACCGCGTATTGATTCAACTTCTTCAATGCCACCGGTCTCAAGGCCTATTGAGGTGAGTGCGGCAGCAAGCTCTTCAGGGGTTAATTCAAAATTGAGATACTGTTTTAACCAGTTATATGAAATATTCATAGAAAAACGTTTTTCAAAAAAATGGGCAACACGCCACATTTTATTCGTGCAAATTTACAAAGAAAATTTCATATAACCACGAGGATAGCAACATAACCAATCCCAAAACGCTCAAAAAACACACCTTGACGTTATGTGCGAGTCAAGTTTACTGCCGATTTTTCAACTCAAGGGCATGCTTTGTAGAATTTTGATAAATTCAAAGGCATCGTTAGGGAGATTATACTTAAGCTCTTCGTTGTCACGCAACTCCATCAAAAGCCGTCCCAGAAGGTTTGGACCAACCCATTCGTTGCCCCATTACTGAAAGATGTATAATGGATTATTTGTCTAATTGGGCTAAAATTTCTCGGATATCATTATCAATCTCAGTAAATTCAACTATGTAAGGATTTATGTTGACTCTATCAAACAAAATATCAGAGCCTAAGTGAGTTATTTTTTGGGCTAAAGTGGGGTTTGTCAACACAAGACGGTTATAGTTGAACTGCTCTTTGAGAAGAAGTTTTTGCGTTAGCATGTAAATATATTGCTCGTCTGAGAGTTCAACCCTAAAATGAATAGGCTCAAGAGTCTTTTTTGTGTTGGAATCATAAGGAATTAGTGAGAAGGAATAAAGGTGAAAGTGCGAATCAAAGTTAACCTCTTCGAGGGTGATGTCAAGACCACAAATTTTGTGTTCAAATAGGTTGTCAAGTTCGCTGTTTTCCCCCGTAATTTCGCTTAAAGGCATATCCTTGCAAAGTTCAAGAATGTTTGTGCCATAAGGTATCTTTTCGGAGTCTTCAACACCTTTGTTGTAAATGTCAATTAATGAGCGGCTGACAAATTCAACTTCTTCATCGGTAAATGAAACAAAACATGACGTCCAGCAATCGGTTTCTCCTGCAAATGTAGTGTCATATCCCGAAATGATGTAATATTTCTGTCGCTGTTTATTGGCAAGAAATTTTCTTGCAGTTTCGGAGTGCTTATTCAATTCACGCTTTATGAATCCGGTGGCAAGGGTTTCTTCGGCAGTGATGTCAAAAGAATTGGTTTCCAGTGTAAAAGCGTTAAAACGAGTTTTCATAATAAAAACTTTTTATGTTGTATTATATAATAGTTCCCCAAATTAAGCAAAATGTGATTTGTGGGCAAATATTGGGAGGAGAAACAATACTTTGCCTGGCGTAATGGATTATTCCCATTTGAGGTAATCAACAAATTGGCTAAATGGTATTTCGTTGTTCAGCAGATTAAAATATATGGTTGATGCAAAGCAATATTTGAGAGGTGTAATACAAGAACGGCTTTCCCTAAAGTGCAAAAAGTTGACATCGAGTTGAGCTCCTCTATTTATGAATCGGCATCGATCAAGGGCATCAGCGTCTTTAAGTATGTGGAGGGTTGTCATCGCATCGTCGGAAATGTGGCGAGAGATTCTGGCGCAGTGGAATGTTGCTACATCAGCGATACATTGCCGTTCTTCGGGGGTGATTTTGTATTTGTCGAAAAGCGGTTGAAGCGAAAGAAGGTGCATTTTCACTGAATTTGCTCCATGCTCTCTATCTGCTGCGTCGTTTTTGCGGCCGAGGTCGTGTATGTATGCTCCGAAGAAGGCGAGTAACCCGAGTCGAGGCTGGTTAATCTTATGAGCAATCAATGCTGAGGCAATCATTACACGATAGAGATGGCTATAGCCATGCATGGGGTTGAATTGTCGGCGAGCAAACATTTCGCGACGGAGGTTGAAGTCTGATGTATCAACACCGATAAATTCAAGGGCCGACGTTATGCGTTGATAGAGGGTAAAGCGACAAAGGGTGTGTGGGTCGCGGTGCCCTTCAAAATATTTGTCAAGTATTTTGCCGAATAGATTGTCGGAATCAGTAGCGATGGAATCAAAGAGTGTCATGGACGATTTGAGCTTGGTGGCTCCGACTCTCCCCAGGATTTTTATTGCCGATTGCTCTGCTGAATCAAGCAATTCGCGGCAGTGACGGAGAAGATTTGAACCGCATAATTCATCGTTGAGGTAGTCAATGGCTTGGGATTTGCGGTAGATACCGTAGGCAACCGAGTTGCCTGAGAAGCCGAGTCCTCCAGGTTGAGGCAGCATGTACCATGTGTGCCATTTGCAATCGCTAATGGTTTTACACGAAGGAAGATTGTTGTTTACTGCTGTTTTCAGCTTATTAATGTCGGTCATAGAACGTGAGAATTAAATAATAATAATTGGGTAAGAGGAGAGAGGTTTTTGTTGATAAAGATCAGACGATGCCTTTTAAAATTTCATCTGTTTCAGCCAGAATTTGTGTGTCCTCAATGGCAAAAGAGGGGATGACGAGGGCTGGAGTTGTGGGGTTGCAATAGATGCGCTCGGAAAGCCACTGACGAATATAGTAGTATAGTTGCTTGTCGGAGAAAATCAGGGAGTCAAAACCTGTTTTGCCCACATTAATGCGCCATTTCAGTAGTTTGACATATTGCTCATGGCTGAGAATAACTAGACACGGAGTAATGCTTGGCGCTTGGTTGATGCCATCGGGAAAGTCGGCAATGGTGAATGTGCAAGGGTAGTACGGCGTTTCGGTGTCAATGTCGCTGAGGTATGAGTATTCGATACCGGTGTCAAAGTAACGGAATTTTTTACTGATTTCAATGTCAAAGTCTTCGGAGCCTTCGGCCTTGATGCGTTTAATTTCAGCCAAGTCCTTGGGGGAAATGGCGATGTATGTAGAGAATTTGCCCGAATATTCGTGCTCGTAGGTTACTTCGCGCACGATAGATTGTGATTTACTGTTAATCAGAGAGTCGATTTTGTCTGAAATTTGAGATGTAATTTCCATAATAAAAAGATTAAATAGTTGTAATTATTTTATTTCCAAATAGATGCATATCATCAGGGAGGCTGTAGTCAAGTACTCCGCCGTTGTCGCGCAGTTGCTTGAGGAGTTTTCCGAGGACATTGCAGCCCAGATAATATTTTTTGCCGTCCAGTTCAATGAGTCTTGCGCCCCAAAAGAGATTAGAGGCATAGTTTGTGCCTGTGGCGTCTTCGACAGGCAGATTGTCGCCACACGCCATCAAATCATTGCGAAAGAGTGCATTGTCGCGATACTTGAGCATCAGACAATACTTCATCCACTCAACCTGAATTTGCTTCCAGTCGGCACGTTCCAGCCCGCGGAATTTGGCTTTATACTCCATCTTCTTGCGAGCGTCCACGCGACAGCCTTGGAATAGATGTTCTTTGAGCCAAAAGTGAGCCTCGCTGCTATCCATTCGTGCCATGATATACAGTATTTCCAGCTGACGGAATTCAAAATCGCCGTAGTGGATAAGGTTGGCAGTATCGCCTCGGGGTACTAACGCCATGTTATCAAGTTGATAGAATGGAGTGCCCTGTTTGGTGATAAATGGAATGCATTGCTCGGCCGGATAGAGTCCCATTTTCTGCACCACCCAAAAATCGTCCTCGCTAAGAGGAATCAGCGCATCAACATCGGCAACAACCTTTGCCAATGCTTCTCTCACCAGAGTATCATGCAAACATTCGCGTGTGTATTGTAGTTTGTCCATATTTTTGATTGAGCTTTTTAGTCGTGAGATCGCACCGATGTAGTGTCACTCCGGCGATATGCGAGCAATTGTATATTGAGTAGGATTAATAAATGATTGAGGTAAAAAGGTGACTTATCAGGTCGGACGTTGAAGTTGTGTTTCGTTAATGTTGTAGTACAAAGATACGAAAAAAAATCCATTTTTGGAGTGTACAAACTGTACAATTTAACTCCGTGTGTGAAAATTGTTTGGAATGGTTTTATTGGAGAATTATTTTTTTGTGTATAGCTGTGAGGGGAAAATGGCCGAGTCGTAATAAAACACGAGCGGGATAAACAACGATTATCGAGTTTATCCCGCCGGTATCTAATTGTGAAATTAGGTCAACCTTGTTTAGTATTCGTCTTCGTTGAAGAAGAAGTCCTCTTTAGAAGGGTAGTCGGGCCAAATGTCTTCGATTGTTTCGTAGATATCGCCTTCGTCTTCCATCTCTTGGAGGTTTTCAATAACTTCAAGCGGAGCGCCTGAGCGCATTGCATAGTCAATGAGCTCTTCTTTGGTTGCGGGCCAGGGTGCATCTTCAAGTTTTGATGCCAATTCCAATGTCCAATACATAGTATTTATTATTGTGTTAAATTGTTATTACAGAAAATTTCCGCAAAAGTAGTAATTTCCCGATAACTAACAATCTTTATTCCAAAATATTTCTGCAATATTGTTATTTATATTGCATAATCGTGCAAAAACAAATAAAAAATCGCTCAGACGGTTGATAAATTTCATCACTTCAGGGTCAACATAGGTTGTCTCGGCGAGGTCGATGATGCGACGCTCGGCCTGGCGGCATGATGTGCGACACACGTGGGCAATGGCGGCTGATTGGCAACCTCCGGGGAGCACAAAGTTGCGCAAAGGGGGCAACGACGAGTCGATTTTGTCGATGGCTTGTTCGAGTCGGGTGATGTCGATGGCCGACAATCCGCGTGCCGAGGTCGTGTCTCCATTGGGGTTGTCGGTGGCGAGGTAGGCTCCGATGTTAAACAGCTTGTTTTGAACGAAATTCAGTTCATTGCGCCATTCCGAATCAACGTCGGGTTGGGTTGCGAGCAGTCCCAATTGCGAATTGAGTTCATCGATAGAGCCGTATGATTCAATGCGAACAGAGTTTTTCTTTACTCTTTGCCCGCCCACGAGCGATGTTGTGCCATTGTCGCCGGTGCATGTAAAGATGATGCTTTTTTTCATGCGTGAGATTATTTATCGTGAAATGGTTATTCTGTTGGAGGGAGAAGGGTTTCAAGTAGTTGGCAACATTCTTGGGCATTGGCAACTACTTTGAGTCGGCTCATGTTTTGAGTTGAGAGTAGATTTTGCTCAATCATGAGGTTGAGTTGTGATAATATGGGGTCATATAGTCCGTCTTCGTTGACGAGGATAATGGTTTTATGGGTGTCACCGGCAAAGGTGAGGAATGAGAAGGTCGATATCAGTTCGTCGAGAGTTCCATAACCTCCGGCAAGCACCACAAACACGTCGCCAAGCAGAATGAGTTTGGCCTTGCGGTCGTTGAGGTCAAAGGCGAGCACTTCTTCATCGTTCAGGCTCAGAGCCATGGCTTTTTCCTTGACCGGAACGACTCCTACGATGCGTCCGCCGGCATTGGAGGCCGAGGTGGCAACGGTTTTCATTAGTCCGAGGTCCATGCCTCCATATATGAGCGAGGCATTGTGTGAGCCAATCCATTGGCCAACGATTGATGCGGTTGAATGATATTTTTGAGGAATATCTTTGCGTGAGGAGCAATATACTGCGATTCTCATGAGTGACATATTGTTTGATGTGAGGGTTTAATGTGTTGAGCTATTGATGATTGATGGACAAGCGTCGGGGAGATGGGTTGAGAGTATGCGCCATTGTTGAGGATAGAGGTTGTTGGCGCGATTGCCGAGGTTTTTCACAAAGCCCAATGGGCGGTCGTTGTGAGTGAGTAGCACGTAGCCTCGAGGTGCATCGGCGAGCACGATCGATTCACGTCGCAGATAGGCAATGGCGGTGGGGTAGTCTATTTCATGACGAGGGAACGCATTGGGGTTGAGGGCCGGGCTCAGTGCAAGCGACTGATGAGGAATGAGATCTTTGCCCTTAATCGCAGCGAGTATAATGCCATAGTGTAGCACATCGAGGTGCTGACTCACCAATTGCAGGGCTTGGGAATGAGTGCGAGGGAATGCTGTGATAGTATCATTGTTGAGCATATATTCCATCTCATCGCTATCGGTCAGCCAGGCTTTCACTCGCTTCATCAATGTTTCTTGTCCACGGTTTGTGCCGGAGCCTTTTGCCTTTGGCACTTTGGCCGACGAGCAGGGCGCATCGTCGCTCTTGCGCACAACTGCAACAAAGAGTCCTTCCCCACGGGTGATGTGGGGCATGAAGCGATAGCAGTGACAGGCTGTGTTCACCCCCGACGCGATGTGCCATTGCGAGGGCAAGTCGAGGTCGATGCTTTCGGCTCCCAACGATTGGCACAGGTGTTCGACTATCTCTTCGTTTTCGTGGCGATTAAACGTGCAAGTGCTGTAAATCATATATCCGCCGGGGCGAAGAGCTTCCCAAAGGCTTTCAACTATCAGACGTTGGCGCTCGGCACACTCCTTGACCAGCACGGGCGACCACTGTGCAACGGCTTCACTTTCTTTGCGCATCATTCCCTCTCCCGAGCAAGGAACATCGGCGGCAATGATGTCAAAAAAAGCGCCCAATTTGCCAAATCGTGTGGCATCACCTTTAGTGACTATGGTGGCCGTTGAGCCCCATTTCACAAGATTTTCACACAACACCGAGGCTCGGGCTGCGACATATTCGTTGGCCACCACCAACGATTTGGCCGGTAATGTGTCAATTGCCGCCGTAGTTTTTCCTCCCGGTGCGGCGCAAGCATCAAGATAACGCAATGGGGCTGAACTCTCGGCTGTGAGCCTACTCACAATGTGGCTATATATCATCGAAGAGGCATCTTGCACATAGTATAGACCTTGGTGCATGGCGGGATCAAATGTGAATGCCTCTCTACGAGGTAGATACCACCCATTGTTGCACCATGGGACACGCTCCACCCCCTCGGGCACGCCAATATTCTTCCCGAGATTACTCCTGATAGAAGTCTCCGGCTCAGTTTCAGCAAGAGCTTCGACAAGGCCCGTTAGAGTGGGGCAGTTATAGCTCTCTATCTCGTTGATAAATTCTTGTGGAATAGTCATAGTTGTAGCTTTGCGACAAAGGTAGTCAAAAATTGTGTAAAAACGACTATTTCATATTGAAATGACTCGCAAGCTTAACGACCGTTGGTGGTTTCGAACTCTTTGCCGGAGTATTTGAATGGCTGGAGGTTCTGCTCTTCGCCAAACAATCCGCCGTAGGGGTAATAATCATTACGCTCCAGCACCACTCCTGCCACAGTATAGGTCAACCGGTTGTTTCCTTGATAGTCCCGCAGATAATCCGTCGCAACCTTCGCCGGAAGGATTCCCGGCAAGAGGCTTAGTAGTATCATGGCTATCACTCGCATTATATCGGCGCAATTTAATCGGTTAATATTTTCGTGAGATACAATTAAAATTCAAGTAATTTATATTTTATGATGTCACGGCGAAGAGTTTTCAGGAAAATGCCGTTTGAAATCATCTGATTAAACGACTATTTTTTCCGATTAAGCCATCTTTCAAGATTTTCATCCGGTTTAACGACTTGTATTTGTGAACAATATTTTTCTAGTTGCTCAATGTCAGACGGCTTGATGTTGAATAAAAGAATTTTAATATTATTCTTGACCATAAATTTA
>JAFVPD010000011.1 GCA_017505535.1 Muribaculaceae bacterium
GAATTAACACCTTCGTTAAAACAACAACCTACCCTCAAAAAAACTGTCCTTATGTTCTTCTGTCTCAATCAGCTGTCCACCTAATATAGGGGGACGAGACCGAGCTTTGCGAGGTCGGAGGGGGTAAATATCTGCTCATAGTATCGTGCGAAGCACGGGACGCAAAGCGTAATCAATAACCGAGGGTAGAGCGAAGCGATACCCCCGGTACACTCAACACATATATGCTTGCGTCTGGAGGACGTGAATTAACCCCTCACCGGCAAATAATTGACCTTAAAGGCCCTAAACACCCTAAACTCCTTAAAGCCACTAAAGACCTTAAAGACCCTTAGCCCCCTCAACACTCCCTCAGCGACACCATTGCGCATTTCCAGCCATCTCTCATCGTAACTTTGCCACCAAAAGCATCTGCAATGAGAATCCCTTCGGCCATAATTGATATGTTGCTACTCGTACCCGAAAACATTCGGGGCGAAGTCGCTACCGCTATACTCGCTCGACTTGTCAACCTGCGAGCGGCCGACCATGGGCAACCCTCTGTGTTCGACCTTGACTCCAACCTATCGGTTGCGGCTACTTTGCATTTCTCGCCAATCGGCCAACACCTTGATTCGCATCACCAGGCCCTGCTCATGCGCCGCCAAAACTACGCCGCACGTCAACAACGCAACACCTCCGACAACCGCCCCATTGTGGAACCCCTCAATGAGACGGAAGAGGTCGTTTTGACTACTCAAAACATTGACGCCATCGCTACCGACGATGCCATCTCTGAGCGACAACTCATCGATGCCCTCGACAAAGCTACACGTCGCATTCGACTTTCGCATGGTAACATGTTGCTTGACCAATTGCGCAAACGACTATATGGCTGCAAGCAATACATGATTGACGCTATAAGCATCAATCCGCTCATTACTGTTGCCGAATACATTCAACGCCTGTCGTTATATCGACACGAAATGAATCCGCTACCCATCACCATTCCACAACCGACTCCCCGCCGACGCTCCATTTCACTCTTTGAATCACCTGCCGACCTTAATTTCTATGCTCGCATCGACCGCATCGAGCGACTACACCGACAAAAATTACAATTAGCCCTCGACAACGCGCCCAAACCTCAACAAATTTCCTTCAAACAATACCTCCGCAAAAACTTCCACATTTCCCCTCAACTCACCATTCACAAAATCCTACGTTCTCGACTACCATGACAATCGCTCAAATCCTACAAGTTCTAAACATTGAAAACGCCAACGAGCGCAACCAACAAGCTCTTCAACTACTCATTCCCGAGCTTCCTGAAGAAATTCCCGACCACGAAAACCACAATAAATCCTACCATCACCCCATTCGAGAGTTCACCAAACTATGTGACGACCCCTCTCTTCTGCCGGGCGACGAAATCATCGCCCTGGCTGCACATTTTGCCCCCGACATGAAGCTGTCTCGGCTCATCGACCTCCTTGACATCTTCATCGCAACACGACTGCAACCCACTCTGTATCACGATTCTAACCACAACACCCACTCTTCCACCGTTGACCTGGCTCGCACCATCGCCAACTTTGCCGACACGCCCATTCGTTACATCATCAAGACTTGGACGGCAATACGCGATGCTCTAAACCCTCAACTTCAACAAGCCACAACTCCCATTCGACCGCCATCACCCCTAAAATTCTCCTCTTGGTAAAATCGCATATACCCCTTAATGACCTTAGAGACCTTAACGACTTTAGATACCTTAATCTAAAATCACGCTCATTCTATTGATAATAATCTCAAAATTTCTTAACTTTGTGGTATCGAATAAACCTATAATATATAACCTTTAATCCCCGACATCTGATATGACTATTGAACACTACCGAACAAATTCCATTGAAGAATGCAACGCTGCAATACCCGAGCTCCTGTCCAAAGCCATTTATATCCCCAACTCCCGCAAATATCTTTTTTTAGATCATTCCCATTTAGTTGATATATTGTGCTATGGCGACGACACATATTTGATTACAGCCGACGGAGACAATTATGCTCAATTACTTCAGAACATAACTAAGCTACAGCTTGATGGAAAACCAGCCACCGATGCCAAAGGTGTGATTTTACAAATACTCATTCCACCAAACGACAATTTCTCAATGTCGGAGGTCCGCGACGTTCAGAAATTGTTCTATCGATTCCACGAAGACAACATCATATGGGGCGTACAAATGTTGGACTCGCTTGAAATGCGTCGTCTCATTGTCATACTCACCATCTGATACATACTACAACCCTTAATCTCTAAATTTTTAAATCTATGTTAGCAATAATCATTATTATTGGTCTTCTTGCAAATGTTTTTGGAACCATTTGCGGTGGAAACGATAAGTGGGGAGAATAGCTCCACAACAACCACATAAACGCCATAAACTCATTAAAATCCCTAGAGACTTTAATGGCTCAGTCGCTTTTTAGTGTGGATAACATCACTAATGTATAATCACAACCTTGTAACAAATCGTGCGAAGCACGGGAAAGCGTAGCGTTTATAATAACCGAGGGTAGAGCGTAGCGATACCCCCGGGAAGCAGCCCCCACCACTCCCGAAGTCTGTAAAGACGAGGAAAATTAGGGCATCATTCTCCCGATGATCCTTATTTCCCATAGATTGGTTAATTCGCGTCTTTTCAGACGCATAGAGTGAGGAAGACTCTCAATGTCCGGAGGTTTCGGGCTATGCCCTCAACCACGCGGTTATTTTTTTCGCTTCGCACGTCTCCAACACAAAATAACTACTGAGCCACTTTAATCGCCATTAGAGGTCTCCAACGCCTTTCATATCTTTTAACCCGGTTTTTGATATGATTTGCATAGATGTGCAAAAATGTCGCCCATAGTAAGATATACCTTTGTGTTATCAAACTAAACACAAGATATGGCAACAATTGATTCAACCGACATTATTTTTGCAACAGTAACGCAGAGAGGAAAAGATGTGGTATCGCTCCGCATGAGTGGAATGACTTCGTTCAGCGAAATCGTCAAGCGAATGCAAACGGCTGTAACTTCACCGCTTGGTCTTGTCACATTACGATTGCGCAATTACACACAAGGGTGGAGCCAGCACCATGCATTAGTGTTGCGCTAAATAGCTCGATTTATGCAACTGAAACGAGTTCTATCTCAAAAATGAGCGTTGAGTTTTTGGGAATACCATCGACTGCTTGCGCCCCATATCCCATTTCGGCCGGAATGTAGATGCGCCATTTGTCGCCAACATGCATTCGCGTAAGTGCAATTTGCCAGCCGGTGATCAGTTCGCTCAAACGTAGCGCATCGGGATAGGATTGATTGGTGTTATTGTCAAATACTTTTCCATTGATGAGGGCGCCGGTATAATAAACACACACTACACTCGAGAGAGATGGCGAAGGACCGTCGCCCGATTTTATCACTTGATAAAGAATGCCCTTGGGGAGGGTGAGAGTTTGCGGGTCAGCGGCTATGTCGCGCAGGAATTTTTGATTTTGTAAGATGTATTCTTTCTTGTTTGCCATGAAAAATAGATTTTTGACAAAGATAGTTATAATATTGGAAAAGATGAACCATTGAAGAATTTGTATTGTTTAAAAGGTGGATTATATAAAACGAGATGTGATTATGAAAACATTAGACTTTCTTCATTTGGACAAGAAAAACACACAACCGGTTGTAGAAGGGTTGCAACAACTATTGGCCGATTATCAGGTGTTTTACACCAATTTGCGCGACTATCATTGGAATGTCACCGGACACGGATTTTTCACCTTGCATGAGCAATTTGAAAAAATGTATGTTGACGTGGCAACAAAAATTGACGAGATTGCCGAACGCATATTGATGCTCGGAGGAACTCCTGAAAGCCGTTATAGCCAATATCTTCAGCGCACGCGATTGGGCGAGGTGTCTGACGTGAGATGCGGCACCGATGCCGTTGATGGGTTGCTTGATATGCTCGGTGCCATAATAGCAGAGCAACGACGTCTCATTAAAACCGCCGAAGCAGCCGATGACGCCGTTACTGTTGATATGCTCACAGGCTATTTGGCCTCGCAAGAAAAGCTCGTGTGGATATTTGTGGCATTTAGCACGATGGCTTGTTGCAAATAAATGTGTGGAGAAATCACCCCCACACATTAAATGCATCTGAAGTTAAAAGAGTCCGCGCACTCGGTCGTCAAAGGCCGAGAGTGCGGCTTTTGCACCTTCGCCCATCGCGATTATGATTTGCTTATAGGGTACGGTTGAGACGTCGCCGGCGGCATATACTCCCGCAATTGCAGTGCGGCACGACTCGTCAATCTTGATTTCGCCCGAGGGTGTTGTCTCCAACTGGTCTTTAAACGGTTGGCTATTGGCCGAAAGCCCGATTTGAACAAACACGCCATCGAGTTCTATAATGCGACTGTTTCCGGTGGTGCGGTCAAGAACTTGAAGCCCTGTGACTTTTGCATCGTTGCCGATGATTTCGGTTGATTGAGTTGAGGTGAACACTTCAACATTAGGCAACGATTTTAGCTTTTCTTGTAAAACGGTATCTGCCTTTAATGTGTCGGCAAATTCCACGACTGTCACCCGATTGCAAATCCCGGCTAAGTCAATCGCCGCTTCAATTCCGGAGTTGCCTCCGCCAATAACCGCAACATGTCGGCCGGCATAGAATGGTCCGTCGCAGTGAGGGCAGAATGCCACTCCTCGTCCAATGTATTTGTCTTCGCCCGGAATGTTCAGTTTTTTCCAACTCGCTCCGGTAGCTATCACAACAGCCGGTGCCGAGAATGATTCACCTCCTATGGTTCTTACAATTTTAGATTTACCCGAAAGATCAACATCTTCAATTTTCCTATCCTCAAAAGTCTCTATTTCATAACGGAAGATGTGGGTATGGAGGTCGGCTGCAAGTTTGTCGCCTGTGGTGTGAGGCACCGAAATGAGATTTTCAATTCCTGTGGTTTCCTTTACTTGTCCACCTATGCGCTCAGCTACTACTGCCACTTTTAACCCTTTGCGAGCCGAGTATATAGCTGCGGCTGCTCCTGCCGGACCTCCGCCAAGCACAATGACATCAAAGTTGCGTTGGGTAGGTGCAATGTCGGGAATAGGGTTGCTGCCATATTTTTCTTCAAGTTTTTGAAGAAGGTCGGCCAAAGAGCCACGACCAACGTGCAAGAGTTTTCCATCGGCAAATACCGAAGGTACTGCTTGAATGTTTCGCGCTTGAGCCTCATCTTGGAAGAGAGCTCCATCAATCATTTCATGAGTAATCGATTCGTTGATCAGAGATATGATGTTGAGCGATTGCACAATGTCGGGACAATTGGTACATGACAATGACACATAGGTTTGTAGCACGATGTTTCCCTTAAGTGCCTTGATGCGTTGAGTCAGCATTTGGTCGGGAAGGTTTTTCCCTTTACCATCGGCATTCAGCACGGCAAGGAGTAACGACGTGAATTCATGACCATTGGGGATTCCACGGAATTTTACTCCTGTGTTTTTCCCATTCTTCATTAACGAGAATTCAAGTTTATCGTAGCTTGTCTCCTCGGTCACCACATCAAGATTGGGCGAACAAGATGCAACATCGTTTACAAATTCAACGAGCGAAGATGCCTCTTCTCGATTGCGTGAGAATTTCACTACAAACGTAAATCTATTATCCAATTGAGCAAAGATTCCTTTGACTTGATCAAGTATATTATTGTCCAACATATAGCAATATTTTTTAGTGGGTTAATAAAAAAGGGGGCTTGGAATTATGTTTCCGTCACCCCCTGGAGTTAATCCCTGTACTGCGTTCAAACCAAGAACGCTACTTTACTATAAATTATTTAGATTTTACCAACGAGGTCGATGCTTGGCTTGAGTGTTTCATCACCTTTTTTCCATTTCGCCGGGCACACTTCGCCGTTGTGCGATGCTACAAATTGAGCTGCTTCAACCTTGCGTACAAGTTCGTCGGCATTTCGTCCGATGCTGTTGTCTTGAATTTCAGCAAGTTTTATTTTTCCTTCGGGATTTACTACAAACGTTCCACGATAGGCCATTCCGTCCTCTTCAATCATAACGCCAAATGCACGACTCAAAACTCCTGTGGGGTCGGCAAGCATTGGATAGTTGATTTTGCGAATGCTCTCTGATGCATCGTGCCATGCTTTGTGCACGAAGTGAGAGTCGGTGCTTACAGAATATACCTCTACGCCGAGAGATTTAAGATGCGCATATTTTTCAGCGAGGTCAACAAGCTCGGTTGGGCAAACAAAAGTGAAGTCGGCAGGATAGAAAAAGAACACAGCCCATTTGCCTAAAACGTCATCGTGAGTAACAGTTTTGAACTCGCCATTATGATAAGCTTGTACTTTAAATTCGGGAAGTTGAGAGTTGATGATAGGTGTCATAATTATTCAATTTTTTGTTGTTTATAATTCAGTTGATTTTGTTTTACGATACAAAAGTATAGTAATAAATCAACCTATCAACAATTTTTCCTATTGAAAGGTTTTATGACCCTATAGACTGAATCTATATCGACACCTGATTGGCTCTGAGTGAGAGCATTGACTTCGGAACCGATTGTTTTATTTCATGTGCGATGGCCGAAATGAGTTGTTGGCGTATATAGTTTTTGTTGGTTAACATTATGATGTGGCGAGTTGGCTTGGGTATGGCAAACTCATGTGCCAATTGACGTTGACAGTCGCTTAGTTGAAGCACTGCCAATTCAGGAATAAATGTGACACCTTTGCCACTTTCAACCATTCTCATAAAAGTCTCCATGCTTCCAAGATTATAGGCGATCTGTGATGCTTTTGCCGATTTTAGTTGGCAGAATTTCACCATCTGGTCGCGAAAGCAATGTCCTTCATCGAGAAGCCAAAGTTGCTCATTTGCGAGATCCGATGTGCGCACGACATTGTTACCCGAAAGCGCACTCTCTTTTGACACATAGGCATAGAATTGTTCATAGAACAGACTCTCTTTGGAGTAGTCGGAAAGCCCATCAAGGTCGGCCAGGATACCGGCATCAATATCACCCGAAAGTAGAGCGGCTTTTATTTCGCTTGTTTTCATCTCGGCCATACGAATATCAAGTTGGGGATATTTTTTAGCGAGTAGCGGAACAAATCGAGGGAGCAGATATGGAGCAATAGTTGGTAGAATACCTAATTTAAACGAGCCACCAAGCGAGCTTTTCTCTTCGGCAATAATTTCTTTTATGTGATTGGCCTGCAACAAAACTTCGTGAGCCTGTTTAATTACAGTATTGCCTATGACTGTCGGACAGATGGGTTGCTGATTGCGATCAAAAATTTTCACGCCCAATTCCTCTTCAAGCTTTTGTATCATTGCACTAAGGGTGGGTTGTGTTACACGACAATAGTCGGCCGCTTTGGTGAAATTGCGTAACTTATCAACTGCGATGATATATTCCAATTGCTGTAAGGTCATAGTGGGTCGTTATTATAGGGTTGTAAAAACTTTTTGATATGCAAAGATATGAATAATATGCATGACCTAAGCAAAAAAACGTTCAACTTTGTGTCATATTTTTAAATTACCTATTATAACAATAGGACTGACTCCTTGCAAAATCAGCCCTATAACTCCAATAGTCCGTTATCGCAATGACTCAACGGGAAAATTCCTCTCCCTCATCGGTTGATTCAGGATTTGCTAAATCTCGAGTGGATTCTTCTCCGAAATTAGCATTTAAATATCGGTATTTATCGTAACAACGACCTCGGTTGTGCTCAATGTCATAGCGTAACTGATGTTTGACATATTCTACTACATTTAAGGGTGAACAAATTGACAGGAATAATACAATAATAAATGAAATGGGAACCCATTTAACCTTTTTACATTTGCTCAAGGCCAAATATAGGCAAATGCCATAAAACCAAACGTTGAGAATAAGCCCATAAACACGAGTAATCGTAACACCGTAGTCACAAATGCGGCGAGCTATCGCAATTGTCATAATCACCTGAAGTGGGATAAGGAGCCATGGAATGGCCTTATGAATGTTTTGCCATACCTTCTTCTGAGTTTCAAGCCATTGTTTGCGACACCCGGTGTAGGTGAAAAGTCCTATAATAGTACATATCGAAACCACCATTGAAAGGTATCCTCGAGGCAACTCCAAACGGAATAGTATTATAATCATATAAAGATATAACACTAAAATCATATAGGTTGTGGCTGTTAAAAAAATCTTGGCAAAGATATTACCCGGATAAATGTCACAATTTATTTTCTTATAATTTTGAAATGCTTCATTTTTCATAATTATCACCCCAAAAGATAATGACGCAACAAACGTTACAAGTATTATGACAAAAGAGAAGGGAAATTCTACGTCGGTAAGAGATGATAATGGAGCATACAATAGCAAAAATGCTAACAGAGCTACACCAATGACAAATGCTGAAAAAATAGCAGCGAGACCAGAAGAAACAACGATGCCCATAGTGTGATTTCTCAGTAGTGAGTCATCTTTGTCTCTGATGTGAGACAGAAATGCCATGGCCAAAAATATAATCGGTGGAAATAGCATAAAATGAAACAAATACCTATAAAAACCAGATAGTACCAAATAAGTCAACTCAATGACCAAGGCAATAAAGACTCCATATTTCCATAGCACAGAAACAGGTTTCCCACTGTTCCTCTCAATATTACGTATTGTAATAAACGATAAACACCCCAACAACGAAGTTAAAAACGCAGGAATAAACAGATTAGGGCAAGTCGCCCAATACTCAAAACAGGAGAATGATAAAACTGTAATTGCCATAAAAACACAGGCAACGGGATACTCTCTCCATAATACTTTTGGCAGTAGAGACCAAAAATGCAACGTAAAAATCTTACTCATGATGAAATAGTGTGTTTTGTAAAATAAAGTGTGTGTATAAAAGTGTGTTTTGTAATGTTTTACAAAAATAGAGAAAATTTACATGTAAACAAAATTTACAATTGAAAATTTTCTTAATTTTTTGAGACTATGCCTACAATATATAAATTTCACATTTTCCGGGTGTTTTATGGCGATATTTTCACATAATCCACATTATTTTGGGCGAGTTTTTCACATTTTCCATTTTTAGCGAATAGAATGGCAGTACTATAATATGAAGCCCAAAACTTTAAGTGACCCCTAAAATGGACCCTAAAGTGAACCCCAAAACAATAAAAAGATAAGCTAAATTATGAAGATGGTGGACAGAAAATTCAGAATGACACCCAAAATGACAGTCAAAAGGCAAAGAATGATACTCAAGGTTAAGGAAGTGACACTCAAGAAGCAAAGGATGACACCAAGAATGACACCAAGAACGGAACTCTTACGGATGATTTACAAGAGGTTAACAATGACGCAATGTATATCCATGATACTATGATGAGACCAAAAAATGACACTAAAAATTAAAGAATGATACTCAATGTTCTTGAAGCAAAATTCGGGAATGACTGCAATGGGGTTCAATAAACGACTGCTTTGGAAAAGAAAAATAAGATGGTATACCATACCTATGAAAGTCCTAAATCTATCTTCTTTTGAGAAGCAAAAAGAGTATGTTTTGGCACTTCTCAGAAACTCCAACTAAAAGGAAAAC
>JAFVPD010000012.1 GCA_017505535.1 Muribaculaceae bacterium
TCAGTTTTTCCTTTCCACAAACACGCATAGTAGCGACTATTGCGATTAATAATAATATATACCTCATTGTTGTATTATATATTTATTCTAAAATAATTAATCCTATTGATTTAAAGAAGAATTTGTTTCATTTTGGGTATAGTCCAGTAAGCGCTTCAATACATACGACTTATACTTATCAGTAGCTTTATTCCACCATTTTTGGAATTTGAGAACATTTTCATATGCCAATCGATGATCTTTAGTTTCATCGCCATAATCCTTTATGCCATGTGAATGCCATTCGTGAACAATTAAACTTAGAGCTAAGTTTTCTACCGTACTTTCATAACTAGTGGTATATTTACCAGACCCGATTATTCTCCGCAGTATAGGTCAACCGGTTGTTCTCTTGATAATCACGCAAGTGAGCCGTCGCAATCTTCGCCGGAAGGATTCCCGGCAAGAGACTTAGTAGTATCATGGCTATCACTCGCATCATATCGGCATGGTTGTTAAGGTCGTTTTGGCAAAGGTAGGGCTTTTATACAGAATCGTACATCATGAGATTTACAATTAGAATTATTTAACTATTTAACGCCAGAAACAAAAAACCTCCTGAGTTAGTGTTATGCTATGTGTGAGAGATTATTTGTGACGGCGCACAGAACGCACGGCAGTGTTGCTACTTGATTCTTTTACTTTAGATTCTTTCACCTTGGCCGGTTTGCGTTTAGATCCTCGAGATGTGCGATTATTATCTTTTGCTTCTTTGGCGGGTTTTTCATCACGCGCTTCTATCTTGGTAGTATCTCCGGCAAGAGACTTAGTAGTATCATGGCTATCACTCGCATCATATCGCGCAATGTTTCAGTGAGTATTAATCACTCTTAGAGTTTTGAAATTATATAGCTAAAAATCCTCCCAATTGTTTTCAAAATATTGAGGTCGCGAAAGTGCCCAATCTTTGTAGCAGATGATGGTATTGGTATCATTGCTGAGCTCCATTTTATAGTAGGTGCGATTTTCCAAGATGTTATGATCCATAAAGTATCTGATATTGTAGGTGCCGTTGAACGGATTATTTGGGACGTTAAACGTTAGACTATATCCATTGTCGGTCTTTGTAACATACCATGTGCCATTATCAACAATCTCTTTGTCTTTGTGCAATGGAGCCGGAATTTCAAGGCTCCCGTCTTCAAAGATTTGAATTGGTAAAAAGATTATTTCAAAATCATAAATAGATTCATACTCATAAATATTCCATGGCCCAATGAGTTTTCCAATACGAAATTTGCCTCGGGGAGCAGGCATAAACAATAAAAGCAAAACAATTAAAGTAATAACAACCACTAATACACGTTTGATGTATTTATTGCGGCATTTTTTTCGGATTATATTTCCCATTGTAAATAAGTATTTGACTTCCAATTAAAGAGACCATGTAATCATTTGTAGGGTTGATCCCAGGCGAATCTCTAATTAAGGAGAAGTTGTTCGATAACTTTGGGATAGTGGGTGTACTCAAGTTCGTGTACACGTTGGGCGAGGATAGAGGGGGTGTCGCCTTCGATTACTTTACACGATGCTTGGAAAATTATTTCGCCTCCGTCAACTTCGTTGGTGACGTGGTGTATTGTAATGCCCGATTCTGTTTCTTGAGCAGCGATTACGGCCTCATGGACATGATGTCCCCACATTCCTGTGCCTCCATATTTGGGTAGTAACGAAGGGTGAATGTTGATTATGCGGCCGGCATAAGCTTCAATGATGGAGGGTTGTATCATGCACAAAAATCCGGCAAGGACTATGAGGTCGATGTCAAGTCGGTTTAGTAAATCTAAAATCTCGTCGGGACTATTCCATTCGTTGCGAGGAAACGTGAATGTCGGTATCTCAAGCGCTTTCATGCGAGAGTGTACGCCGGCGTTCTCTTTGTTTGACAAAACGGCTGCAACTTTCACGGAGTCGCTATTGCAGAAGTATTTGGCAATGGCCTCGGCATTAGACCCGTCGCCCGAAGCTAAGATTGCGATATTTTTCATCTTTGCGTGAACGAGTTAGAATTTTTGCATGTCAACCAATCGCTTGTAGTATCGGTTGAGCGCGATTAATTCATCATGAGTGCCACTTTCAACAATGCGTCCTTCGTGCATGACGCATATCATGGAGGCGTTCTTTATTGTTGATAAGCGGTGCGCGATGACGAGGGTTGTGCGATCTTTCATTAAACGGTCAAGCGCTTCTTGCACCAAATGTTCGCTCTCAGAGTCAAGTGCCGAAGTTGCTTCATCGAGAATGAGAATAGGAGGATTCTTGAGAATGGCACGTGCAATTGATAGGCGTTGACGTTGTCCTCCCGAGAGTTTGCAACCACGGTCGCCAATGTTGGTGTTGAATCCGTCTTCCGACGATTCGATAAATTCGAGAGCATTGGCAATGCGAGCCGCTTCAATCACCTGTTCCATTGTGGCATTTTTTACGCCAAATGTTATGTTGTTATAGAATGTGTCGTTGAATAGTATGGCTTCTTGATTGACATTGCCCATGAAACCACGCAGGTCATGTACTCGCAAATCTCTCACGTCAATACCATCGATAGAGATCGACCCTGAATCAACATCGTAAAAGCGAGGCAATAAATCGGCCATGGTAGATTTGCCCGACCCCGATTGACCAACGAGAGCAATGGTTGCTCCGGCGGGAATGTTGAGCGAAACGTCATGAATCACGGTGTTTGTTCCGTAGCTGAATGTGACATTCTTGTAGCATATATCACCCTTCAATTGGGTTATTTCTTTGGGCGATGCGGGATCTTTTATGGGATTGTCGGCGTTGAGAATCTTATCGACGCGCTCCATCGATGCCAAACCTTTCTGAATCGAATACATCGCTTTTGTAAGGTCTTTTGCCGGGTTTATGATGCTATAAAATATCACCATATAGTATATAAACGACGCGGCATTTATTGAAGATGACCCGCTTAGAATCAAAGCACCACCAAACCACAACACTATTGATATTGCCACTGTGCCCAAAAACTCGCTCATTGGGTGGGCAAGCGATTGGCGTCGTGAGACTTTATTGCTGATGTTGAAGAAAGTATCGTTCTCACGATGAAAGCGATCTTTTACTTTTCCCTCGGCATTAAATGCTTTGATGATGCGTAGGCCCCCCAATGTTTCTTCGATATTTGACATTAGCGTGCCCCATTGTTGCTGACCTTCAAGCGACTTGCGTTTGAGCTTTTTGCCTACGCGGCCCATTACGATGCCGGCCAATGGAAGCAAGATGAGCACAAACACGGTCAATTGCCAACTGATGGTGATCATCATGCCAAGGCACACGATAATCATTACCGGATTTTTAAACATCATGTCGAGCGATGCCATTATAGAGTTTTCGATTTCGGTCACATCGCCGCTCATGCGTGCCATTACATCACCTTTTCGCTCAGAAGTGAAAAACGAGATGGGAAGTGTTGTGATCTTATCATAAACGTAATTGCGAATATCTCTTACGATTCCCGAGCGCATCGGCACTATGAAATAGAGACTGAGATATGTTACCCCCGTTTTCAAAAATGTCATGAAGATGAGCAATGCCGCTAATCCGGCAAGAGCATACGATGCGCCCCATTCATCTATGACCACTTGGGTGTAATAGTAAAAGTTGTTGATGACAACGTCTTTAAACGAGCCATCGGCAAGAGTCATATAGGTGTATGAAGCCTCCTTGATTTGAAACAACATTTCCAAAATGGGAATGATGATTGCAAAAGAAAACAACGTGAGAATTGCCGCCAAAATATTAAAAATAATATTTAGGATAAGGTATTTCTTATAGGGAGGAACGAACCGTCGCAGTATTTTGAAAAATTCATTCATATCGCAATGAGATTGAGTTACTTTAGTGAGAGTAAATTGCAAAAACGATACAAAGTTAGCACTTTTCCCTTATACTGCATAATTTGTGGGAAAGTTGGCGGAGAAAACCTCCACAATAATCAAATATATTTATAAAAATATTGCCATAAAGGAATAATAAGCCGAATAAAAACATTACCTTTGCAACGCAAACGAGCCCAGGTGGCGGAATGGTAGACGCGCTCGTTTCAGGTGCGAGTGCTGCAAGGCGTGCAGGTTCGAGTCCTGTTCTGGGCACAAAAAGGCGAAGAGTGTTGCTCTTCGCCTTTTTGTGTGTTATGGGGAATTTTGTCAGAAGTTTTAATCAAAAAGCCAATGCGAGGGGTGGAGTGAAGCGTGATGCCCGCGCATTGGCTTGTGATGGGGTTGTGTGTATTTCGTAGCCTATTAAGACATATATCTTTAATGCGAAGTTCGCGATTGTTGTCTTGGCTTTATTAAGATGTTACAAAGGTAGAAAAGAAATTTGGCAGAATTTTTTGTACTGCAATTATAAGTGAAAGTTATATGTTGAAGAAAATTGCGTGGCTTGATTATCAGAGAGTTGCGGTGCGTTGATTGCAATAATAACGATAAATTGGGTGCATTTGTGTGATTTTTATTAAATTTGTTGCAAAATATATATCCATGAAAGATTTATCAAAAGCAGCATATGCACGATTGGTGACCGAACTGTTGAAAGCCGACAAAGTTATTGCCCAACAGGAGATTGAGACAATCGAGGAATTGTTCCGACAGAATGAGATTACGCCGGTTGATATCGATGTCGCATCGACATTGACAATAGGTCAAGCAAGCAAAATAATTGCAAAGCGCAAACGCAAAGCCATGCTGATGCTCTCCGACCTCAAAAGCATGGCCCTTGCCGATGGTTCTTGCAGCAGAGAAGAGGCGCTATTGCTCACAGCATTGGACTATTGCGTAGGAACGTGTGCCCACCCCGACAATTGCCTTGTATCATTTAGATGTGCCGAACTTGACTTTGCCGATTCTCAGGTGCTATTCCTTGATGGAACTCTTGGAAACTTGAGCGAAAGAGTTATCGAACAATATCGCCATGAGATGGGGAATGAATTGCGCATGGGCGGTTTTGAATTTATATTTATCCCCGATATTGCCCGCCACTATCGAAACACTCCCGCACCTCTTGTCAAGAAGATTGTTGCCTATATGGCTCCGATGCTCACTCCCGTCGAGTCGCAACGAGTGATTGATATGCTCGGGAATCTGTCAACGAAGAGTTTCAGAAACGAAATTTTGGAGACAAAACTTAGATTTAAGCTCGAGCAATCCAATCCGGTGCTGATGATAAAACTTGGAAATAGCTACGTTGACGGGGTAAAATACTCCGATTTTCTTCTGCTTGACATCTCCTCTTCCCCGATTGACGTAGTGCGTGAATTTGTTGGCCGATTCAATGATTATCAGCGTCATGCATCGGTCATAATCAGCAATATGCGAGACGAGAAGGGTAACTTCATATATGCCGGATTTTATAAGACAATCTTTGATATGGTTGTGCACAAACGTGGTGCAAGATGCAAACTCGTGCTTGAACATACTCATAGGTGTTATCGATTGAAATTTGAAGGACCTGAGACAGAAATCATAGGCGAACTTGATGCGTCGCATGCTGCTATGTACCTTCTCATCGTTGCCGAATCTTTGTCGAAACGTAACGGATTCCGCTTTCAAAATAGTCGTCGCACTGAGTTGCAAACAAAATATGAGCAGATATATGAACTGCTATCCGATAGAGACAAAGTCCCCGATATAACCAAAGCAACCAATCGTCGCCCAAAGATATCACACATTGAGGCATGTCTTGGACCCAATCATGTCTATCAAATGCGGAGCAATAGAGAATCGCTTGTGGTGGATATTGAGCCTCGATTGGTGATCGTGAGAGAGAATAATCGCGAACAATTGGCCTTTGAACACGCCGATTGGGCTCGAATATTCAGCTAACCTGAAACGGTAGAAATCCACTAAATTAAAACCATTTATCCCGTTTAGTTGTTTTAAGAACAAAAAACCGACAAATAGGCAAACAAAAATCGCTTAAAATATTGTGCCATTGGAGAAAATCAATTAATTTTGCGTGAATTTTCTGTGGCAAGATAAATTAATCGCTTTTACAATCTACAATACTACAGGATGTAGGACAATAAAGGACAGATAGTAATTATAGTTAGCTTAAGAAACATTTGCTAAACCTTAGATAAAAATTAAACAAAGCCGCGAGGCAAGAATTTTTTTAAAGTGACTATTATGGATAGTAACGAAAAGAAACCAAAAAGACCAAGAATCGGAGAACCTCGTAGTGTTAATTCCGAAGAGTTAGATGCACGTTATGAAAAAGTAAATTACACGCATTCAAGTGACTATGCTGCATCGGCCGATCAATCTTATTCGGCAAACGAATATAATGGCGAGCGTCATTATCAACCACGTCAATACAACCGTCAGGGTGGATATAACCGTCAAGGAGGCTACAATCGTCAAGGCGGATATAATCGTGGATATAATCAGGGGTATAACTCAAGATATAATGATGGTTATCAACCACGTCAGCGTCCCGACTTTGAAAACGTAGCGGCTGATGGCATGGGTGATTCAAATGGTGAAGACTACACTCCACGTCAAGGCGGTTATAACCGTGGTGGATACAATCAAGGCCGTCAAGGAGGATACAATCGCCAAGGAGGATATAATCGTGGTGGATATAACCAAGGTCGTCAACAAGGCGGATATAACAACCGCGGTGGATATAATCAAGGCCGTCAACAAGGTGGATATAACCGCCAAGGAGGATACAATCAAGGCGGATATAACCAAGGTCGTCAACAAAATAACCGCAACAACAATCGACGTCAACAAAATAACCGCAACAACTCAACCGGTTTCCCAATGCGTGGCAAGAGCTTTACTCCACGCCCAAAACGCATTGAGTATGAAATGCCAATACCCGATCCAAACGAACAAATACGTTTGAACAAATTTATGGCAAATGCCGGAATATGCTCTCGTCGCGAAGCCGATGAATTCATTCAACAAGGTCTCGTGAAAGTCAATGGTGTAGTTGTTACCGAATTGGGAACAAAGATTTCTCACAATGATACAGTCGAATATGATGAAAAAGTAGTGACACTTGAAAGCAAGTGTTATATACTTTTGAATAAACCCAAAGACTGTGTGACAACAAGCGACGACCCCAATGGTCGCATGACTGTTATGGATTTGGTCAAAGGTGCTTGCGAAGAACGCATTTACCCTGTGGGACGTCTTGACCGCAACACTACCGGTGTGCTATTGCTTACAAACGACGGTGACCTTGCGTCAAAATTGACACACCCAAAATATGTCAAGAAAAAAATCTATCATGTTTGGTGCGATAAAGACATCTCAGAAGACGATATGCAACGAATTGCCGATGGCATCGAACTTGAAGATGGACCAATCCATGCCGATGCAATCAGCTATGCAACTGAAACTGATCGCAATCAGGCCGGTATTGAAATTCACTCAGGTCGCAACCGCATCGTGCGTCGCATTTTCGAATCGTTGGGATACCACGTTGTGAAACTCGACCGTGTATATTTTGCCGGACTTACTAAGAAAAACCTCCCTCGTGGACGTTGGCGCTATCTCACTCAAGAAGAAGTTAATTTCTTGAAAATGGGATCTTTTGAATAATAACAACCCATTATACGATTATACATAAAACTAAAATGAAACGAACTAAAATTGTAGATATATTTGCACCCGAACTCATCGGCAATCAGGTGAGTGTTAAAGGGTGGGTGAGAACTCGTCGTGGAAACAAAAATGTGCAATTTGTGGCATTGAACGATGGCTCAACAATTAAAAACATTCAGATTGTTTTTGACATGGAGAAATTCTCCGACGAACAATTGAAACCCATCACAACCGGGGCTAGTATTCATGTCATCGGACAACTTGTTGAGTCAATGGGTAAAGGTCAATCGGCCGAAATTCAAGCTGAACAGCTTGAAGTATATGGTACTGCCGACCCCGATTCATATCCTTTGCAAAAGAAAGGTCACACTTTTGAATTCCTTCGCGAAAAAGCTCACTTGCGCCCTCGCACAAATACATTTGGCGCAGTGTTCCGCATTCGTCACCACATGGCTATTGCTATTCACCAATTCTTCCACGAACATGGATTCTTCTATTTCCACACACCAATCATCACAGCATCGGACTGTGAAGGTGCCGGACAAATGTTCCAAGTGACTACAAAGAATCTATATGACCTCAAGAAAGATGAAAACGGCTCGATTATTTACGATGATGATTTCTTCGGCAAACAAGCAAGTTTGACTGTTTCGGGACAGCTTGAAGGTGAATTGGCTGCAACAGCACTTGGCTCTATTTATACCTTCGGTCCAACATTCCGCGCCGAAAATTCCAATACTCCACGCCACTTGGCTGAGTTCTGGATGATTGAACCTGAAGTTGCCTTTGCCGATCTCAATGACCTCATGGATCTTGAAGAAGAATTTATCAAATATTGTATTCGTTGGGCTCTCGACAACTGTAAAGATGACCTTGAGTTCTTGAACAATATGGTTGACAAAGGCCTCATCGAACGCTTGGAAAAAGTAATCGATACCGAATTTGTGAGACTACCTTACACTCAAGGTATCAAAATCCTTGAAGAAGCAATTGCTGCCGGTAAGAAGTTTGAATTCCCTGTATATTGGGGCTGCGACCTTGCAAGCGAACATGAACGTTATCTCGTTGAGGAGCACTTCAACAAACCGGTTATCATGACCGATTACCCTGCCGAAATCAAAGCATTCTACATGAAACAGAACGCCGACGGCAAAACTGTACAAGGAACCGACGTGCTCTTCCCTCAAATCGGTGAAATCATCGGTGGTAGCGTGCGTGAAGAGAACTACGATAAACTCATGAAGCGCATCGAAGAATTAAATATCCCAATGAAGGATATGTGGTGGTATCTCGATACTCGTCGTTTCGGTACAGTGCCTCATGCAGGTTTTGGTCTTGGTTTTGAACGTTTGTTGCTCTTTGTTACAGGTATGACCAACATTCGCGATGTCATTCCATTCCCCCGCACTCCAAACAACGCAGAGTTTTAATCAACCTGACATAACATCTAAAGCGAGGGTGAACCAAAATGAAATGGTTCACCCTCGCTTTTTGCCACCCTGCATTGGAGGGTATAAGCATAAAAAACGTCCGTGTCAAAATTTTGACACGGACGCTATTTTTCTTGGGAAAAATATTAATGCGAATGTATTATCTCACAATAACTTTTTTTGTGTAGGTGCGACCGGCATTGTCGGTAACAACAACGATGTAAAGCCCGTTGAGATGTTCCGCTTCAATGACATTTCCGGCAGCTTGGCCCACCAATGCTCCATTAATAGAATAGATTGAAGTTGATTTAGCTTCAATGCCCGATACATTGATTTTGCCATCGATCAATGAGATATTGATATTAGCTTCGTTATCTACAATCACATTTTCCACGCCCGATGCAACGTCGGTTTTGAATGTATATTTAGAAGCAACGATGCTTGGCGCAAAGTGGTAAACATTGGCTGTTGATTCATCGATTTTTTCAAAAGCGACATAGGCACATGTAACATATAGAGTTGATTCAAGTGCGCTTGTCTCGTTGCGTGTATATATCACTTTGTCATTGGTGCGGTCAACGATTACAAATCCATCGGAATAATGAGTGCCGCTTGGCTCAATCGTGTAAACCACATCACCGAGAGTCACGATGTCTCCACCTGCGGTAGAATTCACTACTCCGGCCGAGTTGAATGAGTATTCGGTGTAGGCTGTGCCATCGAGTTTGTTGAGTTGTTTAGCGGCTGAGCGGTCGCTCCACACAACATTATTAACCGCCGAGATATCGTTATTTGTGGGTTGAACGATACCTTGAGTGCCACCGGTAGCATCTTTGCCTAATGCTATCGCAGCCGATTTGCTTGCTACTTGAACTCCGTTTTCTACATAGATTTTAGAGATTTTAGTTTCTCCGCTGGCCAATGTATAGAATGCGCCACCGCTTGAACTCATCACGTCGCCGATAGCACGTCCCATGATGTCCATACGTGCGCTTGCGCAACCATCTGGCGGTGTAATTGTCAAGTCAACCAAGTCTGAGGCAGAGGTTTTGCCACTGGGGAGTATTTTATAAGCAGTAGAAGCAGTGCTTCCTCCGGCTGAGGTTGAAATGATGAGGTTTCCGACTTCATCGGCTGTTAGGCAGAATCCGCTCACTCCGGTGTTGATTTCTGATTTTCCTGATTTGTTAACTGCAATGATTTTGGCATTGGTGCGATCTTGAATGTAGAGTGTTCCATTGTATCCTGCGGCCCAACGAGCATCGCCGGGTGTTGAGGGAATCACGCTGGAATTGTAGCTCCAATCAAGTGTCAAAGTAGGACCTTCGGTAGTAGGGTCTTTTGGTGGCTCTGCGGTAGTAGTGTTGCTACCTGATAGAGCTACGGTCTTAGATGTTGCCGAGGTTGAAGAGATGGTGAGAGTCGCAGAGTGTGACCCCGTTGCAGTGGGTGCATACTTTACTGTAATAGTGCCACTTGCCGCATCTTTGCTGATAGAACTTGCCGATATTGAGAATTGAGATGCATTGCTCCCCGACAAAGAAATTTTAATATTGTCGCGCAAGTTGCTACCTGAGATTGAAAGGGTTTTTGATACCGCAGCATTGTCGCTTGTGGTAAATGAGAGAGACGAAGCGCCGGTTGTCAACACAGGAGTTGGAAGCTTAACAATAAAGAAACCATCGGCTACTGAACGAGTTGCGCCTCCGCTATTGTTGTTTACAGGGTCGTTTATGATTCCTTCGGTGCAAGTCCAGAATTGAGAAGAACCTCCACCATCAAAGTTTAGGGCATCACTACAACCGAGGTTTTTCATGATGTCGCCAAGAACTTTACCTGTACAACCTTGAGTATAAGTTGAATTGCGGCCATCGACAACACACATCACCAATTTTGTCTTATCGGCATTGTAACCAACTGCTGTGCGGGGTTGATTGCTTGAAATTGCTCCAAGGCTATTTGGATAAGATGAAATTGTTACTCCATCACACAAAATCATGGCTGAGCCACCAAGCGCTTGATGCACGATTGGATTGGTTTCAACGCCATTATTGTCTTTGATGGTTGGGTTGAGATATACTGTGATTTCTTGACCCGCTTTCAATCCACCTACATAAGCACCATTTTGTGTGCCACGTCCGAATAGCACGATTCCGTTTGAAGGAATTGACACGTTGCCTGATGAGGGGGTGCTTGCTACTGTATATTTTACATATTTGCCGGGGGTGAGAGTTGCACCATTCACCGGAGTGAGTTTAACGGCATATCCACCGTAGCCCGAGGTTAATGAGGACGACCCATATTCGGGCGTGTAGAATATGAGCATTTCGCCAATGCCACAATTTGCTACATAGCTGGGTGTCGAGTTTATTGCGGCGCCATTTGACCATCCTTCAATTCCGTTAACGTTGCTACACCAGCAAGTTATTTTGTTGGTGTAACCGATAGTAGGAACTGAATTTTCATCGGCGGTTATCGCATAATATCCATCGCCACTGAATCCCTTGCGAGCTTTCCCGTCAATAACGGTGAAACCTCCGGGGGTCTCGGTACTGAAAAACCCTCCATTTACGCCGGCGATTGCTGTCGCTCCGGTAATTTTCCCTGCCATAGAGCTAACTGTTGAGCGTGAAGTGAGGTAGCTGCCGCCGGGAACCGCTTTGATTGCAACGTCGGGGTTGGTCAAGTCTGTCACAGTATAGAATATGCGCATGTGGTGTGAACTGGTATATACATGAGCCTTGGTTACTGTGGTGCCTGCTCCTAACGAAGAGGTTGAAGTAACATCAACCGTGTAGGAGGTGCCATTAAGTTTCCATGTCGTTGCCGAAGCAGTGAAGATGGCAACGCATGACAAGATGAGTAAAAATAGTTTTTTCATTATTATATATTATGAATTGATTATTTTCTCAAAAAACGGTGCAAAGTTAGCTAAAATTCTTGTATTCACCTAATTCGCCACATTTAGAACACCTCAAAAAGTATCATTTGACGATTTTTAGGCACGAAATTTGTATAATTGTTGTAAAACAAATGGCTGCATAGTGAAATTTTAAGACAATTTTCAAACTCGTTATAAAATAAATGCGTAAATTTGTAGAGTTGTAACTAACGACGTAAAAAACAAACAATATAAACCATTATTAAATAATAAAATTATGTCAAAGGTAACAGTTGTAGGCGCCGGTAATGTAGGCGCAACTTGTGCTAATGTTTTGGTCACTACAGGTGTAGCTGACGAAGTTGTTCTCATCGATATCAAAGAAGGTCTTTCTGAAGGAAAAACCATGGATATCATGCAAACTGCAAATATCCTTGGTCTCAACACTAAAATGGTTGGTGTTACAAACGACTATTCTAAAACTGCCGATAGCGATGTTGTTGTAATCACTTCTGGGATTCCCCGCAAACCGGGTATGACTCGCGAAGAGCTCATCGGCGTTAATGCTGGTATAGTTAAGTCAGTGACTGACAGCGTGCTCAAATATTCACCCAACGCTATCATCATCTGTGTTTCTAACCCTATGGACACAATGACCTACCTCATTCACAAAACAAGTGGTCTTCCCAAAAACCGCATCATCGGTATGGGCGGAGCTCTCGACAGCGCTCGTTTCAAATATTTCTTGAGCCAAGCTCTCAATGCCAATCCTAATGAAATCGAAGGTATCGTTATGGGTGGACATGGTGACACTACTATGATTCCTTTGACTCGTTATGCTGCTTATCGTGGTATTCCTGTAAGCGAACTCATTGACGCTGAAACACTCAAACAAATTGCTGCCGACACAATGGTGGGTGGTGCTACTCTCACTAAGCTACTCGGCACTTCAGCTTGGTATGCTCCAGGTGCTGCTGCTGCTCAAGTGGCTGCTGCTGTTATCCACGATCAAAAACGCATGATCACTTGTAGTGCATTGCTCGAAGGTGAATATGGCGAAAAAGATCTTTGCATCGGTGTTCCTTGTATCCTCGGTCGCAACGGTATCGAAAAAATCGTTGAATTTGATCTCAACGACGAAGAAAAAGAACTCTTTGCTAAGAGCGCAGCTGCTGTTCACGGAACAAATGCAGCTCTTGCTTAATTAATGCATTTTAGAGTTTTTAGATAAACAATTGCAAGGAGTCGGGTGTTTCATTCAGAGTGAGGCAACTGGCTCCTTGTTGTTAAATTTTTAATCTGAGTTATATGATAGAAATCGCTCCCGATAAATTTGATGAAAGCATCTTTCGCCTCTTAGGCAAAGATTGGGCTCTCATAACTTCTGGCGATATTGAAAACTTCAATATGATGACTGCCAGTTGGGGTGGCGCTGGTGTCTTATGGGCAAAGCCTGTTGCCACTATATATGTGCGACCCGAAAGATACACTCATGAATATATTGAACGCACCCGGCGATTCACTCTCTCATTCTTCCCCTCACAACTGCGGCAGGCTCTTGCCGAAATGGGCTCTAAAAGTGGTCGCAATTTTGACAAAATGCATTATGAGGCTTTGACTCCTATTGAGATGCCATCTCAACAAGTGGCTTTTGCTCAAGCTCGCATCGTGATGGATTGTCAGGTATTGTATAAAGATACAATGGCCGAAGAGAAATTCCTGGATAAACAACCTCTTGAAAAATGGTATGGTGGAGAGCATGGAAATCTCCACGACATCTATATAGCTGAGATTAAACACATTTGGATTAATGAATAATTAAATTACAAACACAATGAAAAAGATTAAATTGTTTTTAGCTGCTTCGGCAGTTATAGCTATGGCTTCGTTGGCTTCTTGTGCTGGTTCTTCTAAAGAAAGCGCCGTACAAAACGATTCTGTTGCTGTGGCTAATGGCGCTGAAGAACGTGCTGTGTGGCGTTCTGGCGTATATGAACTTCAAGCAGGCGAAATCCTTGATTTCAGCCGCAATGTAAATCACCCTGTTGTTGTTGACTTCAATGCAACTTGGTGTGGTCCTTGCCAAGCTTTCAAACCAACGTTTGAAGAAATGGCTAAGAAATATGACGGACAAATCGAGTTTATTTCTGTCGATGTTGACCGTTGCCCCGAATCAGCTAAAGCCTTTGACGTTTCCGGCATTCCTCACATTCTTTTTGTTGCAACCGATGGATCTATCAGCAGCAACGTGGGATTGATGACTCCCGAAGAATTTGAAGCTGCTTTGCAAAAACTTCTCTAAGTAGGTTGATAAAATCATTCAGCGAGTGCGTCAAGGTTGCCTTGTCGCACTCGCTTTGTTAAATAAATGTAAAACTGTTGAGTGCAGTGAAAAGCCTAAACTATTCGCATTAAATTTGTAATTCCATTAAGTCTATAAATTGAATATGTCAAAAACAAGTCCCAAACTACACCAAAAATCTGCCCTTGTTCAAAGATTCAAACAACTTCTTTCGTTGAAGGCTATCACTACATTACTCACCGGTGTAGCCACTATTGTAGGGCTGCTTTTTGGAATCAGTCAATTTATGCGCGACAAAGGGGGCGACATCTCAGCTTCACTCAATGGACAGGAAATTTTAAATAATGAGAAAATCAATAATGTAATATTTGTTGACAGTAAAAACACTCCAATACCCGACATCTTTTTCCCTACTCTTGTCAACGACAAAGAATATTCGGTGAGAGATTTCTTCCTTCAGTATGACATACAGTCGGCCAATGTTAATCTAAATCATTCCGACTTCTATAATGCCTATAACTCAGGCAACAAAATGTCGCTTCGATATAAGGACAATGTCCTATACTCTTTTACTGCCGTTGAAACTCCCATTGTAGGCATTTCGCTGAAAGGTGACTACGCCAGTATGGATATAAATATGAGGGCAACCTACGACGGCATTTCTCAGCCCTACGTTCACGAAATAAATAATAGATTTTACATTCAACCAAGCCTTGGCAACAATCGATTTGACGAGTGGAAAAACGCTTGCAAACAACGCGCAATTAAAAACTCCAAAGCATTGAAATTCAATGCCTATTACATTACACAAAACAACTTTGACTACGAAACAATAATACCCACTTCGGCCATCGATAATCAACCTCGGCAAGATGATAACGCCAGTAATCAGTCTAATAGCGCCGATGACAATGTAGCATCAACCTCGTCTCCGACATCTAACCCAATCACTGAGCCAAATCCCCGGCATGATGTGGCCGATAAATCTGAAGCGCCCAAACAACTCGAGCATGAAAATCTTGAGAATTCGCCACTAAATATCACTGCAATTGATACTGTCACAAATAGCGACGGCACTCTCATTGCTACGTTGCGTTTTACCCCAACAGGCAAGAACACTACTGTGTATGCCGTGTTTGATTATGTCTTTCTAAAGCAAAATCCCAATAAGCGTCATTCATCGATTTTCTACGTCAATATTAAACCTAACGACAATTACCTCAAAGTTGGTTTTTCTGACTATCACAATCGTTACGACAAACTCAAATTTGCCGGATTTGCCTCTGAAGATAACTCTCTTGCACAATACATAGAAATCACTCAACCCAATTCGGAAACTATGCGTTTCCGCAACAATAGCGAAACGCCCATAGGTATCAGTTACCAATCAAAGGATAGATTTTATGGGGCGTTTGCAATAGATGCCGATTCCTATACCACAATCAACCATCAGCTGGAAAGCATCTCCTACCTACGTGTTCCCACGACCGAATGGCGCGAATCATCATGGCAACGGTTTGTTTACAATGCCGATGGATCAATGACGATATGGGCCGTTCTGCTTATAATTGTTATTGTGTTTGTTGTAGGCTTCGCGATTATTTATGCCGGTATAATATTGTCCGACCGCTACAAGTTTATCGATGACCATTTCGAAATAGTCATTGTGGTAGTATGTGGATTACTTATTTTGGCCTTCTGCCTGTTGTTTGGCTGATGCTTATTTCAATAGTGTAACCCTCACGCGAGTATTCTTGATTTTGTGCGATGCAACGGCATTGACAATGGCTTTGGCTTCCGATGCAGGAACGGCCACCAATGCACAGTGGTCCTTTACGATGATTTTCCCAATTTTCGAAGCCTCAATGTTTCCTTTGTTCACCAAATAGCCCACGATATCGCCTCGTGAAATCTTCTCTTTTTTCCCGGCATTGAAATAGAGTGTAGCCACATCGCTCCTGATAGGATCGGTGCTATGGCCCGTTGGCACGTATGGTCGGTCAAATTCAATGTAATCTGCAATAGTTTCACCCTCGGCGGTGATGACATATACCATGCCCTCAGCCCCCATGCGTGCTGTGCGACCGTTGCGATGGGTCCAACTTTCGGCCGATGGCGCTAAATGATAATGCACTACGGCTTGAACGTTGTCAATATCCAACCCGCGTGACCCCAAGTCGGTCGAGATCAGAATGGGAGTCGTGCCATTATTGAGCAAATCGATGGCTTTTTCTCGGTCGATCTGTTCCAATCCGCCATGATAGGCGCCAACGGGAAGATTGGCCTTGCGCATGAGGTCATATACTCGTTCAACGCTCTCTCGATGGTTGACAAATAGGATAACTTTGCCATTGTTAAGGGAGCGCAACAAGTCGATTGCGATGTCAATTTTGTCGCGTGTGGGACTCTCTACTTGTACAATGGTCGTGCGACCACGAGGCGCATCGGCTTGCGCAGTAAAGTCAATTGTTTCGGGCTTCTTGAATGGGAGAAACGATGGCATGTCGGTGAGTCGGGTGGCCGACGTGAGTATCACTAATTTAAACGTTCCCATTGCCCTTACTATGCGGCGCATCTCATCGTGAAATCCCAATTCAAGCGATTTGTCATATTCATCAAGCACAAGTGTCGATACGGTTGATAGGTCAACCGTTCCACGGTTTATGTGGTCGAGCAATCGGCCGGGTGTGGCTACGATTATCTCGGCGGGCACACTCAGCGACTTCACCTCGTCAAGCATTGAGTGACCGCCATAAAAGGCAACCGTCTTGTAGCCAACTGCAATCGTGCGCACAACCGATGCGATTTGTTGCACCAATTCGCGCGATGGCGCTATTATCACTGCTTGAACCCTTTGGTTGGCAGCTCCCAAACTGCGCAATACGGGAATTGTAAATGCAATTGTTTTGCCTGAGCCTGTGGGCGACAGCAACAACACCGATTGAGAATGTGCCCTCATCATGCGTTGTTGCATCTCATTGAGATGCTCTATCCCAAGGCGCGACTTGATATTATTGATTATCTCCGACTCTTTCATCTTGCTAATTTTCCACAAAGGTACAAATATTATTGCTCCATTTGTTTTCCATGACTAAATTATTTATAACCTTTGCCGTCAACAACCGGTTATGTCTTAATTACCCCAAGCTCCAATCAAACAACAACGCAGGTCTCTGAAATCAGGGACCTGCGTTGGTAATGGTTGTATTATAGAACCTTATGCTTCTTTTTTCTTGCGGCAGCAACGTTTCTTGGGTGCTGCCGGTTCAGCGGGAGTACATTCTGCCTCGGTTTTTACCTCGGCTGCTTTAGCTTTCTTTGCTTTTGGAGCCGCTTTTTTAGCAGCCGGAGCTTCCTCTTTAACGGCTTCACGCAATTTGCGCTCTTCATTATAATGCTCCACATTTTTGCGCATTGATTCCACCTCTTTAGTGAGTTCAGCAATCTCGCGTGATTGGTTGCGAATAGTGGTGAGAAGTGCGTTAAGCTCTTCATTTTCTATAGAAAGCGGATATTGTTCTTCAACGCGCACTATAAAGTCGGCAAGTACGTTCATATAGTTGGTAAATGCCTGGAATGGAGTTTCGTAGGGGCTGAAGTGAGAGTGAACGGCGCCATCATCGAGGTGTTTTGTGCTCATATAGAAGAAGTGGTCGCTTGCTTGCAAGTAGTTCCAGTCTTGTTTGATGCGACGGTCGTCACAAAGGCGTACACGTTCTGCCACTGAGTAGAGTTTTTGGAATGCCTCGTTTTGTAGCTTGTTGCCCAACCATGCTGTTGTGTCGCGTGCTTCATCGGCCCAAGAAATTGGGTGGAGTACACTCAACGAGTCAACCGGTTTGAGTTTTGCCACTGCTTCTGATGGAGTCCAGAAGTCGATGCCTTTTTCAGCCGCAAATCGTGGAAGAGCTTCGAGGAATTGGAAGATACCGGTTTCGCGTGATTGCATTTCTCCAAATGTCTCCAAGTTGAGGAATAGGTTCACGATTTGTTCGTCGGCAGGGGTATCGGCAATCCAACCGATGTATTTGTCGGCAGTGAGGGGATAAGATTCCCATTCGGGATTGCTGAAACGGAATGCGATGTCGTCTGATAGTTTTGAGTTTTTGAGCAACATCTTCAATTTAGGAGCCGATGCCGAAGAATATACATAGTTTGGTGACTTCCAACCGAGAATGTGTTTAGCACCTTCGGTTATCACACCCTTATAACCCATTTGGGCAATTTGTGGAGCGAGGTCATCGCAGTAGATAAGCTCGGTGTTACGCAACACTTTGGGCTTAACTCCAAATAGAGCATTGATTTTCTCATCGTGGGCTTTAACTTGCAGTGCAAACTCTTCGGGATCAGCAAGCGATGCCAACGAGTGAGCATAGGTTTCAGCCAAGAATTCCACTTTGCCGGTATCGGCAAGTTTCTTGAGAACATCGATAAACTCAGGTACATATTGTTCGCATTGTTCAAGAGCGATACCTGTTATAGAGATTGCGCAACGGAATTTGCCTTTGCTCTCGTCAATCATGCGCAACAAGCTCTCTGCTGCGGGAATATAACTGCGTTGAGCAATGCGTGTGATGATGTCATCGTTGGCAAAGTCGTCATAGTAGTAATGGTCGTTGCCTATGTCAAAGAAACGATATCTTTTGAGACGGAATGGCTGATGTATTTGGAAATAAAAACAAATCGCTTTCATAAGCCTATTATATTAATGTGTTGATTTTACTGTGTTGGTTAAAAATTTTCTTATCGGTTCATTACCTGCTTGTATATTGCGATTACTTTTGCGCCGGCTTTGTCCCATGTGATTTGGTTGACTTCGGCAAGTCCGTCCTCGCGTAGCTGATTATACATTGCAGGGTAGGTTACAATCGAATATATTGCATCGGCCATTGCATCAATGTCCCAATAGTCGGTCTTGATGACGTTGTCAAGAATTTCGGCGCAACCCGATTGTTTTGAGATGATTGAAGGTACTCCCATTTGCATTGCTTCCAATGGAGAGATACCAAATGGCTCAGATACCGATGGCATAATGTAAACATCTGAAGCCTTGAGCATCTCATAAACCTGTTTACCTTTTTGGAAGCCGGGGAAGTGGAAACGATCGGCAATACCTCTCTCGGCTGCAAGTGCAATCATCTTGTCCATCATGTCTCCGCTACCGGCCATCACAAATCTCACATTGTGGTTGTTTTTCAATACTTTGGCAGCTGCTTCAACAAAATATTCAGGCCCTTTTTGCATTGTGATGCGACCCAAGAATGTCACAACTTTTTCTTTGGGCTTATTGGCCTGGACATTAAGCAATTCCTCGCTAAGAGGCTCTACGGCATTGTGTACGGTAGTTACTTTGGCCGGATCAATTCCATATTTTTCTATAACTGTGCGACGAGTGAGGTTGCTCACAGTGATGATGTGGTCGGCATGAAGCATTCCATCACGCTCGATATTAAACACTGTGGGGTTTACATTGCCACGTGAACGGTCAAAGTCGGTGGCATGAACGTGTATCACAAGAGGTTTACCGGTAACCTGCTTTGCATGTATTCCGGCAGGGTAGGTGAGCCAGTCGTGAGAGTGAATAATGTCAAAGTCGATTGAACGGGCTATGACACCGGCACATATTGAATAGTTGTTGATTTCTTCAAGCAGATTGTCGGGATAGCGACCTGAGAACTCGATGCAACCGAGGTCATTGGTGCGCATATAATTAAAGTCGGCATATATGTTTGACCGCAACTGATAATAAAATTCGGGGTCCATAACGTGACCGATGCGGTTTTCGACATATTCGCGATTCACATCTCTCCAAGCGATGGGGATTTGTGATGCTCCAACGATGTGGGCAAATCCTTTCTCTTCATCGCCATGAGGCTTGGGAATAACAAAAGTGATATCCATGTCGCCACACTCCCACATTCCCTTGGTGAGACCATAGCTGGCAGTTCCGAGACCGCCGAGGATATGAGGCGGGAATTCCCACCCAAACATTAATGCTTTCATGGGGATATAGTTGACTACATGTTAAACTTCTTTAGAGTGCGCAGTGTGCGCAATACTTCTGCTATATTGGTTGCGTGGCTGATGGCGCCTCGACCGGTGAATGGTGGGTTGCCGTCGTAGAGTTGTGAGAGTGAACCGATACAACCTTGAGTCATGTCATCTTCAAAGCCGATGAGCATGCGGTCGATATAGGAAACTCCACTCATGCCAAACACTCGCAAGTAGGCATCGGCATAGAACCCTATGAGCCACGGGCGGGCAGGACCTTGGTGCAATGCCAATTCGCGATCTTCGGGCGATCCGAGATAGAAAGGACGATAACCATAGCTACGAGGTGATAGTGTGCGCAATCCTTTGGGTGTTAAGAGCTCTCGAGTTACTACGTCGAGCACTCCTTTGCGTTGACGGCGGTCAAGTGGTGAATAGTCGAGACCGATTGCCACTGCCATATTGGGGCGCACAGCAGGGTCGGCATATGTGCCGTTGACATAGTCATATAGGTAGCCGTAGTCATTGAGGAATGTGTCAACAAATGAGTGTTTCATCAATTCGGCATATTCAAGCCAACGCTCACGTTGTTTTGCCATTGCTTCATTGCCTTCAGCGAGCATAGCGGCAAACATCAATGCGTTATACCATAGGGCGTTAAACTCTACCAGGTAACCTGTGCGTGGAATCACAGGGTGTCCATGTAATTGTGAGTTCATCCATGAGATTGGACTTGAGTTGCCTATTGATGTCACCAATCCGTTTTCTTCGATGCGTAGATTGGGGTGACCATTGTCTATGATGTAGTCAACGATGTCAGCTACTAATTTAAGATATTTTTCACGAGCTTCTTCAACGCTCACCATCTTGGCATATTGTTGAATTGCCCATATAGCCCACAAAGGTATATCGGGAAGATCGATGCCGCTAATGCGTCGGCTCTCTTCTCCTGTTTTCATGAATTTCACCAATTCGGCCGATGCGGTGGCCATGATGCTTTCAAAGTCGGCTTTGTGGTCGATTGCCAATGTTGTACCAGGTAGTGACATGAATGTGTTGCGAGCCAATACAACTCCCCAAGGGTAACCTGAGATAATGAAATCGCCATCTTGGTCTTTGAGGTAACATTGTTTTGCTGCATTCTTCAAGCAATTATAGAAACTTGTGCGGCATGTGCGTCCTGCAATTTCGCTTTCATACATCTTGTTGAGCGATCTTGGTGATACTTCAGAAATACCGGCCGAGACAATAATTGACTCTCCTTTTTTAATGGGTATTTCAAAATATCCGGGAACCCACAAGTCTTCAGTGTAAGGAATGCCTCGCTCAAGGTCTTTGACATATTCGATGCCTTTATACCAGTGTGGGTCGTAGTGCCACTCCGGTTTGCGACTCATTTGCATGTACAGAGTGGGATAACCTTGGTATAAACAACATGAGATGCCATTGGGTACCTCTGCGCACTCTTTATTTAAGGCGTCATTTTCCATGCACAATTCGCTGGAATTGCGGAATGCCAAAAATGGACGGAATTGAAGTGTCGTGGGTGAGTGGGCCTCTACGAGTGTGTAACGAATGAGAATGCGATTTTCGTGCGAAATAAAGATTTTTTCTTTGGTGAGAATTACCCCTCCCACACGGTAGGTTGTACGTGGTACACTTTCGCAATCAAACTCTCTGATGTACTTGTGACCGTTGGGGCTGTAAACGCCGCCTCTATAACGGTGCAATCCAAGATTAAATGGAGCGCCATGTTGTATTACAGTCTCATCAAGCGACGATAGCATGATGTGGGGCTTATTGTCCATTTCGGGGATAGGGATTACAAGCAAACCATGTTGTTTGCGTGTATTACACCCTACGATTGATGTACAATGATAGGCCCCCGACTGATTAGTACGCAACATCTCTTTGGGGAGAGACTGCTCCAAGTTAATCATGAGGTTCTTATCAAATTTTAGATAACTCATTATAGTTGTATGTTAGAATTTATGTTTCTGGTATTATTAATGTCCTACGAATTTCGCATTTATTTTGCGAAACAACAAATTTTTACAAAAAATTCACGCGTAATTAACGTTTTTAGCAAAAAATAAGACTTATTTGAGCTTAAAAAGGTTTGTTACGGCGATTTTGAAGTCGCTCCAAGCGCTATTCACCGGGGTGATAATGGGTTTGAATTTATAACTCTTGGAGGGTATAAATATTTTTAATGCTTTGTGATGACATTTCACTTCAATGGTGGCCGGCATGATGAGGGGTTCCCCGTCGAGATGTACCGGACCTTCGCTCGAGCGGGTTATTGTTGCCGATGGAGATTTGATGGTGCTGATTTTAGTGTTTCGATCAAGAAATCCCCAAAAAAGGTCAAAGCACATCTGTGTATTGTCAAATATATCCCCGTCATGAACGATGGTAATGTCCATCACGCCATCGGTAATACTCGCTGAAGGTGCTATATAGGCATTGTTGCCATATTGTGATGCGTTGCAACAAGCAATGATGAGCGCTTTCTCGGTGAGGGTTGTGCCATTGGCCGTGATTTTATAGGTCTCTGGGGCATATTTGATGTATTCCTCTACGGCACTTTTGATGTACATGAATTTCCCGCGCTTTTGTTGTTGCGCAAATTTTTCGCTGACGGTGGCATCAAATCCCATTCCAAAGGTACAGAAAAAAGGACGCTCGTTGGCTGAACAATAATCACATGCTACAATATTGTTCTGACTGATGACATCAAGCGACAGTATGGGGTCAATGGGTATGTTGAGATGTCGCGCAAGACCGTTGCCCGAGCCGGCCGGAATGATTCCTAATGCTGTGTCGCTATTGCAAAGTGCTGTCGCGGTCTCATTTACGGTGCCATCTCCTCCGGCGGCAAGCACGCCGGTAAAGCCTCGGTTGATTGCGCTTTTGGCCAATGCAGTAGCATCGCCACGCCCCTTTGTGTATGCAACTTCTGTGGTATAGCCTATTTTAGCCATACGTTCAGTGACAAGCTCGGCAAGTCCTTGCTTGTTTCCTGTTCCCGAAATGGGATTGATGATCAGCAGAAGTTGTTTTGTGTCCATCGTTAGTTTTTGATGTGTTGTCGGTTACAAAGTTAGCCAAGTTTTGCGAAAAAATTGGCAAAGAATGACAAAAAAACATTACTTTTGTCTCAGAAATAATCTCTCATACAATGTAAACTGCCTGATATGGAGAAAAGTTTAGGTGCCGATGTCGTAAATAAGCATAAAAAAGTGTCGCTTCTCATTCCGTTTTATAATGAACGGGAGGTGTTGCCGCAATTGTTTGACCGTCTTGTTGCGTTGATGGACGCACATGATGCCTACGATTGGGAGGTTATGCTCGTTAATGACGGCAGCACCGATGATGGCTTGTTGTCGGTGAGAATGATGCGTGAACGTGATTCCCGGTTCCGATTTATTGACCTTTCCCGTAACTTTGGCAAAGAAATAGCAATGCTTGCCGGCATGGACTATGTGATGGGAGATTGTGTAGTGATAATGGACGCCGATTTGCAACATCCGCCCGAAGTGATTCCTCAAATGCTTGAAGCGTGGGAGCAAGGGTATGATGATGTCTATGCCAAACGTCGAGTTAGAGGCAAGGAGCCATGGATACGTCGTAAACTATCGATGCTATATTACCACATTCTTCAAAGCTCTTCAAAGGTCCCCGTACTTAGAAATATCGGTGATTTCAGATTACTTGATCGCATTTGTGTTAACGCATTGTGCCAGATGCGGGAAACACAGCGTTACACCAAAGGTATGTATTCATGGATTGGTTTCCGCAAAAAAGACATTGAGTTTGATCAAGGCAGCAGAGTCGCGGGAACAACAAAGTGGAACTTTTTCAAACTGTTGGGCCTTGCAATAGAGGGTATTACGTCTCACACAACAATGCCATTGCGCATCTCATCGGTTGTAGGTCTCATCGTGTCGTTGGGCGCATTTATTTATGCTCTATATGTTTTCATCAAGGCTCTCGTTTGTGGCGACCCGGTACAAGGGTTCCCTACGATTATTATCGTAATGCTGTTTTTGGGTGGCGTTCAATTGCTGTCATTGGGCGTGATAGGGGAATATCTTGGCCGCATATTTAATGAAACAAAAAATAGACCGCCTTATTTTGTCAGAGAAGTTGACGGCAAGAAACCCGGTGAGAAATGACAATTGTTTAGTCAGTGATGCAATAAACCGGAGAACGATGCGTTAATTTTATTGATGAAGTATCTTCGTGTCATATTATTAGTATTTGTTGCTATCGTTGCGTCAATTGGTACGCAATCGATAAGCGCTCGTCGCCTAAATGATAAACTGCAAAACAGGCCTTATGCCGATTTGCGACCATGGCATTTGGGCTTCTCTTTCGGTACTCACACTCAAGACCTTTCATTCTCTCACAACGGATTCGTTACCGAAAACGGCGAAACATGGTTCATGGAACAACCATCTTTCTCTCCGGGATTTAATGTGACAGGATTGTTCAGCGTGAGATTGAATGACTATTTCAGTGTGCGCTTGACTCCGGGAATGTATTTTGGCAACAAGGTGGTGAAAATGATTGATACAACCAATGGTGCCACTGAGAAACAAAACGTCAAAACCTCCTACGTTGTTATACCGGCCGATATTAAGTTTGCATCGCTGCGCTATCGTAACGTTCGCCCCTATGTAACTGCCGGTGCGATGGCGGTATTTGATGTGGCAAAAAAACGTAGCGATTTTATTAAGACAAAAGTAACCGACTATTATCTGACTCTTGGATTTGGTTGTGATTTTTATTTGCCGTTTTTCAAATTCATTCCCGAGGTTAAATTCTGCTTCGGATTGAGTGACGTATTGGAACATGATCGTCCCGACCTTGTTGATGACCCGGGCAAACTCAAATACACCCAATCGCTTAAAAAAGTTACTTCTCAAATGGTTGTATTCTCATTTTATTTTGAATAATTCAAATGAAAACCATCTCACGATATATATTCCTAATGATAATATTGACGGGAAGTTTAATCTCCCCGTTTGATGCATTGGCGCAGGTTGATGCTCAGTTTACCCAATATTTTGAAGTGCCATCTTACTATAACCCCGGTGCTATCGGAACAACAGATTATTTGCGCATCAGAGGTGGTTCTCGACTCCAATGGGTGGGTATTTCAAAAGCGCCTAACACGTTCCTTGCTGTTGCCGATATGCCATTTAAATTCATTGGAAAAAAATTCGGCGTAGGACTTGTTCTGCAACAAGAAAGCATGGGACTATATAAAAACATGTCTCTTGGTGCCCAACTCGGATATAAGTTTAAATTACTTGGCGGAACCATGTCGGCAGGTGTGCAACTCGGCTTTATCGATGAGTCGTTTAAAGGCTCTGATGTTTTTATCCCCGACGATGATGATTATCACGAAGGCACAGACGATGCTATCCCCACGACCGACATACGTGGAACGGCTTTTGATGTGGGCTTTGGTGTGTATTATACCCACAAATATTTTTGGGCAGGAATCTCAGGCACTCATTTAACTGCTCCCACAATTACAATGAACGCTGAAAGTGGCGAAGGTGGCGAAGAGAAAAATTATGAGTTCCAAACCGGTAGAGTGCTATATTTTATGGCCGGGAGCAATATTCCGTTAAAAAATACGTTATTTGAAATAATGCCGTCGTTAATGGTGAAAAGCGATTTCACTTTCACGACTGCTGAGATAACCGGGCGTGTGCGCTATAATAAATTCCTTTCGGCCGGAGTGGGATACCGCTACGATGATGCTGTATCGGTAATGCTTGGCGCCGAATACAAGAATTTCTTCTTGGGCTATAGCTACGATTATCCCATCTCCGACATCTCTAAGGCAAGCAGTGGCAGCCATGAGATTTTTGCCGGTTATAGTTTGAAACTTGACTTTTCAGAAAAAAATAAAAATAAACACAAGAGTATTCGCATAATGTAATATGAAAAAAGCAACGATTTATCTCATAGCTTGTGCCATGATGGCGATTGTTTCATCATGTGCAATGAGTAGCCGTAGTAGCTCGGCCGGTGGTGAAGTGACAGGTGTGAGCGCTACTTCTTGGGCTGAACCTACTCCCTATGGTATGGTACTCGTTTCTCGTGGCTCTATGGAAGTAGGTCCACAGAAAAACGACAGCCTATGGAATTTGCGTGCCGATGCACGTGGCATTTCTGTCGATGGATTCTGGATGGACGAGACCGAAATCACCAACTCTAAGTATAAACAATTTGTTTTTTGGGTGCGTGACTCAATCATTCGTGAACGTCTTGCCGATCCTGCCTATGGCGGTAATGAAGAGTTCAAAATCGAAGAAGACCGTGAAGGAAATCCTGTGAAGCCCCATCTCAATTGGAACAAAGCAATTCCATGGCGCAATCCTAATGAAGATGAAGCTCGTGCAATTGAGAGTGTATATCGCACCAATCCTATCACCGGACAAAAAGAACTCGACCCCACTCAGTTGAACTATCGCTATGAAATATTCAACCACACCGAGGCAGCCAAGCGCAAACATCGTCTTGACCCTACCCGTCGTGAATATAACACCGATAAACCAGTCCCCACCGAAGTCCCCATCATTTCAAAGGATACAGCCTATTTTACCGATGAGGGCGAAATTAAGCGTGAAACTATCACAAGAGGTCTCACCGGTGACTTTGACTTCCTCAATACTTATATCGTAAATATTTATCCCGACACTACTGCCTGGGTGAATGACTTTGAAAATGCTTATAATGAGCCTTACGTGCGCCTCTATTTCTCTCATGGCGGATATAATGATTATCCTGTTGTGGGTGTGAGCTGGGAGCAAGCGTCAGCATTTGCCAATTGGCGCACCGATTATTTGCGTCGTGTTCTTGGCAAAGAAGGGGTATATGTTGAGCCCTATCGTCTCCCAACCGAGGCCGAATGGGAATATGCTGCTCGTGCCGGGGTAAACGAAAATATGTATCCATGGGAAGGTGATCTGCCTTTGACCGAAGATAAAGGTTGCTTCTATGCCAACTTTAAGCCAAATGAAGGAAACTATGTCAAAGATGGTCAGTTGATTACATCGCGCGTGGGCACCTATTCTCCAAACGATTTTGGCTTGTATGATATGGCAGGTAACGTGAGTGAGTGGACTTCTACGGCCTACACCGAGAGCGTTGGCAAACTCACCAGCGATCTAAACCCCGAATATCGCTACAATGCTGCAAAAGAAGATCCCTATAAGATGAAACGCAAAATCGTGAGAGGTGGTTCATGGAAAGACGTGGCTCACAACATTCGCAGCGACATACGCATGTGGGAATACCAAAACGAACAACGTTCCTATATCGGATTCCGTTGTGTGCGCACTCAAATTGGTTTTGCTCGCGGACAAGGTAACAACAAGAAATAATAACCCTACATAGATAAACACATTCATTATTCTGAAAAATGGGAAAGATTAAAAGATATAAAAACAGTATAGAACGTTTCCTCTCAGGAGAGAGTGGCCAACGTTTCTTTAACTTTGCCTATAGTATCGGTGCCGCAGTCGTTATTTGGGGTGCTTTGTTCAAGATTCTTCACCTTCCCGGGGGTAACACGTTGTTGTCAATCGGTATGGGTACTGAGGTCTTGATGTTTATCCTCACTGCTTTTGACCGTCCACCGAAAGAATATCATTGGGAAGAGGTGTTCCCCGTTCTCTCAAGCAAGGACCCCGAAGATCGCCCCGAATTCAATGGCGGGGGTGGCATCGTGATTGGTGGTGGCGTAGCATCTTCATCGACTGTTTCGCCCGATCAGGCTCGACGTGCTGCCGGCATTCCTTCTAATATCAATCTCAGCGAAGAGGATACTACCTCGCTTTCAGAAAGTATCGCTAAAATGGCCGCTGCTTCCGACCAATTGTCGCGCATGGCTGAACTCACAAATGCCACTCAGCAATATTTGAGCCAAATGGCCTCTATTGCCGACGAAATGCAACGTTTGCGTGAAACAACCGAGGCTTTGAATCGTGTGTCTGACGTGTTGTTGGAGTCTTATCGTGCGATTACCGAAAACTCTGAAAATATCACTCGTAGCTCAACAGGATATGTAGAGCAAATGCAAGACCTCAACCGCAACATTGGCGGATTGAATACTATCTACGAAATCCAGCTCAAGAGTGTTTCTTCTCAACTCGACTCTATCGATCGCGTGAATCGCGGCATAAAAGATATTCGCGACATGTATGAAAAGAGCTCGGCTCAAAGTGTTCGTTATTACGAAGAAACAGAGAAGATGACTCGCTACATGCAACAGCTCAACTCGGTTTACGAGAAGATGATTCATGCCATGACGATAAACATGTATCGTCCGATGATGGGCGGAGACGTAACTGGCACAATGCCCTCTGCTTCTCAACCCGAAAACGATAATCCTGCTGTATAACCCATTGTAAATTTCTATCACGCATGGGATCAAGTAATACAAGGCTTTCACCGCGTCAGAAGATGATAAACCTCATGTATATCGTCCTCACCGCTATGCTCGCTCTCAATGTCTCAAGCGACGTGCTCGATGGTTTCACTCAGGTCGAAGATGGCTTGAACCAATCCAATGAGAACGTGGCTCAACGCAATGAGTCGATATTGCGACGCCTTGAAGCTTTCAGTCAGCAAAACCCCGAAAAAGGGGAAATGTGGTATCGAAAGGCATCTGAGGTGCACGACTATACCCAAAATCTTTACAACCTTGTTGACTCGCTGAAAATAGCTATCGTTAAAAAGGCCGATGGAGATGATGGCGATGTGAATAATATTGAACATCGCGATGATTTGGAAGCGGCGTCGGTGGTTATGCTATCGCCAACAAAACGTGAAGGTGAAAAACTTCGTGGCAAAATTGATGTATATAGAGAATATATTGCATCTCTCATGACCGACACCGTTAAACGTGCCAATATTCAACGCTCGCTATCCACTTCCTCCGTCACTCGCAGCGGTACGCTTGGCGGACAAACTTGGGAGGAGGCTAAATTTGACACTCAGCCGGTTGTTGCTGCTGTGACTTTGCTCGCAAAATTACAAAGTGATATACGCTATGCCGAAGGTGAAGCGCTCTCCACTTTGCTCGCAAATGTCGATGCCGGCGACGTCAGAGTTAACGAGTTGAATGCATTCGTAATTCCTCAGTCGCGCAATGTGATGCGTGGCGGTAAATACTCTGCCAACATTGTACTTGCGGCGGTCGATACCACTCAACGCCCGCTCATCGTCATTAATGGCGAAACTCTTGCCAACGATCGTGGCTTGTATGAGTTCGTTACAGGAAAAACAGGTACATTTGATTATAACGGATATCTCGAAGTGCCTCATGGCGATGGTACGGTAACACGTCACGAGTTTGCTTCGTCCTATACTGTAATAGAGCCAACTGCCACTGTCTCGGCTACAATGATGAATGTATTGTATGCCGGTATTGACAACCCAATGAGCATCTCTGTTCCCGGGGTGGCTTCTAATGCTGTGTCGGCTACGATGACCAATGGAACTCTTTCTCGCAGTGGCGATACCTGGGTTGCACGTCCGTCGAAAGTGGGTGAAAATGCTGTGATTACAGTTAACGCCAATATGGACGGCAAAACTCAAACTGTTGCGACAATGACCTTCCGCGTGCGCAAATTGCCCGATCCATCTCCCTACATTTCTTTTACCGATGCTAAGGGTAACACCGAACGATATAAAGGCTCTCGGCCTTTTGCAAAGACGTTGTTGTTACAAGCATCGGGTTTGGAAGCCGCTATTGATGACGATTTGCTAAATATACAATTCAAAGTGTTGAGCTTTGAAACCGTGTTCTTCGACTCTATGGGTAATGCCATTCCCGAAGTTTCAAACGGAGCAAATTTCTCACAACGCCAGAAAGATTCATTCCGCCGACTATCACGTGGAAAACGTTTCTACATCTCTCGCGTAAAAGCAATCGGTCCCGACGGAATTGAACGTGATCTTGCACCAATGGAAGTGATTGTGAATTAATTCAAGATTTGTAACAGACTATCAATAAGATATAACAATGAGACAAATTAAAAAATATGCCATTATAGCTGCGATGGCTCTCTCTATTGGAGCCTCGGCAATGGCTCAAGAGTCTTCATCAAGTAGTGTCATGCGCCGTGGTCGTGCCGATCGCAACCGTCAAAAGGAACAGCAAGCCGGCGCTCAAATCACCGACCGCATGCAACAATTCTTCGCCCAACCTGAACAGAGCGAAGCCGATATGTCGTGGATGAGAGTGATTTATCGTCACCTTGATTTGAACAACGATAAAAACGCTCCGTTGTATTTCCCCGAAGAACCCACTGCCGATCAGGAAAGTCTTTTCCGCATCATAATGAAACTGCTTGCCAATAATCAAGTTGAAGCCTACGAATATCTTGACGGACGTGAAGTGTTTACCGAACAATATCGCGTGAAGGTGAAAGATATGCTCGACCGCTTCCATGTGCTATACACCGAAGCAAAAGGCTCGACCGAGAAAAACCCCAAGTTCACAATTGAAGAAAGTGACGTGCCGGCCAATGAGGTATTGTCCTACTACTTGCTTGAACGCTGGGAGTTTGACTCTCGTAGCAACCGCATGAAAACCCGCGTAGAGGCTATATGCCCTGTGTTGCATCGTGCAGGCGATTTTGGAGGAGAACCTATAAAATATCCTATGTTCTGGATTAAATTTGATGTTCTTAGACCCTATCTCACTCAACAATACATCTTTGTTGATGATGATAACAACCTGCCAAAATACACCTATGACGACTTCTTCCAACTATCAATGTATGAAGGTGAGATATATAAAACTCGCAATTTGAAAAACAAGTCGATGATGCAATTGTATCCCGACCCCGACGACCTTAAACGTGCTCAAGACAGCATTCAAAATCGTCTGGATACATTCGAAGATAAATTGTGGGTGCCTTCACGCGAAGAGGTTATCGCTGCTCGCGAAGCACGCGAAAAAGCTGCTGCCGGAGATACTACCAAGATAGAAGCACGTGATGAAAAACCCGCCAAAGAAGCAAAAGATAATAATCGCACATCTCGAGGATCTAAACGCAAACCGGCCAAGGTGAAAGAATCTAAAGTAAAAGAATCAAGTAGCAACACTGCCGTGCGTTCTGTGCGCCGTCGCAAATAACAACCCCTACATAATACACACAATAGTCCTCGCTCGACCCCACGTCTTGCGAGGATTATCGTAGTTTGGTGTATCAGGTCCCAAAATTTTTGAAGAATCCCAATGAAAACAGCTCACATTTAGAACGTTATTTGCTAAATATTTCCTAACTTTGTGGCGTTGCACCATGCAACAGACATATTTAGGAAATGTTTTAGTATATTCCTCGCTCGTAGATCTGGACAATCTTGCGCAATATAGGAATTCAAAAACGTTCCCTTTGGCATGCATATATGTATCTCATTTATATACTGCCAAAGGTGTGAGCTGTTTTTAGAGTTTATTCATATTGCAGGCAGTCCAGAGCCCACGAGTAGAATAAACTAATGTGGCTCACACTTTCTTTTTATGCCTTAACTCTTTACTCAGATATATCGTCGCCGGGGGAGCCACACAGCGACATTGAGGGAAAAAGTTATTATGAAAGAATTTGAATTTGAGAGATTTGTAATCTCCGTGCTTGTATTAACCGGTAATGACTTACATTCGGTTGTCGCCATGAAGTATCAACGACTTCATCAAATCCAAAATGAAGAAACGAAAGCAAAATGGATGTTGCTTGGGGAAATGATTGGTTTTACAAAAATGTTATTACAAACATTAAAAGAATTGAAATTTGACAATGCAGAATTATGCCACAATATTGATTCTGACATTAATCGATTAACAGATATTGATTCAGTAGAAGATTTTGATGCTGTTGTTGATGAAATTATGCAATTACCAAGATATTTCTAAATGTTAATCCTCGAAGAATTGTTGCCTATTCTTTTGGCAAATACAAAATATAGTAATAACACTAAAAAACTACAACTATGCGTAACGAAACAAATTCTAAAATAAATCCAGAAAATGAATTCCCCCAAGAACTCACTATTAATGGTGATTTGAATTTAACAATAGGTAATGAGCAAAAGAATTTAACTGTTGATGGCGAACTGAATATAACCATAAAGGAGCCTGCATCTGGAATAGAAAATATAGGTCTTATTGAAATACTAAATAAAATATGGACAAATATTAATAAAACAGAACGCTGGATATTAATTTTATCTTTAGTGTTATTTGTGGCAACCCTAATCAATTTTGCAATTGATGCAAAATGTATCGATAGTTTTTTGAAATGTATTACATTCAATAGATGTGCTACTTTATCAGGCATAATTACTATATTGCCGGCATTTGTTGGCTTTACGATTGCCGGTTACGCAATAATTTTATCATTAGGAAATAAATTACAAGGTAATGGAGAAAGGAATAAGAAAAATAGTAGCTCAATTTTAGATGAAATTAGTGCTGATTTCTGTTTTACAATATCATATCAGATAATTGTATTGCTTTTAGTATTAGTAGCAAAAGTTTTTAATATACAATCAGATTCCTGGAGTTTTATGTGCGTTATATCAACTTTCGCTTCGTTCTTGCTTATTCTAAACATCGTTTTTCACCTTTTTGCGAGCCATTCTTTTTGCAAAAAATAAATTCAAATAACAATGAAACAGATTAAATTATTTTGGACAGTAGCTTTTGCGATATTTGGGCTGCAAACTAATGCTTATGAGTATGATAGTTACGACATTCGTTTTTTAGAAAAAGAACCTATTGGAGAATATATGGGTCATCCATTATACTCGTTGTCAGAAAATGAATCGATAACTATGTATTATGGCGGTAACTTTAATCCAGTTGAGATTAATGGGAGAACAGTTCGCCCATATGAATGGGGATATACAACTAAGTTTACATATAAATTTACATTAAAAGATATACCTAGTACAAATATTTATACTGAGGTAAAACTCTATCGTGGATATTATGAGACGGAATATTGTTGTTATGTAAATATCCCCACGCCTAATAATTTAAATCGCCCGTCTCACCAACCTATAGTTTTGGCAATAAGTGCAACATCAGTAACAAGATGGGAACGTAGTAATGATGGTGGTATAACTTGGGAAAATATAGAATGTGTTGAGTATGCTTATTTAGAACAAGATCCCGAAGAGGGAACGGTGATGTATCGCATTTTGCAGACAGACGGTACTTATAGCGAAATCTTGACGATTAACTACTATGATGTTGTGCCAAGCGAGATTGTGGCAAGTCCGGCAACAATCAGCAAGACGGTTGATGAGAGCGTCTCTTTTACTCTTGATGTTGTAGATGATGGATATTCCTATCAATGGTATCACAACGGTAGCGCAATTTCGGGTGCAACGCTGAGTTCATACTCAATCCCGACAGTAAAAATGTCAGACGCCGGGACATACTACTGTGAGGTATCAAACGAGGTGAGTAGCGTGAACTCTACCGAAACAAATCTCACAGTATATAAATGCGCACAAGCAATAAATTTCCCTGAAATCGAGACAAGAACCTATGGCGATGCCGATTTTACCCTGCCGGCAACTACCGACAAGGGCTTGTCAATCGTCTATCAGAGTACAAACAGTTCAGTGGCAACCGTAAACGGAAATACGGTGCATATCACCGGCGTAGGAGAAACTAATATCATTGCTTCTCAAGCAGGCAGCAATGACTATCTCGAAGCGGCAACCGTAACAAGGAAATTGGTGGTAAACAAGATTCCGCAAGCAATCACATTTGAAGAACTGCCGACGAAAACCTACGAAGATAAACCGTTTACGCTGCCGGCGGTATCGGACAAAGGGCTGGTAATTACCTATACGAGCACCAATCCGGAGGTCGCCACGGTTTCGGAAAACACTGTCACTATACTCAATGCAGGCACTACCGAGATAGTTGCCAATCAAGCCGGCGATGCCCACTATTATGCTGCCGCATCTATAGCCCGAATATTGACCGTCAACCGTTGCGCGCAGTCAATAGATTTTCCGGCTATAGCACCTAAGTACTATGGAGATGCTCCTGTGGAATTGGCGCAATATTCAAGTAAAAATCTTGAGATTACATATAGCAGTGATTGTGATGTTTGTACTGTAGACGGCAACAAACTTGTTATAAACAAGCCGGGGACGGCTGTGATAACCGCCAATCAAAGCGGCAACAAAAATTATCTTCCCGCCAACCCTGTATCTCAGACATTGGTAGTGGGCAAAGCCATGCAAACTATTGTATGGTCGGAAATACCCGGGAAATATTATGGCGATTCCGACTTTGCCTTGCCAAAAACTACCGACAAGGGTTTGACCATAAGTTATGTAAGCGACAACGAAGCAGTGGCTACCGTAAATGAAAATATCGTGCATATAACCGGTACAGGCAGAGCCAATATCACTGCATCACAAGCGGGTGATGATTTCTATCATGAAGCGGCGTCAGTAACCCTAACGCTTACCGTATCAAAGTCCTATCAGAATATCACTTTCAATGAATTACCTACATGTACCTATGGCGATCCAGCAATAGAACTGGGGGCATATACCAATTCGTCATCATCAGTGCGTTATGAAAGTTCCGATACTGAGGTTGCCACTATATCAGGTTCAACACTCACAATTGTCGGTGCCGGTTCTTGTTACATCACAGCCTATGCAGGCAGTGATGATAATTTCTATGAAGGGACACCGGTACAGCGTCAGTTAGTAGTAAATAAAGCCGACCAGACAATAGAATTCCCGGCTATCGCCGACAAGGTTTACGGCGACGTTCCGTTTGAATTATCGGCAGTGTCAAATCGTCAATTGCCAATTACTTATTCGTCTTCGTTGCCTTCACGCATATCAATCAGTGGCTCCACTGCCACAATCAAAGGTGCCGGCAGTGTTATGATTACAGCAACACAGGAGGGAACACGTAATTATAATGGAGCAACCGCTCAGATACAAGTAAATGTGAACAAAGCGATGCTTACCGCTTCGGCTGATAATGTTACTCGCGAGTATGGAGAACTGAATCCCGATTTGACAATTAGTTATGCAGGCTTTAAGAACGGAGACACTCAACACGATCTTGTGGATTTACCCGTGGCGACATGTTCGGCAACCCGATACAGTAATGTCGGGGCCTATGATATTACAATCGCAGAAATTACTGATAACAATTATTCGCTGATATATCAAAAAGGCTCTCTCATTGTAACCAAAGCACCATTAACTGTTATAGCAAATGATGTTGCAAAAATCTATGGAGATAAAAATCCGACTTTGACTGTATCATATTCAGGTTTTAAAAATAATCAAACAGAGAGTGAATTACTTAATAAACCAACTGTAAGTACTACGGCAAAGGCAATGAGCGATGTCGGAGAATATCCTATTACAGTCGAGGGTGGTAATGCTCGAAATTATGAGATTGTGTATCGTGAAGGTATATTAACAATCAACAAAGCAACCCTTACAATCGCACTTGATAATGCCGAGAGAGAATACGGAGCCTATGCCGAATATGTATTGACCTATACAGGTTTCAAAGGTAATGATACAAAAGATGTCCTTGATATATTGCCATCAGTTGTAACTGATGCCGATATAGAGACTCCTGCCGGAAAATACGCAATAATGCTTGAAGGCGGTAACGATAATAACTATATCTATTCGTTCAGATATCAAGACTCTCCCTACATCACAAACAGTATATTGACAATTACAAAAGCTCCGCTAACAATTGTTGCTGATGATAAATATAAGGGCTACCTTGAACAAATGCCTGATTTGACCATGACATATATCGGTCTTCGCAATGGTGATACTGCCGATGATCTTGACCAATGGCCATATATAAATTGTAATGCAACAGCAAGTTCATCAAGAGGTCAATATGACATTATACTTTCGGGTGGATATGACAACAATTACGATTATATTCTTCAAGACGGCACATTGACGATCGGAAATTCATCATCAACAATGATTTATGCTAATTCAATATCACTTGAACCAAACTATATTACAATCATTCCAGGCGATATTGAGACATTGACTGCAACTATACTACCATCTAATACAACAAACAAAAATGTAATATGGAAAAGTAGTGATCAATATGTCGCAACCGTTAATAATGGTGTTGTAACAGCACTTAATATAGGTCAAACAACAATTTCAGCGACAACAACCGACGGTTCAAATCTTACAGCTTATTGTATTATAAATGTTACTCTTTCTGGAATTGAAGAAGTTGAAATCGAGGCCATATTTGTATGGTCTGTAAATGGCCAGATTCTTGTTAAAAATGCACCTATAGGCAGTTATATAAATATATATTCAACTTCCGGTGCTATGGTTGCCTCTCAACAAGTATCCAATGAAACAACAAGCTTTGATATGATTGCAAACGGAATGTATATTGTTAATATTAACGGACAAAACTATAAAGTGTTAGTTAGATAGTCTTATCTGTTGAGGATTAATATAAGAGGGTGTGCCTGAATTTTGACACACCCTCATTTGTACAACCTCCGAAATCTATATGTGCAGAATTAAATATTCGCAAGCATCAATGTGACACTATTTATACTCCAACCAATCGTGAAATTTTTGATCTTTTAGACGAGTTCAAGATAGTTAGAACTTCCAATGAGAAATTAGAAGAGCTTAGATGCGAATCACGAGAGCAATATGTAAATGCTTATTGGAGGAATTATTTGATAAATTTATGCTCTGACATAGAAAACATGATAAAATCCCGAGAATTAATATATTCGGGTGTGAATAGAATTATAATTAAAGATGGTATTAAAATATTGTTGTTCAATATCAAACATAACGACTTAAAGCATATCACAAGTATGGTTTCATGTGCAAAACAAATAAATGTTGATGCAACCGAGTCATACAATTATAAGAATTCCTATATAATACCAGATTCAATCTCAGGACTGATTTATTTTGATGACAATCATATTTACACGATTTATGACTCTCGGCACATAGACGAAAGTATATCCCCTCGATTAATGATACAACTACCATTAGAAACCCAATTCATCAACTTTGGCTATAATACAATGTACCAAATCTATGACCTTTCGCTAAATCAATATGTAATCCTACAAAATGTGTTTTATCCCCCAATAGACTCTTTTCCAATAAAAAGCGACACGATATACGAACCCTCTTACAAGGAAATTCTATCATTTTTCAGAGAAGTGGATTTGACGGACGAGGAATTGTCTTGTTATACCTATGAAGAGCTGCGTGAGAAAAAATCATATAGCAAGGACGAATATATCGGTGCTTTTTTGATACACACTGAAGTATTAAACTATATAACAAAATTAAATTGCGTGTTAAACAATTTTGAATCCAATTGCCCAATTGAACATAGAGAACATCGAATGATAATTAAATCGGGCATAAAAGTACTATTGTTTAACATCAACCCTAACAATATTGATAATTTGGTTCAAACAGTTTCTAACCTTAAGATATTAAAGATAGATGACGAAAATTTGTCAAAGATAAAGAGTTCACAATGGTATCAACAGCAAGATTCAACGCAGATATTACATTTATTTACATCGCCTGAATATAATCCATTTTGCAAATAAATCTAATCCTTTGCCAAAACGACATTAACAACCATGCCGATATGATGCGAGTGATAGCCATGATACTACTAAGCCTCTTGCCGGGAGGGGTTCCGGCAAAAGGTTGCGACGGCTCACTTGCGTGATTATCAGGGAAACAACCGGTTGATCTATACTGCTGCGGGAGTGGTGCTGGAGCGTAATGTTTATTTTCCCTTCTTGAAAATAATTGTTTACACTGCGCTTTTTTCTGCGTATTTATCACTATCTTTGCACTTTAAAATATAAAAGATTGATAAAATGGAAAAGAAATTCAAACGTACTCTCATTACCACTGCATTGCCTTATGCCAACGGCCCTGTTCACATTGGGCACTTGGCCGGTGTATATGTTCCAGCCGACATTTATGCGCGCTATATGCGCCTTAAAGGTGAAGATGTGATAATGATTGGTGGTAGCGATGAGCATGGTGTTCCCATTACGATTAAAGCACGCGCCGAAGGGGTTACTCCTCAGGACATTGTAGATCGTTATCACAACATTATCAAAGAGTCTATGAAAGGGCTCGGAATTTCTTTTGATATATATTCTCGCACTACATCTGAGATTCACCACGAAACAGCAAGCGAGTTTTTCCGTCATCTTTATGACAAAGGCGAATTTGTTGAAAAAACCTCAATGCAGCCCTATGATGAGGTTGCCGGCGAATTCCTTGCCGACCGTTATGTGACCGGTACTTGCCCTCACTGTGGTAACGAGCGTGCCTATGGCGACCAATGTGAAGCGTGTGGTACTTCGCTCAATGCCACCGACCTCATTAACCCTCGTTCAGCTCTTACCGATAGCGAGGTTGTGATGCGTGAAACAAAACACTGGTTCCTACCTCTCGATAAATGGGAAGGCGAGTTGAGTAAATGGATTCTTGAGGGACACAAAGAGTGGAAAACAAATGTGTATGGACAATGTAAATCATGGATTGATTTGGGCCTTCAACCTCGTGCGGTGAGTCGTGACCTCAAGTGGGGCGTTCCTGTTCCTGTCGAAGGTGCTGAGGGAAAAGTCCTATATGTGTGGTTTGATGCTCCCATCGGTTACATCTCTAACACAAAAGAACTATTGCCCGACTCTTGGGAAAAATATTGGAAAGACCCCGAAACTCGCATCATAAACTTCATCGGAAAGGATAATATAGTGTTCCACTGTATCGTGTTCCCGGCTATGATGATGGCCTATGGTGATGGGTTCCAACTACCCGATAATGTGCCCGCAAATGAATTCCTTAACCTTGAGGGCGACAAGATTTCAACGTCAAGAAATTGGGCTGTGTGGTTGCATGAATATCTTGTGGACTTCCCCGGAAAACAAGATGTGTTGCGCTATGTGTTAACTGCCAATGCTCCTGAAACTAAGGATAATGACTTTACTTGGAGCGATTTCCAAGCACGCAATAATAATGAATTGGTGGCAATTCTCGGTAATTTCGTGAATCGCGCCATAGTATTGACTCATAAATATTTTGAAGGTAAAGTTCCTGCCGCCGGAGAACTTACCGAAGTAGATACTCAACTCTATGCCGATATAAATGCGGCAAAGGTGTCGTTGAGCAATAATCTTGATACGTTCCATTTCCGTGAAGCTCTAAAAGATGCAATGGAAATTGCTCGCATCGGTAACCGTTATCTACAAGAAACAGAGCCGTGGAAGGTTGCCAAAACTGGCGATATGGACCGCGTGGCTACTGTGATGAATGTTGCTTTGCAAATTTGCGGTAACATTGCTGTTGCCTTTGAGCCGTTCTTGCCATTTATGTCTGAGAAATTGCGTGATATGCTCAACATGGGCCAAATTTCGTGGGACGCTCTCGGAGGTGATGCTATTATTGAAACCGGAGCAGCTATCAAGCCTGCTCAACTGCTTTTTGAAAAGATTGAAGATGAGGCAATTGAAGCTCAAAAACAACGCCTTGAACGCATAAAGAAAGAAAATCAAGTAAAGAATTTCAAGGCTGAGCCACAGTTGCCAAATGTAGAGTTTGACACTTTCATGAAAGCCGACTTGCGTGTGGGAACGGTGCTTGAGTGCAAAAAAGTGCCTAAAGCCGACAAGTTGCTCCAATTCCTCATTGATGATGGCATGGGTACTCGCACCATTGTGTCGGGTATCGCAAAATACTACAATCCCGAAGATTTGGTGGGTAAGCAAGTGTGCTTCATTGCCAACCTTGCTCCTCGCAAACTAAAAGGTATTGAATCGCAAGGAATGATTTTGTCAGCCGAAAATGCCGACGGTTCATTGGTGGTTATGGGTCCGACTGCTCCTGTCGTTCCCGGTGCTCAAGTGAAATAACATAACGGAACTGTAAGAAATTCCCATACTTATTCATCATGAGCAACCAATCTCGTCCTCGCATTCTCATCATCTACACCGGAGGGACAATCGGTATGATTGAAAATCCGGTGACACGCTCGTTGCAACCATTCGATTTCACTCATCTCATAGACAATGTGCCAAAAATACGCAAGCTTGACTATGATATCGAGAACATTCAGTTCAATCCTCCCATTGACTCTTCCGACATGAGTCCTCAACATTGGGTTGATATTGCACGACACATTGAGGCTAACTATGATCGTTTTGACGGGTTTGTCGTGTTGCATGGAACCGACACGATGGCTTATACGGCCTCGGCATTGTCGTTCATGCTTGAGAATCTCCACAAGCCGGTGATAATCACAGGCTCGCAATTGCCCATTGGGGAGGTGCGCACCGATGGCGAGGAAAATCTCATCACTGCGTTACAAATTGCCGCTGCCACCGATATGATGGGCGAGCCAATGGTGAGAGAGGTTGCTATACTTTTTGAGAATTATCTGTGGCGAGGTAATAGATCGACAAAGATGAGCGCCGACAATTTCAACGCATTTAAGAGTAATAACTACCCCTCGCTTGCCAAAATCGGATTGGGCATTCATTTCAATGAGGAGGCGTTGTGGCGTGTTCAAGCTAAACGGCCGCTGAAGGTGCAATATGAGCTTGATACAGCTGTGATGTTCTTGGACTTGAATCCCGGCATCACTGAGGCTGTGTTGCGCCATCAACTATCCACTCCGGGCATAAAAGGAATTGTGCTTAAAACTTTTGGCGCCGGAAATGCTCCCACCTATGCATGGTTTACCGAAGCCGTAAAAGAAGCCGTTGAGCGTGACATTGTGATATTAAATGTTACACAGTGTGTCAATGGCGGAGTGCATGCCAAAATGTATATGTCGGGCAATCAATTGGCCTCAACAGGGGTTGTCTCAGGCCATGACATCACAAGCGAAGCAGCGATTACAAAGATGATGTATCTTTTTGGACTTGGCCTTTCAACAGCCGAGGTGCGTCGTTATCTCGAATGCTCTCTTTGTGGCGAGGTGTCATTGTAATGCTCAAAAAGCCATCTTGCCCACTTTCCAAAGAACGTTTTTAAGGTATATATGTGATTTTGAGAACGCTCGTAGTGCTATCGGTTACGGGGAAATGCCGAGATGCTCTTAGCCCTACGATCCACAATATCACATCGTTACGCGTGAGAAGCCACATTTGAGATTTCTCAAATAGTGATAACTTTGCGTCGGAAAATACATCGCTGAGTTTTTTTGTCCCACGCATTCCAAACGGAGCAAAGCGATCGCCCTTTCTCCACTTTCTCAGTGTAAATGTCGGATTATCAGCTAAAACCGATGCATCAAGCAGAATTGTGTCGGTTGAGGTTGACATGTCTCCGTCGGGCTTAATCATTGACTTGACGGTGAGCCTGATGGGGGAGAAAATGTCCCCACTCAAATCAATTGTATATTCCGATTGACTCTCCTCATTGTCATTACGCCTGATGATGAGCGAGTGGCGATTGATTATCGCAATGTGTCTTGGCGCTATGAAACTCTTTCCCGAGGTTTCTGACGCCGAAATCATGTCGCGAGCCTGGGTGGCATTAAATTTAAATGGCCTTAACAACTCAAACAAGATTGTAGCCGCACGTTGCTCGTTGGCTATGAGCCGGTCGAGCGCAATTGTTACCACTTCATCATTTGAAGTGACATACGATTCACGAGCCTCACCAATCTTTTGCCGATATATAGCCTCATTGTCTTGGAGCATTGAGATTGTTGCCTCTATTGCATCGGCAGCATTGGGAAATTGGTCGTACAACGATGGCAAAACAATGTTGCGCAGTCGGTTGCGACTGAAATCATTCTCAAGATTGGTGCTATCGGTTACAAATGTCAAGTTCTGCTCCGTTAGAAAACCTTCAATCTCCTCGCGGGTGCAATTGAGCATCGGTCTCACTATATAGCCGTTGCGAGGAGACATGCCCGACAGACCGGCAATACCTGTTCCTCTCAGTAGATTAAGGAAAAATGTCTCAATATTATCATCGCGATGATGTGCAACAGCGATGGCCGCCGCACCAACTTCGGCTCTCAATTGTTCAAACCATTCATATCGCAATTCACGGCAAGCCATCTCAACCGAAACACCATGCTCCTGCATATATCCCTTCACGTCAAAGTCGGTCGTGTGGCACTCTACGCCAAGCGCAGCAGCGATAGACTGAGCATGTAGGCAATCGCGCATCGATTCCTCCCCACGCAAGTGAAAATTGCAGTGAGCCGCAACACAATGGTAGCCAAGCTTCACAAGAGCACAAAGAAGCGCAACCGAGTCGGCACCGCCACTCAACGCAACGACCACCACATCGTGAGCCTCGAAAAGCTTGTGAGACGCTATTGAATCCGATATTTTTGACAAAACCATTGACATAATTGCAAAGGTAATCAATTTAATGCATTTGCACCTGTTGACCTCACAACTTTTTTGAATTAAGACACTATTGGAGGTCGGTCGTAAGAAACACCATCATGATTTCTGCTTTTTTAACATCGTTAATGCCACAATCCAGCACACTCTCATTCTTATCTTTGCAATGCAGTTAGATAATCTCCGGAAATTTGGCAAGGTAACCGAAAATTTGATTATCTTTGCACCTTAAGGGGATATGCGTAGGCATTCCTACTCTCGAACAGACTTGAATAATAATGTGAAACATCGCCACTCGTGGCGGTAATATAAAGGATCCCTCCTTGTAGTCTTACAACAGCATTGGTCGGCTGGAGAGTACTACGATGGAGTTTTTAGATTGAGATAAAAAGTACATATGTCGGGAATTAGAGAATTTCATCTTTTTGCTGGTATTGGTGGCGGGATATATGGAGGTAAACTTTTAGGACACACTTGCTGTGCAGGCGTGGAAATTGATGAATACTGTCAAGCTGTGCTTAAACAAAGACAAAAAGATGGTTGGTTAGAACAATTTGACATTTATGGAGACCTAACTAAAATAAATGGTGAACCTTTCAAAAACACTTTTGATGTGTTGTGCGGAGGTTTCCCATGCCAGGCTTTTAGCCATGCTGCTCACGGAAAAAATATAGCTGAAAAAAATTTATGGTCTGAAATGCTTAGATTCGTTAAAGAGTCTGATTCTCCAGTTGTTTTTGGCGAAAACGTAACTCTAAAAGCATTGACTAAAGCAAAATTCGACCTTGAAAATATCGGGTACAAGGTTCATCTTTGTCGATTGTCTTGTGGCGAAATCGGTGGCGACCATAGACGTGATAGGTTTTGGCTTTTGGCGGTAAAAGATTCTGACGTTTTTATCAAAATCGCAAAACATATATCAGCACTTCCAAAACTTTCTACAAAATGTTGGATTTCAGCTCCTAAAGATTTAGAATATCCTAATGCAGTTGGACAACGTAGAAAGCAATTAAAAGCAATAGGTAATGCACAATCTCCTTTTGCTGCTGCAACCGCATTTAGAATCCTTGTAAATAGGCATCTAAAAAATAGAGAATATTCAGAAATAGTCTCATTAAAAGAGATCAATGCGGTTATTGAAATTAAGAAAACTTGGATAAAAACAACTTATGGCGAAGATATTGGGTTTGTTCATACACCTACGACAATGGCAAATTATAGTTGTCCCTCAATGATGAAACACCAAGGGTGTAGAAATTATTCTAATATTTTTGGTAAACCAACTCCTAAAGATGCTGAATACCTAATGGGATTCCCTTTAGGGGCATCGTTAGACACTCCTGTGGATATGAAATACCTTGAAGTATGGAAACAATAAAAGAGAAATTAATAAACGTAGGTTATCACTCTGACCTTTCAAGAACTAAGTTAGATGCTTTTTCTGATACATATTCAAGCAGCTTCTTGGCTAATCAGTACATGAATCGCAATAGTGCAGGATGGAAAACGGCAAAATTTATAATATTAAAAGATTTTGGTCAAATTAATGCAAGCGAACAAGATGCAGTAATTAAAAATTGGAAGAATTTTTCTGCTGTATATAAAAATCAATATCTAATACTTCAAAAGGATGGATTTTTTGAGGTGTTAGATTTCAGCGGGGAAATAGTAGCCAATCAAGATAGTTTTGATGAATTTATTAATCAAAATAAACCATACGAGGAATTGATTAAGACTAAAAAGAAGAAACTATATGATTTAGATAAAAGCAAAATATCTTACTCCCAATATTTGCTTGCTATACGCACGAAACCATTTTTGCTGCTTGCCGGTATTTCGGGCACAGGTAAGAGCCGAATTGTAAAACAAATGGCTTTTGAAAGCTGTCCAGATGTAGAGGAACTTCGTAGAGATAAAACAAGCCCTGGCAACTACCAACTTATTGAAGTTAAACCAAATTGGCATGATAGTACCGAAGTACTTGGTTATGAAAGCGAAATAGGAGGCAAGCACTATGTGACAACTCCTTTTGTCAAGTTCCTTGTTAAAGCAATGTGCTATCCTAATGTCCCATTCTTTGTGTGTATGGACGAGATGAATCTTGCTCCAGTTGAACAATACTTCGCTGAGTTCCTTAGTGTGCTTGAAAGTCGCAAATTACTTGATGATAAAAATATAACAAGCGAATCGCTTATTGATGCAGATATCTTTGCAAGCAAAGATTATGAACTTAAATTGCAAGATGAGTTGTTAGGCCTTGAGTTAAAAGAAGAGAGTGAAGCTGAAGGAGACGTACGAATCATTAGTGGCAAACTTTCTGAAGAAAAGCAAAAAATTTATGATAAACTAAAAGTAGAGGGCTTGCGTATCCCAAGCAACTTGATTGTGGTAGGTACTGTGAATATGGATGAAACCACACATCAATTCTCACGCAAGGTTATTGACCGTGCAATGACTATTGAAATGAACATTGAGGATAGCGAGGACCCTTTCAATAAATTCTTTACCGAAAGCAAAGACTTGGAATACTCTCCATCTCCTTTGGCAAAAGAACTTTTCTTGCCAACTGTAGTGCAAGCCAAAGAGGCTTTAGTAAATCTCTCAGAAGGTGGGGATGCTGATTATTTAGAAAAAGAAGTTCCAGCTAAACTATATAGCTTGAACCAAGCATTGAATGGAACTCCATTCAAAATCGCTTATCGTGTACAAAACGAATTAGTGCTTTACTTCCACGAACTTCGCAAAGAGCAACCTGAATCGACAGCCGAAGAATTGCTAAAACAGGCATTGGATGCAATCCTTATGCTCAAGGTACTTCCTCGCATTGAGGGCGATGAAGACTTGCTTGAAAAGCCTCTTGAAAAACTACATAAATTCACTGAAGACTATGCTGAGGCGCGCAAGAAAGTGGAAGAAATGCAAGCTCGCTTAAAAGGTGGGCATTTCACAAGTTTCTGGCCTTAATAGATAATCGTGGAAGTTTTACATTTCATAAGTGTTGACGGTGCAGTAGAGATAAAAGTTGTTACTACCGCAAATTTGGAAAATTTGTGGCAACGCTTTTCAAACCGAGTTGATAAAAACAAGGCTTCGACTTACTGCGACTATGCGTCAACACTATCGGGAAAGCTATCACTTGAACTGCCTAAGGAAATTGAACGACCACTTACTGAAGACGCAACAGAGTGGAATGGACTTCCTCCTGTGTTTTATGAAACTACAGCATATAATTTCACTCTGCGTTTCACTGGCCTTGCAGAAGAACCAAAAATAGTTCACAAACTCAAAGAAGTTACCGACCTTTTTACGGTGGTAGATACCAACGAAGAAAAAGGAGATTACATCGTCACGGCTCCTTTAAGTTTCTTGAATGAACCGGGTGTGTTTAACCTCACATTCCGTTACACTCCGAAAGGTTTAACCACTAAAACTGATACTCTTTCTTTTCGTGTAGTTTCTCCAAAACTTGACACGAAAGATGATTATATGCACATTTTGAATGAGATTAATACTGAATACAACGAAATTGTATATCAGTATCTCACCAAGACCGTGCAAAACCTTTCGCGTGGTGGTCGCACAGAAAGTGACATTGTGTGGTTATCCATTTTCAAAGATGTGGTAGATAACTACATCAAGGCTGTGAGTTATATAGTAAATCGACCACACTTGCGTGAAACTGTAGAAGTTCATTATAGCAAAGCCGATCGCATTAAGCGTTGGACTCCTAAAATGGCACAGAAGTATGCCCAAAGTGAAGCTCGAAACTCGCTTGAAAAGGACTACTTCCGTCATGAAGTAACTATCAATACTCACAACACTCGTGAGAATAGATTTGTAAAATTCTCACTTGACCGAATTAGTCAACGACTTGAAAGAGTTTATCGCAAACTAAAGCAGAACAATGAAGTTAATGCCGAAGAGTTGCAATCGCTTGACGATTACAACAAGAAACTGCGTAAATTTACTAATTCGCCTCTGTTCCGTGGATTGAAAGGCGAACCATTGCGTTCTGAAAGTATGGTCTTACAGAAACGCTCAGGTTACGCACAAGTGTATCGCTATTGGCTGATGTTACAAAAAGGCATAGAGCTATATGAGGGAAGCACACAAATAGGTGTTCGCCCTGTGTGGGAATTGTACGAACTTTGGTGCTTCTTGAAAATGCGTAAAATGGTGGCTGATATTCTCGGATTGGAATTAGGAAATATCGAGGAGATTTCAGAATATCCAATGCCAATGATTGAACCTTTTACCGAAAATGTACAAGAACACACAGTGTCATATTTCTTCGGTGAAGACACAATCCGTCTCCATTATCAGCACACATATAATCGCAAAAGTGGCGATGTACACACCGCCACTACCGACAACCGACCTGATATTGTGCTTACAATTCGTAAAGCCAACGGCTTTGAATTGACATACTTATTTGACGCAAAATATCGTGTATGTGATGACAATGAGTTCTCTAAAGAGGACAAAGAAGAAATCAATACGCTCAAAGCAGCTGATTATCCACCAAGCGATGCCATAAACCAAATGCATCGTTATCGTGATGCCATTTACTATGGTGATAAGGTGGCGAATGTTCGTCAGCATTCTGCTAAAGAAATTATTGGTGGATATATCTTATTCCCAGGTAGAGGCGATGACGAAGCTATACGCAATCGATACTTCTATAAGAGTATTGAAACCGTGAACATAGGTGCATTTCCATTGCTCCCCGATAGCAAAGATCCCAAGAACGAGGGAACATTGCTTTATGCACATTTGAAGAAAGTGCTTACCGAGCAATCGGACTATGAACAAATCAAAGATTCGATTCCACAACATGGACTCGTATATTCTCGCACTGTTGCCGAAAGCAACGACATTATACTTGTCGGCTACTGCAAGGCTGGATTCAAAGATGTTTATTTGAAAAATAAACTATATTATGTTCCGGCAGGATTGGGCAAAGGCTCAATCAATCTAGTGAGTGGTTTCAAGTATACAAAGTATTTGCTACTTCACAAAGATGATGACAGAATGGTGCTTGAACTTTCGGGCAATGGACCGAAGTTCTTTACAGCAACCACTCTTAAAGAAATGGGATTTGAACCAAGTGGCGAATACTATCTTGGATTTGAAATAAAGTCGGCAACTCCTGTTGAGATTGATGGGCTTGATATTGCAGCTTTAAACCTTTACGGTAAAGGCAAGCAAAGCACCCGACCATATTTCACAACTCTGAAAGAATTGAAAAAAGGATAACGACAAATAGAACGAATACATAGAGTCAACTTGTGGATGTTGCGATGATGGCAAGGAGATATTAACTGCTTGTTTGCCACAAAACGAAATAATCAGCTTCGCAGAAGTTGTACATGATAACCAAATGGTTCCCTCGCTCTTTTCAAAATAACTTTGAGAGTGTTTGTTATTCCGTGAGGATATTGTGTTCTGATGTCTTTCTTCCGGTTTTTCCTGGGATAAAAGATATATTTGTGGGGGAAATGAGCTATATGAGCAGAAAATTTTGTAATTTTGCACATTAGTAAAAAAGACAAAGTCACAATGATAGAAAAGATAAACAATCTCAAGGCTGAAATAGAGGGCCTTCAGGCTGCAAATGCTGCAGAAGTAGAAGCATTACGCATTAAGTATCTTAGCAAAAAAGGTGAGGTTTCATTGCTGTTTAATGATTTCCGCACTGTTCCTGCCGAGCAAAAGAAGGAAATGGGCCAAAAATTGAATGAGCTCAAAAATCTTGCAACCGATAAAATTAATGCTCTCAGAGATGCTCTTGAAGCATCAGATAATTCTTGTGCGTGTATCGACTTGAGTCGCACTGCTTCGCCCATCAAGTTGGGCACACGCCACCCATTGTCGCTCGTTCGCAATGAGATCGTTTCAATTTTCTCACGATTGGGCTTTACGATTGCCGACGGACCTGAGATTGAAGACGACTGGCATGTGTTCTCGTCAATGAACTTTGCTGAGGATCACCCTGCTCGTGACATGCAAGACACGTTCTTCATTCAACGCAATCCGGCCGATGTATTGTTGCGTACCCACACTTCATCGGTGCAATCACGCGTGATGGAGAAAACTCAACCACCCATTCGCATCATTTGCCCGGGTAGAGTGTATCGCAACGAAGCTATTTCGGCTCGTGCGCATTGTTTCTTCCATCAAGTTGAGGCATTATATGTTGACAAAAATGTGTCATTTGCCGACTTGCGTCAGACATTGCTCTATTTTGCACAAGAGATGTTTGGCCCTGAGACTCAAATACGTCTTCGTCCAAGTTACTTCCCCTTCACTGAACCCTCGGCTGAAATGGATATATCATGTAACTTGTGTGGCGGAAAAGGTTGCTCGTTCTGTAAGCACACCGGCTGGGTTGAAATTCTCGGTTGTGGTATGGTTGACCCCAACGTGCTTGAAGCATGTGGCATAGATAGCAAGGAGTATTCCGGATTTGCTTTGGGAATGGGAGTAGAGCGCATCACCAACTTGAAATATCAGGTTAAGGACTTGCGCATGTTCTCAGAAAACGATATTCGTTTCCTTGAAGAATTTACCGGAGCGCACTAAATACGGCATATTCATCACAAACTAAAATATACACTGAAATGTTGCCCATCGCTAATGTTGCAATCGTCGCACTTGGTGGCGCTATGGGTAGCTTGTTGCGATATATTGTGGGGCAAGTAGGTTGCATTTCAGCAGAAAAAGGCCTTGGCACGTTTATTGTTAACGTGTCGGGCTGTTTTTTAATAGGAGTGCTATATGTGCTATTGTCACGTTGGGAATTCTCTCAGCAATGGCGTCTGTTTTTGATGATTGGCCTTTTAGGTGGATTTACCACATTTTCATCGTATGTGCTTGATGCCGTCACAATGGCACAGAGCGGAGAAATTGTGCGCTCGATAGGATATGTGTTACTCACAAATGTGCTTGGACTCTCGGCTGCTCTGTTGGGGCTGTGGGTGACAAGTTACATAATTAAGATTCTCGGGTAATGAAGATTGAGCAACGATATAAACAAGTGATTGAATGGTTTCAAACCGCTATGCCGGTAGCAGAAACCGAGTTGCACTACGAGAATCCCTATCAATTGCTTGTGGCAGTGATTTTATCGGCTCAGTGTACCGACAAGCGAGTGAATCTCATTACGCCTGCATTATTCGCAGCATATCCGTCGGCTCACGATATGGCAAAGGCATCGGTCGATGAAATTTTCCCTTACATAAAATCGTGTTCCTACCCCAACAATAAAGCTAAAAGTTTGGCCGGTATGGCACGCAAGTTGGTAGAGGATTTCAATGGTGAAGTGCCATCAGATATTGATAGCCTGATGACAATTCCGGGAGTAGGACGCAAAACCGCCAATGTGATGCTGTCGGTGGTGTTTAACAAAGCCGCCATGGCAGTTGACACCCATGTGTTCAGAGTGAGTGAACGCATAGGGCTTACAACGGGCAGTAAAACACCATTGGCAACCGAGAAAACGTTGTGCCGTTACATTCCCGAGGATATAATTTCCAAGGCTCATCATTGGCTCATATTGCATGGCCGATATGTGTGCAAAGCACGTCGTCCCGATTGTTTGAATTGTGGGCTCACGTCGGTGTGCCGTTATTATAATAAGAATAAAGAATGACGTTAAATTTTTTACCATGGATTTTGAACAGTTGTTTTTGATAATAATCGAAATTATAGGAACAGTAGCTTTTGCTATAAGTGGTATAAGACTTGCCGCTACCAAACGTTTTGATTGGTTTGGCGCTTATACCGTGGGGCTGGTGACTGCAATAGGAGGCGGAACAGTGCGTGATGTGTTGCTCGATATCCCTGTTTTCTGGATGCAGACATGGTGGTATCTTGCCGTCACCGGAGTGGCGTTTGTCATTGTTGTGCTGTTGCGAAAAGCACTTGTAAAGCGCACCAAGACACTCCTGGTGTTTGATACAATAGGGTTGGCGCTATTTGTGGTGATAGGCATACAGAAATCGTTGGCTGTAGGCTATCCCATGTGGGTGGCAATAGTAATGGGTATGATTACCGGCTCTTTTGGAGGAGTAGTTAGAGATATACTCATTAACGATGAACCATTATTCTTTAGAAAAGACATTTATGCAACAGCATGTATTGCCGGAGGAATTGTTTATTGGGGTATTCTCCTATGTGGAGGTAGTGATATTCTACAACAATCATGTTGTGCATTGACAGTTATATTGTTGCGATTCTTTGCTGTGAAATATAATTGGGCATTGCCACAAATGAAACATGACAATGATTAAATAGCTACGAAATCAAATGAACAAGACCGAAACAATAAAGCAGTTTGTCAAGTATGGATTGGTGGGTGTGCTAAATACCGTAGTGACACTTGTCGTGATATTTGTGTGTAAATCGTGGCTTGAAATCCACCCAGTAGTATCCAATGCATTGGGATATATAGCAGGGGTGATAAATTCTTTTCTATGGAACAAATCATGGGTGTTCAGGTCTCAAAAAGGATATATGCGCGAGGCTGTTAAATTTCTTGTGGGTTTCGGGTTGTGCTATTTGTTGCAGCTGCTAATAGTCATGGGACTGACCTATCACACTGCAATGGGAGCAATGGAATGGGATTTGCATTTCATGGTGATAAGTGGATATGGAGTGGCAACCATAATAGCTATGATGATTTATACAATGGCTAATTACTTGTATAACCGTCTGGTGACATTTCGATAGCAAGTGAAGCGGAAATAGTTCTAAAAAATTGAAATTCATATATTTTTGAGTATCTTTGGGAAAAAATTTGCCTTATGAAAAAAATCATATCGTTTATCCTTGTGGCAATAGTGGCATTAACGGCCTCGGCTCAAGTTGATCTTGTTAAGAAGGTTCTAAAAAGTAGTGTAGCACCCAAAGCGATTATTACCGAAACCAAGTTTCATAGACACAATGCCAAACGAGGTGGATTTGTGAGATATGAAGAGTTTGAAGTTCCTGATGTGAAGGCTGCAGATGCGTTGCTCGGGTCGGCCAAGGTGAGACGTTATGTTGATTTTGAAACCGATGAAGAGGTCGCGTTTTTGATCATCTCGATAGGCAAAGACAAGAACACCGAATATATTGCCGTAGAAGACCTCTGGAAAGTGAGAGATGCATTGCGTGCGCTTAAAGAAAAGTGTCATTCCGATAGTGTGGCCGGACGCAGTATCAAGTGTTTTTACACAACCGAAGACGGATTTAAAGTGGGCTATAATATCAAAGGAGGTAAAGCTACATGGTTTTTTACTGCCGGAGGCGTAGAGTATAAATTTGGAAAGACGTATGATTTTTCCGCTGCAATTTCCGAGATAGAGAAGCGCCTAAAAGATGGAACTCAATAAAAGAATGAGAATTAAATGTCTGATTTTAATCGCAATTGAGATGATCTCTGCTCTAAAAATGGCGGCAGTAGATTATCAATATGAGTTTGAAAAAATCGGTTTCGTAGATATTCAATCGGTAGATAGCTCAATAGTTGTAGATTTGAAATATGCATCGGCCGATAATTTTATGGGCTTCAATATGTATGGGACGCTCCGTCATGCCTATTTGCGCCCCGAGGTTGCGGAAAAACTTGCCCAAGCGCAGCAATTATTGAAGCAAGAAAACATAGATTTTACGCTTGTAGTGTATGATGCCGCACGACCGTTGAGTGTGCAAAAAATAATGTATGAAAAGGTTAGCGGTACAGAATTTAGCCAGTATGTAGCAAATCCATATAATGGCGGAGGCTTTCACAATTTTGGTTGTGCCGTAGATGTGACAATATTATACAAGGGAGATCCATTGGAAATGGGAAGTCATTTTGATAGTTTTGATGAATTGTCGCATACCGATAACGAACAGCGCAATTTGGCTAATGGAACACTAAGCCAAGAGGCGTTTGACAATCGCTCGCTATTGCGCCGGGTGATGACAACGGTGGGTTTTGATGTCGAGCCATGTGAGTGGTGGCATTTTTCGGTGTATAAAATCGAGTACATACGCAAGAATTTGCCATTGTTGGAATTTTAATTTAAATAATCAATAACAAACAATATGAAGTATCAGTATCGTACAAGTGGGACTTGTAGCCAAGCAATAGAGTTTGAATTGAATGAAGACAAAACGTTGGGCGACGTCACATTCTATGGCGGTTGCAATGGCAACCTAAAAGGAATAAGTGCGTTGGTTAAAGGTCTTCCAGCTCAAGAGGTGGTCAATCGATTGAAAGGTATCAGATGTGGAATGAAAGCGACATCATGCCCCGATCAATTGGCCCAGGCTCTATCTCAAGTGTTGTCGCAACAATAATGATTTATTGTCGTTGAGATAAATGCTCCAATACCAACTCAACCTCTTTGCGCAAGTAGGGGATATCGATGACGTGAGGGCATTTATATGAAGGGTGGAAAACCGCCAATCGACTTTGCGAAACATTGATGCCGTATTTTTTCTCCAAGATGTATCGATAAATACTCACTTGGAGAGCATAGTGATAGAACGTCGTGTCGCTAAGGTGGGCAATTGGAGGAAGCGCAGTTTTTCGGTAACGGCTCTCTTTTTCAACGACACCATTCACGACAAGTTTCTCGCTGCGTTTCCAGTCGTAGATGTTAAATTGCCCATCGCGATATTCCAGGAAGTCAAGCGTTCCGGCAATTCCATATTCCTCATAGAAAATGCGCCATTCGGTGCGATAGGGTTGAAGCACATATTTTTTTGCAAATTGCAAGAATAGGTCAAACGTCTCATCGCTTTCGCTTGAGATTCCCATATAGTGATGCTCGATTTTTTCATGCATACAAGTGCCAAGTTCGCGTGCTTGGCATGCTTTTTCTTCCCATTGAGCAATGAGCTGCTCGGGAGTTAATCCCAAGGCCGGCGCTTTGCGAGCAGCCCAATATTCGGCATCAAACTTAGGGAAACAGTCTTCAACGATTGTGGTGACAGACTCCATGCGACGCCCGTTGAGGGTGTAAATGTGTTGAACTTCGTCAAATGTCAGTAGATAATCCCTCTCATGAGCATTGCGCTCGTTGTAGTTATAAGGCATAATGTGTAATTGAGAGTATGTAGCGTACAGAAGAATGATAGAGTTTTACCACTCTATTTTGATGGCAACCGATTCAAGTTGAGTGCTGATTGGAGGCGTAACTTTTGCGAGTTTTATCATACCCCCAGAAATTTCAGGAAAATGTTTTAGCAACGACGATTTAATGCGCCCAACAACATGCTCAAGCAGCTGAGATGGTTTGTCCATCTCGGCCTTTATAATATCCACCGCCTTGGCATAGTTGAGAGTGTCGTTTAAATTGTCGCTGTTAATTGCATCTTCAATCGGATAATGAAGGTGTACGGTGACCTCAAAAATGTTCCCAGCAATACGCTCTTGAATGAGAACCCCATGTAGCGCGCGTATGCGTAAACGATTTATTTCAATAGTAGCAGTCATCATAAATGCAAAATTACTCGTTTTTTAATATACAACAAAAAAACGAGCATCCTATCACAAGGTTTTAGGGTATATATAATAAATTTTAGGGAATGTGTGCCATGGCATCGTTGGGAATTTACCAAGAGGAGAATTTTAGGGGCGATGGCGGTCGAATGGGAGTTGTGGCTTGTTGAAGTTGAGGGTTTAGAGCATCGCGAATTGCCGTCCAAGTCTTGATGATGTAACGAATGGGCGTGTCGGCAAAGTTGGCGATGGTGCGAGCCAGGTCAACGGTGGAAGAGTGGGTGTTGTGGTTAGAATCGTGATACATAGTGGGTTGCAGTCGTGTTGCGATGAAGATGTCAAGGAGGTCGATGAGCCGAGACAGCTTCATGTCGGGAGCAAAATGTGCAGCCATGGCGATGATTTCGTCTCCCGGCAGAAGAGAGGGGTCGTCGCATAGTTTGGTGAACTCTCGAATGGGGTGTTGGTAGGGTTTGTTGTGTGTTTCGTGGTCGGGAATTTCTTCAGGAAGCTCGGGAATGAGTAGTTGAAGAGCTTGTTGGTTGCGCTCGTTGGCGTTTTCAATGTTTAGGACTTGTAGGATTTGAGCGATTGTCATGGTAGTCGAGAACGTAGGATTTTGTGAATGGTGAGTTGAGGGGAAATGTGGAAGGTTTTGCGGAGGTATTGTTTGAATGAAATTTGTTGAGGTTTGGGAGCGTTGTCGAGGGCTAATTGTAATGTTTGTCGGTGTAGTCGCTCGATGCGGTCGATGCGAGCATAGAAATTAAGGTCGGCAGGTGATTCAAAGAGCGAAATAGAGCGTCGGCGAGGAGTCGGTTGGGGAATGGTGATGGGTAGCGGATTCATTTCGTGTCGATATAACGATAGGCGTTGAATGTATTCGGCAACAGTAATGAGCGGATTGATGCTTATAGCGTCAATCATGTATTGCTTGCAGCCGTATAGTCGTTTGCGCAATTGGTCAAGCAACATGTTACCATGTGAAAGTCGAATGCGACGCGTAGCTTTGTCGAGGGCATCAATGAGTTGTCGCTCAGAGATGGCATCGTCGGTAGCGATGGCGTCAATGTTTTGAGGAGTCAAAACGACCTCTTCCGTCTCATTGAGGGGTTCCACAATGGGGCGATTGTCGGAGGTGTTGCGTTGTTGACGTGCGGCGTAGTTTTGGCGACGTATGAGTAGGGTTTGATGGTGAGCGTCAAGGTGTTGGCCGATTGGCGAGAAATGCAAAGTGGCCGCAACCGATAGGTCGGAGTCAAGGTTGGACACCGGTGGTTGCCCATGGTCGGCCGCTCGCAGGTTGACAAGCCGAGCGAGTATAGCGGTAGCTACTTCGCCCCGAATGTTTTCGGGGACGAGTAGCAACATATCAATTATGGCCGATGGGATTCTCATTGCAGATGCTTTTTTGTGCAAAGTTACGAAGGGAGATGGCGGGAAATGCGCAATGGTGTCGCTGAGGGAAGGGAGGGGCTATAGAGTCTCTAAGGTCTTTAGGGTCTTTAAGGTCAATTATTAGCCGATGTGGTGTTAATTCGCGTCCTCCAGACGCATGCATGTATGGGTTGTGTGTTCCGGGGGTATCGCTACGCTCTACCCTCGGTTATTGATTACGCTTTGCGTCCCGTGCTTCGCACGATTCTATGAGCAGATATTTACCCCCTCCGACCTCGCAAAGCTCGGTCTCGTCCCCCTATATTAGGTGGACAGCTGATTGAGACAGAAGAACATAAGGACAGTTTTTTTGAGGGTAGGTTGTTGTTTTAACGAAGGTGTTAATTC
>JAFVPD010000030.1 GCA_017505535.1 Muribaculaceae bacterium
TAAAAGCTATCAGAATATTGAAACACGGCAAGAGAGCCAAATCACTAATCAAGTATGGTCTGGAAGAAATCGCAAACGTTCTTCTAAGACCGCTCTACAAGCCGAAATTCGATGTGTTCAAATTTTTGTCATGTACTTAAGCCTGAATCTTAATAAAATAATATCATCGCCGGGGGCCACACAGCGATACAAAAATTAAAATTATGGTTGTCTCGTCTCAGACAGATATCGAAAAGATCCATGAAGAAGACTACTTCAAAAAATTACTACAAGCATTATTAAATATACAAGGAAAATACGAAACATTTGTTACATTAGACACAAGTGACACTTACAAAATTCAACGAGCCGAAAGGGTTTTTGCGTATGAATTATATCATCAGTATAGATGCTTAATGCATAATACAGACCAGATGATATTAAATGGTGAATTATATAAAGACACCTCCATTTTCGACAAATTGAATGGTTTTAAATGCTATCCAGATTTAGTTCTACATAGCGATTATACTGAAACCTCACCCATTCTGCAATATTTCATTTGTGAAATTAAGATGGCTCATAATCCAAACCTATTATCTGATTTCACAAAACTACAGAAGATTAAGCAAACAGGGCTCAAGTTTAAATATAATATATTTATATGTCTCGGGTTATCAATGCAAGAACTTAAACAAAAATTGAGTGAACAACAAAAATATGTAGTACATGAAATGGACATAGTCTGTATTTGCAAAAAAAATGGAGTAGTTGAATATAGTTATTTGAACTAGTTATCATCAACTCCGTGCATGAATCAGAATTTTGATTGTCCGTAAATTGATAGTATCTCAATTAAAACAATCACCTTAATTTAATAATCAACATGGCATTAATAGATGTAGTAAAATGCGAAGTAAATGAGCGGGAACTAGTATATAAGTTTCCTTCAAGCGATCTTAGAATCGGGACGCAATTGGTTGTCCATACCGGACAAGTTGCTTTTTTTGTAAAAGGCGGAGAAGTTATGGATATGTTCAGTAGTGGCACACACACCATTAAAACATCCAATATCCCCATCCTTAACAAATTAATCAATCTTCCTTTTGGCGGAAATTCCCCTTTTCAAGCTGAAGTATGGTTTATCAATACCCTTTCAATTCTAAATTCGAAATGGGGGAACACCAACACCTATTCAACTCGAAGACCCCAAGTATGGTATAATTGTGCCGGTTCGTGCGTTTGGGCAATATGGGCTTAAAGTTGCAGACCCAAGACTGTTTTTAGAGACGCTGGTTGGCAATATGACATCATTCACGACCGAAAAAGTTGACCAATATTTCAAAGGCAAAATGATGTCTTTCTTCACCAATCTCATCTCTGACAAGATGACTAAAGACAACATTTCGGTTCTCAATATAAATTCTCACCTTCTTGATATGTCAGAATATGTGCAGACAAATATACAACAAGAGTTTGCTGCATACGGATTATCATTGGAAGGATTTAATATCATGTCAATCAATGTTCCTGAAAATGACCCGAGTTTCCAGAAACTTAAAGAAGCGAAAGACTTGGCTGCTCAAATTAAGATTACGGGAACAGACATATATCAGATGAATCGCAGTTTTGACGTGTTGGACAAAGCAGCAGCAAATGAAGGTGGTGCCGGTAATCTTATGGGACTCGGCGTAGGTCTTGGTGCAGGTGTAAATGTCGGTTCCCAAATGGGAGGAATAGCATCACAAGTTATGAATACAAATGTAGCACCTCCCCCTATTCCACAATCGGCGACCTACTATATTGCAATAAACAATCAACAGCAAGGTCCGTTTGATATAAACGCTATATCACAGTTTATAAACAGCGGACAGATTAATGCAGAAACATTGGTCTGGAAACAAGGTATGCCATCTTGGGCAAAAATATCAACATTACTTGAATTTGCTCAACTATTCACGACTTGTCCCCCACCTATACAATAACAACTTAAAATTATATCAATATGAAAAATCTTATTCTTATTATTGGCGGGGTTCTGTTTTTAGCAAACCTACTCCTTGGATTGGCAATATCAATATATGAGCCATTCAACATGTGGCTTAATTGTGCTGTAATCACAATTAACACAATCTTAATGTACGCTGTAGCAACCATGAGATTGAAAGATGCCTTTCGTATATCTCTGTCAACCCTATTCCCATTGGCCGGTATAATTGAATTTATTTGCGGATTTTTTGTCGCTCCACGATTTGAGGATAATTTACTGGTAATATTTGTGATATTGGCATTAATGGCACAGGCAGTAATACTCATTATCACAAACTATGTATCCAAAACAATTAAATAACTAATCAACATTAATATAATCATTTATGACAGAAGTAAAATCATATGTTTGTCCTAATTGCGGAGCCAATACGACAAACACTCAAAACTGCGATTATTGCGGCAGTCTTCTTGTGAGATTTGTTGAACGGAACATTGACTTATCGGGAACGGCTTATCTAAACAATGATAATGTACTTCCAGGACTAATCAAGCATCTTGAACAAAACCTTACCCTACAAAAAAATAGCAAAAAATCCGTAGTTACTGATATTCGTTGGATTTCAAAACAGGCTTGGGATTCTATAAGTATTTTACAAAACAAAAGTTGTTTATGGAGAGATCACACAGAAATAATGATAAATGAGGAAGATGGCATGGTTATTGCTCTAGCCTTTACAACAACAACAGAAACGGGATATGAGTACTTTAATTATAGAAATAAGCGCAGGGAAGAACGGTTTAAGGCATTGCCTTCATTTAAGTTATTTACTCAACATACTACTTTTAGTGGAGACGACAAAATTAGTGAATATGCAATATTTTTTGGCAAAGATGTTGAAGGCGCTGCACGTATTATCTCTGAAATATTGGTTGAGGTAATGAATGTGCCATTAAATGATAATACAATAACAATTGACACTAATACATATGATATAATACAACAAAATCGAGTATCATTTCAACAGTTTGCACAAAAAAAATATGAAGAAGACGAAAAATTAAGGGAACGAGCGAGAAAAGCAAAAGAAGCAAAAAGAAAATCAGAATCCGCGAATAATTCCTCTGAAATCTTGGGCGTAAAATGGTATTGGTGGGTGTTATTGGGCGTTTGGTTATGGATATGTTTCTCTTAGGTATGATGTCACAATGTTCATAATAATTCAGTTAAAACTTTTTAATCATGGAAGAATTAACAACCTATTTAGAAAAATGGGCAATTGACAGAAATATAAATCAGCCCGATAATATTGAAATCCACAAAAGTTATTCAATTGATGAGATGCATCTCGAATTAGTCTGGACGATAGCTGCTGAAGCAAAGACTTATACATTATGTCATGTTTTTGATTTTATAGCCACGATAGATTATATTGATTCAAGCATCAAACATATAGAAGAGATAAAGCTTCCTAAAATCTATAACGAATATTTTAATACAAACAACAATGAACGTAATAACTGAACAAATAGCATCAACTAAACCTGATGTTGAAAAACCGGCAAATCCGAAAAAGCCATTAATTGATACACCTAATACACCCAAACCGGGACAAGAAATTTTAGAGGATTGAAATTCATTAAAATGGGAACGATTGAATGAATTGTCATGATTCTTTATTTTAAAGGTTGAGTTAGGTTTTTACCTGGCTGGACAAAAGTATTTGAAAGCGAATGCGGTATTCTTTATCGTCAACAATTGACTCTCAATTATAAAGCTCGGGTGAAAAATAGCAGCCCGAGCTTTTTAGTTTATAAGTTCGTGTCGGATATTTTATGATTAATTGTGCTAAAATTTTCAATGGAGTACTCTCCTATTTATTATCTTTCTGTGGTGTTAAAATATTAAGGGTAACAAGTGTGAGGTTGAATAAGATAAATGTATGAATTTAAAGAACAGTCGTCGTTGGAAATTTGAAATTGATGAGACCGGAAGAACAGTCAAAATTATTCGGGGGCATATCGGGAGATGTAAAACGTTTCGCATTCCTCAAAACGTTATAATTGACGGAGTTGTATATCAAGTTAAGAGCGTTGATTTGTGTGCGTTTAATTCACCTCGCACTTTAAAGCGACTGATAATTCCCGATGGAGTGCAATTTGTAGATGAATGTAATTTCAACCATTGTGAAAATTTGAAGGTCGTGTACATGGGAAAATGTGTTCAATATGTATTGCTATACACATTCCCTATTAATAATCCACCGGTTAGAGTAATTATAGATAACGCAAATCAACAATTGTTTAGCCACGATGGTATAATTTGTACACATGACGGCGTAGCTATTTGTAGCACGGTAAAACCTCGCAACTTAGTCATTCCGGAAGGTGTAAAAATAATTGGACCATTGACATTTAATGGGAATGATAGGTTGGTTGAAGTAAAGTTCCCATCGACACTCAAGGTAATTGAAGACAATGGTTTGTCGCAATGTGAAAATTTAAAACAAATCATTTTGCCAGAGGGATTTGAATACATTGATGTACAAGCTTTGATGGATAATATCAATCTCAACCTTGTGGATTTACCATCTACAATTGTATCTCTTGGGTATGAGGCATTAAGAGGGTGTAACAATTTGCGAGCGTTGATAATTCGCTCTAAACGTCTTCTTGAACTGAAATTAAGATTGAATGAACGATTTGAATTCTCTTCAAAATGTGAGTTATATGTGCCTGAAAGTTTAGTGACAGCATATAGAGAACATCTTGTATGGGGTAAATTCAAATCAATAAATCCTCTTAAAAAACTTAAGTATGGAATAAAGTAGTGATTTTACGGTTGACAAAATTGCATATTTGGTCTGAACTCAATACCACAAAATTTGAATTGCTATTTTGTGTAGGAGAAGAATTCTTGAAGTAGTTCGGGTGTGCATTCGGCAGCATCGCCTCCATGTTTATATTCCAGGCAATATTTGTATTTGACATTCACTCCTTGTTCAATTAGTCGTGCAATTTCTTCGGAGCAATCAGTTTCGTCGCTTGTGCCAAAGAAATAGATGGGGATATCCACTTTGCGAGGTTCGGAGCACGACATAGCTATAGCGGCAGCAAACATTTCGGGGTGGTGCTCGGCATAATCCCATGTACCACGACCTCCATCGGAAGAACCTGTGACATATATGCGCTTGGTGTCAACCAACCCTTTATTCACATAGTCATTTATAATGTGTTTTACATCATCGTAACAATCAATCCATGTTACGGGCTCGGGGTTATTAGCTTTGTGGCACACCGGGAACAATGCTATTGCCTTAATGCCATTATCTTTCAAATATTTGAGAATAATCTCATCGGCATCGCAACAATCAAGGTGATTGAATTCAAAGAAATCGTGTTTTTTGTAGTCTCTCACCCCTCCATGCAACCAAAGCCACACGATGGCCTTCCCGGGTTTGTCGGGATTTATGTGTACTACTCGACAAGGGAGATTGTAGGTAAATTCGCCTTCAGGGAGAACTACTTCTGTTTTTTTGTTGTCGCAAGATTCTTGATGATTGTTGCAGCATGCTGCCATCAAAAGCATGGAAATTGCAAGGAAGAGAAATTTCATGAAATTGAGTTTTGAGTTATTTGTGACAAATATACAAAACCATTTGGGTATTATTATCATATTCAGGCCAATATTTAATGCAAATTTCTAAATGAATAAATTTATCGTCTGATTTGTGATTATAAAAATCATAAATGATGGTGGCAAGTTATTGCTAATTCAATAGAAATAATTAATTTTGCAGTTGACAAAGGGGTGCCATTGTTAGTGGCTGAGATTATACCCTTAGAACCTGATACGGTTAGTACCGGCGCAGGGATTGTTAACTCCCCTATTATATCATCTCCTTTGTCAGATTATTGAACATGATTAATTCAGAAGTCTCTTCTGAGTATTATGCATGTTTTTGAGACAAGTATTTTAAGTTGATGATAAGATGAAAAGTTACATTCCGGTTTTGACTATTGCAGGCTCCGATTCTTCGGGTGGTGCAGGCATTCAAGCCGACATTAAAACAATGTCGGCTCTTGGTTGTTATGGTATGAGTGCAATAACGGCAATAACTGCTCAAAACACCAAAGGAGTATCGGACATTCAAGGCATCTCGCCTTCAGTTGTTGCGGCTCAAATTGATATGGTGTATAGCGATATATATCCGCTCGCAGTAAAGACTGGAATGCTATATTCATCAGAGATAGTTGAAGCCATTGTAGATCGATTGATAAATAATCAAGCAAAAAATATTGTGGTTGATCCGGTGATGGTTTCAACGTCGGGTTCTCAACTAATCAGTGATGATGGAATTGAAGCGATAGTCAAACTATTGTTCCCCATAGCCAGTGTTATCACTCCCAATCGTATTGAGGCAAAGATGCTTACCGGGACCGAAGATGTTGCGTTACAAGCTCGAAGATTGAAAGAATTGGGCGCAAAAAACATATTACTTAAAGGGGGCGATACCGATTCGACCGATTACAAAATCGATTATCTCATTACAGAGAATTCAACATCACTGTTATCAATAAAATCAAGTGCGATTGATACGGTAAATACCCATGGTACAGGTTGTACGTTATCGTCGGCCATTGCTTGTTATATGGCGATGGGAAATAGCGTAGAGAAAAGTGTCAAAAAGGCAAAACGATATATTACTTATGCCCTATTTGCCGGAAAAGATGTAAAAATAGGTGGAGGGCATGGTCCTGTGAATCATTTCTTTCACCCCGACAAATTAAAATTAAGAGATTATGAAGATTATAATTAATGATAGAACGATTGAAATTATAGAAGCATCATCGCTTCAAGAAGTGCTTGATGCTCAAAATATTAACCAACGCGGAATTGCAACTGCTATTAATGGCATTGTTGTGCCATCGACAATGCGTGCAAAGACTATATTGAAAGAAGGAGATAATATAGTAATAATCAAGGCGTTTTACGGCGGATAACATTGGAAAAATGAAACGAATTGCAATAACACCGGAAGTGGCATTGGACGATGAGGCAAAGTATATCGTCACAATACTTGACTCGGGTTGGGATTATGTTCATTTGCGCCGTCCAAGTGCTACCAAAAACGAAATGCGAAAACTCATAGAATCAATTCCTCAGCGCTATCACTCTCAACTGAGATTGCATGGACATTTTGATCTTATTAATGAGTTTAATTTAGGTGGATTGCATTTAAATCATCGTTGTCCTAATCCACCGGAACATTATAATGGTAGTTTAAGTTGTACATGTCATAGCGTGACAGAGACACAAATAGCCATAAAATATGACTATATAACGTTAAGCCCGATATTTGATAGCATTTCAAAAGATGGATATAAAGCTGCATTTACTCCTGAAGAACTTAAAAATATACCTCAAGGAAATGTTATAGCATTGGGAGGTGTGACTCCCGATAATATCTCAATATTGAAGAACTATTCATTTGTAGGGTTTGCAATGTTGGGCTATTTGTTTAGTAGCCCCAATTTAAATGATTTAAAATGTCGATTGAAAATAATAGAATCTAAAATTTAATATGTTACAGTTTATTACGCACAAGAGCGATCGATTCAGCATTGCTGAAGAAGTTAAAATGGTTATTGATGGCGGTTGCCGTTGGGTTCAACTGCGCATGAAAGATGTCTCAGATGAGGAAGTCAAGAGTGTCGCAGAACAAATAATCCCAATGTGTCAAGATACCGATACAATATTGGTAATTGATGATAGAGTTGAGCTGACAATGGATTTGAAGGTACATGGAGTTCATTTAGGTAAAAATGACATGCCGGCTGTTGATGCTCGAGAATATCTTGGCGCGGGTGCAATTATAGGTGTTACAGCAAATACTGCTCAAGATATAATTGCGTATAAAAAAGTCGATGTTGACTATGTAGGTCTTGGCCCGTTTAGATATACTACGACTAAGTCAAACCTCTCACCTATTATTGGACTTGATGGATATCGTGACATTATTACCGAAGTGAGAAATGCCGGTGTTGAACTCCCAATTGTAGCAATAGGAGGTATTACTCTTGAAGATGTGGCCGAATTAATGTCAACGGGAGTAAATGGAGTTGCGATGTCGGGTGCTATTCTATCGGCAGAGAATCCAACCGAATATACCAAACGTGTAATTGAAGCATTAAATAAGAGATAAAAATGGATTTACTAAGAATAGGTAATCGAGATTTTGTGTCTCGTTTGTTTGTTGGAACGGGAAAATTCTCCTCCAATAAGTTAATGCTAGATGCTATTCTTGCATCGCAGTCAGAGATGATTACTGTTGCAATGAAAAGAATAGACATGGCTCATGAGGCCGAAGATGATATGTTGCAACACATCAATAGAGAGCAAGTGCAATTTTTGCCTAACACATCAGGCGTTCGTAATGCCAGAGAGGCTGTTTTGGCAGCGCAATTGGCGCGTGATTGCTTTGAAACAAATTTCATAAAACTTGAAATCCACCCCGATCCTAAATACCTACTCCCCGACCCTATTGAAACATTAAAAGCCACTGAAGCATTAGCGGCTGAGGGATTTTATGTACTTCCTTATATTCAAGCCGATCCGGTATTGTGCAAGAGATTGGAGGAAGTGGGGACTGCCGCTGTAATGCCTCTTGGCGCTCCAATTGGAACTAACAAGGGATTAAAAACAAGAGATTTAATCGAGATAATTATTGAGGAAAGTAGAGTGCCTGTAATCGTTGATGCAGGTCTTGGAGCACCATCGCATGCAGCTGAGGCTATGGAAATGGGAGCCGATGCTGTATTGGTCAATACGGCAATCGCAGTGGCCGGAGATCCGGTAGAGATGGCAGTAGCATTCCGATTGGCAGTGGAAGCAGGACGTAGAGCTCACCTTGCCGGATTGGGCCGACAGTCAAGAATTGCCGTAGGCACAAGTCCGTTGACAGCATTTTTAAATGATTAAACAAAAATAATGTTTATCAATATATGAAAATTGATAATATTGACGTTCACAACTATCCGGGTTCGGAGAAAATATATATCGAAGGAACTCTTCATGATATAAGAGTCCCGATGCGTTGTATAAAACTCACTCCTACAGTAAAATCTATAAACGGAGAGAGTGTCGTCTTGGAGAATCAGCCTGTTTGTGTGTATGATACAAGTGGAGCCTATACCGATCCCAATATTGTCATAAATATAAACGAAGGCTTACCTCGAATAAGAGAAAAATGGATTGCAGAGCGAAGTGATTTGGAGGTACTGCCATCAATATCATCGCAATATGGTAATGAACGGGCACTAAATCAAGACCTGGATAAGATTAGATTTGCACATCAATATTTGCCTCGTAGAGCAAAGAACGGATGCAAAATAACTCAAATGGCACTCGCAAAAATGGGCATAATAACGCCTGAAATGGAATATGTAGCCATTAGAGAAAACATGGATTGCGAAGCATTAGGCGTTAAATCTCATATTACCCCGGAATTTGTCAGAGAAGAAGTTGCATCAGGTAGAGCTGTGATTCCTGCAAATATAAATCACCCTGAATCAGAACCGATGATCATAGGACGAAATTTTGCAGTTAAACTCAATACTAATATTGGAAACTCGGCATTATCCTCGGGAATTGAAGAGGAGGTAAATAAAGCTGTGTGGAGTTGTTATTGGGGTGGTGATACTCTGATGGATTTATCTACCGGTGATAATATTCATGAAACTCGCGAATGGATTGTTAGAAATTGTCCGGTGCCGGTGGGAACAGTGCCCATCTATCAAGCTCTTGAGAAGGTTGATGGCGACGTCGCTGCATTATCGTGGGAACTTTATAGGGATACATTGATAGAACAAGCGGAACAAGGTGTGGATTATTTTACAATCCATGCCGGAGTCTTGCGTGCACATGCCGAATTGATAGGCGAACGATTAACCGGCATCGTGTCTCGAGGGGGAAGTATAATGACCCAATGGTGTTTTATGCACAACAAAGAAAACTTCTTATATACCCATTTTGATGAAATTTGTGATATCTTAGCAAAATATGATGTGGCAGTATCGTTGGGCGATGGCCTAAGGCCGGGATCGATACATGATGCAAATGACCGCTCTCAATTTATGGAATTAGATGTACTCGGAGAGTTAACTCAAATTGCATGGTCTCATAATGTGCAGGTGCTGATTGAAGGTCCGGGGCATGTGCCTATGCATAAAATTGCAGAGAATATGGATCGCCAAGTAGAAAAATGCCACGAAGCTCCGTTTTATACCTTGGGCCCTCTTACAACTGATATAGCCCCGGGTTATGACCATATCACCTCGGCCATAGGTGCAGCCCAAATTGCTTGGTTGGGGACTGCGATGATATGTTATGTTACACCAAAAGAGCATTTGGCTTTGCCAAATTTGGAAGATGTTAGAAACGGTGTAATCGCATATAAAATTGCAGCACATGCCGCAGATTTAGCCAAGGGACATCCAGGTGCTCAAGTGCGAGATGATGCGATGAGTAAAGCTCGTTTTGAATTTAGATGGAAAGACCAGTTTAATCTCTCTTTAGATCCGGCTCGAGCTCGGCAATATTATGTTGAGAGTCACAAGAATGATGATCATTTTTGCACAATGTGTGGGCCTAATTTCTGTGCAATGCGCATTTCTCAGTCAATATCAGATTGTGATAAAAAATTATAATCAAACAAATGTTCTACGACGAAATAAAACATTATAATTGGACGGATACAACTAAATGTATCGCCTCAAAGAGTGCTAAGGATGTAGAAATTGCACTTGGGAAGGAGCATCTTTCTATTGATGATTTCATGGCGCTAATTTCTCCTGCTGCGGTCCCATATTTGGAGCCGATGGCCCAACTATCTCATCAATACACTATGGAACGTTTTGGAAAAACGATGAGTATGTATATACCATTATATATTTCAAATGCGTGTACGAATTTCTGTGTTTATTGTGGTTTTAATCATGACAACCCAATCACACGTACGACTCTTTCAATGACTCAGATTGAAGAAGAATGTAAAGCAATACGCCGTCTCGGACCATTTGAAAACTTATTGATTGTTACCGGTGAACATCCACTTATTGCCGGAGTTGATTATTTAGAGAAGGCGTTGCAAGTAGCTCGCCCCTACTTCAATAATCTCTCGATAGAGGTGATGCCTCTTAAAACAGAAGATTATCATCGTCTAACATTATCGGGCTTGAATGGTGTAGTTTGCTTTCAAGAGACCTATAATGAGGCAAACTATAAAAAGTACCATCCTAAGGGAATGAAATCATTATATGATTGGCGCCTTAATGGGTATGATCGCATGGGACAGGCTGGTGTTCATAAGATTGGGATGGGAGTTTTAATTGGACTTGAAGACTGGCGCACCGATATAGTGATGATGGCGAGGCATTTACGTTATCTGCGAAAGAATTATTGGAAAACTAAATATTCTGTGAATTTTCCACGAATGCGACCTTCTGAAGGGCATTTCCAACCCAACGTCGTGATGTCAGATAAGGAACTCGCTCAAGTAACCTTTGCGTTCCGTATTTTTGATCATGATGTTGATATTTCCTATTCAACTCGAGAGAATCCCTCTTTTAGAGCAAATATGATGAAATTGGGGGTTACATCAATGAGTGCAGGCAGCAAAACCGAGCCTGGCGGATATGTTTCAACTCCAGAAGCACTTGAGCAATTTGAGGTTAGTGATAATCGTTCTCCGGAGCAAGTTGCAGATGAGATTAGGAAATTGGGATATGAGGTCGTTTGGAAAGATTGGGATAAAGTTTTTGATTAACATTTAGGCGTAAGTCTGATTTCAATCAACATAAAAATAGTCACATCTCAGCTTAATTGATTATCTTTGTAGAAATAAATTCACTGTAACACGTGTTATTATACTAAAGATAATCGCGATGTCGAAGAAAAATATACTTTTGAAAATTTTTATCCCGATAGTCATAGGCTTAGGTGTAATAATCGTAATGTTCTGCGATGAATATAAACCCGGAACTTGGTCGCAGATAAACTTTACCCCTACGTTGATATTAGGAATAGTGCTCGCTTGGATTTTCATGGTTGGGCGAGATTTTGGCCTAATGTGGCGATTTCGTATTATGACAGATCGTCGCTTAACATGGTGGCAAGCGCTTAGGGTTACCATGATGTGTGAATTTGCATCGGCAATGACCCCTTCGTCGGTTGGAGGTAGTGCTGTCGGAATGATTTTCTTAAATCGTGAAGGTGTTGAAATGGGGCGAGCTACAACACTGATGTTGTCAACAATATTTTTAGATGAATTGTTATTTGTAATTATTTGTCCGATAGCATTGTTTTTGTTTCCTATTGATGAATTATTTAGAAATTTCAATATGTGGGGATTGAACCTTCAGTGGTTGTGCTGGATTATTTATGGAGCAATCGCATTGTGGACATTACTACTATATTGGGGCATTTTTGTTAAGCCGCAGGTGATACGAAATATAATAGTCTCAGTATTTAGGTGGCGAATATTGCGTCGGTGGTTGGATAAGATAACAATTGTAGCCGATAATATCGTGAAAACATCTTCTGATATAGGCGTAAAGCCGTTAAACTGGTGGATAAAAGCTTTTTGTGCAACAATTACATCGTGGATGTCTCGTTTTATGGTTGTAAATGCTTTGTTACTTGCGTTTACCCCATTGGGTAATCAAATTTTGATTTTATGTCGTCAGTTTGTACTATGGTTGGTTTTAATGGTGTGCCCTACCCCCGGAGGTAGTGGGGTCAGTGAAGAATTATTCATAAACTATTATAGCGATGTCTTTTCTTCCAATATAGTTGATGCGCTTAGTGTGGCAATTATTATAGCGTTGTTTTGGCGAATTATAACATATTATGTATATTTGCTTGTTGGAATATTTATGCTTCCATCTTTTTTAAGCGCAACAAGAAAAAATAATAACAATTAAAGCATGATATTATCTAAAATATTTCAGATTGAATTGAGTGAAATCGCATGGGATTGGTTTTGGCTATTGGTTGGTCTATGTGCTATAGCGGTTTTGGTTATTATTGTGGCATTGCTATTGACATCAAAACGGCATGGCTCTCGTCGCATAATTGAATATTCAGAGTTGCAACAATCTCAAAACATTGAAGATGGTTATATTGGGGTTGATATGTCGCCGATTAAGTTGATTGGAGCGAAAGGGTTTGCTATTACCGATATGCGTCCGTCAGGAAAGATAACAGTTGATGGTGCTGATTATGATGCTGTTGCGGTATTGGGATTCATTGATGACAAAACCCCTGTTGAGGTTGTGAAATATGAGAATGCTCAGTTGTATGTTAAAGCCATAAATAATTAGCCTAATGCTGGATTAGCTATTCTGTTCTGGCTGAAATAAATCATATTATTGAGTTGAATAATAGAAATAGATAATGACAATTGATAGAAGTTTTCCCCCGCAGATAAAAGATTTTGGGGACTTGAAAATTCCATCACCAAGATATATTACACTTGATAATGGAGTGCCATTAATCGTTGTTGATAATGGGAGCCAAGAAATAAATAGGTTGTCAATAATATGGACCGGTGGGCTTTGTGAGACAAGTCATGCGACTATTGCAAACTTAGCTTTAAATTTATTGCGTGAGGGCACTAATAAACACAATGGAGCTCATATCGCAGAAAAATTGGAGTATAATGGCGCTTGGTTGAAAAGTCAAATGCATTCTCATCATTCATCATTAGTGTCATATTCTCTTAATGATAAAGTGTCGGAAATATATCCGATATTAGTTGAAATAATGTCCTCTCCTATCTACCCTACTCGTGAATTTGAAGTATTAAGAGAAAAACTGATTAGGACTGCTACATTAGATAGAGAGAAGGTTGAATTTTATAGCGCAACGGAAATGCGACGTCTGATAATGGGCGAATCACATCCATTGGCAAAGAGTGATTCACCCGAAGAAATTGCCTCGTTGACAGTAGACGATTTATTTCGATTTAAGCATAAGATACTGACACGTCCCCATGCGTTATATTTAACCGGTAGGATTACTCCCTCTTTAGAGGATATAGTTAATGACAATTTTGCCACCATAAAATCCGACGTACCCACTTGTGAAATGAGGGTAGATGATTTTAAACCATCTTCAACGAAATTGGTAAAGATAAAACGAGATGGTGCTATGCAAAGTGCCATTAGAATGTCTATCCCAACAATTAATCGCTCTTATGATGATTATGTACCATTAAGACTTGCGGTAATGGCTTTAGGCGGTTATTTTGGAAGTAGATTGATGACAAATATCAGAGAAGAGAAGGGTTATACTTATGGAATATCGGCATCATTGCTGGGATATAGAGAAGGTGGTATAATCAGCATTGGGACGCAATGTGATAATCGCTATGTTGAGCCTCTTATTGAAGAAGTCATTAAAGAAATTGAAAGAATGAAAACTGGAGATTTTGATTACGATGAAATGCAAAGATTGAAAAATTATGCAATGACTCAACTTATATCGGTTCTTGATTCTCCGTTTTCAATTATGGACTATTACGAAAACATCTGTTTATCTGATACTCCCGTTGATTATTTTTATCAACAATTGCACGAAATTAAAATGTTGTCAGCCGAAAAATTAGCATCAATAGCGACAAAATATTTCAACATTGAGAATTTGTATACAACAATTTCGGGAGATATGTAATAATTTGGACATTTTCGTTGCAATAAGTGTATTTAATTTTGTATCTTTGTGCAAAATTTCTATGAAATAATTAATATATAACCTATAAACGCTTAGTAAATGAAAAAAAGTGCTTTGCAAAAGGCTCGTGCTGCTTACCAACCTAAACTCCCTATCGTACTAACCGGTGCGGTAAAGGCTGTAGAAGGTAACCCCACAGAGTCAGTAGCCGATCAGGCCGAAATTAAAAAGTTGTTCCCTAACACTTATGGTCTTCCCGAGTTGAAATTTGAAAAAAACACCAATCCAGTTCCTGGAGCTGCATTAAATGTAGGTGTTATTTTGTCAGGTGGTCAAGCTCCTGGTGGACACAATGTAATCAGCGGTCTTTTTGATGGTATTAAGAAAATTCATAAAGATAGCCGTCTTTATGGTTTCTTGATGGGCCCCGGAGGATTTGTTGATCATAAATATGTAGAGTTGACTTCTGCAATTATTGATGAGTATCGTAACACTGGTGGTTTTGATATCATCGGCTCTGGTCGCACAAAACTTGAAACTAAAGAACAATTTGATAAAGGTCTTGAAATCCTCAAAGAACTAAAGATCAAAGCCCTCGTTATTATCGGTGGTGATGACTCTAATACAAATGCAGCTATTCTTGCTGAATACTACAAGAGCATCAATGCCGGAGTACAAGTTATCGGTTGTCCTAAAACAATTGATGGTGACTTGAAAAACGGTTTGATTGAAACTTCATTTGGTTTTGATACAGCTACAAAAGTTTATTCTGAAGTAATCGGTAATATCCAACGTGACTGTAACTCAGCTAAGAAATATTGGCACTTCATCAAATTGATGGGACGTTCAGCTTCTCACATTGCTCTTGAATGTGCTCTTCAAACTCAACCCAACGTTTGTATCATTTCAGAAGAAGTTGAGGCTAAGAACCTTACACTCCAAGATGTTGTGAATAATATTGCTGACATCGTAGCTGCTCGTGCTGCTAAAGGTGATAATTATGGTACAGTGTTAATCCCTGAAGGTCTCATTGAATTTATTCCTGCCGTTAAGAAACTCATTGCAGAACTCAATGACTTCCTTGCTCACAATGCAGAAGAATTTGCACAGGTAGAAAACAAACGTCAATATATTATTGAACACATTTCTAAAGAAAATGCTGAAATCTATGCAAGCCTTCCTGAAGGTGTAGCTCGTCAATTGACTCTCGATCGTGACCCACACGGAAACGTACAAGTTTCGTTGATTGAAACAGAAAAACTTCTTGGCGAAATGGTAGGTCGTCGTTTGGCTGAAATGAAAGAAGAAGGCAAATACGAAGGAAAATTTGCTACTCTTTATCATTTCTTTGGATATGAAGGCCGTTGTGCCGATCCATCTAACTTTGATGCTGACTATTGCTATGCTCTTGGTTTCAATGCTGCATGTCTCATCAATGCTGGTGTTACTGGCTATATGTCTTCAGTTCGCAACTTGACAAATCCTTCTGTTCAATGGGTTGCAGGTGGTATTCCTGTAACAATGATGATGAACATGGAACGTCGTCATGGTGAAATGAAACCAGTTATCCAAAAAGCTCTCGTACGTCTTGATGGTGCTCCATTCCGCAAGTTTGCTTCTAAGCGTGATGAATGGGCTATAAATACATGCTACATGTACCCCGGCCCAATCCAATACTTTGGTCCTTCTGAAGTTTGCGACCAACCTTCAATGACTCTTCGTTACGAACAAAACGATAAATAATAAATATCAATCCTAACTCTCAGCTTGCAAGCCTGTCAAAGGAGTTTAAATCTCCTTGACAGGCTTTTTTATTTGTCTTTTAGGGACTCATTGTTGGCGCGAACTCAATGATAATCAACCGCGATACCTTTTTTGTACATAGAAGAAGTCGCACATCAATTCTATCGTTTGATATTGGTTCTCATTGCTAATGCAACAGCTTCACCTGTTAGAAAAATATCTCCAAGTCGATAGTATCGTTTCCCTCTCTTTTTACTGTTTCTCCAATAATTTCGGCTGTTCTCAGGAGTTTGCTACGAAATTCCCAATCTTCAAAAAATGTAGCGCACCCCAACGCAAAAGCTGTTCCTCCTGCACTTAAACCTTTGGCTGTAAATCCGCTATCGCCTCCGGATAATTGAAATAGAGGATCTTTGTTTGTGAATTCTTTTATGCCTAATATGCGTTCCCCGAAAAATTCTATTTCATGTACCATTTTGTTTTTCATAGAATTATATTGTGAAAGGGCAAACATTTCATTAACCAGGCATAAGTAAGAGCAATTAAGAGCAATAAACGAGCCTTTCATTTTTCGTTGTCTCTTGTACTTGCTTGCTCCTGGCAACATAGATTTCAACAATCCTGTAGGTCTATGAATCCATTTTGTTTTTGCATTTAAGATCCATTTATCAATAGTTTCTTGATAGGTCCCATTATATAATTTGGAATAGTTTTGCAATGCAATAATTGCAATAAGCATATCCGGTAAAAAGATTGGTTTATAAGGAAAAGATAAAAGATTTAGATCATATTTACTTTCCAGCATACGCCTATTTAATGTGCGGCAAATTGTGTGAAATAGATTGTCAAATTGGTCGTCTCCACCAATCATTTTGTAATTACTGATCATCCATGCAAGCAAACTTAAATATGTCATGTGACTTTTTTACCATTAATTGAAAGGATTGCATCTTCTTTCCATTTAATAGTGTCATAGTGTCTTATCGTAGGCGTATTAGTTATCTCAATCAGTTTACTGATAGATTCAATACTTTTGCATTTTTGTTCAGGATATATTATACTGATATTAGCACATGCATGAGCCAACATTGCACAACAATAAATAGCCCATTGTCCCGCATATTCTTCTCCTAAAATTGCAGGCATTTCTTTAATCAGTTTTTCCGGTTGGACTATAATTTTCTCTGAAAGCCAATTAAGACGCTCTAAAATATCGTCTTTCTCTTCTTCCCAAGAACTTGTAACTCTGATAGGTATATTTGCATACTTAGTTTTTATGCTAAAAGGTAATTGTAATAACCAATACAAACCTTTTCCCAAGATTCTAAATGTAGAATAATTTAATGCTCGCTTCAATATCTGAGCCTTGTATCCTTTGTTCGTTTTATAATATTTCATAACGTGTGTTGTGTTTCTTACAAAGTTACTATTAAACTTACGTAATTCCAATTTATTGTGAATAATACCAACGCAATTATTGGGGGGGTAAAAATAGGAAAGATGATTACAAAACACGAATCTGTTATCGCCCTATAACGTTTTATGAAGTCTTGCTTTTTTAGAGGGTGATTATAGGTTGTGTGCTTTAAAAATCGTATCTTTGCATAAAATTAAAGGATATGAAAATACTTGTTACAGGTGCAAATGGTCAACTCGGCACTGAAATGCGTAATCTCCTTGAAAAAGAATGTCCGGGAAATGCGCTTTATACCGATATTGATACTCTTGATTTGACTGATGTAAAAGCAGTTGAACACTATGTGCTAAAAAATGATATCACACATATAGTGAATTGTGCTGCATACACTGCAGTGGATAAGGCTGAAGAGGATAAAGCACAATGTGCGGCAATCAATGTTGATGCTGTTAAAAATCTTGCTATTGCTGCTGATGCAGTTGGTGCAAAAATTATTCATATATCAACCGATTATGTGTTTGATGGCACAGCTCATCGTCCATATAAAGAATCTGATAAAGTAAATCCTATTTCTCAATATGGAACGACAAAACGCACCGGAGAAACCTCGCTTATAGCATTGGCTCCTGATAGTATCATCATTCGCACCGGGTGGTTGTATTCGCCTTACGGAAAAAATTTCGTGAAAACCATGTTGCGTCTTGGCACAGAGAAGAAGCAATTGAAAGTTGTTAGTGATCAAATTGGCACGCCAACCTATGCAAAGGACTTGGCTATTGCAATATATAAAATATTGTGTTCTCATCAATGGGTTGAAGGTATATATCACTTCAGTGATGAAGGAGCATGTTCATGGTATGATTTCACAAAGGCAATTCATCGCATTGCTGGAATAACTACATGTGATGTGCAACCAATCCCAACGGAGGATTACCCTACTGCGGCAAGTCGGCCGGCTTATGCTATTTTAGATAAGTCAAGAATAAAAGCTACTTACGGAGTTTCAATCCCACATTGGGAAGAAAGTTTGGTGGAATGTATAGATAGAATTAAAATGGAGGAATAATCATTTAAATAATCGAAGTATATTATTGTGGCAAATCTATCTGAAGAAATAAGTCGTCGTCGCACGTTTGCGATTATTAGTCACCCAGATGCGGGAAAGACTACCCTTACCGAGAAGTTGTTGTTGTTTGGTGGCGCAATTCATATTGCGGGTGCTGTAAAGTCTAATAAAATCAAAAAAACAGCAACATCTGACTGGATGGAAATTGAAAAGCAACGTGGTATATCGGTTGCAACCTCAGTGATGGGTTTTAATTATGGAGATTATAAGATAAACATCTTGGATACTCCTGGTCACCAAGATTTTGCTGAAGATACCTATCGCACTTTGACAGCTGTTGATAGCGTTATTATAGTGGTCGATGTGGCGAAAGGTGTTGAGCAACAGACGCGTAAATTGATGGAGGTGTGTCGCATGCGTAATACTCCGGTTATAATTTTTGTCAATAAGTTGGACCGAGAAGGTCGTGACCCTTTTGAAATTCTTGATGAACTTGAAGCCGAACTTAAAATATCAGTACGCCCTCTCAGTTGGCCTATAAATATAGGAGCTAAGTTTAAAGGTGTTTATAATATATATGAACAATCTCTAGACTTATTTACTCCAAATAAGCAAAAAGTATCAGAAAGAGTAGAAATAGAAGATATCAACGATTTGCGCATTGATGAAAATGTTGGCGAGCGTGATGCTAACAAATTGCGCGAAGATTTGGAACTAATTGAAGGGGTATATCCCGAGTTCAGCGTTGAGGAATATCTTAAAGGGAAAAACGCTCCAGTATTCTTTGGCTCAGCACTTAACACATTTGGCGTTAAAGAATTGCTTGATTGTTTTGTGAAAATTGCACCCTCCCCTCGCCCAATTGTAGCAGAAGAGCGTCAAATCTCTCCTGAGGAGGAGTCTTTTTCAGGTTTTGTGTTTAAAATACATGCTAATATGGATCCAAACCATAGAAGTTGTATTGCATTTGTGAAAATATGTTCAGGTAAATTTGAACGTAATGCAAATTATAAGCACATTCGTACGGGCAAAATGATGAAGTTTGCAGCACCAACAGCATTCATGGCTCAGAAGAAGAATATTGTAGATGAGGCTTATCCTGGAGATATCGTTGGTATCCCCGACACTGGAAACTTTAAGATTGGTGATACATTAACCTCTGGTGAACAATTGCATTTTAAGGGGTTGCCAAGCTTCTCTCCCGAGATGTTTAAATATATTGAGAATACCGACCCAATGAAGTCTAAACAGTTGGAAAAAGGAGTACAACAACTCATGGATGAGGGCGTAGCTCAATTATTTGTTAATCAATTTAATGGCCGAAAAATTATTGGAACAGTAGGTCAATTGCAATTTGAGGTTATACAATATCGTTTGTTAAACGAATATGGTGCCCAATGTAGATGGGAACCAATTTCTCTTTATAAAGCCTGTTGGATTGAAAGTGACGATGCCGATGCCTTAGCGGCATTTAAGAAAAGGAAGCATCAATTTATGGCTGTAGATCGCGAGGGTCGTGATGTGTTCCTTGCCGATTCAAATTATGTATTACAGATGGCTCAAAGTGATTTCCCCAAAATAAGATTCCATTTTACTAGCGAATTCTGATATTGAAAAGGATATATAAACGAAAACGGACTGTATCACATGCACAGTCCGTTTTTCTATGTAGTTGGGTCTTGAGAAGTAGTATTATTAAGCCAACGTCTCACCGACATCAACCGAGGTAGCATTCGCGTTATGCTGGTTTTAAAATTAGTAGCTAACACAATGACCATGAAAATAATAGCAATTAAAATTAAATAGCCATAACATTCTTTGATTGAGATCATAAGACTTTGAGTCGATATTATATTCATTTGGTCGGCCCAATTGTGAACGTTCGCTATAGTTGCTTGTCCGTCAATGTTGCTACTTGATAGCATGAAATTTTTGGCCATAGACCAATTAAATAATCTGTGGACAATAGCAGCTCCTATTGCAGTACCAAGCCCTGCGCGAATAAATCCTATTATGGAAATAGTCATAAAGAAATGTAAGAATGGGATTGCTTGAGACAGATAATATGTGGCAATTGTTTCCATCATTACTTCGGCCATGCCAAATGCAAATAATGGCAAATACATTGCCTCTTTATTCGTGTCATAACCGATGAGAAAGTACATTGATATTTCGTAGTATGCTATTAGAGCAAATGCCATAAAAATGTATTTTTTTACCGACCATTTCCATTTTACGATAGAATAGAATGCTAATAGAGCTCCGAAGATCACTCCAAGTAATTCCGGATAATTGAGTGATATTGCATTGAGGGAGTCAAATTGAAGCACTGAGTTTACATATATTGGTTGCAACGAATGAGCTGCGGCTTGTAGAACCGACAATCCTAATAAAATAATCATCAGACTTATTACCCTGGGATAGGTAAATGCTTTGAGTGCTATATAAGGATTTTCTTTAAACTTAGACTCGGCTAAGCATGTAATCAATAAGATAATGAAAATCAATGTCGCTATCCAAATTGTTTGATTCTCCCACCAGTCGTAATGCTCACCAAATGTAAAAATCCATGTCCCTACAATCAATAGAGCACTCCATAGGGCGAATCCAAAGAAATCAACTCCGTTGAGTGGTAAATATGGGCCTGACCGATGGTCTTTTTTCATAAAGAAAAAAGCAATAGTCATGTGAATGATTAGAAGAACAATTAACAGAAGATTCATTACTCTCCAATTTGTAAAATATGCAATGTAGGCGGTGCACATTCCGGATAATTGTATTGCTCCACACACAAGGATATATACAACAGGAAAGAATACGCCAAAATTACGGGTTGGAGTTATACATAACTGAATAGAGCTCATGCAACCAAACATTCCGGCCATTTTGAGTATTCCGGCGAAGAAACACACAATCCATATTACCCATGGAATTTCAACATACATGGTCACGATGTTGCACAATATGAGACCAATGCCGGTTATGAAGAATAATTGTCGGGTGAAAAACCTAAATTTTATTCTAAATAACATAGGGAATATGATGGTTAAACCAATCAGAGTGCAATATCCCGCCATTGTAACATCTTCACTTAGAAATGCAAGATCTCCAACCATTTGAGTCATTGACGCCAAGTATACGCCTCCGACAAGTTGATATATCAATGCAAAAAAGATGAAGAGCCAAAACCTTACGCGATGAGGAACCCATTCGCGATACATTAGCATTTGCCGAATCATATTGACCGGCGGCATTTTATGGAAAGCCATTAGTCTTCGATAACTTCACATTCAACATTCAGTCCGGCTCTCAGTCGAGCCATGTCCTCGGGTTTATTGTCTTCACTAAAAGAGATTTTTATAGGGATGCGTTGTTCTACTTTTACAAAGTTCCCGGTGGCATTGTCTTGAGGAATAATTGAGTATTGAGCTCCGGTTGCTTGAGAGATTGACTCAATAATGCCCTTAAATGTTACTCCTGGGATTGCGTCAACTTCAATGTTTACACGTTGACCTATTGCCATTTTACTCGTTTGGGTTTCTTTATAATTGGCAATTACCCAAACATCATTACTGTCCACAATTGATAGCAGTGTTTGTCCCGGTTGTACCAATTGGCCCTCTTGAATAGATTTGCGTGAGGTGTAACCATCGCATGGAGCAGTAATAATTGTATATGATAAATTTAGCTCAGCTAAGTCAATAGCAGCTTTGGCCAATTCGATGCCGGCTTCATTTTGCCCCAATCGATGACTTTGTTCTTGTCCAATGAGAGTGGTTGATTGGCGTTGGCGACTGAGCATTTCATATTTAGCCTTCAACGAAAGATACTTGGTTTCAATAGTCTCAAATTGCTGACGAGTAACGGCCTCATCATTTAGCAATTGTTGGTATCGCTCATAATCTTTTTGTGCGTTGTTTAATAATGCTTCAACTTCTTTGATCGCAGCATCTGATACAGTCAAGTTGTTCTGAGTTGTGGATATGGCTGTTGACATGGCGCTTTTCCCCGAAATGGCATTTTGTAAGTCGGCATGAGCTTGAGCCACTCTGAGGCGAAACTCTGAGTCTTCAATTATTACGAGTGTATCACCTTTACTCACTTTGGTGTATTCATCAAAGCGAATCTCTTTGATGAATCCGGGAATTCGACTATTCACTGGAACTATATGTTGTTTTATTTGGGCATTATCGGTAAAAGTATTTATGTTGAATTTTATAAACTGAGATATAACCCACCATAATCCCAAAATAATTAGAATGATAACTCCTACGTTTTGTAGTAAACGTCTGTTTTTTTGATTAATCATAATGTTGAAGAAATGAATTTAAGTTGATAGTAATAATATATAGTGTTGATTTTAGCATTAATTAGTCGAGTTTCTGCATCTAATTTTGCAGTAGAAGCATCTAACATATCAGTTAATAATGCCAATTGATTGTTGAATCGTTTGTCAACAATGCGATAATTTTCAGTCGCAAGTTCCACATTTTTCAACTGCGTAGATAGTTGTTGATGGGCTTGTGTATAAAGAATATAGGCTTGCTCGATTTCTCTATTTAGATCTTCCGATGTGGCAGAGAGATGCTCTGAAAGTCGTGTTAACTCTAATTTGTTTCGTAATGTTTTCTTGTTTGTTTTAAACAAAGATGAGATATTATAAGATACATTTATGCCTACCCACCAATAATTGATGTTTTTATCAATAGGAGGGATTTCATAGGTTATGGGGCCTTCAAGTGTATTGCCCGCAACAATCCCAACGTGTGGGAGATATTCAGAACGGGTTATTTTGTCGCTTTGTTTTAAGATATCCTGTTGAGTGTGAATTGTTTTAAGCCTTAACGAATTGTTTTGTGATAGGTTTTTCCAATATTCAACTCCGTCAATGGGGAGAAGTTGATTAATTATTGTAGAGTCAGGAATAATTTCTATTGATGGGTTAAGGGATAGATGAGAACAAATGTTGTAGTTGAGTACTTTGATGTTGTTATCAATTGTTGTGCGATCAAATTTTAAAGTAGATAGTCTTAGTTCATAGCGTGTTATGTCGTTTTTTAAAACAATGCCTTGCTCATTACTTGAGTGCATGTTTTGTATCAATTTTTCAGTGAGTATAATATTCTCATCATACACTTTTAGCAAATTGCGACATTTAAATAGGTTTAGATAACACGAGATAACAGCTATTTTCATGTTATCGCGAGTGTTATCAATAGCTATGTCAGCCATTTGTGATTGGCTTTTGGCTAAGTTAATGTTTCCGGTAATTGCTCCGCCGGAGTAAATGGGTTGATAAAGATTTACCATAACAGAATTTCCGAAATGGGGAGTTTGGGCACTCATTGAATTGGTGAAATCTCGGTCCATAATCGTTGCGTTGCCATTGTAGCTAACCGTTGCAGAGACGTTTAAGTCTGGTAATCTGTTTGATTGTGCCACATTGTAATCTTGTTGAGCTACATTGCGCGCAGTCTTGGCTGTTTTTAATTCTTTGTTGTTGGTCTCAATCAAATCATACAAATTATCAATTGAGAGATACATCTTTTGCGATTCTTGCGCATAGATGTTGATTCTCATAAGCAATAGCACACCTATTGCCATGAGTAAACGAAGTTTACACATAGAGTTATAGTTTAAATGAAATAAAATTGGTAATCTAAAAAGATGAAAAAATAAAATTAGGGTCTAAATTGAGTTAGACCTCCCCCACTTATGAAATAGGTGAATTTTATTGTTTTTATAGATTGTAATGTATCGGAAAACTAAAAAATCGTGCGTCATATATAGCGGAACTTTATGCCCCGTTTCGGAGTGCAAAGGTACAAAAATTTTTCAAATTCAACAATTCCAATCGACCGCGATAAGAAGTGTAATAAGACGAAAAGCTACGATATAAATGCTATTAAAACAGTTTAAGAGTAATTGAGAAATATTTTTAGGGAAATTGGAATATTTTTGATTAAAATTGATGGTGAATGCTATGTTTCTACGTAGTTTTATGTTAACTTTGTAGGATATTTAGAAAAAACAATAATTCAAAGATATAAAATGAAAGTCTTAAAATTTGGCGGCACATCAGTAGGAACAGTGGAGAGTCTCAGCCACGTAAAGATGATTGTAGAATCGTGTACAGAGCCGGTTATTGTTGTAGTATCAGCATTAGGTGGTATTACTGACAAGTTGATTAACACTGCGCAATTGGCGGCTAAAGGAGATGTTAGCTATTTAGAATTATATGCCCATATTGTGGAACGTCATAATAGCGTTATTGATGGTATTGTTCCCAAAGAAAAGCAACTTGATGTAAAATCAATTGTAAATCCGTTACTTGAAGAATTAGGTAATATTTATAGGGGCGTAAGTTTGATTAAAGACCTTTCGGAACGTACGTTGGACATAATTGTCAGCTATGGCGAACGACTATCATCTGTAATTATAAGTCGCATTATAGATAAAGCCCAACATTATGATTCTCGTAATTTTATTAAAACCGAGAAACAATTTGGGAAACATATTCTTGATAATGAAGAAACACAAAGATTAATCCATACTACATTTGATAACAATAATTTTGAGGTAGCGATTGTGCCCGGATTTATCTCTTCAAATGCCAATGGCGACATAACTAATTTGGGTCGCGGAGGTAGTGACTATACTGCAGCAATACTTGCAGCAACACTTGATGCGTCTATCCTTGAAATTTGGACAGATGTTGATGGATTTATGACTGCTGATCCACGAGTGATTAATAACACCTACGTTATAGATCATCTATCGTTTATTGAAGCAATGGAATTATGTAACTTTGGTGCCAAGGTTATATATCCTCCTACAATCTACCCTGTTTTCCATAAGAATATTCCCATCAGAATTAAAAATACCTTTAATCACACAGCTCCGGGAACATTAATTTCTGAGCAACGACCAAGCGCAGAAGGTAAAGCTATTAAAGGTATTTCTTCAATTAATGATACTTGCTTAATTACAGTTTCAGGTCTTGGTATGGTTGGAATTGTAGGGATTAATGCTCGCATTTTTAATGCATTGGCTAAGAACGGAGTAAGTGTATTCCTAGTATCTCAAGCGTCAAGTGAAAACAATACCTCATTTGCGGTGAAAAATGCTGATGCAGATCTTGCGGTACAGGTGCTTCAAGAAGAATTTGCCGCTGAATTGTTGAGTGGCGAATTGAGTGAAATTACCCCTGAACGTAATTTGGCAACTGTGGCAATTGTTGGAGAGAACATGAAGCACACGACAGGTATTGCTGGAAAGCTATTTAATACGTTAGGACGTAATGGCATTAGTATTATAGCTTGCTCTCAAGGAGCTTCAGAAACAAATATCTCGTTTGTTATAGATCTCAAAAACTTGAGAAAAGCACTAAATGTAATTCATGATTCGTTCTTCTTGTCAGAAACTCAAGTTTTAAATCTATTTATTGTAGGAGTCGGAACGGTTGGACGTCATCTCTTGCAACAGATTAGAGGCCAACAAGATAAATTGCTAAAAAATAAAGCTTTGTCATTAAAGGTAGTTGGTATATCCAATTCTAAAAAATGTATTTTCAATCGAGAAGGAATTGATATAGATAATTATCAACAATTGTTGGCCGAAGCAGAAATTGATGCGACCCCACAACGCATAAAAGAAGAGGTTATAAATATGAATATATTTAACTCTGTCTTTGTCGATTGTACTGCAAGCCCTGATATTGCAGCATTATATGATGATTTATTGTCACACAATATAAATGTTGTTGCGGCAAATAAGATTGCAGCGTCTTCGGAATATTCAAATTATGCAAAACTAAAACGCATCGCACGCAAGAAAGATGTTAAGTTCTTATTTGAAACAAATGTTGGTGCCGGATTGCCTATTATAAATACAATTAATAACCTGATAAATTCAGGAGATAAGATTTTGAAAATAGAGGCAGTCCTTTCAGGAACTCTAAATTATATATTCAACGTTCTCAGCAAAGAAACGCCTTTGAGTAAAGCAATCGTTTTAGCACGTGAGGCTGGTTATAGTGAGCCTGATCCGCGCATTGATTTAAGTGGAAAAGATGTTGTGAGAAAGCTCGTGATTTTAGCTCGTGAGGCAGGATATAAAGTTGAGCAAGATGATGTCGAACGAAATTTGTTTGTCCCCGAAAAATATTTTGAAGGAACAGTTGACGACTTCTTGAAAAATATTTCAGACTTAGATGCTGAATTTGAGCAAAAGCGCATTGACGCAGCTCTTCATGATGAACATTTCAGATTTGTTGCTCGTTTGGAAAATGGTAAAGTCGAAGTTGGATTGCAGACCGTTAATTCAACACATCCATTCTATTCTCTTGAAGGTAGTAATAACGTGATTTTATTAACGACGGATCGTTATAACGAATACCCGATGGTTATTAAAGGTTATGGTGCAGGAGCTGATGTAACCGCAGCGGGGGTTTTTGCAGATATAATTAGTATTGCAAACATCAGATAATTCTATGAAGTATATTATAGTTTTAGGCGATGGTATGGCCGATGAGCCAATCTTGGAGTTGGGAAATCGCACTCCCCTACAAGTCGCAAATACTCCAGCAATGGATTATTTGGCAAAGCATGGAAAAGTAGGAATGTTACATACCGTTCCTACTGGCTTTCATCCAGGGAGTGAAATAGCCAATCTGTCTGTTCTCGGATATGATGTTGCAGAAGTGTTTGAAGGACGAGGGTCTTTGGAAGCAGCAAGCATGGGAATCTCAATTGCTCCCGATGAAATGGCTATGCGTTGTAATCTCATTTGTGTTGAAGATGAAAAAATTAAAAATCATTCGGCAGGACATATTTCAACCGAGGAGTCAGTAGAGTTGATTAATTATCTACAAAAAGAATTGGGCGATAATAGAGTTTCGTTTTATCCAGGCGTGTCATATCGTCATCTGCTGAAGATAAAGAATGCCGATAAACATTTGGAATGTACCCCTCCTCATGATGTCCCCGGTGCATATTTTTTAGACAAAATGGTTCTACCTCAAACAGATTCAGCCGAGGAGACTGCCGACCTCATAAATTCCTTGATATTACAATCACAAGAATTATTATCCCAACACCCTATTAACTTAAAACGTGTAGCCGAAGGTAAAGACCCTGCTAATAGTATTTGGCCATGGTCTCCGGGTTATAAGCCGTCAATGAAGACAATGCAAGAGGTGTATGGTATTAAGTCTGGTGTAGTTATATCTGCAGTTGATTTGATAAGAGGCATTGGTACTTATGCCGGATTAACTTCAATATTAGTTGATGGCGCAACAGGGTTATACGATACTAATTATGAGGGTAAGGCGCAAGCTGCAATTGATGCATTAAAGGATAACGATTTTGTATTCCTACATGTAGAAGCAAGTGATGAGGCCGGCCATGAAGGAGATTACAAATTGAAGGTTAAAACTATTGAATATTTAGACCAACGTATATTGGCCCCAATTATTGCTGCAACAGAACAATTTGATGAGCCTGTTGCTATTGCAGTTCTCCCCGACCATCCTACCCCGTGCGCTATTCGTACACATACCGCAAATCCGGTGCCATTTTTGATTTATAAACCAGGAGGAGATGCTGACAACGTCAATGTTTATGATGAAGATTCGGCAAAGAATGGTTCGTATGGGTTATTATCTAAAGACCAATTTATTAAAGAATTATTTAAATAAAATATAGATATGCAATATTATAGTACAAATGGACAATCACCAAAGGTTGGGTTGCAAGAGGCTGTAGTGCATGGCCTTGCTTCAGATCGTGGATTGTTTATGCCAGAAATAATACCAACTATTCCGAAAGCTTTTTTTAAGAACATTTCGGAAATGACATTACAGGAAATTGCTTATGTTGTAGCGAATACTCTTTTCGGTCAAGATGTGGAATCCGAAACATTAAAAAATATCGTATATGATACTTTGAATTTTGATATACCCTTGGTTCATGTAGATGAAAATCGTTATAGTTTGGAGTTGTTTCATGGTCCAACGTTAGCATTTAAAGACGTTGGAGCCCGCTTTATGGCTCGACTTTTGGGGTATTTTAATCAAAAAGATGGTAAAGATGTTGTAAATGTTTTAGTTGCTACATCTGGTGATACAGGAAGTGCAGTAGCTAATGGCTTTTTGAATGTCCCCGGTGTAAAAGTTTATGTCTTGTATCCTAAAGGTAAAGTAAGTAAAATACAAGAGGCTCAATTTACAACATTGGGAGCAAATATTACTGCTTTGGAAGTAAATGGAACTTTCGATGACTGTCAGGCATTGGTTAAAAGTGCCTTTATGGATAAAGAGTTAAATGAAAAAATGCAGTTGACCTCGGCCAATTCTATTAATGTAGCAAGATTTTTGCCACAAATGTTTTACTATTTTTATGCTTATGCACAATTGGCAAAAATGGGAAAACCATTAGATAAGATTGTTGTATCTGTGCCGAGTGGTAATTTCGGAAATATTACAGCCGGTTTAATAGGAAAACGCATGGGATTGCCGATTTCAAGATTTATTGCTGCAAATAATAAAAACGATATTGTTTATCAGTACCTCAATACCGGAGTATATTCTCCACGTCCATCTATAGCAACAATTGCAAATGCAATGGACGTTGGTGACCCTTCAAATTTTGCTCGCATATTAGATTTGTATCAAAATTCGCATAGCAAAATTTCTTCTGAAATTTCAGGATTCACTTATACTGATGAGCAAATAGCAGAAACATTAGCCGATACATACAAAAAGACCGGTTATTTGTTAGACCCTCATGGAGCCGTAGGTTATAGAAGTTTGCTTGAAGGTCTAAAACCCGATGAAATTGGAGTATTCCTTGAAACTGCTCACCCTGCTAAATTTAAGGAGACAGTTGAGTTAATAATCAATGCCAAAGTCTCAATTCCGGCAAAACTCGCAGCATTCATGAAAGGAACAAAATCAACTATTAAAATGACCACATCATTTAATGCATTTAAAAAGTTCTTAATGAATGAGTGATATATGAAATTTTATTCATAAATTAGCAAAGAATTCAAATTTTACTATTATGGCAAATAAACGTAACTTGAAAAAACAAATTAAATACATTTGCGGTGATTTAGCCGGAGAATGTATAGTTGCTAAACACTTTATCCCGGGCATTGATGATGCTAAAATGAATGAAGTTGTGTTTGAAATTGCTTCGTTGCAAACAACTTCAATTATGCGCGTATCCTTCAGTTTTGATAAAGTCGTGGCCGACTATGAAAGTAAAAAAGCCTATAATATCGCTAAAAGTAAATACTTTGCAGAAGCTTACAAAAAACTAATTTCTGATTTTAACCAAGGGGTGCAATCAATAGTTTCTAAAATGAATCATGCACTTCCGGCCGAACAGAAAGAAGCAAATAAAAAGAACTTAGCAAAATAAAACAATATTGGAGGGTGTGCCTACGTCAAGAATGGCCCACCCTCCTTTTTTTAGATTGATTATAGGTGTCCTATAAAATATTGAATAGATGGCAAATAATAATTTAAAAGTAGCTATTATTCCTTATGATATAGCATGGGGAGATAAAGAAGAAAACTTATTGTCAGTAGCTGAATTATTGCGCAAGATTGACAAAGATACAGATTTGGTGGTTTTGCCCGAGATGTTTTCAACAGGGTTTATCACTGATAATGTATTGGTTGCTAATTTAGCCGAATCAAATTCAGGGAAAACAATTGAGTCAATTCATCGTTGGGCTTCATTTTTTAATTTTGCCATTTGTGGAACATTCATAGCATCTACGGCAACCGGTTACTATAATAGAGCGTTTTTTATAGAGCCGTCAGGTGATGAAACCTTTTACGACAAAGGGCATTTGTTTTCATTGGGTGGAGAATCAATGATATATCAACGCGGCCTCTCAAAATCTCCTATAGTACGATATCGAGGGTGGAACATAAGAATGATTATATGTTATGATTTGAGATTCCCGGCTTGGTGCAGGAGTATGAATAATGATTATGATTTGTTGATAGTCCCAGCCAATTGGCCGGAAAGCCGATCTTATCCATGGAATCAATTACTCATAGCTCGAGCTATTGAAAATCAATCATATGTAATTGGTGCTAATCGTAGTGGAAGAGATGATTTTGGAACGTATTTGCAACAGGATTCGGTTGTGATAGATCATAAAGGCCAAAGAGTTTCTCAAGACAAAGATGGTATAATATATGCCGAGTTGTCAAAAGATAAATTGAATCAATTTAGAGAAAAGTTCCCGGTGTGGAAAGATGCCGACGATTTTCAACTAATGTGATTTAAATAAAAACAGATTTGAGGAAGTAATGGCCTAATATTATCATTGTAGATTGTGATAGTGTCTTGATGCAGTTCTTTAGGGGTAAACGTCTGTGCATCAATGCGAGCTTGAACTTCATCTCGAGTTAGATTATTTCGACTCATTACACGTTTGATGCGTAATTCTATTGGAGCTTCTATCTCCCACACAGCATCAACAATTGTGTCAAATTTGCTCTGATATAAAATTGCGGTTTCAACAAATGCGATATTAGAATCTACATTTAGAACCCAATTTAATAAATCTTCTTTTACCGCTGAGTGGACGATATTATTTAAAGTTGCGAGAGCTGTGCTATTATTAAATACTATTTGACTTAATAATGGACGATTAATGTCATTGTTAAAATTAATGACTTCCGGGGAAATCAATTCTTTCAGTTGTTGCTTAATGGTGGAGGACGTATCCATTAAAATTTTAGCTCTGCTATCGCAGTCATATACGCAATAATGCATGTGTGTAAGTATTTTGCTTACAACACTTTTGCCACTTCCAATTCCCCCACTTATTGCAATTAATTTTTTCATTGTCGTTGTTCAATAATAAATTCAACACTATCAGGAGTAATTGAAATATTTTGCCAATAGCTCGGCGCATTTACGATATTAAGAGGTAATTTGTCGGTGTTGCGTGATTGTTTAAAGTCGGCAATCACTTTTACAATAGTATCTTTTTCGGAGTATTTAGACATGGGAACAAGATAGTCTATTTCCGACGTTGATGGAAATGTAATTAGATTGTATCCGGAGGGAGTGTTGATATTAGAAATAACAACCATTTTCTTTTTTGAAATTAAAGGTTCAACCGGAATTGTAATTTTAATTTCGGCGGGAATTATTTTATAACCCTTAATTGGCTTTAATTTTGCCGTAAAGGTGATTGAATCTTTAAGTTCTTCCCATCTAAAAGGATTTGTTTCAATCTTTAATGATTGGGGTATTTCAGCAATGCTAAAAACCTCAGCGGAATCAATTGAAGTTATAATATCACCTATTACATATTGATAATTGGCTGAAGTTTTACCATTAATTTCAATTTTTACTTTTTTGCCAGGCTTTGTTGTATATGTTGACCTAATTGAGTCGGGAGATAGTGAAATAATCTGAGCATTAGATCCGAATCGAGATCTCATTTTTGTTTCAATCTCAGATTTAGAAAGATAAAATTTATCCACATTTGCAATGTGGTCGTTAAATTTCAATTTAAGATTTGAACCACTACTCCATTGATGTTTTATGAGATTAGACCCTTTATCCTTTACAGTGATGAGGATATTTGATGGCAATTCATCAATTAATGTAATGCTGTCTGGTTTATTGACTAATTCAATTGGAACTACAAACTCTTGTTGAACTTCATTATTTAGATTTAAGAGAATCCAAAAGACGTACGAGATAAGTAAACACGACAGAAATAATACGATGTTTTTGCCTTGTTTAGAGTGAATTCTATTCTTAAATGCTGTAATGATTCTTATAAATAGTTGTTTCATATCCTTGAATTAGAATAATTGCCCATCGTATTTGATTTAACACGATGGGCAACTATAAGTTATGCAACATGTTGTTACTTATTTTCTTCAGTTTGTTGAGCTTGAGCAGCATCTGCAGCCGAAGGATAAACAGAACCTTTGTCAATTGTGATTTTTACATTGTCGGCAATCTCAATAATTAAGGCATTCTCTTTGATCCCTCTAATTTTTCCATATATACCACCGGCTGTTATTATGCGATCGCCAACATTAAGCCCTTCACGGAATTTGCGAATTTCTTTTTGACGCTTTTGTTGTGGGCGGATCATAAAGAAGTAAAAAATAGCAATAAGAGCAACAATCATTAAGATTTGTGGAAATGCTGAGACTCCACCTGCTTGTGCTTGTTCTTGTAATAAAACTAAATTTGTAATCATATATTATTCTATTAAATAAAACTTTTATGCAAATATAACGTTAAATTTTTAATTTTTGTTGAGTTTACCTTCGCTTTTAAGATAATTAATGATAGAGTATAGAATGCCATTTATAAATTGGCCACTTTTAGGAGTGCTATAGTAATTGGCAATTTCTATATATTCATTTAGCGAAACAGGTAGAGGAATCAATGGGAAATGAGTAATCTCTGTGATTGCTGTCAGCATAATCACAATATCCATAAAAGCGAGACGATCAGGATCCCAATTGCTTTCGTTTACAAAGCGATCAATATATTCTTTGTATTGTTCGGCATTTGTGATTGTAGCATCAAATAATTGGGGCCCAAATTCAGCATCTTCGTCATCTTTAAATTTAGGAAGGAGTTTTACATCTTTACCACCATTAGTGAATTGACGTATAGATTTTAGAACGAATGTGCCCATTATAACCAAGTCATCATTCCAATATACCGATTGTGATTCTAATGATTCTGAAAGTTCTTCAGATTGTAATATTATGTTTTTGAAAATATCTCTCCAAAATTCACAATCAGCAGCAAAATCAGTTGTCTTTTCGGCCATATATTTTTCATATATTTCCGATGAAATGATTCTATCCAATAATGTGCGAACAAGTACATAGTCATTTTCCCATGAGATAGGATTTTTAGACAAATACTCATGCATTTCTCTATGGTTTACTATTGCCTCAATGAATTGGTTGTCAATGAATTTAGTGTTGGGGTTGATATCATCTGCAGTTGGTAAGTACTTGTTCTTAGCGGCCTCTAAGCGAGATGTTTGCATATTGGTTATCTCAACTGCGAGTAATAGTAATTTATAATACAATTCGTTGGCTTTATCTAATGATGTAATGAGCGCGTTTTTTGAATTATATAGAAGGGCTTTCGTATCACTATAATTAGATAAAGTGTTGATTAGCATTTTGATTGCTAAATCTCTGCCGGCCAGGGTGAAAAGCGAATTTTTACGCATACACTCAGTAACTTGGCTATCGCGTGAGATTATAGTGGTTATAATGCTAACCCATAATTTAACTTCATCTTCTATCCCGGCCGATTTGGCTTTTTTGAAATCTTTGAAAACAGCTGAGTTAATGATTTGATTATATAGACTCAATTTTACCTCATCAAAGTCATTAATATTGCTGCCTCGTGAGATTATACTCTTAATTTCGTCATAAGTATATAACGATTTTAATGCTTTTAATTGCTTTAACGGATTGTTTGAAATTGCAGACATTGGGGACTTCGCTCCATCTTTGGATACATTATACCCCGAAAGTTCAAGAATAAGAAGCAATAAGTCAAGGTATAATGCATAGCCATATCGTTTGTCGCGTGAAACCGATTCAGGCGCTGACTCAATTTTAAACTCTTTGCGTGTAAGCAGATACGAGTACAGCATCTGCACGACCTTAATCCTTATTAATATACGATTTATCATGATTGTAAATGTCCTATTTATTTTCTTTTTGCAAAGTTAGCAAATAATCTTGAATTAGAGTTATTCAAAGCATTGTCTTATGCTGATTTTAATGGATTCCAGCCTTGAGCTTTTAACTCTATCTCAGCTCCATCACGAGTAATCATTGCTAGACCAAGCTCTTCAGATGTGATATGTCCAATTATTTTTATACCCGGAATTTTTTCTACTTGCTCATGCATGTGTAGTGGAACAGTAAATAAGAGTTCATAATCTTCACCTCCGTTCAATGCGGCTGTAACTAAATTCATTCCAAGCTCTTCGGCCATTACTGCAGTTTGGTAATCAATGGGAATGCGATCTTCATATATTCTGCACCCAACTTTGCTTTGTGCGCAAATGTGCATAAGCTCAGAAGACAATCCATCGGAAATATCAATCATTGAAGTTGGTACAATATTAAGTTTATCCAACTCGGCAATGATATCTTTACGCGCTTCTGGTTTTAGTTGACGTTCAACAAGATATTCTTTACCTTGAAATTGTGGTTCAAAATCAGATTGACCTGCCGATGCAATTTTTTCGCGTTCAAGAAGTTGAAGTCCCATATATGCGGCTCCAAGGTCACCACTGACACATATTAAATCAGATTCTTTAGCCCCTGAACGATATGCAATCTTTTCGGCTGATGCATCTCCAATACACGTGATACTGATGATTAATCCTGCTTTTGAAGATGTTGTATCACCTCCTACCAAATCAACGCCATAGATTTCACACGCAAGTTTAATGCCCTCGTATAATTGCTCGATATGTTCAACTGCAAAGCGTTTAGAGATAGCAAGTGAAACTGTGATTTGGCGTGGAACTGCATTCATTGCATATAAATCAGAAAAATTAACTACTGCTGATTTATATCCTAAATGTTTTAGAGGTACATAAGTTAAGTCAAAGTGTATTCCTTCAACAAGGAGATCGGTGCTCATTAATATTTCTTTATCAGAATTGTAGTGCATAACAGCACAATCATCTCCTACTCCTTTTATTGTAGATGGATTATTGAGAACTATATCTTCGGTTAAACGTTTAATTAGACCGAACTCCCCTAATTCTGAAATTTCAGTAAGTTTATTGCTCATAATGAATAGGCCTATTCTTTAAAGCGGTTAACCAATTCTCTCATTATTTCCATCATGCGAGGTTGAGCTTTTTGTGCTGCAATCTGAACCTCCTCGTGTGAAACTTGTTCAATTTTTCCTTCGACACCGAGGTCGGTAATTACTGACACCGCAAATACTTCCATTCCGCCGTGTCGAGCTACAATTACTTCGGGAACTGTTGACATACCTACCGCATCGCCACCGATGCGATAGAAATATCGATATTCGGCAGGGGTCTCAAATGTTGGACCTTGAGTACCCACATATACTCCTTGAACCACTCTGATACCCTTTTCTTCCGCAATAGTAATAGCCTCTTTGATGAGTCTTCTTGAATAAGGTTCACTCATGTCGGGGAAACGTGGACCAAGTTGATCGTAGTTTTTACCTCTAAGAGGATGCTCAGGGAAGAGATTTATGTGGTCGTTGATTATCATAATATCACCTATCTCAAATTCAGGATTCATTCCCCCTGCAGCATTTGATACAAATAAAGTCTTAATACCAAGTTCTTTCATAACTCTGACAGGAAATGTAACTTGTTTCATGTCATATCCCTCATAGAAATGAAAACGACCTTGCATTGCCATTACTTTTTTATTGCCAAGTTTGCCAAATATTAAATTTCCGCTATGCCCTTCTACTGTTGATATTGGGAAATTAGGGATATCGGTATAAGCAATGTATTGTTTGTCTTCAATGTGATCAACAAGTGCTCCGAGTCCGGTGCCAAGTATGATTGCTGTTTGAGGGATTTCGTTAACTCTTGACCTAATATAGTCGGCGGTTTGTTGTATTTTTTGTATCATGTCTATTCTGATTATAATTTTCGAGTAATCATTTTATTTATGTCAGTATCAAAGTCGTTGTCATTAGTCGCCATAAATGACACTGTAATTGGAATATAGAATATTTGAGATTTAAGGCTATCTGGAATATATGGATTTTCTTTCAGCCTTACTGCGTCTTTTTCGGTTGTGATAATGTATTTCTTTTCGCCTTTTAATGAGTTGTATTTGTTGATTATCAGGTTGATGTCATTTACATCATAGTCGTGATGATCATCAAAGACTTTAACTTTTACTGAAGGTTTGTACTTTTTGATATGTCTCACTAATGGACGAGGATTGGCAATGCCTGATAATATTAGAACCGAATCATTTTTTGTAAGCCAATCAAGTTGTGGTATAAAAGTAGCTTTTTCGGGATATACAGGTTGCAAATCTTTATATCGATAAGTTGAGAAATAAAGATTTTGATAGGGATATAGATTTAAGTTGTTTTTGAATTCCCTATATTCAATCGGCTTCATCTCTTCGGGGCATTTTGTTACGATCACAATATCAGCCCTATTTAGTGAATGAATTGGCTCTCGTAATCTTCCCAATGGCATTAGATGGTCGTTATAAATAGGCCTGCTGAATTCAGTCAATACTATTGAAAACTTAGGCTTGACGTAGCGGTGTTGGAATGCGTCGTCTAATATTATTAGATTTATGTTAGGGTTTGATGCTAACATATTTCTAATACCCTGGCATCTGTTTTCGCAAACGGCAACCGTAACATATTGGCCAAATTTACGATACATCTGATATGGCTCATCTCCAATCTGCGATGGGGTCACATTATCAGTTGCAAGAAAATATCCTTTGGTCTTGCGTTTATAACCGCGGCTGAGAACTCCAATATTATAATGGCTGTGCAATAGATTAATTATATATTCGGTATGAGGCGTTTTACCAGTTCCTCCTACTGCAATATTCCCAACAACAATTACAGGCACATCAAAAGAGGTTTGTTTTAAAATCCCTATTTCAAACAAGAGATTCCGCACAGATATAACTGCGCCGTATATGCGAGATAACGGCCACAATAATAGTGCTGATAATACCTTGTTTTGTGCCATTGTATATTAGGTTTTACTCAATAATAATTTTTTCTGCACGACATTGTAATGGCTCTAAATTACTTAGGGCTTTTATGGATTGAATGTATTGGTAGTATTCGCCAAATTCTTCTTGTGCAATATTTTGTTTAATTGAGGCTGACGAATTCATAATTTGCTTCATTAATTCTTCTTCAAGAGATGGGTATTCTTTAATACAGTATGTTTCAAATCCCATTTCCGATGCCAAATCAGTAATTGCATCATTGATACCACCAAGTTTATCAACCAACCCAATTTCTAATGCTGTTTGTCCGTCCCACACACGTCCTTCGGCTATTGCTTTAATTGAATCAACGCTCATGTTGCGACCTTCGGCGCATCGAGAAACAAATGTTTCATAGCCATTATCAATCATGCGTTGCATGCTTTGGCGTTGATAGCCGGTCATTGGTTGTGATAGTGCAATAAAATCGCTATTCTTATTTGTGGAAACTGTACCTTGGGTTATTCCTAAATTATTTTGAAGCAACCCCTTAATACATGGAACAAGGCCGAAAATTCCTATTGAACCGGTTAAAGTAGTGTTGTCGGCATATATTTTGTCGGCGCCACATGAAATATAGTAGCCACCTGATGCTGCCATATGTCCCATTGATACATAGAATTTTTTGCCTTTGGCCTTGAATTGTTCTAATGCCTCCCATATTTGTTCCGATGCAAATGCACTTCCTCCGCCGGAGTTTACTCTGAGCACAAGTGCATCAATGTCATCATCATCGGCAAGTTCAAGAATTTGAGGTGCCATTGTGCGCCCTACTATACCCGTAGTTCCTTGATCAACAATATCCCCAACGGCATATAATACTGCAATTGTGTTTGTGCTATTGTCGGGATTAAGTGTATTTTCTTTTTCGCAATATTGTGTGGCTGTTATTAAATTGACATCATCAAATTTTTCAACGCCACAAATCTCGGCAATCATTTCTTCGCATTCATGGCGATAGAGTAAGCTATCAACGATATTATTTTCAATATAATATTTAGGCGTTTGAGTAATAGTAATACTATCGGCCCATGCGTTGATAGTTGCAATATCAACATTTCGGTTATTAGCAATGTGAGAACTGATATAGTTCCAAATGTTTCCGAGGAAATGTTCTTGTTGGCGACGACTTGCTTCGCTCATTTCAGTAAGAATAAAAGGTTCCACCGCGCTTTTATATGTGCCCACTTTCACCACTTGCATTTCAACGCCCAATTTATCTAATAGACCTTTGAAGAAAATAGTCGTTGCTGATAACCCTTTGATATCAACGTTGCCTTGTGGGTTCAAGAACATTTTATCGGCAGTTGATGCAATGTAATAATTGCCTTGTGTATAACTATCGGCGTAGGCATATACCCATTTCCCGGATTTTTTAAATTCAGATATTGAATTAAGAATTTCTTCTGATGATGCCATTCCAGCAGTTGCACCATCGCAATTAATGTAAAGACCGATTATGCGGTCGTCGGTTGCAGCATATTTTAGGGCTTGTAAGATGTCATTTAATGGCAGTACATTAGTCGCGTTGTTAGTGATTTGGGCCATCAAATCAAGTTGTGGCTTGCGCTCTTCTATAGTCCCATTTAAATCGAGATAAAGGACCGTATTTTCGGTGAGTTTTGCCGAAGACGAAGTTGATGATGCAACCGCAATAATAAATACAAAAAATAAAGCAACAAAAAGGAATGCAGATAGCCATATGCCGGCAACTGTTCCTAACATAGCTGTAAAAAAACGCTTCATCATAGTTATATACTATTTGAGTAGTTAATGTTTTTAATGAATAAATGATTTACTGGAATAAATTATAGTCGCTAATCTTACTTGCGAATCATTTTATTCTCAATCTACAAAGTTAATATAAAGGAATTTTCAAAGCAAATAATTATTAGGATAAATTTGCTAAAAAGTGAAATGTAGGGCGATGCGAAGCCCATGCTTATCGCAATTTGGCGTGTCTCGATAAGTAAGTCGCCATACATAGTCAACCCTAAGACACTTAAAAAGGTTGTCGATTCCGGCTCCAATCTCCATGTAAGGAGTGTTGCTCATGAGTCGCGTGTGTGACTCAATTGGGAATTGAAATAACTCAAGATTTTTGGTGGGATCATTTTTGTCGCTAAGATGCCCGTATAATCCTCTAAACGAGAACACTTCTCGAAGTTTAAGACGTTTAAACAAAGGTAAATAATTGAATATAGCACCATTTGCCCAATATTCCAAGTCCCATGATAGATAGCTGTCATTGACAAATTCCATGGGATTCATTAAAGCGTAGCTTTCGGGTTGGATAGTATATGAAAGGTTGGCGTTAGGTAATAGCATATTGGGATATGATGCGCTATTCCAAATGTGTCCGGCCTTTAGGATAATGTCGGTATATCCAAATGTTGAGAACCAAAATCTTTTTTGAACGCTGAATTCTGTTTTATTAAGAGTATATCTGTTTGATAGAAAACTCTTGGGAGAAAATGAATGAGACAATACGAATATAGGCGCATCAAAGTTGATGGGGAATCGTTGTGATTTTGTTTGATAAAATTTCTCTCCTGGAGCATATCTGAGTTGCACGTTAAGAGAAGTCTGATCATAATGAGTTATATTATTCCCATAACCGTCAATGAAAGGCATAAATGCGGTTGCCTCTTGACGCTCATGCTTTACTCCGGCATTGATTGAAAAGTTATTATGTAGTTCCAATACGTATTCAAGATTTGAGACTCTATGATATGTCATTTGGGTGTCTTTTTGGCGCTTAATTGATAGGAACATATTGTCGCTATTGGTAAATTGATAATGTTGACCAAGCATATCAACATCGTATAAATGCGACAATTTTAATGAGTGAATTGGGAATTCTCTTGAATGATATTTTTTGTCATGAAAAGAGTATTCAACTTCGCCATTATATTTTAGTTTTTGATCGGTAGTTCCATATGCGACATATCCACGTGCAAAAAGTCGCTTGTTTAGATTGGCAGTGGTTATTCCTCCCACCCTAAATCTGTATCCCTCTATGTCGTTATGGCTAATGGTTGTGTTCATCGGACCCAAATCAAATTTGCTGTTTTCTGCCGTATGGATATAACCCGAAACCAATATTTTGATTACTTTTTCAGTCCAATAATATAGGGGAACAGAACGAAGTTTGGTCACCAAATCTTTAACTTTGTCTTCGCTTGAATTGATTGGTATTAAGCGATTTTGATTCCAAAATTCTGTTGTTTGAGTGTATGCGTCATCAGGAGTAATAACCTTTTGGAGCGGTTTGAATGTGTTTGGATCAGTTGGACTTATAAAAGAGTGATTTGTGTAGGCTGTATTTCTACGAGCGTAGATGCCATCGGTCCCGGGTAATATGCTCACTTCTATAGTCATATCGTCGCGAGTCTTTAAACGAGAACCATCGGGTGCTTTCTCAAATTCTTGCAACACATACATTTGGTCAATGAAGTTGAGATTTATTGTGGGGGGAACATTCATCTTCACCCGTTTAATGAACATGCTACTATCGCCCTTTATGACGTATAATCTACCCGTGAACCCAAACATAGCAGGGTTGTGTGGCGCAAAACTCAATTCTACGCAACTATCACCATTGATTGCAACGGTATCGGTCAGGTAAAATTTATAGAAATCGGTGGCGATTCTTGATAGTGGACTGACAAATCTATTTTGCAGTAGATTTATATCGTTGTCATATAAATCTATTTCACGAAAGATGTCTTCGAGGAACTCTTGTACACTTTCTTGCGATGTTATGTCATCAATGCCATTTCGTTTGATTCCTGTAATGTACTCTTTCTCCGATTTCGGATCTTTGCGATAATGAACGTTGCTTGCTTTTTCTTTTACTGAAACATTCAAAATTTGAGTACCTGAGACCTCGGATGTGTCTATGTGCTCAATCAGGAATGGGAATTTTTTAAGTAATAAATTTTTGTCTTTATTGCTGTCAAAGTTGTTTAAGGCAATTGTTATGCGTTCATATTTATTATAATTGTAATAATCATTACGCCGAGGATCGGTTAGTTCTCTCTGTGCCATTATTTTTTTTACGAAGTCAACGGCAGGATTGTTCTTTTTGGAATATTTTTCTTTCTTTGGCTTAACAATCACTTCGTTTAATTCTACTCCGGTAGGAGTCATTTCCAACACCAATTTCTTGTTTGATTTGTAAGGGATATATATGTCTTTCGTTCTATATCCCATAACAGACAATGTGAGATTGTTAAACTTCTCCCCTGTCGTGATTTTGAAACGACCTTCGTTGTCGGTTAATATCCCTTTGTTACTACCTTTAAGATATATGGCAACGTATGGAATGGGCTCATGAGAAATAGAGTCTCTGACTTCTCCCATTAATGTGATTATGTGTTTTGTTTGTGCGTTAAGACTTACCGATGTTATGATACAAATCAATAATGCGGTAAAAATAAACGATATATTTCGCATCAATTATTTTGATTTCTACTTTGTCGTGTACCGAAAACCTTATTAACTTTGCAAAGTTAACAATTTTACCCCGATTATAGTTGGTCAAATGGTATAATATCTTTGAATTATAGTGTATTTTAAAATGGCAAAAGAAATAGAACGCAAATATTTAGTGGTAGATGATAGCTATAAGTCTATGTCAACTGAATCGCACCACATTATACAAGGTTATCTCTCTTTGAAAAAGGAAGCAACGGTTAGATTGAGAATAGCAGATGATGTTGCCTATATAACTATAAAAGGTATTAATAAGGGTGCGATTAGAAATGAATGGGAATATCCAATCCCTATTGAGGACGCTCGTGAAATGCTTCAGCTTGCGTCGGGGACAATTATTGAAAAAATACGCCACATCGTGCATTATGGTGAGCATAAATGGGAAGTTGATGAATTTGGAGGTGACAATGTTGGTTTAGTTGTCGCCGAAATAGAATTGAGGGCAGAGGACGAACAATTCCCTCTACCCCCATTCATAGGTCAAGAAGTAACAGGAGACCCTAATTACTACAATTCGGCGCTTGCTGCTAAATAAAATAAATTGTATTTACGTTGGATTATTCACGCAATGAGAGTTTTACTACATTCTCTACATGATGAGTGTGTGGGAACATGTCCACAGGTTGAATGGCTTCTACCTTATATTTGCAATCCAACAATGCCAGGTCTCGAGCTTGGGTAGCAGGGTTGCAACTTACATATACGATGCGACGAGGTGATGCATTGAGTATTACGTTTACTACATCTTCATGCATTCCGGCGCGAGGTGGATCTACTATCATTGTGTCGGGACGGCCATGCGCTTCAATAAAACTGTCGGTCAATACATCTTTCATGTCTCCTGCATAAAATTCAGTATTTGCAATGCCGTTGTTCGCTGAATTTATCTTAGCGTCAGCTATGGCATCTTCAACATATTCTATGCCTATGACTTTTTTTGCTTGACGAGCGACAAAGTTGGCGATTGTACCTGTTCCTGTGTATAGGTCATATACCAATTCGGACCCTGTTAATTCGGCAAAATTTCGAGCTACTTTGTATAATTCGTAGGCTTGAAGAGAATTGGTTTGATAAAAAGATTTAGCCCCTACTCTAAATTTCAAGCCTTCCATTTCTTCTTCAATGTAGTCTTTGCCTGAGTATTTGATTATCTCTTGATCGGAAATAGTGTCATTTACTTTTAGGTTAATTACGTAGAGTAAAGATGTGATTTCCGGGAAATTTACTTTGACAGCTTCAAGTAGAGATTTAATCTTCATTGTGTCATCTTCGCCAAACACCATCACAGCCATTATTTCGCCGGTTGATGCGATGCGAATCATTAGCGTGCGCAGTAATCCTTGTTGCGCCTTTAGGTCATAGAAAGAATAGCCATTTTCTTTGCCAAATTGCTTAATAAAAAGACGTAATCGGTTGCCAAAGTCATCTTGTAGATGACAACAATTAATGTCAAGCACTTTGTCAAATGCTCCCGATATATGGAATCCGGCAGCATCTCTGTCGGGGAATTCTTCTCCACTTCGCATCTGTTCAAATGTCAACCACTTTTTGTTAGAAAAAGTGTATTCCATTTTATTGCGATATTCCCAAATTTGCTTTGAACCGAGAATTGGTGAGATTTCAGGAATCTCTATTTTTGCAATGCGTTCAAGCGCATCTTTCACTTGTTTTTGTTTGCACTCCAATTGAAATTCGTATGGAAGATGTTGCCATCGACAGCCTCCACATGTCCCGAAATGTTCGCAACGTATTTCTTGGCGTAATGGCGAAGGACTGACAATTTGGGTGATATGCCCTTCGGCATAAGATTTTTTCTTTTTACTAAGTTTTACATCAACAATATCTCCAGGTGCTCCATATGGAATGAATATCACCATGTCGTTAACTCGAGCCAGGCTATTGCCTTCGGCTGCAACATCTATAATTTCAACGCCTTCCAAAGTGGGAAGGTCTCTCCTATTTTTTCGTCCCAATGTAGTAAAATTTAAATTTTCTACAAAATTACGTAAAAAACATGAGAAATAAGATTGTTGGGATAAAAATCAAGGGTTTGTTGTTTGTGATGGCAATAATAATATAAATATGAGTACATATAAGGTATAGTATAACCCAATAAATACATTGATGATTATAAAAAATGAAAGAATTTTTGTTATTACCATTTTTATATTGTAAATTTGCAAAACTCTCTCTGCATATAGATACTAACTACATTTATAAATAAATTTAACTAATTAATCAATGAAAAGAGTTTATACATTCGGTGACGGAAAAGCCGAAGGTAATGCCACGATGAGAAATCTTCTCGGTGGTAAAGGTGCCAACCTTGCTGAAATGAACCTATTGGGTATGCCTGTACCTCCAGGGTTCACTATTACAACAGAAGTATGTACTGAATATACCCAAAAGGGACGTGAAGCCGTAGTCGCTCTTATTAAAGAAGAGGTAGAGGCTGCAATTGCTCACGTAGAAAAACTCACCGGAAAGAATTTTGATAATCCTGCAAATCCATTGCTCGTATCAGTTCGTTCTGGTGCTCGTGCTTCAATGCCCGGTATGATGGATACAGTGTTAAACCTCGGTATGAATGATGCAACAGTTGCTTCACTTGCAGAAAAGAGTGGTAACCCTCGTTTCGCTTGGGATAGCTATCGTCGTTTTGTTCAAATGTATGGTGATGTTGTTCTTGGTATGAAACCAAAGAGCAAAGCAGACATTGATCCATTTGAAGCTATCATGGAAAAGGTTAAAGAAGAAAAAGGCGTTAAACTTGATACTGAACTTGAAGTTGCCGATCTTCAAAACCTCGTGAAATTATTCAAAGCCGCAGTAAAAGACTTTACTGGCAAAGATTTCCCCGATAGCGCTTGGGAACAACTTTGGGGTGGTATCTGTGCTGTATTTGACAGCTGGATGAACGAACGTGCAATTCTTTATCGTCGCATGAACCAAATCCCAGAAGAATGGGGTACTGCAGTAAACGTTCAAGCAATGGTTTATGGTAACATGGGTGATAACTCAGCTACCGGTGTTGCATTCAGCCGTGACGCTGCTACTGGTGAAAATATGTTTAATGGTGAATACCTTATCAATGCTCAAGGTGAAGACGTTGTAGCAGGTATCCGCACTCCACAACAAATTACAACTGAAGGTTCTCGTCGTTGGGCTGCATTGCAAGGTATCAGCGAAGAAGTTCGCGCAAGCAAATATCCTTCACTTGAAGAATCAATGCCTACTCTTGCTGCTGAACTCATTGCTATCTCTAATCGTTTGGAAGACTATTATAAAGATATGCAAGACATGGAGTTCACCATTCAAGATGGAAAACTTTGGATGCTTCAAACTCGTAATGGTAAACGTACAGGTGCAGCAATGGTAAAAATTGCTATGGACCTTCTTCGTGCGGGCCAAATTGATGAAAAGACAGCCCTTATGCGCATGGAGCCACAAAAACTTGATGAATTATTGCACCCTGTATTTGATAAAGATGCTCTAAAACGTGCGAAAGTAGCTGCTAAGGGTCTCCCCGCTTCTCCAGGTGCTGCAACAGGTCAAATTGTATTCTTCGCTGACGAAGCTGAAGCTTGGGCTGAAAAGAAGAAAAAAGTAGTTCTTGTTCGTATCGAAACATCTCCTGAAGACCTCCGTGGTATGGCTGTGGCTCAAGGTATCTTGACAATGCGAGGTGGTATGACTTCTCACGCTGCCGTAGTTGCTCGCGGTATGGGTAAATGCTGTGTTTCAGGTGCTGGTGAAATCAAAGTTGATTACGAAGCTAAGACACTTGAAATGAGCGGCAAGGTGTATAAGGAAGGTGATTGGATTTCTCTCAATGGTTCTACCGGTGAAGTATATGATGGACAAGTTCCTACCGCAGACCCAGAATTGGATGGAGACTTCGGTGCAATCATGACTCTTTCGGAAAAATATACAAAGACTCTTGTTCGTACAAATGCTGACTCTCCTCGCGATGCAAAACAAGCGCGCTATTTTGGAGCTCAAGGTATCGGACTTTGCCGTACAGAACATATGTTCTTTGAAGGAGACCGCATTAAAGCAGTTCGTGAAATGATTCTTGCAGGTGATAAAGAAGGTCGTGTAGCTGCTCTTGCTAAATTGTTGCCAATGCAACGTGGTGACTTTGAAGGTATATTTGAAGCTATGGACGGATTTGGCGTTACAATTCGTCTTCTCGATCCCCCATTGCACGAATTCGTACCTCATCAAACAGCAACTCAAAAAGAGTTGGCTGAAGAAATGGGCTTGACTCTTGAAGAAGTTAAAGCTAAGGTTGATAGCCTTGAAGAATTTAACCCAATGCTTGGTCACCGTGGTTGTCGTCTCGGTATTACTTACCCTGAAATCACTGAAATGCAAACACGTGCAATTATTGAGGCTGCTCTTGCTGTAAAAGCTCGTGGTATTGACGTTCATCCTGAAATCATGATTCCTCTTGTAGGATCACTCAAAGAAATCCAAAACCAAGCAAACGTTATCAATGAAACTGCTGCGAAGGTGTTTGACGAAAAAGGTGAAACAGTAGCATACAAAGTTGGTACAATGATTGAAGTACCTCGCGCTGCTTTGACTGCAAATGAAATTGCAACTGTTGCCGACTTCTTCTCATTCGGAACAAATGACTTGACTCAAATGACATTTGGATTCTCTCGTGATGATGCTCCTAAGTTCTTGAAATTCTACAAAGAAAACGGCATTATTAAGACTGACCCATTTGAAGTGCTTGATCAAGAAGGTGTTGGCCAACTCGTTCGCATGGGTGTAGAAAAAGGTCGTGCAACAAAACCTGAACTCAAAGTAGGTATTTGTGGTGAGCATGGTGGTGAACCTTCTTCAGTTAAATTCTGTGCTAAACTCGGCATGAATTATGTTAGTTGCTCTCCATTCCGCGTGCCCATCGCTCGCGTAGCTGCTGCACAAGCTGCAATTGAAGAGTAATAAATAACACCATATTAAAATTAGGTCACCAATCGGTGACCTAATTTTTTTGTATAAAAATATTCGCAATTTTTTATCATTTGCTGAAATTGGTGTAACTTTGTAAAAATTGCTTTTAATATGAAAACAAGAGACGAACTAATAGATGATTTGCTGAATTTAGCCTTTGCTGAAGATGTTGGTGATGGTGATCATACAACTTTAAGTACTATCCCTGCTGAAGCGATGGGTAAGCAAAAACTCATCATAAAAGAAAATGGAATTTTGGCTGGAGTTGAAATTGCGCGAAAAGTTTTTGAGAAATTTGATCCTCAATTGAAGATGACCACCTATATAGAAGATGGTGCGCATGTTAAGGTTGGTGATATTGCATTTATTGTAGAAGGTCCTGTGCGGTCGCTGCTACAAACAGAACGCGTTATGCTCAACATAATGCAACGAATGAGTGGTATCGCTACTGTTACAGCCAAATATCAAGAAAAACTCTCGGGCTTAAAGACTAAAGTGCTTGATACACGTAAGACTACTCCAGGCCTTAGAATGTTGGAAAAGGAAGCTGTTAGAATTGGAGGTGGCTGTAATCATCGAATCGGTTTGTTTGATATGATTTTGATTAAAGACAACCATGTTGATTTTGCCGGTGGGATAAAAGAAGCTGTAACAGCTGCTAAAAAATATTGTGCAGAAACCGGCCGAGATTTAAAAATTGAGGTTGAAGTTCGCAACACCGATGAAATAATGCAAGTATTAGAGTTGGGCGTAGATAGAATAATGCTCGATAATTTCACTCCTGAAAGGACAAAAGAAGCTGTAGCTTTAATCAATGGAAGAGTTGAAATTGAATCGTCGGGAGGCATAACTATAGACACATTGCGTCAATATGGCGAATGTGGAGTAGATTATATCTCGGTAGGAGCACTCACCCACTCGGTTAAAGGATTGGATATGAGTTTTAAAGCTTGCTAAGATTTTATCGTAGAAAGCATCTCTTCAATACTAAAGTCCACAAAATTATCAATTAGTTTGTGGGCTTTATTTTTTAATTTTTCAGAGGGGTTGCTGGTGGTAAGCCCAATGACAGTTGCTCCTGATGCAATACCGGCTTCAAGTCCTTGTACAGAGTCTTCAAAGACGTAGCAGTCAAGTGGATTTATGTTTATTCTCTCTGCCGCCATTAGGTAACCTTGAGGGTCTGGTTTTGATTTAGTAACATCTGATCCGGTTATAATTGCATCAAAATAGCCTTTGAAAAATGGATATTGTTTATATAGACTCTCCATTTTAACATTGTCACTACTTGTTACTATAGCAGTGGGTATAGTTGCCTTTTTTAACTTTTCTAAAAAATCAATTACACCATCGTATATTGGATACACTATATTGTTTTCAAAATCATGCACTCGGTTAATGATATCTTCATGAACACTTTTATCGTAATATGTGTTTAGGATTTTGAACAATGCATTTCCTTTTATAATAAGAGCGAAATTTTCAATATGTGTAGGATATATACGTTCAATTTCTTCCCAAAATTGGGTGTATAATCCTTCGCTATCAATTAAAACACCATCTAAATCAAATAATACGCCTACTTTTTTCATAATTGAGATTTTATTACGCAAAATTAATACAGAAAATCACTATGATTGCGATGAATTGAGTTAATTTTGCAAAACTAAATAAAGATATGTCGCAAAAACAAAATACTCCATTGTCATTAGGATCAGCATCGATAGGAAAACTGTTGATGCAATATTCTATACCTGCTATTATTGCAAGTGTAGCGACGTCGTTGTACAATATAATAGATAGTATCTTTATCGGTCAGGGTGTAGGTCCGATGGCTATTGCCGGGCTAGCGATTACATTCCCACTAATGAATCTTGTGATTGCGTTTTGTGTATTCATTGCGGCAGGAGGAGCTACTATTAGTTCAATTTATCTCGGTCAAAAAGATATAGTAAGAGCGAAGAGCGTCTTAAACATAGTTTTTTGGTTGGGGCTAATGCATTCTATTGTATTTGGAGGATTGTCTCTGATATTTTTAGATGAAATTTTATACTTTTTTGGCGCTACTACAGAAACAATTCCTTATGCAAGGGAATTTATGCGTATTATATTATATGGCTCTCCTATTTCATACCTATTTGTCGTTTTAAATAATATGCTAAGGGCTACAGGGTATCCTCAAAAAGCAATGTTTACGGCATTATTAACAGTCTTGATAAATTTGATATTAGCTCCAATATTCATTTTTGTGCTAAAATGGGGTATTGCAGGTGCTGCATTTGCTACAATATGCGGACAGTTGGTCGCCTTATTATGGATGATGATTCATTTTAGCTCATCAAAAAGTTTTGTGTCATTCAATAGATCAAAGCTGTTCACGTTCTCTGTGTCAGTGCTCAAAAAGATTTATGCAATCGGCCTCTCCCCTTTTTTGATGAATGTCTGTGCTTGTATAGTTGTGATATTTATTAATAAAGCATTATTGGATACCGGAGGAGTTGATGGTAATTTTGCTGTAGGTGCATTTGGAATAGTCAATCGTACAGGTATGCTTTTTGTGATGATTGTTTTTGGTGTAACACAAGGCATGCAGCCTATATTGGGCTTTAACTACGGTGCAAAGCAATGGCAAAGGGTAAAGAAAACCTTAAGAATCGGGGTTATTGTTGGCGTAATTATAACCACATTAGGATTTGTTGTTGCAGAATTTTTCCCACAACAAATTTCAAGGTTGTTCACTACCGATTCCACATTAATAAATATGTCAATTAATGGTTTCCGCATTAGTTTTATATGTTATTCGGTGGTTGGAGCTCAAGTTGTAATCCAAAATTTTTTCCAATCAATAGGAAAACCAAATATTTCGATATTCTTGTCGTTGACTCGTCAATTGATTTTTCTTATACCAACGTTACTCATTTTCCCTCATTTATTTGGTCTAAATGGTGTATGGATAAGCCTTTCAGTATCAGACTTTATGGCATTTGCAGTTGCCGCAGTAACGATGTTTATAATTGTAAAACGTGAAGATCGCATATTTAAAATCCTCTAAGCCGATATGATTAAAGAACTTGACCTAAGGGTAGCACCTCACATTGCATACGATAATCTAACATTGTCAACTCACATTTCAACAATGTTGAACGTAGATGTGAATAGGATTAATTCATGTCAATTAATTAAACGCTCAATCGATGCGCGTCAGCGTCAAGTTTTTGTGAATCTAAAAGTTAGAGTTTTTATTGATGAGCAGTCTTCTAATAGTTTAGTTGCTCCCGTTGAGTATCAATCAGTGTCAGGTCAACCAAAAGTAATTGTTGTTGGTGCTGGGCCGGCAGGGTTATTCGCGGCATTGCGACTAATTGAGCTTGGTTTGTGCCCTATTGTTTTGGAACGAGGTAAAGATGTCTCTCAACGCAAAGTGGACATGGCTCGCATATCTCGCGATAATATTGTTGATCCTGATTCAAATTATTGTTTTGGCGAAGGTGGCGCAGGCGCATTCTCTGATGGGAAGTTATATACACGTAGCAAAAAAAGAGGATCGGTAGATAAAATCCTTAATATATTTTGTCAGCATGGAGCATCGGAAGATATACTTGTCGATGCACACCCTCATATTGGAACAGATAAGCTACCCGGTGTTATAAAGGCAATGCGAGAAACAATTCTCAGATGTGGCGGAGAAGTGAGGTTCTCAACGCGTGTGATAGATTTGATTGTAGAGAATAATTCTGTCGTTGGGGTGAAATCTCATAGAGACGAAGAATTTAGAGGCCCTGTTATTTTAGCAACAGGACATTCTGCGCGCGATATATATATGATGTTGAAACGAAGGAATGTTAAACTTCAACCAAAAGGAATTGCAGTTGGAGTGAGACTTGAACATCCACAGAAACTAATAGATTGCATACAATATCATTCAAAAGATGGCAGAGGAAAGTATCTGCCTGCGGCTGAATATTCAATGTTAACTCGTGTAGATGATAGGGCCGTTTATTCGTTTTGTATGTGCCCCGGAGGTTTTATAATTCCGGCTGCAAGTGACTTGAATCAACAAGTAGTTAATGGTATGTCTCCTTCTAATCGAGGAACAAGATGGTCTAATTCGGGCATGGTAGTAGAAGTGTTGCCAGAAGATTTACCGAATAAGTACGACCAATATGGAGATTTAAAAATGATGTATTTTCAAGCCGATATTGAGTCTGATTTTTTCAGAGAGAGCAATTGCACTCAAAATGCTCCGGCTCAACGTATGAATGATTTTGTCGAAGGTAAACAATCTAAAACATTACCAGAGACATCATATGCTCCAGGAATCCATTCAGCTCGAATAGACAATCTTTTGCCGCGATTTATTTCTTATCGTTTACAAAAAGGGTTTAAAGTGTTTGGGCAAAAGTCAAAAGGCTTTTTAACCAATGAGGCAATTCTTATAGGTGCAGAAACTCGCACATCATCTCCGGTGAGAATCCCACGACATCAAGAGACATTGTGTCACATTGATGTAGAGGGAATTTTCCCTTGTGGAGAAGGTGCAGGCTATGCCGGTGGAATTGTTTCGGCAGCTATTGATGGAGAGCGTTGTGCTGATGCTGTCGCAAAATTAGTCTTCGGTATTAATCTCGGTGAGTGATTTCATTTCATGATATTCATTCCATTCAGGATCGTTTTCGCAATAAATTGTAATAGGTAGCAATTCAAATTTATTGAGGGCTTCATTTATCTTTCTTCCAAAGATATTTGTACTGAGTGTGTAAAAAATCCAGTTACGCTCTCCGTCTCCGGTGTATATTCCGGTAAGTACGGCTATAGGGTCCTTTTTAAATGTTAACAATAAAGCCTCATGAACTTGTTCCATAAGTTCAGATGTTTCAACATTGGGCATACCATTTTCACAAGGGATATATTTCCATGTTACCTCTACCCTAATATTGAATTTGGGGTTATTAATAAAAGCGTCTATGTCTTTTCGTCCGGTAACCATTATAAGGTTGCCGTTTTCACTTTCTGTAGGAGTTGTCCACCAATCTGATTGCATGTTGAATATTCGTTTATTTGACGTAAAGTTAATAAAAAATGATGAAATGAATATGTTATTGCGGTAAAATTTGCGCTAATGATTAAGTTTCGCTAATTTCGCATAAAATAAAATATCAGTATTAAAATGAAAAGGTTTTTATTTAGTGTAATAACTGTTTTTACTGTCATCACTTTGTTGGCACAACCTAAGCATGAGATTCGTGCTGTATGGTTAACTACAAATAGTGGTTCAGATTGGCCCAAGTCTATTTATGACGTTTCTAAACAAAAAGAAAATTTATGCGAAATTCTTGACTTATTGTGCGAGGCAAACTTTAATACAATTATTTTTCAGGCACAAGTTAAGGGAGATGTAGCATGGGCGTCAACAATTCAGCCTGCAATGAGAGCAATTACAGGTGACGGGTCAAAATCGTTAAGCTATGATGTTTCTGAGTTTGTGATTGAGGAATGTCATAAACGTAATCTTGAATGTCATGCATGGATTGTGCCTTATCGCGTTGGCTCTCAGAGTGAAGCAAATAAATATGCGAGTAATGCTGTAAAACATGTAACGGTTCAACACCCTGAGTTGTGTGTGCTTTATAATTCGGCATATTATCTTGATCCAGGAATTCCTGCAACGCGAGAATATTTATTAGATTTATATAAAGAGTTGATTTCAAACTATGATTTTGATGGCGTAAATTTTGATTACACACGTTATCCCGGTTCCGACTTTGATGATGCAGCATCTTACTCCACATATAATCCAGACGCGTTACCTAAAGATGATTGGCGTCGTCAAAATATTAACACATTCATTGCCGAGTTTTATGAAATGGCAAAATCAATAAATCCAAATATTAAAGTCGGTGCGGCCCCAATCGGTACATATAAAAATGTTCCCGGATATGGAAATATGACAGCTTATGGCAGTGTATATCAAGATGCTTGCCAATGGATGCAGTCGGGCAATCATGATTTATTAATTCCACAAATGTATTGGAACGAAACTTATGGCTTTTCTCCAAACATGACAACTTGGGTTAATAATTGTGACGGTCGTCAAATTGTAGTTGGTTTGGCTCCGTATAAAATGACTGATTCAAATAATTGGGACGTTTCAGTTATTACCGATCAAATTGAAAAAGTTAGAGCAAAGGGTGGTATGTCCGGAGTTTGCTTTTTTAGAACCGATCACGTCATTGACCAAACTAGTGATAAGGTGAGCGAATTATATGATGAGTTGCAAACGAACTATTTTAAATATCCCGCTCATATTGTTCCAATGGATTATAATGGCATCACAGAGCCAAATAGTCCGATAAATGTATCGCAAGAGTACGTTGGCGGTGAATATATCATAAAATGGGAGGAGCCCGAACTTGATACAGAAAACACGCTAATTAAATATTATTCAATTTATCTTTCCGATGGAATAAATGTTGATTTGAATGACCATCAACAAGTCGTTGCTTATAAAGTGAATGATACCGAGTATCGATATGCTTCAACAGATCAATCTTTGAGATTTGCAGTAACAGCATTTGACCAAAATTATTATGAAAGCGAAGCTACTATTGCCGAGATCTCGTCTGTTGAAGAGTTGGAGTATGGTACATATGATTTATTCTTCCACTCAGGTCAGCTCAATGTTAGTTCTCCCCTTCAAATTAACTCTGTAGAGATTTATGCAATATATGGCAGTAAATTAATGTTTGTGCCTTCATCTCAAAATAGTATGAGTATTGATTGTAATTCCTTGTCTCAGGGAGTATATGTTGCGAAACTTAATTTGTCAAATGGCGTAAGTTTTGTTGAAAAGTTTATCAAATAAGATTTGCACCAAGCAATTCAATTTACTAAATTTGTAGGAAATTAAATTTAAAATAAAAACATGGAAGTAAAAGGAAAAATCATTCTTTCATTACCCGAAACTTCTGGTACATCAAAAGCCGGAAATCCTTGGAAAAAGAAAGAATATGTATTAGAAACACAAGAAACATATCCACGCAAAGTTCACTTTAATTTCTTTGGTGACAGAGTAGATCAATACCCTTTGCAAGTTGGAGATGTTGTGACATTAAGTTTTGATATAAATAGTAGAGAGTTTAATGGCCGTTGGTATACTGATATCAGTGGTTGGAAGGCAGAGAAAGAAGGTGCTGCAGTAGCTGTTAATGACCCTTCTATGCCACCTGCGCCTCCCGCACCAGCCCCATTTGCTGCACAAGATGAAAGCGATGACTTGCCATTTTGATAAGTGATAAAAAATAAGAGACCCGAAGAGGTCTCTTATTTTTTGCGTTATTGTTATGAACAAATATGCTTATTATACATATCCGCGAATAATACCACGTTTAGAATTTCTTACAAATAAGATGATTTCGTCGCGTTCTTTTGTTGCGGGTAATTCAGCTTCAATACGTTCAATTGCATCGGTATTGTTCAATCCTGATAGATATAAGTAGCGATATATTTCTTGTATTTCGCGAATTGTCTCGCTTGAAAAATTGCGACGACGAAGGCCGATTGAATTGATTCCTGCGTATGCGATTGGCTCTCGTGCGGCTTTAACATATGGAGGAATATCTTTATTTACCAATGCGCCTCCTTGGATCATAACGTGAGGGCCTATGTGGCAGAATTGGTGAATGAGCGATCCGCCACCAATTACTGCGAAATCATCAATAACTACTTCACCTGCGATTTGCGAAGCATTTGAAATAATTACGTTATCTCCGACAATACTATCATGTGCAACATGCGAATAGGCCATAATTAAGCAATTGCTACCTACTACTGTTTTACCCTTTGAGGCTGTACCTCTATTGATTGTTACACACTCTCTGATAGTTGTATTGTCTCCGATTATGGCTACTGTATCTTCTCCTTGGAATTTCAAATCTTGAGGAACTCCTGAAATTACCGCTCCGGGGAAGATTGTACAATTCTTACCAATACGAGCTCCTTCCATGATAGTTACATTGCTACCAATGCGTGTTCCTTCCCCAATTTCAACATTTCGATCAATTGTAACAAATGGGTCGATTACAACATTAGGAGCAATCTTTGCTGCTGGATGAACGTAGGCTAATGGTTGTTTCATGTTATTGTTTTATTATTTGTTTTTTATAATTTGGGCCATAAACTCACATTCGGTGACAATCTTTTCGCCAACAAAAGCATAACCTTTCATTACTGCGCATCCACGGCGTAGCTCTGTCATAAATGAGATATGGAATATTAATGTGTCTCCTGGAACTACTTTTTGGCGGAATTTGACGTTGTCAATTTTCATAAAGTAGGTTGAATATCTTTCGGGCTCATCTACTGTTCCAAGTACAAGCAATCCGCCTGTTTGGGCCATCGCTTCGACAAGTAATACACCGGGCATCACTGGTTCTTGGGGGAAGTGGCCTTGGAAGAATGGCTCGTTTGTAGTGACATTCTTAACACCAACGATGTAATTATCACCCTTTTCAATAATTTTATCAACCAAGAGGAATGGATAGCGGTGAGGGAGAAGTTCACGAATGCGATTGTTATCCATTAATGGTTCTATCGATGGATTATATACCGGCGCTTGCAACTCTTGGCGTTTTATCTCTTTGCGTATCTTTTTAGAGAATGTAGTATTAATAGAGTGGCCGGGGCGTGTTGCAATAATTTTACCTTTAAGAGGACGTCCAATTAATGCAATATCACCAAGTACGTCCATCAATTTGTGGCGTGCAGGCTCATTGTCGGCAAATAATGGTTTGTCATTAACGTAGCCAAATTCAGTAACGTTTTTACGGGGTACGTTCATCAAATCAGCAATGCGATCAAGCTCTTCTTGTGGTAGTGGAGAGTCATATATCACTATCGCATTTTCAAGGTCTCCACCTTTGATGAGATTTCCTTTTACGAGTGGCTCGATTTCGCGCACGAACACGAATGTACGGCTTGACGCTATTTCAGAGGGGAATTCATTGAGGTTTTCAAGGGTGGCGAACTGATTAGTCAATATAGGAGAATCAAATGCAACCATTGTATCAATACTGAATTCATCATCGGGCAACACCACGATTGACGATCCGGTAGTATCATCTCTAACCTCTATTTTTTGTTTTACGATATAGTAATCTTTTTCAACTTTTTGTTCTTCGGTGCCTACTTCTGCAATTTTTTCGCAGTATTCTTTTGCACTTCCGTCAAGAATTGGCAACTCAGGAGCGTTAAGTTTAATCAAGCAGTTATCAATTCCAGCTGCATATAATGCTGCCAATGCGTGTTCGATTGTGCTAATTTTAACGTCGCCTTTGCTGATAACAGTTCCTCGAGTTGTATATGTCACATTTTCTGCCAATGCATCAATAATGGGTTCACCTTCAACATCGATACGTTGGAATTTATATCCATGATTTTCGGGCGCAGGAGAGAAAGTTGCTTCAATCTCAATTCCGGTGTGAAGGCCTTTGCCCTTCACCGTAAAGTCACCTTTAAGAGTTGTTTGTTTCATGTCCTATAATTGTTATTAATTTTCTAATTTTTTCTCTATCTCTTTTACTCGGTCATTGAGCTTGCCGAGATTTTTTATGTAAATTGTTTGACGGGCAAAGTCGGTTGCGTCAGTTGCAGGATAACCCATTATGCGGCGTCCGTCAGAAATGTTTGATGGTATTCCGGTTTGAGCTCCAACTTGTACATTGTTTCCGACTGTAATATGACCGGCAAAACCTACTTGCCCGCCAATCATACAGTTAGAGCCGATTTTAGTAGAACCCGCAATGCCTGATTGTGCAGCCATCACAGTGTTCTCTCCTATCTCAACATTGTGAGCTACTTGTATTAAATTGTCAAGTTTAACACCTTGATTAATCTTGGTGCTACCCATTGTAGCTCTGTCAATAGTAGTGTTTGCGCCAATCTCTACATCATCGGCCAACACTACATTTCCTATTTGAGGAATTTTATTATAACCCGATGCTACAGGCGCGAATCCAAATCCATCGCTACCAACAACTGAGCCGGCATGTAAGATGCATCTTGCACCGATCTTACACCCTTTATAGATTTTTACGCCTGAGTATATAATAGAGTTTTCGCCTATTTCAACATTGTCTCCTATGTATGCCTGGGGATAGATTTTTACATTTTTGCCAAGTTTTACATTTTTGCCAATATAGGCAAATGCTCCCACATATGTACCTTCGGGGAGTTCTACTCCTTCTGAAACAAACGAAGGCGACTCAATTCCTGTTGGTTGAGGATTGAGTAATTGATCGACCATAACCAACAATTGTGCTAATGTTGCATAAGGGTCATCAACTCTTATTAGGGTTGCTTTGATTGGCTGCTCAGCTTTGAAATCCTTTTTTACAAGCACAATTGATGACTCTGTGTTGTAAATGTGATGAGTATATTTTGGATTTGCTAAAAATGAAATGGCTCCATTGTGCCCTTCTTCAATTTTTGCAAAAGTATGAACCATAACTTGTGCATCTCCTTCAACTTCGCCGTTGACTATTGATGCTATTTGTGCTGCTGAAAACTGCATTTTTAAATAATTCGGTTTTGATTTTTAAATATCATGCAAATATGGCAAAAATTTTTTACATTTGAGCTATAATGCTGCATGAAAATGCACCTGAGTTATGTTCCAGCAATCAAATTGGGTATAATTAACACCCTATACAATTTTCATGCCGTCTTGTGAAATTTCAATTTTTCGTTCTTTATATAACTGGCCTAAAGCACGTTTGAAGTCCTTTTTACTGCAGTGAAATATCTTCTTAATTTCTTCTGGACTCGATTTGTCGCCTAAGTTGCTTTCTCCACCTGATATAACCAACCAATCATATATTTGATCGGCAAGCGTTGTTGTTCTGTTTTGAGCTATATCTGACATTCGAAGGTCAATTTTCCCATCGGGTCGAATAGTTTTGACATAAGCTTTAACTATGTCTCCAATCGACAAATCTTCATACAATTCGTTATGATAAAGCATTCCGTTATGAAGATTGTTTACGATTGCCTTGTATCCGATGTCAGTTCGTTGATAAACAAGTGCATTAATCTGTTCTCCACGTTTGTATTCGGGGATTGTATTTCCCAGGAATTTCTCAACTTTAGAAGATGCTACAATGCGTTTGGTGTTGTGATCGAGATAAACATATACCAGGTATTGCCCACCTTCTTTCATCGTAACTCGCTGTTCACGAAATGGCACTAAAATATCTTTGGCTAATCCCCAATCAAGGAATGCCCCGATGTTGTTAACCTGTTTTACTTTCAGAAAGGCAAATTCCCCTACGCAAGCCAATGGCGTTTCTGTTGTTGCAATTAATCGATCGTCGGAGTCGGTATAAATAAAAACATCAATATGATCTCCTTCGTGCAAGATAGTGTGAATATATTTCTTGGGTAGTAATATCTCAACATTGTTCCCGCCATCAAGATATACTCCAAAATCAACATGTTTTACAACTTTGAGCCGGTTGTATTTGCCTATTTCTGTCATTTATGATAATTTTGCAATAGTAATGATAATATCTACAAAGTTATCGCAAATAATTCATTCTCTAAAATTTTGATAGAAAAATGGACCATTTAATTAAATATTTCCCTAACCTTTCTAACACGCAGGTTGCCCAATTTCAGCAGTTGGGGGTTTTATATCCTTCATGGAATGAGAAAATCAATGTGATTTCACGCAAGGATATAGATAATCTATATGTTAATCACATACTGCATTCTCTCGCTATCGCCAAATTTTTGATGCCGGTTGATGGATCTACGTTCCTGGATATGGGCACCGGAGGTGGATTTCCCGGAATTCCATTGGCAATATTGTTCCCTAAGTGTAAATTCCATTTAATTGATCGCATCGGGAAAAAAATTAAAGTAGCGTCCAGCATAGCCGAGGAAATTGGTCTCACTAATGTTACATTCCAACATGGTGATATTGCCGAATGTCGGTCACAATATGATTTCGTTATTAGCCGAGCGGTTATGAGACTTGATGATTTATTACCGTTAATTAAGAAGAATATATCGAGTGTTCAGAAAAATGCGTTCCCTAACGGATTAATATGCCTTAAAGGGGGCGATTTGCAAGATGAGATGAAAAAAGTTAAGTCGCCAATTCTGATTGAAGACTTAAATCAATATTTTACCGAAGACTTTTTTGAAACAAAGAAGATTGTTTACGTTCAATTATAAAAACGATGAAGCTATCAAGGTTTACTTTCAACATGTTTGGTGTTAACACCTATATATTGTGGGACGAGGAGTCTCATGAGGCAATAATTGTTGATCCGGGAATGACAAATGACAAGGAGCGACAGCAAATAGATGAGTTTATATCAAATAATAATCTCACGCTCACCCATTTGGTCAATACACATATGCACATTGACCACTCCTTTGGCGTGTCTTATATTACGTCCAAATATGGCTTAAAACTTGAATGTAATGACCTTGATCAGTTTCTTGCTCAACGTTTAACACAGCAAGCCGAAATGTTTGGATTGCCTATATCCATTGATGACCTCAAAATAGGAGTATCTTTATCGGAAGATGACACGTTATATGTAGGGAAAGAACCTATAAAAATAATTCATGTTCCCGGACACTCTCCCGGCAGCATCGTTTTATATGCCCCTCAGTCATCGTTTATTATAGCCGGCGATGTTTTGTTCAAAAATAGTATTGGCCGAACTGATTTGCCCGGTGGAAGCTTTCAGCAATTAGTTTCAGCCATACAGCAAAAATTATTAACCTTAGATGAGCACACATGGGTTTATCCCGGACATGGCCCCGAAACCACTATCAGGTCTGAAAAACGGAATAACCCTTATATATAACGAATAAAGCCATGCGACAGCATGGCTTTATTCGCTATAATAATCGTTGAACTGAATTATTTTTTTTGAGCTTTTTCCCAGCTATCTTTCAATGCAATAGTGCGATTAAAGATGATATTATCTGCGCTTGAGTCATAGTCGGGTGTGAAATATCCTATTCGTTGGAATTGGAATTTATTGCCCACAGCGGCATTTTCAGCCAAGTATGGCTCAATTTTTATACCGGTGATAACTTTAAGCGAATCGGGGTTAAGCATTTCGCGGAAGTCACGGTCTGCTTCGGCAGCCGGATTTTCCACTTCAAATAATCGGTCATAAATTCTTGCCGTAGCATCAACAGCATGCTTAGCCGAAACCCAGTGCAATGTGCCCTTTACTTTACGAGCGCTTCCGGGAAGACCGCTGCGTGTATCGGCATCATAGGTACAATATACCTCCTCAATGTTGCCATCGGCATCTTTCTTGACTCCGGTGCATTTTATAATATAGGCGCCTTTGAGACGTACTTCGCAATCGGGAGCAAGTCTGAAATATTTCTTTGGCGGATTTTCCATAAAGTCATCGCGCTCAATGTATATTTCGCGAGAGAATGGCATTGAGTGGGTTCCGCTATTCTCTTGTTCCGGATTGTTTTCCATCGCTACCATTTCTTCTTGATCTTCGGGATAGTTTGTGATGACCAATTTCAATGGATTTATTACGGCCATGACACGAGTTGCATGTTTATTTAAATCTTCTCTCACAGCATGCTCAAGCAAAGAGATGCTATTTAGAGCCTCATATTTGGTGTAGCCGATTGTTGAAATGAAATTCTTGATTGATTCGGGAGTGTATCCACGACGACGCATTCCACAAATAGTTGGCATGCGAGGATCGTCCCAACCGGCAACAAGACCTTCTTTAACCAATTGCAACAGTTTGCGCTTACTCATTACGGTATAAGTAAGATTCAACCGATTAAACTCTATTTGTCGAGGACAATATGTTTCATCGGCAAGCTCTTTCACATAGTATTCATAGAGCGGACGGTGTGGAACAAACTCAAGAGTGCATATTGAGTGTGTAACGCCCTCAAAATAGTCGCTTTGACCATGGGCAAAGTCATACATTGGATATACGTTCCATGTAGTTCCTGTGCGATGGTGGGGGTGCTTGATGATGCGATACATGATTGGATCTCTGAAGTGCATGTTTGATGATGCCATGTCAATTTTGGCACGAAGCACTCGCGCACCTTCATCAAACTCGCCCTTGTTCATTCTTTCAAACAAGTCAAGATTCTCCTGTACTGTTCTGTTTCGGTAAGGGCTCTCAGTACCCGGAGTGGTTGGAGTACCTTTTTGAGCAGCGATTTCTTCTGATGTTTGATCATCAACGTAAGCTTTTCCCTCTTTGATTAATCTGATTGCTAAATCATACAATTTAGGGAAATAGTCTGAGGCATAATATTCTCTCCCACCCCAATCAAATCCAAGCCAATGAATATCATCTCTGATTGCGTCAACATATTCAACGTCCTCTTTCACCGGATTGGTGTCATCGAAACGTAGATTACATGTGCCGCCAAATTTTTCGGCGATGCCAAAATCCATGCAGATTGCTTTTGCATGGCCGATATGTAGATAGCCATTGGGCTCAGGTGGGAATCGGGTATTTAAACGTCCTCCGTTTTTTCCTGCGGCCAAATCATCGGCCACTATTTGCTCTACAAAATTGAGTCCTTTAACCTCACTATTTTCTGTGTCGTTAATTTCTACCATAATTCTTTACAATTAGTTTGTCCACATTTGTGGAATTATATGCAAATTTACGCATTAATTCTGGTTGATGGTACATATTTACTCAAAAATAATTTTAATGCGTATTTTTCAACTAAAATTTTTTATTTCTGTTCGGTGTTATTTAACATTGATTCAATGATAAAGCGGATTTGAGAAAACCCGCTTTTTTTAGTGCCGAATGATTGTTATATGAAAAATAAGTATTACCTTTGTATCGGATCATTCCCCGCTAAGGGGTTTGGACCCCACATTCAGGTAGACTTGATTATGTCAAGTCTGCCTGTCTTATTTTGAAGCCTTTTGTGGCTATTTCATGGCTCAGTAGTTATTTTGTGTGGGAGACGTGCGAAGCACGGGACGCGAAGCGTAATCAATAACCGAGGGTAGAGCGTAGCGATACCCCCGGGAAGCAGCCCCTACCACTCTCGAAGTCTGTAAAGACGAGAAAATTAGGGCATCATTCTCTCGATTCCCCCATGATTCATTATATTTGTTCACATATAGGTTGATATCACATCTAAAATGGCATTGTCTGATTTTGTAAAGCGTTTAAAGCAAGAATCAAGCTATTTATTAAGGAAAGATAGCGCATTCTCCGATTGGAATGGTTGGGCCGAAGGATACGGCGCATTTACATATTCCATCACAGAAATCCCCAATGTGATAGAATATATCAACAATCAAAAAGAGCACCATAAAAAGGTTTCTTTTATTGAAGAATACCGACAATGGTTAATTGAAATGGGAGTATCTCCCGATGAGCCTTATTTCCCAAAGATTGGTTAATTCGCGTCTTTGCAGACTCTGGCGTAGGTGGGGTTGTGCTCGCTATCCGGAGGTTTCGGGCTATGCCCTCAACCACGCGGTTATTATATACGCTTCGCGTCCAGTGCTTCGCACGATTTGTTACAAGGTTGTGATTATACATTAGTGATGTTATCCACACTAAAAAGCGACTGAACCTCCTAACCTCTTATAGCCACAAGTATCGAATTCGTTAGTGGGTTCATTTGTTACAGGGGCCATTTTACGTAATTTCTTCAAACCTCTTACGCTTTCTTCTAATTTCTCCATGGGAGACTGGCGAGTCGCCAGTGACGAGAGGTTCTACACCCGAATTGAGCACCGAGGAGATGGAGGCACGACGACAGGCGACGATGGAACGCTACGGACTGAAATATAAACGGTCTCATGAAAACATAAGACCGGTGTATGAAGGAAATGAGTGGTTACTTCTTTTCTGTAACTTCTTCTTTTTCGGCTTCGTTAAGCAATTCCTTGAGGAATTCTTTATCCTCTTTTGATAATTTACAGTCAGTATTATTAAATAGACATTTAAAGATGTCGCTTCCATAAAAAGCAATAATTACAACTAGGAATAATCCTGCCCAAACTTTAAAGAATAATGTCCAATCCATAAATTCTTATTTTTTACAAATATATGGAAAAAGTTTCAATAACTGTTGAATTGAAAGACAAATTATCCTTGGAACTCAAAAAAATGGTCTCGGGGTTTGCAAAAGTAGCTGATACAGTTTATGATTTACACAAACATTTGACAAAAACAGATTAAGGTATAAAAAACAAGTGCGTGAGCCTTGCTCACGCACTTGTATATTCGTTGATTGATGTATTAAGCGTTCTTAACCTTTTCAACGATTGCTTTGAAAGCTGCAGGATTGTTGAGCGCGAGGTCAGCAAGAACCTTGCGGTTGATTTCAATACCTGCTTTGTGGATGAGACCCATCAATTTAGAGTATGACAAGTCTTCGAGACGAGCAGCAGCGTTGATACGTTGAATCCAAAGAGCGCGGAAATTGCGTTTTTTGTTTTTGCGATCACGATAGGCATAGGTCAAACCTTTTTCCCATGTGTTTTTGGCTACTGTCCATACATTTTTTCGGCAACCGTAATAACCTCTTGTGAGTTTGAGGATTTTTTTTCTGCGAGCTCTTGAAGCTACATGATTTACTGATCTTGGCATTTTTGTAAGATTTTTGAATGTTAGCGGCTTTTGCTCTTAATAGCTAAACATTCGGTTAGTAATAAATAAAAAATCACGAATTAAAAACGGGAAACCTTTTACTTGAGGGCAAGTAATGCCTTTACGTTGCTCTCGTCAGATTTAGCTACTGTAGAGAAGTGAGTGAGGTTTCTTTTTTGCTTTTTAGTTTTTTTAGTCAAAATGTGACTTTTAAAAGCATGTTTTCTTTTGATCTTTCCTGATCCGGTAAGGGCGAACCTCTTTTTGGCACCGGAATTAGTCTTAATCTTTGGCATTTTGTTTTACTTTAAAATAATTAATTCGAGTTATATAATTCAACTTCAACACGTGAAGCTATGATTATTTCTTTTTAGGTGAAAGCATTATTATCATTCGCTTTCCTTCAAGAACAGGCATTTGTTCAACTTTGCCTAATTCTTCAAGATCGTTTGCAAAGCGTAGTAATAAAACTTCTCCTTGCTCTTTGAACAAAATTGAGCGACCTTTGAAAAATACGTATGCTTTAACCTTAGCACCTTCTTTAAGGAAACCCTGGGCATGTTTCAACTTGAAATTGTAGTCATGCTCATCGGTTTGTGGCCCGAATCTGATTTCTTTGACTACGACCTTAGTTGATTTTGCTTTTTGTTCTTTTTGGCGTTTCTTTTGTTGGTATAGGAACTTTTGATAGTCCAATATTTTGCACACAGGAGGCTCGGCATTGGGAGATATTTCAATCAAATCAAGGCCCAACTCGTCTGCTATTTTTAGCGCTTCCTGAATGGGGTAAACTCCGGTATTGACATTGTCACCAACCAATCTTACTTCTCGAGCTCTGATTCGCTCGTTGATTGCGTATGCGTCTTTAGCGTTTTTATCTCCTTTTCGGGGTGGGACATTTTTGTTTTGTCCCGGATTTTGGGGTTTATTCTCCATTCAGTGGTTTATTGGTTAATCATTTGTTCGACTTCTTTCGCCAAATTTTCTGCAAAGGTAGTAATTTTCATTGAACCTTTATCACCTTCGCCCTGTTTTCTTACAGAAATTTCATCATTTTGTGCTTCTTTTTCACCTACGATGAGCAAATATGGGATTCTTTTTAGCTCATTGTCGCGAATTTTCTTACCAATTTTTTCATTTCTGTCGTCAACAATTGTTCTAACGTCAACCGCATTCAAGCGTTTTGCTACTTCGTGTGCATAGTCGTTGAATTTTTCGCTGATAGGAAGAACTACTGCTTGGTCGGGTGTTAACCACAATGGGAAACGTCCTGCAGTGTGTTCCAATAAAACAGCAACAAATCGTTCCATTGAACCAAAAGGCGCACGGTGTATCATCACGGGGCGATGTTTTTGGTTGTCGGCACCTGTATATTCCAATTGGAAACGTTCGGGGAGGTTGTAGTCAACCTGGATTGTACCCAATTGCCAACGGCGACCAATGGCATCTTTAACCATGAAGTCCAATTTGGGGCCATAGAATGCTGCTTCGCCCAATTCTTTGCGAGCCTTAAGACCTTTTTCGGCACATGCTTCAATGATTGCATTTTCAGCCAAATGCCAATTTTCATCTGAGCCGATATATTTTTCCTTGTTATTTGGGTCGCGTAAAGATATTTGAGCCTCAAAGTTGTCAAATTTAAGAGCCTTAAATATGTAAAGGATGATATCCATTACTTTGAGGAATTCTTCTTTGATTTGCTCGGGCGCACAGAAAATGTGGGCATCATCTTGAGTGAAACCTCTCACGCGTGTCAATCCGTGAAGTTCACCACTTTGTTCATAGCGATATACTGTGCCAAACTCTGCAAGTCGCAAAGGAAGCTCACGATAAGAACGTGGGAATGCTTTGAAGATTTCGCAGTGGTGGGGGCAGTTCATGGGCTTGAGTAGATACTCTTCTCCTTCTTCGGGTGTATGTATTGGTTGGAATGAATCCTTGCCATATTTAGCATAGTGCCCTGAAGTTACATAAAGCATTTTATTGCCAATGTGTGGTGTTATGACTTGAAGGTATCCGTATTGTTTTTGTATTTTTCTGAGGAATTGTTCAAGACGGTCGCGTAATGCTGCACCTTTTGGAAGCCACAATGGCAATCCGGCACCTACATTTGTAGAGAAAGCAAACAATTCCATCTCTTTTCCAAGCTTGCGATGGTCACGTTTTTTTGCTTCTTCAAGCAATACGAGATATTCATCAAGCATTTTTTTCTTTGGGAAAGAAACACCATATACACGCACTAATTGATTGCGCTTTTCATCACCTCTCCAATATGCACCTGCGAGAGATGTGATTTTTACGGCTTTAATTGGAGCGGTGTTGGGAATGTGTGGACCACGACAAAGGTCGGTAAATGACCCTTGTGTATAGGTTGTGATGTGCCCATCTTCCAATTCGCTGATGAGTTCACATTTATATACTTCTCCCCTATCTCCAAACAATTTTAATGCGTCTTCTTTTGAAATGTCAGCTCGTTTGATTTCTTCCTTGCGTTGTGCAAGCTCAATCATTTTCGCTTCAATTTTTGAGAAGTCGGCGGCGGTGATAGTGTGGCCATTGGGGTCAATGTCGTAGTAGAAGCCATTTTCCAAAGCAGGACCAATACCGAATTTTACTCCGGGATATAGTTCTTGGAGAGCTTCGGCCAAAAGGTGTGCTGAGCTATGCCAAAAGGCGTGCTTCCCCTCGGGATCGTCCCATTTAAACAATTTAATAGATGCATCTTCAGTGATGGGTCTTGTGATGTCCCATTCGGCATCGTTTACCGTAGCAGCAAGAATATCTTGTGCCAAACGTTGACTTATGCTTTCTGCAATTTGAAGTGGTGTGATGCCTTTTTCAAATTGCTTTACACTATTGTCGGGAAAAGTAATGGTTATCATTGTACAATTTAATTTTTAGTGTTGATATTTGCAAAAATATCGGATTTTGCAAAATCGAGTGCAAATTTAACTCATTTATTTGAATTTTCAGCGTTTTGACTCATTTTTTTATTCAAGAACAGACGATTGAGTATAAAATTTGATTGTTGCACATGCTGTTATTGTGATTAAGGTCTGTTTTAGGGGAATGCGGACCGATTGTTACAAAAAAAGAGGCTGTCTAACAAGTTTGTTAGTCGGCCTCTTTATGCTATTGTATACGAAAAAAATAAGGTGTATACGAAAAAAATAAGGCTTTCATGCTGAAATTCAGCGCGAAAGCCTTTGCTATGTTGTAGATTTTTAGTAAATTTGGGTTGAGACTAAACCACTAAAAGTCAAAACATAACATGGCAAAGTTAGCAATAAAATCCGACAATAGGAAACAAAATCTGTTTCTTCCTCCGTCATTAGACGAACTTGTTCCGGAGAATCACATGGTACGGGTCGTAGATGCTGTAATAGATCGTCTGGACATCAGCCAGATATTGTCGACCTACCGAGGCGGAGGCAACAGTGCATTCAATCCCAAAATGATGCTCAAGCTACTGGTATTTGCTTACCTGAGCAATGTCTACTCATCACGACGTATTGAGGAACTCCTCAGAAGAGACATCTATTTCATGTGGCTTTCAGGCATGAAACGTCCTGACTTCCGCACTATCAATTATTACAGAGGTAAACGGTTGAAGAATGGTTTTGACTCTGTGTTTACCCAAGTGGTGGAGTTGCTTCATGAAGAAGTTCGTGCTGAGCACCCCATGATAGAGGAAATCGTCAAACGCCCCTCTGAGATTCTCAAGTGCACGATGTACCTATATATCGGCGCCGTCGCACAGGCTACCAACATTGCCGAATCCTGCGGAGGCGGCAGCGTCGACAACGACCTGCCCTAGGGCCGCAAGGAGAACGAAGATGACCTCAACTACTCCTACCGCTGCATGGCTCGGGCAGCCAGAATGTGTTAAGCCAAAGCTCAAAACGTTAAAAGAGGCAGATAATTATGATGGCCTCGGAGTTATGAAATCTCATAGCTCCGAGGTTGTCATTGGATTCCCCAGGCCGACGCGACTGTCCTTACTGTCTTTTTCCAGTCGGGGGAAATCGGTTTCGTGCAGTTGCTGTCGAAGGCTATCCATTTTCGGCCACTGGTGTTTCCTTTGGGAGCGACGGTGGCGATTGTTTCTATATAATTGCCGTCAGCATCAATCTGGGCATAAACAGGTGCGTCGGCGGCAATTACCACCGCATTCTTGATATGCTTGCTTATTTCGCGTTGCAGTTGGGCTGCGAATGGATCGCTTCCTTTGGCCGAGTTGCAGGTATGAAGCACAATTGGGAATGGTCGGTCATAGGCATTGAGCACGAGTTCATAATCGTCGAGCGTACGGAGTATCAATTCTGCGGTTTGCTGAGGGGTCAAATCCTTACCTCCGATTCTTACTCCCGTTGAGCCGCCTTCGGGATCACTGATTCCATGGGCAAAGATATTGAATGCAGGACCTACTCCGAAAGCGTCATCGAAGATTCGGGATGCTTCCTGAATTTCCCACTGCGTCAGATCCTGATTGTCCATGATGTTGACATTCAGACGGCGTACATCGGGGTCAGCCTGGAGAAAACGCTTGTTGCGATAGTCCGTGCGCTGTACAACGTCAATATTGGTGCCGTCGGAAAGCTGATGGTTAACAGTCTTGGGCTCAGGATGGGATAACTGCTCAAAGCAGCGTTCATATTTGAGTATCTCCTCATTGATTTGTTGGAGCGTTTGTGCCGTGCCCCACAGGGCAGAGGCCATTAGAATGATGAAAAACAACTTTCTCATTTCTTTCCCATTTTGCAGCTTTGGCAATCACCGAACTTATCGGCAAGTTTTTTCCGCGCTTTATCTACAGTTTCCACAGCGTCGGCATAGGCTTTGAACTGTTCGTATGCTGCCTTCATTTCTGCTTCTGCCTCAGGTCGCAATTCACCCTGTAAGTCTCTTTGTATCTGAGCCTTTTCTTTTTCCCAAGTGCGTTGGAAACGACGCTGTGGCTCGTATCCATAAGTCCCATATAAAACCTTTAGATTTTTTTCCTTTTCATCGCGCAGTTTCGCACGGTCGTTGGCAAAACTTTTCATTTTCTTGCCTAAATTCTCAATCTGGTTTGCGTCGTTGGTGCTTCTGATTCCATTAAGATATCCTTCACCGTCTGCGCCAATCAGAATCAATGTCAGGGCGGTCACTTCCAAGTCTGCGTCGGCAAACCCGGGACCTGCCACCTTTTCGATTCCGAACTTCCGTATATCCGCCTGCACCTTTCTGAGCCTTGTTTGGGGTAAATAGAAGTTGGCAATAAGCGCCTGAGAAGCCGGTCCACCCTTGGAGAGCCGCTTAAACTCGCCTTCACGGTCAGCATCAGCCTCTTGTAGTTTTTTTCGCAATTCATTTACATACTCAGCGTTATCCTTGCTGACTTTGCGGTTGGGTTCGGAGCCCTGAAGGCGTTCGGGCAAGCAGATCATGACCATGGCCATGAGCAGCATGAGTTTAAGAATTTTCATGGTTATCTTCTTTTTCAGAGTTTATTTTGCTTTCGAGATACTCTATTTCTTCAGCCATGCGTTCATCAAGAAACTGGAGTTCATCAAGAGTGAGTGAATTTTCATCCTCAAGTAAACGCTGAAGCAGCTCCTCGTAGTCGTACGATGCTGGCTCGTTGAAATCTGTGATCATGCCGTCGGTCGGTTTCACCTGAGGCCCTTTGGCATTTGCTGTTTTTTTCTCAAAATCCTCTCGATGAGCCGAAGCCATATCCTTCCCGTTATATGACGGACGAAAATTCGCGTCGGCTCTAATTCCCGCCATAACGTGATTGTGGAGATCTCTGGTGGCAGCATGCTGTGCCTCGGCATGGGCAATAGCCAGTGCGGTGAGGCGCTGGTCTCTTTCGGGGTCGTAAGAAGATGACGAGCGACGGCTGTATCCCCCTCCACGGTTACGCGAAGCACCGCCAACCTTTCTGCTGTTTGCCGGACGCCTGCCCTGGTTTGACGGTGTGATCTGCACACCGTAATTAGCCTTGGCCACCGACCGAATTTTATTCTGCATCGTTTGATATTGAGCCACCGTAGGATCGGGAATATTGATGTCGTTCCAATGCTCCTTCAGAAACTTGTTGAAGGTGGTCAGTTCACCGTTGGCGATTCGAACTTCAACATCGCCCTGCTTGCCCGAGGTGGTATTTTCAGCAGACTTTCCTAAGTCATGCTGATGCTGTGCAACCACAGCCAGCGGGCTGCTAAAGATTGCCAACAGTAATATGAATTGAAATATCTTCATTTGTCATCGCATTTTAAGGTTGTTGAATCGGTTTGCCATTCTCAAACATTCCGTCATGCACAAGTTCTCCATCCAGCCAGAGTTTCCCCTTGCCGTGGAATTTGCGGTCCTTGAACTCGCCCTCATATCGGAAATCCTTCTTGCTCTTCTTATCGTAGCCAGTCATAATTCCCTCAACGGGGAGAACACTATCGCGCAGTTTCTTGTATACCTTCTCCATGTTATTCAAGACTGGAATTTCGCCAAACTCCATTTTCGCGAGTTCATTCGGTAATTCAAAGTCTGTGAAAGTTTCCCAACATTTCGGGAACGCCCAGATTTGCTTTTGATAAATCGCATAAATGCCACTGAAAAAAACTTCTCCAAAATCGGGATAGTCGAAAATAATCACCTTGTCCTTAAACACTCCATGGTTTCGTATACGGTATTTTATATCGTAATACAGGTCCTCTGTTATTGATTCGTCAAGAATACCACTCGGAACCGATTGTAATCTATTACCAATGATTTTCCTTAATCTCTGGTTCATTACAATATTTGCAGCATATGGAGGAGTGCTATTAGACCAGGACTTAGAGAAATATCTGTCATTTTCTGGCAATTGATCCAAATACGCCTTCTTCTTGATGGCTGTAATATACTTTTCTTTTCCGCCATAATGATTAACGACAAGAGTGTTCATAGCATCGATATAAGCCTCTTCATCATCTGTGCCAATCGGGACCCGCACCTTATCTTTATGAAAAGGAGTATGTTTCTTATACTGAAATTTGGCAAATGCTATACTGTCTTCAGGGGCAATTTTATAAATGAATAGAGATTTAGAATAATTATATTCTGTGACTCCTTTTTGAGAACTTTCTTCTACTATTTTCCTTATTATATCAAGTCTTGCTATGCCAGGATAAATCTCGGTCACATAATAATCATTTGTAACAGAAGTGCTAATCCTCTCTGATAATTTCTTTGCGAAAGCTTGCACAAGCATCCCTCCCACCTCAGATCCAAACATGGCAAATTGAGAGCCAACTGTAGTTTTTTTGCGATTGCGCACTGCTATGGATCGTGTTGTGGCAGCTGACCATTGCTCTCCCGCCTTTGCTAATCCGGCGGCTAACGCCGGATTGCCTTTATTACCTTCACTATAACCGAAAAATGCGCCAACTTGTCTGGTGTCAGGAGACCAGGCAATCTCTAGTGTTGTATTGTTCCGATTATTCCTCGCACAAGCGGGCATTATATCAATAATAGCCACGGGTGTCATAAATCCATTATTTTCGGCGCTCATCCAAGTGCCGGTCATTCGTTGGATGAAATCTTCGGCATAATTTTGGATATATTCGCCCCTCTGCTCCAAAGTGCTGATGGCTTTACGCAGTTGACCGCTCGCGGGCAAGGATTCCGACGCTTCCTTGAGGCGCTGGATATTGAGCTGAAGGTAATGGTAATTGCGGGCATTAAAGGCAATGTTGCCTAAAATGTAGGAAGCATTGGCCACGACTGTCTTGGGAGAGTGTTCGGAAGAGGCCAACTGCTCGAGAGTGCGGTCGGCAAAAGCAAGTTCACGGTCCGGGATGGTGTCATTCTCGTAAATGGACGAGCAATAGTCAAGAAGCTGCTGATGCCAGCCAGGTTCCGAGATGCCATCTTTCTCTAACAGAGAAAACGACTGTTTGAAATCACTGTCAGTAGCGATGTTCATTAAAAGCTGATGAGCCATTTCGACGCGGCTTCCCTCTTGCGCCTGAAGAGGAGTCTTCAGCCAACTGATCAACAACGCCACAACCAATAAAAAGTATCTGGGCATGTATGAGAAAGTTGCCCTGTGGCTCTCAGGAAGTTATAAATAAAAGAAAACGTGAGCCAACTATGTCACGTCCTAAGTGAGGGCCCTGAGAAAGCCTTTGAACAGATGTAACAATAGCAGCCCACGCTATACGCGTGAGAGCCGCCATGCTATCCTTGTTCATTCGAAAATTTCTCAGGTTTTCACTTACAAGATGAGCATAACGCTTCTTTATATTCAAAATGTCGTCGGACCAGATTTCTCCAATCCATTGGCAAAGTTAATCAAAAATTCTGAGATACAGGCTATTCTTACCAAATAAAAGATACGCACCTAACTGGGTTAATACCCTAATCTCCATAAGAGCTTCCTATGGATAAGTCTGTTGGAGCGGCTGGACACCATATTTTTCACGACAATTAGCCAAAGGTCGTAACGTGCAGTTGAAGATAACACGAATACAGCTTCCCATACGCGTATTTTTGCATCGAGAAATAACAGGAAACAAAAGATAAAACTTTTGTGCATCTATTTCAACCTATTTTTTACACGTCGATACTATTTATAGTAAAATAGAAACCGATGACTAAAATTATACTGTACATAACAATAATGATTGTAATTTATATTTTCAAAAAGGCAATTAAGGCTTTGTATGAAGTTTGGAAGCATAAGCGAATCAAAGATTATGTGTCCCGAACTAAACAGGTGCGAAACGCTGTGCAGTCTTTGGCGAAGGTAAGGGTAGCAATAGGTAAAACAGAGAACTTGGAGGATTTTATCATGGATAAAGATACGATTTTGGCTAAAGTCGATATTTGCAGTGAGAAACTATGGAAATTGTGGACACCTTATCAAAGTATATGTGGCGAGGATATTCGCCAGGTTATAGAAACTTTTGCAAAATATTCAAAAGAAGGAAGGCTATGTATCTTGAGGCATCAACCAAAAAAATACCAACGACTTCACAAAGAAACCTTCCAAGCCTTCACATCAAGAAGTCTTGATGGTGCTTTGGAGCGGCTGAGAAAGTCATAAATTTAGGATCGGGCGTAAAGTTGAGTGGTGCAAAATGAAAAGAAGAAACTCCAACTGGCTGAATTTCAGCTAATTGGAGTTTACTTTTGTTGCCTTGGAAGGATTCGAACCCTCACAGGCGGAACCAGAATCCGACGTGCTACCATTACACCACAAGGCATCGTCCAAATTTTTATGGGTGCAAAGTTAGCAAAAATAATTCATAATGCGCAAATTAATTTCTAAATTTGCAGTTAAATTAAAATTGATATGATTATAGCATCACAAAAACGAAAAGAAAATATTGCTGAGTACCTACTCTATATGTGGCAAATTGAAGATATTATACGAGCCAATAATCTTGATATAGATTTAATCTCAAAAAATATAATATCACATTATAATATATCAGAAGAACTCGTGGTGCAAGTGACCGAGTGGTATGAGTCATTGATAGACATGATGAGACGTGAAAACGTTATAGAAACAGGGCATTTGCAAATAAACAAGAATGTCATAATTCAGCTAAATGATTTACATAACACTGTGTTGAAAAATCCTAAGTTCCAAGATTATGCCGCAGAGTACTATAAAACACTTCCTTTTATTGTAGAGTTGCGTAGTAGAGCTAAGGATAATAAAGTTGACGAAATTGAGACTTGTTTTACAGCATTGTACGGAGTGTTGTTGCTTAAAGTTCAAGCAAAATCAATATCAACAGATACCCTTAATGCGGTTGGGCAAATTTCAAAATTCATAGCGCTATTGGCGCATTACTTCCGACTCGATTCTGAGGATAAGTTATTTACGGAAGATAATGATTGATTAAAACAGAATAAAAAGAAGAAGGCAACCTAGTTAGGTTGCCTTTATAAAATCCACACCAAAGGATGCGATGAAACTCCGAATGACAGGATTTGAGTGCTCGCAGTTCTTTGTAATCCGCCTGAGTGCTAAACTTTCCCTAAGGAATGGGGCCCGCCATTGAGCTGCTAAGCTTGTCTCGGTATTTCAGTAAAATTTGATGAGTTTCCCAATCAACTTTGATGTGGTTGTTCCTACTTGACTCTCTTGTCGATTTTATAACGCAAATTTACTCCGAATTGTTCGTTTTTCCAAAATTATTTGTCAAAAATTTCTTTACTGATCATACTTTTCTATAACATAAACAGGTCAATCCTTTGAAGGGAAATGTAGTATAAAATTTCTCGTTAATATACTAAAATGAATCTTTTTGAGTAATTTATAGCTCATTTTGTCTCTTTTTTGAGTTTATATTATAAATAATTTATAACTTTGCATGTTGTAAAACATATCTATTGGGCATATAGAAGATGATAAAAAGTACTCTTGAAAAAGTTATAAGTGAAGACTTGGCTGAAATTTGGAGCCGATTAGAAAGCGATGAGAAGCGACTTGTCGTGGATAATTTTGTAATACATAATTTCAAGAAAAACCAAATAATATATGCCGAAGGCGAGACTCCGGAATATTTATGGTGCTTAATAAAGGGTAAGGTCAAGAAATTTAAAGACGGAATTGGTGGCCGTCAACAAATTTTGCGACTTCATCGCCCGGTACAGTATTTTGGCTATCGTGCCTATTTTGCACAAGAACCCTATGTGTCAAGTGCTGCGGCTTTTGAACAGTCGTCAATAGGTTCTTTGCCCATGAAAATTGTTGAAGAACTCATTCATAAAAATCAAAATTTAGCATGGTTCTTCATTCAAGAGCTTTCTCGAAATCTTGGAGGGTCTGACACTAAGATTGTAAATCTCACCCAGAAACATATTCGAGGTCGTTTGGCTGAGGCATTAATTGTCCTAAAAGATAGTTACGGCTATGAAGATGATGGCTCAACTTTACGCATCTATATGGCACGTGAAGATCTTGCAAATTTGTCAAATATGACAACGTCTAATGCTATTAGAACGTTAACAAGTTTTGTGAACGAGAAAATAATAACCGTAGATGGTCGCCGCATCAAGATTATAAACGAATCAATGTTGCGCAAAATTAGTAAGTTTGGTTAAAGCGCCTCTCGTTTAATTTTCCCTGAGTAAGTACGTTTAAATTCTGCAACGGCCACGATTTTCGTAGGCCGTTCATATTTATTGTTAAGATGGTTGGCAATATTATATTTCAGTTGATTAATATCGACTTGGGGATTCTCTATATATAATGTGACGCATTCACCCCATTTTTCATTGGGAGTGCCTATTATATAGAATGGGTCAGATATTATTTCTGAAATTTTTTGCTCAATTTGTTCAGGGAAAACTTTTATTCCTCCGGTATTTATAACGTTATCCCATCGACCTATCCATTCAAAATGTGTTGAATCAATGATTGTGACAATATCGTTTGTGGTGATTTCTTTAAATGAATATTGTGGCGCAGTTATGATTAAGCAACCCCTACTATCAAGTGAGAAACTTATGCCGGGCATTGCTTCATAAAGAGTCTCCCCTATTTTGCGAATTGCAACATGGCTACATGTCTCAGTCATTCCGTATGTCGCATATGCATTTAAATTGGCACTTGTGCATTTAATTTCTGTTGTGGGTGGGATTGCACCCCCTCCGATTATAATGTTTTGTATGTTGTGACGATATTTAGACGCTAAAATTGAGTTGATCTGAGACGGAACAATCGGAATGAGATCAATTGTGCCATAATCTTGATTGAGTGGATTGTTACTCGGCTCTTCAATCCAGAGTTCAGCGCCCGAAACAATTGCTCGCACGATCATCATTTTCCCGGCAATATAATTGGCCGACAATGGCATCACCATCTTTGATTGTTGGCCAATTGAAAACTTCTGGCATGTTGATAGCGCCGACAATTTCATATCGTTTTTGGGTAGAGATATCAATTTTGGAGTGCCTGTTGACCCTGATGTGTGTGCATCAATGTAGGGTGAGGTATTAAACCATTGTTCAATGAATTTTTTAGCCGCATCATCGGCGTTCCAAATTATGGTTCTACCCAATTTAATGCAGGAATTTGCCATTGTTGGTTGCAGTTGTATTTGATGACTTCTCCGGTTTGTAGCAGAGGAGATTCAATGTTATTTGTGTACAATTGGCCTGTGCCAAGTCCTTGAGGTAATTGTGGGTTTAGGGTGGCAACCCATTGAGAAATGGCATTCAGTCCTATATTAGACTCTAAAGCTGAAGTGGCCCACCACCCTATTCCATTAGCTTTTGCCAAGGTAATCCAATCTTCGGCACCTGAAAAACCTCCGCAGAGAGATGGCTTTAAGATTAAATAATGAGGTTTAATTTTATCAATTAAATCTAATTTTTCATTATGACAATCAATTCCAATCAATTCTTCATCTAGAGCTACCGGAATAGGCGATTTTTTGCATATATCTGCCATAGCCTCATACTGATGTGGTTTAATGGGTTGTTCAATTGAATGGATCTGAAATTTTGATAGCTGAGAAAGTTTTGTGAGCGCATTTTCAGCGGAAAAGGCACCATTTGCATCAACTCGTATCTCCAACTGTGACGGCGCAAATTGTTCACGAATGAACTTTAATAGGTTTAATTCTGATTCAAAATCAATACCACCAACTTTTAGTTTGACACATTTAAAACCCTTATCAAGTTTTTCCGAAATTCGATGATACATCTCTTTAAACGATCCCATCCAAACCAATCCATTTATTTGTATTACCGAATTACCATTTGACCACTCAGATGGAAATATAATTCTATTTCCTCCGTTGGATAAATCATTGAATGCGGTCTCCAACCCAAACTTGATAGAGCTATATTGGTCTAAATTTAGGCCTGTCAAATCGTTAATGTTTCTGCACACGTCAATCAGTACTTGTTCATAATTGGGCCTATCATCGGCGCTTAGGCCTCGGAATATAGCACATTCTCCTAATCCATATACATTGGGGGTTGATTCCTCCCAAAGTTTTATGAAAAAAGTTTCTTTCTCGTGCATTGTTGCGCGAGATGTGATGGCCGGTTGTTTGAATTTTAGCTTATATTGACAATATGTAGCTTTCATCGGTTTTATCCTGGGAATTTAGGGAATTTTCTGAAGTTTGGTGCTCTCTTCTCAAGGAAAGCATTTTTACCTTCTTGGGCTTCTTCCATAAGATAATACATGAGTGTAGCATCTCCAGCAAATTCCATCATGCCACGTTGTCCATCGAGTTCAGCATTTAGCGCGCGTTTTATCATGCGTATTGCCATCGGGCTACGTTGGAGAATTGTTTCGCACCATTCAACTGTTTCATCTTCAAGACGTTCAAAGGGTACAACCTTATTAACCATACCCATTTCTTCTGCTTCTTTTGCGCTGTATTGGCGGCATAAGAACCAAATTTCGCGTGCCTTTTTCTGTCCAACGCATCGAGCCAAATAGGAAGACCCAAATCCGGCATCAAAACTTCCCACCTTGGGGCCTGTTTGGCCAAATCGTGCATTTTCTGATGCGATTGTTAAGTCGCAAACGACGTGTAGCACATGCCCCCCACCAATTGCATATCCATTAACCATCGCAATGACCGGTTTGGGTATTGAACGAATTGCTTTGTGTAAATCAAGAACGTTTAATCGAGGAACTCCATTTTCATCAATGTAGCCACCTACTCCCTTGACTTTCTGATCTCCGCCAGAACAAAATGCTTTATCGCCAATGCCTGTTAAAATGATAACTCCGATATCGTTACATTCTCTGCAATATGCCATTGCATCAAGCATCTCGAAATTTGTTTGTGGGCGAAATGCATTATATACTTGAGGACGATTTATTGTAATTTTGGCAATTCCTTGGTAATATTCGAATAAAATATCCTCATATTTTTTGATTGTGGTCCATTCTCTTTTGCTCATAATGTATTAATTGTTTTTAAAGTAATTCTTTAATATTTTAGCGCTAACATCTCCTGGTGTAAATATCTCCAAAATTGAAGGGCGGTCATCATCAGTGATGAAATTGTTAAGCGCTATTTTGAGCGACTGTTCATCGTGACAATCGTAATATTTAGCATTAATATGATCAGCAATCTGTTTTAAGGGTAGATTTGTTTTTGCCGCAAAATATGTTTCAAGTTCGGGCAAGCTCGACGTAGATTTAATAAAGCGAAATATCCCTCCTCCGCCGTTGTTGAGAACTATCATTTTAAATTTGGGCGATAATTGAGCAGTCAATAATGCTCCAAAATCATATTGTGCACACATGTCACCGCTAATTAATAATGTGGTTTCATTGCTTACGATAGATGAACCGATAGCTGTAGATGTACAACCGTCAATGCCGCTCACACCTCGGTTGCAATCTATTCTATTAAAGCGCGTTGTGTTAAATAACTGTGAGTATCTTATAGATGTCCCATTTGAAAGGTGGAGGTTCCAAGACGAAGGCAATGAGTTGAATAGAATATTCATTGCGCTAAAATCGCACCAAGGAGCTTGATTCAAGAATGTCGCCAAAGAAGTTTCAGCTTTGTTTGAAATTGTTTGCCAGTTGTGGGAATAACAGCTTTTTGATGGGGGTAACGCAGTTGAGAGTTGTTTGAAAAATGCCTCAGGAGTTGTTTCTATGCGTTTTGTCAGTGAAGTGAAACAATCAACTGTAACATCATTAATGCCGATATGCCAATGCTCTAATGGCTTTATTTGTCGTAAATATTGTTTTATATGGCGAGAAACTAACGCCCCTCCCAATGTAATAACAATATCGGGGCGTAGCTCTTTTTTCTCGATGTCAGTCAGTTCGTTTAAAGTCCGGTCAATTGAAGAGATGAATTTATTATTTTGTAGATTTGAAATGTTTTCAATCATGACGACAATGTTTTCATGCTCTGCCAATTGTGTCAATGCGTGATTTAGCTGCTGTGATGGTTCGTGAAATCCGGAAAGGATTAATATGCGTTTATCTTTGATAGTTGTGGCCAACTGTGATATCTTCGATTCGGGGATTTCACATGATGGGCTAATCATTTCAATATACCTCTCCTCTGCCGGATTTATATTCACTATGCGATTAAGAGGCTCTGAGAGCTGAATGTTAATGTGGACCGGAGATTTTCTTGCATGGACCGCTAAAAGTAACGCGTCATTTATGGTGCGATTGATATACCACTTGGTAGTATCAGACTGACATTCCGAGGGGATGTTGTAGCTGCGTTTGACGTAATTAGCCAATGCTTCATATTGTCTTATAGTTTGACTATCGTCTTGGTCGATCCATTCGGCCGGACGATCGGCAGAAATTACAATTAATGGAAGTTTCCTGTAATAAGCTTCTGCTATAGCCGGAGCATAGTTAAGTAATGCACTCCCTGAAGTGCATATTAGGGCAACTGGTTCTTGGAGATAAGATGCTATTCCTAATGCTATAAATGCCGCGCAACGCTCGTCAATGACTAAATGTGAAGTTATTTGGTCGCAACGTGATATTGAGATGATTAGTGGCGCATTTCGTGACCCTGGCGAAATTACTGCGTGCTTAACCTTGTGCTTGCATAATAAATCAACAAGTATGCGGCATGAATCTTTATCGGTTGTTTCCATCTGGTGTATCTAAATTTCAATACAAAAATAACGATTTTATCTTATCAGATGAAATTTATTTGTTATTTATTTAGTAAAGTTTTTTAGGCTATGTTGTTTATGGGTTAGACATGAAACTCAGAGTCATAATAATACGATTGAATCTGTGTTTGATCAAAGTGCTTTGTGATATCGGATTTATTGGTGTCGTCGAGTGTCAATCGCTTTAACCGGTGGAATTAGATTCATCTACGAGCAACATCTTACATGCAATAGGAATGAGTATAACATAATTTCGCTATTATGACAACAATCAATATTGTAGATATATAAATGGTACTATATCACTTTGTCTAACTTGAATAATAAGAAAAATAACAGCCGCAAGAACAATTCCTTGTATTAATGTTGGCATCTTGATATATTTTTCTTGAAGGGAAATAGTCCATTTATGTGGTGAAAAGTGTAAAACTAAAGCTACTATAATAGTTAGGGTAATCATAGTATATCCACTAATAAATTGTGGCGCTACTGATAAATGGAAATTGCTGAATATTTGAGTGAGCATATCATTAACTTGCTCCATTGACCCTGCCCTAAAAAATATCATTCCGAATGATATCAAAGTAAAAGTAATTATAATATTAAATACCTTACGTGTATTCTTAAAACTATTATAGAAGAGCTTAAACGTAAAAATAACCTTTAATTCTTTATGCAGTATAAGTAACAGTCCGTTCCATGCGCCCCATATAAGGAACATCCAAGATGCACCATGCCAAAGCCCTCCAATTACCATTGTGTTTAAAAGGTTTAAGCGAGAACGCAATCTTCCGGAACGACTTCCGCCCATTGGAATATATAGATAATCTCTAAGCCAAGATGATAGTGAGATGTGCCATCGGCGCCAAAATTCAGTTGGATTTTGAGACTTAAACGGAGAGTCAAAATTGTCCATAAATCTATATCCAAGTATTAATGCAATTCCTATAGCCATATCGGAATATCCTGAAAAGTCGCAATATAGTTGAATGGTAAAACCATACATCCCGATTAAATTTTCGAAGCCACTATATAGTGATGGATTGTCAAAAATTCTATCAACAAAATTTCCACTGATATAATCGGCAATAACAACTTTCTTAAATAGCCCGGTCATAATCAAGAAGAAACCTTCACCAATCATGGAGTTTGTTGCCGGGGTGTTCTGTTGTATTTGCGGAATTAAATCTTTGGCTCTAACCACAGGCCCGGCAAGTAATGGCGGGAAAAATGTTAGGAAAAAGATATATTCAAAGATGTTTGTTACGGGTTTCATGACACCTCGATAAACATCAACGATATAGCTTATTGACCGAAAGGTAAAGAATGAGATCCCGGCAGGCAAAACTATGTCAAGAGGAGAGAAAGATGTAGAAGTGATATTATCGAATGTTGATAATAATAATTCAAAATATTTGAAATAGATGAGCATGCCAACATTTGAAAGCACATTCACAGCCACGATTAATCTCCTGCATAAATTTGAAGTAGTTGAATGAAGTAACCTCGCTAAAATATAATCACTTAGACACACTCCAAGCAATATAAAACAACATTCAGCACTTGATTTATAATAAAAATATAGAGAAAATAATATCACAAATATCATTTTAGGATATCGCGTCTTGCTGAGATAGTTATAGACAAATAGAAATCCTAAAAACAAGAAAAGGAATAATCCGGTATTAAATAATAAAGGATTGCCAGCTTGATATAGAAATATTGATTTAAGTTTAGCTAAATCAATATTAGATAATAATGTTTGTTCAATTATTTCCATGGCAATTTGAGTTTATATAGGAGTTATATTCCTTTAAAAGAGCATTAAAGAATAATTCTCCTTGAATTTCATATCCGACTCTGGTGTAATGAATGCGATCTCTACCCATCAGCTTATGATTATGCCATTTTTGAGAAGCATTTTCACCTCCGGCTATTTCAAACCAATCGTATACAGCAATCTTATGCTCTTTCCCGTAACGCAAGATCTCATTTCTGAGTAATAACACTCGTTCATTAATAATATATGATTTACGACGCCTGCGGCCTTTTTTTCTGATGTACTTTCTTTTCTGGCTTTCCATGGGAGTTGTCAATATAATTGACGCATCAGGATTATTGGTTTGTATATCTGATACTAATTTGTGAATAGAGTTGTAAAAGTCGGTGGGACTTATTTTGCCATAAGCATCGTTTGCACCAAGGCTCAAAATAATTAATTGAGGCGAAATTTGCGATACCCTTTTCCCGATGTTCCCAATGCTGTTATAAGTGTCAAATGTAGCTCCATTATTTCCTATGGCATTATACACTATGCCAGCCTTAGAATTAGACAACAAAGCCCCGGATATTGCACACCCGGAGTCACTACTCATATATAATGTGAGCAAATCAACACCAACAGATAATTTAATATTGATTTCATCAACGTTATATGAAATAGAATCGACTATTTCGTCTGAAATATTTAACGAGTCGATTGATATTTCGCCTGTATGATATAGCTTTATGTTGTTGAATTCTTCAGGAATGAATTTTGAGAGAGTGCTTATGGTTAAGTCGAAATAGTCTTTGTTTTGAGGTGAGATTGATATACCAGTAAAACTGTGACAATAGTCACTTCGTTTAATGGCTTTTTTGTTTGTCCAGATACTCGTGCTTGTAATTGAATAGTCCCGAGGCTCGTTTGTTTTGGACAATTTGAACGGAATTATAATTCCCCGACCGGCGTTCCCGAATTTATTTTGCAGAAGAGTCCGAGTCCTTTTAGTGGACATGTCGGCTTGAATATGAGAATCTCCTATATGAACGATATTAATTGTATCGGTTGATGAATTTTGTAGTCTATTAAAAAAAATAGACAAATCAGAATTGTTAAGAGTGAGTTTGTTTTTATTAAGGTTCAAAAAGTTATATTGAGAAAATGATACATTCTCAAAAACAGAGTCTTGAACTATTTGTGGATTTTCTCTAATATAGGAATCATTGTCATAGTCATCGGCAAATAAGGCCAATGATGATATCAACGAAACTATGATCACAATTAATTTATTCATCTAAGGCTAACATTAGTGATTTTACGAATTGTTCAGCAAGAACTTTTCCGCCATTATAAGATAAATGAATATAATCTTTATTCATATATGGAGGGGTGTGTTCCGCCCAATTTGCGGCAGCATCATTGCCCCCCATAGCCTCGCGTGTATCCCAAAATAGACAATTTGTTTTCATTGCCAATTGACGTTGGGCTTTAATCATCATTGGAACATTTTTCATGGAATGCACTTCCCCATTGATTTTTTCACCTCTGTCCCCTATTCCCATTATTAGAAAATCTGAGTTAGGGTAGCATTCTTTGAGATGATTAATTGTTTGTGCCATATGATGTACATACGCACTGAAGTTCGTTTGTCCAGGAGACATTGCATTAATTCCAAATTCCAATATGATAAGGTCATAATCAATGTATTCCCTTATTTGATGGGTTATTTGAGGATTAACTCGTTTTAGTGTTATGCCGGAATTGCCACGAGTTGACATACAGTCAAGAGTAATTCCGTTTGTATGCTCAAGCCAAGTGCCTAATGCAATTAATCCGTTATTAGGAGTTTTAATTGAGACGGTAGATATTGTATCCGCTAATGATAGGCATTGCACAGAATCGTTACCGGTTACATGATAATCTTGCCAAATGTTATTGCGCTTAATTTTAATTGTTGAGTTTTGATGTGATATAAATAGGAATTTAGTTGAATTCCACTCTTTTGTGTGACGAGTGTAGTCTCGTCCTGTATAACTTGATAAAGAGCCTGCAGTAGATACAAAATATTGTTGAGCTATAGTAGAGTATTTGTGTGAAAGATTGTTGTTTACAACATCATGATTTGTCCATCCCGAACTACGTTGATTAATTGATTTGCGAAATCCCGGAAACTCTGAATGCATATTCATATATCCAACTCCGCCTCCACCATAGTAATCTTGCAGTAATTCTCTTATATGTTGAGAGAATATATCTCCTTCAATATAAGAATCGCCAATAAAAGCAATTCTCACTGGTCGAGATAGATGTTGCCTATTCACCAATGCATGTTTAAGATTCTTAAGGCAAACTCTATTTTCGGTGTAATCTTCTATTAAAATAGTATCGCCTTTGCGCTGAGTTACAATGCTATCAATTACGCCAATGGTATCTATTTCAATTATTTCTTGAGATACTATGTTAGTTTTAGTGCTATCGGACAAAATATTTGTCGTCTCTATTTCTGCTATAAGTTGTGGGTCAATGCCGTTTGTTAAATCTATTTTCTCATAATTTGTAGTGTCTGATATGGTGCATAAATCTGAAAATAGATTGTAGTTTTTAAGATGACCATCGCTCCATTTCTCTATTGGGAGAACTGAGACTAAAATAAGCGTAGCTATTGCTACAAATAAAATGAAAAATGGATGTTTATTTTGGCCTTGTCGCATGATTAAACTTGGCGTATAAAATAAGACATATGGCGAGTTTTCATCTCAGTTTCAAGCCACTCGTCTTTAGCATTAGATTTTGATGTTATGCCTCCTCCACCATATATACATATTTTACTTTGGTCAATATGGGCGCATCTGAGATTTACATATACATGTAATCCAACATTATCACTAACGCCTATATATCCGGCATAACAATATCGAGGATGAATTTCAATTTGAGAGATGTCAATAATGGCTTGATCTTTAGGATATCCTGCAACGGCTGGTGTTGGGCTTAAATCATTTAAAATCTGAATGATGTCGTTATCACCGATATTTGCAGTTATTTTATGACAAAGATGCTCAATATTCCCAAAACTAACCGATGTGGGGGCTGACACATTGGCTGTAATATCATACTTATTCAATGTCTCTATGATATATTTTGTGACATAATTGTGCTCTTCGATGTTTTTATTGTCCCAATCGGCATTAGAGAATGATGCAATACGGGTCCCCGCAAGAGACATTGTTGATAATTGACCTGTTTTGTGATTTAAGTCAAGTAATAATTCGGGGGTAGAGCCTATCCAACAGCCGGTTTCTTGCGTGAAATAGATATTGCAAAACAAATCTCTATGACTGAATAACCATTCTAAATTATCAAGCCAATCTATCGCTAATTCGCCGGTGATAACTCGTGATAGAACGGTTTTCCCTCCTCGTGATTTTAAATGGTCGATTAACTCATGTATTTGACCATGGTATTGTAGGCAATCAGTGCTATATGGCCATGGAAAAATTTCGGGGTCTTTGTTTCGTTGATATTTTTCTGCGTTAGCTATTATTTCAAGTTCTGTGACTTCGTGCTGAATTCCAATGATGTAAGGGTATTCATTATTAAAATAATTAATAATAAACTCATGGCGACCATCAAGTTTCGCCTTATTTTCTCCTGTGGAACTAGGATTGGCAAAAAATTCTATCTCTTTTTTGCCGGGGAGAGAATATGCCACAAATGGAATATTCAATTCCAAGCAAATTTCTATTGCTTTTAATATATCGGGAGAGAGCATATTATAAGATAATTTCCGCCATTAATTCAAATGGCATGGCTCCGGTTATCAATGCATTGTAAAACTCTCCTATCTGTAGCTTTGTATCCTTCTTAATGAGAACTTCTGGATCTACTTCAGGCGAATCCCATTGGGTGCGACCGATATAGTAATCATTTTCCTCGCGATCGATGATTACTTGCAACGTTTGACCAATTTTAGACTCATTCACTTCAAGAGCAATTTGTTCTTGGATTTGCATCAGTTTAGATAAACGATTTTGTTTAACGTCCTCCGGAATTGTATCTTCCAAATGTTTAGCTGCATAAGTATCGTCTTCTTCACAATAGGCAAATGCACCCATACGTTCAAATCGTTGCTCTTTCACGAAATTTAATAAATCATCAAATGCTTCTTCTGTTTCCCCTGGGAATCCGACCATGAGAGTTGTGCGTATGTGAATATTGGGCACCCGTTCTCTCATGAGTTTCAAAAGCTGGCGAGTCTCTTCGGCAGTAATATGGCGTCGCATATTGGATAGGACGTCATTATTTATGTGTTGAAGAGCAATATCAAGATATTTGCAAACATTGTCATGTTTAGCAATTACGTCAAGTAATTCAAGCGGAAAATGCGTGGGATAGGCATAGTGCAATCTAATCCATTTCACGCCATCAATTGATGCAATTGCATCAATTAACTCAGGCAACTTTACAGTGTTGTATATATCAACACCATAATTGGTCAAATCTTGTGCAATCAGATTAAATTCTTTTACACCTCTATTAACGAGCATCTTAACTTCTTCAAGGATTTCTTCTATTGGCCGAGAAGTGTATCTGCCGGTAATAATAGGGATTGCACAAAAGGCGCAAAACCTGTTACACCCTTCAGCAATTTTTAAATAGGCGTGGTGAGAAGGCGTTGTAATAACGCGGTCATATGATACTGTTGCGAGGTGTTTGTGTGTAATGTCGGTTACTAAATCTTTCCAATTAAATTTGCCATACCAAGCGTCAACTTCAGGAATTTCATTCGTTAGTTCACTTCCATATCGTTCGGATAAACACCCCATAACATATACGGCTGAGACTTCACCCTCAAGTTTTGCTGTTGTATATTGAAGTATGGTTTCAATTGATTCTTCTTTTGCATCACCAATAAATCCACAGGTATTAATTATAATAATATCTCCTTTACGATGAGTGGATTCATGCACTGCGTCAAGTCCGGCATCCTTAAAAAGTTTTAGAATGCGCTCTGAATCTACAAGGTTTTTTGAACAACCAAGTGTTATGACATTTACACGTTGTTTAGCCATGCTATAATTATTGTTTACCAAACAATGACTCAACAAACTCTTTTTTGTGGAATACTTGTAGGTCCTCAATACCTTCACCTAAACCAATGTACTTCACAGGTATTTTAAATTGGTCGCTAATGCCGATTACAACACCACCTTTGGCGGTACCATCAAGTTTTGTGATTGCCAATTCATTCACATTAGTTGCTGCGACAAATTGTTTTGCTTGTTCAAACGCATTTTGCCCGGTTGAGCCATCAAGTACAAGCAACACTTCGTGAGGAGCATCAGGAACAATTTTTTGCATTACGTTCTTGATTTTTGTAAGCTCATCCATCAACCCTTTTTTATTGTGAAGTCGTCCGGCTGTATCAATTATAACTACATCAATATCATTTGCAACGGCCGATGAAAGTGTATCGTAGGCAACTGAAGCAGGATCTGCTCCTAATTTTTGTTTAATTACAGGAACACCTGCGCGTTCACCCCACACATCAAGTTGCTCTACTGCCGCAGCTCTAAATGTGTCGGCAGCTCCCAGCATAACTTTATTGCCTGCCGCTTTAAATTGATGGGCAAGTTTTCCGATTGTAGTGGTCTTCCCAACACCATTGACGCCAACTACCATTATAACATGAGGCTTGTGCCCTGCGGGGATAGTGAAGTCTTCAAGAGATGATTCATTGTTGTTCTCAGCTAATAAATCAGTAATTTCTTCACATAACAAACGATTCAATTCTTCAGAACCGACATATTTATCACGTGCGACACGTTTTTGTATTCGATCTATTATCTTGAGAGTAGTTTCAACTCCCACGTCAGATGTGATGAATACCTCCTCAAGATTATCTAAAATTTCATCGTCAATAGTTGATTTACCGGCAATGGCATGTGCAATTTTCGCAAAGACGCCTTGCTTGGTACGCTCTAAACCTTTGTCAAGTGTTTCTTTTTTTTCCTTAGAGAAGAATTTACTAAAAAATCCCATTATTCAATATGTTTTTATTAATGTGCAAAATTAGCTAAAATTATTGATATTTCATAGAGTAAAGATTAATTACTATATCCTCTATGTGCAATTTTATACAATTTGGATATGGTAAGACAAAGTGTATCTTAATTTTTGGAATGAATCTCATAAAAATATAAATGGTGAGGAACTGTGTTTTAGTTGCCTCACCATTTTATTGTATAGTGTTTGAAGAGTTAATCAACTTGTATTACTAAATAGTTGCTTAAACTCCAAAACTTATCCGGGTTTGTTATAATGATTGTTTTGGTGCTATTCTCTTCAACGATTTCATAAGAACTTGCGGGTTGATTTGTTAATATTTTGGCTTTTTTTGCGTGAGTTGGTATTGAAGTTAATGTGCGTTTATCAGCTGTAGTAAAATAGCCTTGTTCGAAATCGGCTTTCATAATTTTTGTTTTTTTGAGGAAGCCTGTCTCGATTATTTTTGCTTCTTTAAGTTCTCCTTTAGTTCCGATAGCGTAATAGCATGTGTTCAACTCGTTTGCAAGATTAATAGATTCTTCTTGGGCAATTTCTTTTTCTTGTGAAACTTGAGCCATTTCGGTATTTAAAGAATCTATGTCTTGATTAAGTTCGTCAATTTTAATATTTGCTGCTGCTAAATTTTCTTTTAGGGTATTAATCGTAGATTGATATTCTGAAATTTGATTTTTCAGATTAGCAATTGTTGCTTTCATTTCTTTGCTTGCACCTTGCATTTTAGCTAAACGAGCTTCTACGATAGCCAATCGTTCGCGGCGAGCTTGTAACTCACGTTGTATGGCGATTATATCATTGCGAAGTTGTTCTTTTTTTGATTGTGATTCAGCGCCCAAATCAGATGATGAAGTGAGAATTTGCTCTAAATCTTTGATTTGATTAACACTTTGAGAGATTTCGTTTACGAGACCAAATAGTGAGTCTTGATAAGCCAAAGCCACTTGAAGAGAGTCTCCTAGTTGAACGTTACGTTCTTCGGCTTTTTGAAGTTTGTCTTGATTGCATGATGCAAAAAGGACAATTGAGACTGAAAAGAATAAAGCTAATTTTTTCATAATGATAGTATTGATTATTGATCTGAATTATCTATGTTTTTGTACTTGTTGCGATGAGAGTTTTTGGTGGTTGTTTCACGAAGCCCACTTACGACAATAACAATTTCTCCGCGAGGATTGTTTGCCTCAAAATAGTCAGCGAGTTCGCCGAGTGTTCCACGATGGGTAGTGTCATGTAATTTTGAAATTTCCCTTGAAACAGATGCTTCACGCTCAGACCCACAACAATCTGCAAGTTGTCGTAAAGTCTTAGCAAGTCTGAGAGGAGATTCATATATAATAAATGTTCTTGGCTCAATTGCTAATTCTGCCAGGCGTGTAGCTCTCCCTTTCTTGGGAGGCAAAAATCCTTCAAAACAGAAACGTTCACATGGTAGGCCCGAGTTGACTAACGCCGGGACAAATGCTGTGGACCCGGGTAAGGTCTCAACCTCAATGTTGCGGCGACGACATTCTCTAACGACTAAAAAACCGGGATCAGAAATGGCCGGGGTGCCGGCATCGCTAATTAAGGAAATCGTCTCCCCTCCTTCAAGTCTTGACATAACCATATCCAGTGTGTTGTGCTCGTTAAATTTGTGATGGCTCAACATTGGGGTGGATATATTAAAGTGTTTCATTAATATAGCACTTGTGCGAGTGTCTTCGGCAAGTATTAATGAACTCGTCATCAACGTGCTTACAGCCCTCGGAGTCATATCATCAAGGTTACCAATTGGAGTGGGAACAATGTACAATTTTCCGCTCATTTTAGTTTCTATTGTTAAAGTAATTTGATATAATTTTCAGAAAATCTATTACCTCGGGATTGTCTTTATCCCATTCTAAATCTTCAAAAAAATATTCTTGGACTTCTGCAAAACTTGACATTGCTGAAATCATATTCAAAGCATCAGCCAGTTCTGTATCTTTATTCCCAAATAATTCACGTTTAAAACGGAATCGGTCATTAATAGTGAAAGCTGTGCGTAAGTCGCGAGTGTTTTGAATAGCTAATTTTTCTTCGATAGTAATGGGCTCACTCAAAACTGTATTATCATTTTCAATGTCGTCATAACTGTCAATATCATCAAGCTCGATTATGTCATCATCAAGCTCTTCAGTCTCGGAATCTATTGATTCAAAAATGTCCTCGCTCACAATTTCAACTGATTCAAAGTCTGATTCTTCTATGAAATCATCATTTTCTGATTCGTCTTTAATTTGAGTCTCAATCGGCTCATAGTCTGTGATTATGGAATTTTCTTCATTGTCTGCTTCAATTTCAGAGGGAGTGTATTTATCAATATCTTCTATTTCAACAGGTGAATGTTCGTTCTCTGGTTCTACATAGTTGAGATCGTCATAATCATCTTCTAAGTTCCCATGTGAGCGTTCATCTTCTGATTCATATGAATACTCTTCGTCATAGTCATCTTCCAAGTTCCCATGTGAGCGTTCATCTTCTGTTTCATATGAATATTCATCGTCATAGTCATCTTCTAAATTGCCGTGCGAACGTTCATCTTCTGATTCAGAATCCTGATTAATTGATTCAGAATTATCTGAAATAATTTCTTTTGAGGGGAAAGACTGAGATATCACCTTCAGTTTTTCTTGTATAAGATCGTATATTTCGTTGGGAGTATCATTGCCCTTAGATTGGGCCAATAACAATAACCCTTCTACTTCGTACACGATGCTCAATATTTGCTGGAGATTTCGTTGATTATTCATAATTTGTAAATATTTAATTACAAACTTACTCAAAATATTTTTAATAACAAGCGTTCAATCGCTTTTCTAATATATGCTGATTTGCAATTATAATGATTTATCATGATTACAACTGCATGTGTTGGTTCTCCGTTATCATCAATTTTGTATCCTCCATAGCATTGTACACCTCCCATGCTGCCCGATTTGAGACGCAATTTACCGGCTAAATCAGTCCCGGTTAAAAGCCTTTTCACGGTGCCTTCTCGGCCAACTATTGGAAACGTTGCAACATATTGTTTGGAAAAATTGCTCTTCACCATATATTCATATAGTTTCCCTAAAAAAATCGGAGAAATTCGATCTGTGCGAGATAGTCCGCTACCGTCGTATAACGTAATCGTATTTACGTTAATACCTTTGGATTTAATCAATGAAATCAATGAGTCGGTACGATTTCCTTTAAGCGTAATTGCATTTAACATTCCTTCTGCAAAAAGATTATCGCTTCTGACCATTAAACTTCTTAAAATTTCATCTCTCTTGGGCGATATGTGTGAATGAATCAAACGAGAATCTTTTTTAGTCTCGTTAATTGCGTGACTTATCGTAATACCTAATTGAGATAATGAACTAATTAGGTCGGCTTTAAAAATATTTTGAGGAGAAGGTGCCGAAAATAATATACTTTTATTTTTGTTTTGCTTGTTGTTTTTGACGGTGCCACTCAATTTTAACGTATTAGAATTAACACCTCTAATGGCAACAATACTATCAGTATCTCCTATTGATAACTGATTATCAATTGTTAGGTCGTATAATTGATTTTGGTCAGCATCAAGAATATTAACGTCAATACAATTATCCTTATAGTTAAATGCGGCGAGCTGGGTACCATAATCCCAAGCCATATCTTCAACCATCCATGTTGATGATGTGTTCGCGACATCAACATTTGATTCATCAATGACAATCTCTCCTAAAATGTGCTTAACGCCTAATTTGTTTATTGTATTAGCAATAGAGTCAGTCAAACCCATACGATTTGAAAAATATCTTGACTCAATAGTCGGATCCCCCGATGCTTTAACCACGATGTTACATTTAATTGTGTCATTATAAATAGATGTGTCTCCGATTAAATATATATTGGTCCGGAATCTAAAATTGGGATTAAGAGATAGAATAGCTCCGGCAGTTGTGACAGATTTTGTGACAGATGCAGGGGTGAAAAGTTTATAAGAATTTTGACTCGCGAGAATCTTATTAGTACGTAGGTCTTTTATATATACACCAATCATTGCTGACTCTGACTTAGGAAAATTAATCAGGTCAGATGCTTGTGCCAAATATTGCGATGTAAGAAGAGCAATAAGAGTTAAAAAAAATTTGATAGTTTTCATATTTCAAATTTAATGTAAATTTTTGAGTAAACGGCAAATTATTATCAAAATTGCACAAATGTGATAGATTTATGCAATATTATGCCTTATATATGAGTAAAAATTATTAATTTCGCACAGAATTAGCAAAAATGTGCAATAATAATGGTTTTAAAAACTCGTGAGAAATTAATAGAGGTAGCTCGTCAGCTCTTTGCTCATAAGGGTATTGAGAATACTACGATGAATGATATAGCAACAGCATCGGATAAGGGAAGACGAACAATCTACACTTATTTTAAAAATAAACGCGAGATTTATAACGCCGTAATTGAACAAGAGAGTGAGCGCATTGTGTCAAAATTAAGAGAGGTGTTGATACTCGATATCTCTCCTATTGAAAAATTGGAGCAATTCCTGCGACTACGTTTTTCGATGATTGATGATACAATAGTGAGACAAGATAGTTTTCGCACCTTGTTCAGTAGAGATATGAAACGAGTTGATCGCATTAGAAAACTCGCATCTATAAAAGAATTGGAGATTTTACGGACAATTTTAGATGATGGCGTAAAAGCGGGACAATTTATTGAATGTCAATGCACACGATTAGTTTCATTATTTCAAATGATATTGCAAGGTATTGACTTGTCTTATCTTCGAGATAATGCAACTGATTCAACAACTAATGATTTAGAATCACAAAGTAAAGCAATAAATTTTATAATAGAAGGTATTAAACAATAATGACAATGTACATCAACTCAACAGGATTTTACATTCCTTCCGGAAGAGTTTATAATGACCATTTCCTTGAAGTAAACGGACTCACTAGTGATTGGATTTTGAAACGTACAGGAATATGTTCTCGTTCAAAAGCAGCAGAAGATGAGGGGCACAACTCAATGGGACTTGCCGCTATTGCAAATGCTTTAGAAAATCTCCCCTATGATATAAAAGACATAGATTTAATCGTATCGGCATCATATTCTCCTTATGATACAGTGGCAACATTAGCCCACATTGCTCAACAAAAATATGATATCCCCGAGATGAAAGCTGTATATGCTTCAGCTGCATGTTCATCTTTTGTAAATGGCCTGGAAATTGTTGAAGGCTATTTTGCAATGGGAAAGGCAAAAAAAGCACTGATTGTGAGCTCGGAACATAACACATATTATAGTAATGAAAGTGACCCCAAATGTGGCCATTTATGGGGTGATGGTGCTGTGGCATTTTTCTTATCAGCTGATCGTGTGAGTGAAAATGATGCTGAAATTAAACACATCTATACTCGTGGGTTGGGCAACGTGAGCAAAGGTCCTGAAGGTGTTCGTCTCAGACCCAAAGAAGGAGGTATTGCTATGCCTGATGGTAAAGATGTATTTGTTCATGCATGTAAATATATGATTCAAGCCCTTGATGGCGTCACTAACCCTGAAGGACTAACTATTCAAGAGTTGTCATATATTATTTGTCACCAAGCAAATAAACGTATTGTGGCAAATGTAGCTCATCAATTGGGATTGGACGATGACCACTTTATAAATAATATAGAAGAGTTGGGTAATACGGGTTCGGCAAGTGCCGCAATTGTATTTGCTCAAAACAGAAATAAATTTGTAAAAGGAGATAAGATTGGCCTCACAGTGTTTGGCGGTGGTTACTCTTGCGGAGCTTTTCTTGTAGAGATTTAATTTTTTGGGAAAAATATAACTTAACAATATTAAAATACGTAGATATGAAACTACTTGAAGGAAAAACAGCGCTCATTACAGGAGCAGCACGCGGTATTGGTAAAGCACTCGCAATAAAATTTGCTCAAGAAGGTGCAAATATTGCTTTTACCGACCTTGTAATAGATGAAAATGGTAAACAAACAGAAGCAGAAATTGCAGCTTTTGGAGTTAAGGTTAAAGGTTATGCATCAAATGCAGCCGATTTTAATCAAACAAAAGAAGTAGTAGCCGAAGTTCATAAAGATTTCGGTTCGATTGACATTCTGGTTAATAATGCCGGCATTACTAAAGACGGCTTGATGATGCGCATGACAGAACAACAATGGGACGCTGTAATTGCAGTGAACCTAAAGAGTGCGTTTAACTTCATCAATGCATCACTCCCAATCATGATGCGTCAACGTTCTGGTAGCATTATTAATATGGCATCAGTTGTCGGTGTTCATGGTAATGCAGGGCAAGCCAACTATGCAGCATCTAAAGCCGGATTGATAGCACTCGCAAAGAGTATCGCTCAAGAGGTTGGTTCTCGCGGTATCCGTGCTAATGCTATTGCTCCCGGATTTATTGAAACAGCCATGACTGCTGCTCTTCCCGAAGAAGTACGCCAAGATTGGGCTAAAAAAATTCCATTGCGCAGAGGTGGTCAAGTTGAAGATATCGCAAACGTTGCAACATTCCTTGCATCAGATATGTCAAGCTATGTAACTGGCCAAGTTATCCAAGTTGATGGTGGTATGAACATGTAATATATCTCTAAATATTTTAATAAAGGCACTTTTCGATTGAAAAGTGCCTTTATTTGCTTAAAAATTACTATGTTTGCGTTATGAATAAACCATTAGTGAGCATATTAGTTCTAACCTATAACCATGAGGCATATATAAAAGAATGTCTAAATGGGATATTAAATCAAAAGACCAATTTTGATGTTGAGGTTTTAGTTGGTAATGATTGCTCAACCGATAAGACTCACGATATTGTAGAATTTTATGCAAACAAGCACTCTAATATTAAGTTATTTGAACCCGATTCAAATCAATTCTCCAAAGGGTTAGACCTATTTGTAACGCATTTGATTCCTAATGCACAAGGTGAATACATAGCGTTTTGTGAAGGTGATGATATTTGGATAAATGAGCATAAATTACAATCTCAAATTGATTTTTTGAGAGAGAACCCGTCATATTCTATGTGCTTTCATGACCATTGTATTAATGGTGATAACACTATTGTTAGAATGAGATATTGGACCGAATGTGATGCTCATATAGGCGAAACGTTACATTTGAACTTATATCAAACAGCTACATTGGTAGGCAAAAGCAGAGCACTGAAAAATTCTAATTTCTTGAGCTATTATTCCCATCCTTTACATAAATATAGTGATGTGAATATATTGTCATCTTTTTTTGCATATGGAAAGGTCAGACATTTGGTCGGAGATTGGAGCATTTATAGATTGCATCAAAACAGTATCACTGCAAATGATTTAAAGAGAGGAGTCTCGGAATTGATTCACATAGATTGCCTACAAGCCTTGGCAGAGTGCTACCCTGTTGTAGCAAGGTCATTGTTGCGAGATTATCGTAGCTTGAAATTGATGCAAGCATCATGTTTATGTGGTATAGGCACATGGAACGCATTAAAATTGAAGGTGAAAGCTTTAATGACCTCGCCCATCTTAATTTTACGTTTATACCTAATCAAATATCATCTAATTTAAGTGGTTGATTTTGTCGTTTCATAGATTTAAGCTAACTTTGACACGAATATTGATTTTAATAGTATATGCTCACATATAACACTCAGCTAAAGAAGCTTGTATTACCGGAATATGGTCGTAATATACAACAAATGGTCGATCATTGTTTGACAATTGAAGATAAAGAAGAGCGAACTCGTTGTGCCTACTCTATCATCAATACAATGGGAAATTTGTTCCCAAATCTTCGAGATATAGAAGATTTCAAGCATAAGTTATGGGATCATTTGGCAATAATGTCGGACTTTAAACTGGATATTGATTACCCTTGCGATGTAATTAAACCTGAAAGTTTAAATTCATTTCCGGAGAAAGTAGATTATTATACGTCTCCTATAAAATATCGACATTATGGACGAAGCATTGAATTGATGATTGCAAAAGCATCGTCAATGCCCGAAGGAGAAGAACGAGATGCGTTGATTCTATTAATTGCCAATCACATGAAAAAGTTGATGCTCTCGGTTAATAGCGAAGGTGTTGATGATACAAAAATACTAAAGGATTTAAGAGAACTATCACATGGCGCAATAAATCTCAATCCTGAGAATTATCATCTGCATGAATTTAAAGAGGCTCCTCAGCAAACGTCAAATAAGCGTAAGAAAAAGAAATGATTGTAAATGACGAAATCATAGAAATAGGACAAATTACAAAGCCTCATGGAATTAATGGCCAGGTGGTTATCACAATCGAAAGTGATGTAAATCTGGGTGATTTGTTTTGCGTTATTATAAAAGATGAAGGATTGAATGTCCCCTATTTTATTAATTCAATAAGAACGAAGGGATATAATTCAGCTATAGTCTCTATAGATGATGTCGCGACAGAAGATGACGCGTTAACTCTATGTGGGAAACCCATCTATGCATTAAAGCGAGATTTAGATATAGAGGATTCTGAGATAGAGGAAGATGGATTTTACGCTGTAGATCTTATTGGGTATTCAGTTGTTGAGAATAACATTTTATTAGGCGAGATTACTGAAATAAACGATGCGACTGAGAATGCGTTGTTTATTGTTACATCTGATAATGGAAATGTATATTATATCCCCATTGCAGATGAATATATCATAGATATTAATACAGAGACCAAAACGATAATAATGGACCTCCCTATCGGTTTAATAGATTTATAATTTTATGTATAACGAAGAAAAAGCAATAGCACATATACGCGCAAGTTTACCAAAAGAAATTTCCGCGAAACTTGATGATGATGAATTTATTAACGTAATAGATATTATATTTGACTATTACGAAGATAATGGTATGCTTGATGTTGGTTGTGATGAGTCGGAAGACGACGAAGATAACATAATAAGCGGTCTAATATCTCACGTTAAAAAGATGCTAAGCAAAGATCCGTATTCTCAAATCCCCCCTGAGTACATTGATTGTATTGTTGAGGCTGAATTGGATTATGAGGATTCAATTTTTGACGACTTATGAAATTCGGCAAACAATGGGCTTTGTTGTTAATGTTAGTCATAACTTTGTGCTTGCCCTATGTCATAAAAGCCCAACAAAATCAAGATGAGGGCCTTGAATTTGAGGAAAATCTAAAAATACCGTTCCTCAAAGATAAATATAAAGGAGGGGTGGTAAGTACTCAATTGGCATTAGGAAAGAGATTGATTAGCAAGGGTTTTGTTGTTGAAACAATTCAAGACGGAACGATATTAATTGTATCCGTCCCCTCCAATAAGATTTTTAATGCCAATGAAATTGTAATATCGCATAGTGTTGAACTATCAAAATTACGTGATAATATACCAAATCCGAGGTATTATAAATTCCTATTGGCAATGCATTGTGATGATACCGGCAATGCTATTTATAAAGATAATATTACAACAGACCGAGTTATATCTATCTACGATTGGTTTTCGGAATATGCAAAAAATTTTGATGTAATACCTTATGCAATGGCCGATACTGAGCCAATTGTGCCAAATAATTCAATGTTGAATCGTTCAAAAAATCGTCGTTTGGAGATTTATATCATACCTAATGAATTGATGATACAACACATCAAAGATAATTATTGAAAACTCAAAGGCACTTTTACACCCAATAACTTTCCCTTGTGCAAATAAATGACTAAATTTGCACGAATAATCTTGAAAATAAATAAACGAATATATGGCAAAAGAATTAAAAGATCTCACAAAACGCAGTGAGAACTATTCACAATGGTATAATGACCTTGTTGTAAAAGCTGATTTGGCTGAACAATCAGCTGTTAGAGGTTGTATGGTAATCAAGCCTTATGGCTATGCAATTTGGGAAAAAATGCAACAACAACTCGACCGCATGTTTAAAGAAACAGGTCATGTTAATGCTTATTTCCCACTACTTATCCCAAAGTCTTTCCTTAGTCGAGAAGCTGACCATGTTGAAGGATTCGCAAAAGAATGCGCAGTAGTTACTCACTATCGCCTAAAAAATGACCCTGAAGGTAAAGGTGTTGTTGTTGACCCCGCTGCTCGTCTTGAAGAAGAATTAATAATTCGCCCCACTTCTGAAACAATTATATGGAATACCTATAAAAATTGGATTCATAGTTACCGTGACCTTCCAATCCTATGTAACCAATGGGCTAATGTGATGAGATGGGAAATGCGTACTCGTATGTTCTTGCGCACAGCAGAATTCCTATGGCAAGAAGGTCATACAGCGCACGCTACTCAAGAAGAGGCTCTCGCTGAAGCAACTAAAATGTTGAATGTTTATGCCGATTTTGCTGAAAACTATATGGCTGTTCCGGTGATAAAAGGTGTTAAATCGGCCAATGAGCGATTTGCCGGAGCGATTGACACATATACAATCGAAGCTATGATGCAAGATGGAAAGGCTCTTCAATCTGGAACATCACATTTTCTTGGACAAAATTTTGCTAAAGCATTTGATGTGAAATTTATAAACAACGAAAATCAATTAGAGTATGTTTGGGCTACATCATGGGGGGTGTCAACTCGTTTGATGGGTGCTTTGATTATGACACACTCTGATGATAATGGACTTGTTCTCCCTCCACATCTTGCTCCAATACAAGTCGTTATTGTTCCTATTTACAAAAACGATGAACAAGCTGCAGAAATCAATAGAGTTGTTGAACCTATTCTGTCGGAATTAAAATCAATGGGAATTAGTGTTAAGTATGATAATGCCGATAATAAACGTCCCGGATTTAAGTTCGCCGAATATGAATTGAAAGGTGTTCCTGTGCGCTTAGCAATTGGAGCTCGTGATATAGAAAATGGCACTGTTGAAGTTATGCGCCGTGATACTTTAGAAAAATCAGTGGCTCAGCTTGATGGAATCGCCAATTATGTTAAGGAATTGTTAGAAGAAATTCAAGGCAATATATACCAAAAAGCATTGAAACATCGTGAATCAATGACCCGTACAGTTGAAACATACGAAGAATTTAAGGTTGAAATTGAAAAGGGTGGATTCATTTTGGCACATTGGGACGGCACTCCTGAAACAGAAGAAAAAATTAAAGAAGAAACAAAAGCTACAATTCGTTGTATCCCATTTGATGGAGATAAAACACCTGGAGTTTGTATGGTAACAGGAAAACCATCAACTCAACGTGTATTGTTTGCTCGTAGTTATTAATTTTTCCGCACGAAACATCTTAGATGAAACCGCCTATAATAGCTATTGTTGTTCCTTGTTTCAATGAAGAAAAGGCTTTACCAATAACTGTAAAAACTTTACTTACATTGTTGGAGCAAATGACAACAAAAAGGTTGGTTTCATCTAATAGTTTTATTCTTTGTTGCAATGATGGTAGCATAGATAATACTTGGAGCATAATAGAGGAATTACATAAAGCCGACAATCGAGTAAAAGGAATTTCTCTTTCGCGAAATTGTGGACATCAGCACGTACTTCTCGCAGGGTTAATGACCGTTAAGAAGATGTGCGATGCCGCAATCTCAATTGATGCTGATCTTCAAGACGATCCAGAAGCTATTGAGCAAATGGTTAGTAGTTTCCATCATGGCAATGAGATAGTATATGGAGTAAGAAGCAGTAGATCTACTGATACTTGGTTTAAACGCACAACTGCTCACGTTTTTTCCTCTTTTCAAAAGTCAATGGGACTTGAAACGATTTACGATCATGCAGATTATCGACTGATGAGCCAACGAGCATTAGAAATGCTTTCGCAATATAGTGAATCGAATTTATTTTTAAGAGGAATAATCCCTCAAATAGGCTTAAAGACAGATATTGTAAAATACGAGCGAAAAGAACGAGTCGCCGGAGAATCAAAATATCCGCTTAAAAAAATGTTGAGTTTTTCTATTGATGGAATTACCTCATTTTCAGCTCGCCCAATGAGGTGGATTTTTTTGACCGGACTTGTGTTGTTGGTATTAGATGTTATTGTTGCGCTATATGTTTTAATCTCATATTTTGGGCATCCTACATTATCGGGTTGGCCGTCTATTATGTTGTCAATTTGGTTCTTAGGCAGTCTGATTTTGATGAGTATAGGTATAGTTGGAGAATACATCGGAAAAATATTTGTAGAGGTCAAACATAGACCAAAGTATTTTATAAAAGAATCATTATTTGATTAAATATATATGTCAACCACACAACTCGATATATTTTCGGCCGATGCGTCAACGGCTTTATCGTTACCATATGCCGAATCGGGAATTCAAGCCGGATTCCCCTCCCCTGCTCAGGACTACATTGACGAATCAATTGACCTTAATCGAGAGCTAATAAAACACCCTGCTGCAACATTTTTTGGTAGAGTTTCAGGGGATTCTATGATTGATGAAGGTATTGAAGAAGGTGATATTCTCGTGATTGATAAATCATTAGAGCCAATGAATGATGATTTGGCTGTGTGTTGTATTGATGGAGAATTTACTTTAAAACGCATTTCTATAGAAGAAAATAGAATTTTACTATTACCATCAAATCCCACTTTTAAACCAATTGAGATTGTTGCCGATAATCAATTTGTTATCTGGGGAATTGTAACATATACAATTAAAAAAAATCGTCGCAGACGTAATTAAAAACAGGAGTATATTACACTCATGATTGGCCTTATTGATTGTAATAATTTTTTCGTGTCATGTGAACGAGTTTTTAACCCTGCTTTGATTAATAAGCCGGTGGTTATACTAAGTAATAATGATGGTTGTGCTGTTTCTATTTCAAACGAGGCTAAAGCGTTAGGAATAAAACGAGGAGCACCTTATTTCCAAATCAAAGATATTGCCGAAAAAAATCATGTCTATATTTTATCAGGAAATATAAAACTATATGGAGACATGTCATCAAGAGTAATGGCTACATTGTCATCAATAATACCGAACATTGAAATATATTCAATCGATGAAGCGTTTATTGATTTTTCAGGAATAAATACGGAATCATTAAATTTAGTTGGGGCAAAGATTGTTTCAAAAATATTTCGAGATACAGGAATACCTACTTCGTTGGGTATTGCGTCAACTAAAACTCTTGCAAAAATAGCGAGCAAATTTGCCAAAAAATTTAGAGGATACAATGGCGTATGTTGTATTAACACAGAATGCCAACGTATTACCGCATTAAAACTGTCTATGATTTCTGATGTTTGGGGCATCGGCCGAAATTTAGCACAAAAAATGTTGTCTAAAGGTATTAATACTGCCGCCGATTTTGCACAATTGCCATTGGAACGTGTGAGAAATATTGTCAACGTGACAGGCGAAAGAACGTGGCGGGAATTAAATGGCGAATCATGTATCAATATTGAAACAATAGAACCTGAGAAAAAACAAATTTGTACATCAAGGTCGTTTGCTTCACCTATATATGAGTTTGACTTATTGGTAAATGCAATATCTTCATTTGCATCAACGGCCTCAAGAAAACTTCGAGAACAATCATGTTGCGCTGTTTCTCTAACAGTTTTTATTCATACCGATTCTTATAACAATGACATAGCCCAATATTGTAATTCGGCCCATATAACATTGGAAGAGCCAACGAATGATACATTAACAATCACCTCTAAAGCAGTTGAGACGTTAAAGAAAATCTATCGATCAAATTATTGTTATAAAAAAGCAGGTATTATAATTACTGAAATTGTAGATCAAAATAGTGTACAACAAGTGCTTTTTATCCCTCCAGAGGATCGGAGTAAGAGGAATCGGTTGATGAAAGCAATGGATTCAATAAATCAAAACGACTCAACATACAATATGGTACATACAGCCTCGTGTGATCCAGAAATGAGATTGTCACGAAAAGGATTTAATTCACAACAATACACTACAAGACTATCAGATATTATAACTATCCGTTGCAAATAAATATCAGAGATAGAGTTATTGATTAATGTTTAGAATAATTCACTTTAGCTGTAGCGATGCTATTGCAAATTTGTAATATATTTGTAGTTAAATTAAAATTATGGATACAAAGCAGATAGTAACGACTCTTTCTAAGAAGATAGGGAGAGAATCAAAAGATATTAATTCACTTTTAGAGGCTTTAATATCAACGATAAAAGACAATTCAAGCAATTTAGATAGTATTGCCGTTCCCGGATTTGGGAAATTCATAACAATAAAAGAAGATGAAAAAATAATCACCGATTTGTCATCGGGGAAACGATTATTATTGCCTCCACAGATTATTTTAAATTTTGAACCAAGTGGCGTTTTAAGAAAAAAAATCAGTGAATAATCATGAATGCAATAATAAATCTTCAACAACTTTCAGAGCAAATTTCAGCGTTAACAGGAGCATCTAATTCAACGGCAGAACTCTTTATTAAGGAATTATTTGCAACAATTTCGGAGGCACTGAGTAAAGGTGAGAGTGTGTCCATTAAAGGCTTAGGGACTTTTCAAGTATCAGAATACCCAGAGAAAACAGTGTTATTTGCTCCCGACAATGATTTAGCAGAATCAATAAATCTACCTTTTTCATGCTTTGAAGCAGTAGAACTACAAGATGATATTGACTTTGAAGAGAATATAGAGGATAAGTCATCATCTGAAATTGAAATTAATTCTACCTTGATAAATGTAGCGGAGGATTCTTATGAAAACGATCAACCGATTTCAGAGGCTGAAGTAGTAAGTTCTAATATAGATTCAACGAAAGAAGAAATAATAACTGAAGAGACCACACAAGAAGTTGAACAAAATTATCCAGAAGAACATATTGAGAACGATATCAGCGACGAAGACTCAATAGATGAGACCGCAGATATTGAAGCGCCTTCGCTTGAAGATATTGCAGACCAAAATACAGATGAAAGTATTTGTGAGGGCGGTGGATCAAAACGCCGCATTTGGTATATAGCTATGTTATTATTGGGCCTTATTATCGGTTATGTTATAGGTACAATATATCCTTATCAGAAATTTGTTGAAACAATTACAACTACTCAACCATCTCAAAATATTATAGAATGTGATTCTATTGTTGGAAGCAAACAGGATTCGGTTCAAGTAATTGCTATTGATAGTTTGATAACCGATACGATTTCAATGTCAGTCACACAAACTCAAATAACTGACACGGTTTCGACTAATAGATTTTTGACCACAATGTCAAGAGAATACTTTGGTGAGATGATATTTTGGGTATATATTTATGAAGAAAATAAAGAAATTCTGGGTAATCCGAATCGAATAAGACCCGGCACTGTAGTTAAAATCCCATCTGCAGAAAAATACAATATAAATCGTAATGATTCTGCATCACTCGCAATCGCAAAGTTAAAAGCTATGGAAATTTATGCTCCATATGAAAAATAAATTTAAGAGTTTACTGTGATAAACTTATGATAGATAAAATTAACATTTGATTTTCACACTTTAAGTAGTTAATATGTAATTTTGCGTAGTAAAAACGACAAAAAGAATAACATATCAATCTAAAATAGAAATTATAACAATCAACACTATGAGTGATTCAATAAACATCAGAGAACTAAATGAACTTGTGGCAAGCAAAAGTGAGTTCGTAAACCTTGTGACAAAAGGTATGGACCAAACAATCGTTGGACAAAAACATTTGATTGACTCATTGCTTATTGCGCTACTATCTAACGGCCACGTATTATTGGAAGGTGTTCCCGGCTTGGCAAAAACATTGGCAATTAAAACTTTGTCACAAATTGTTGATGCAAAGTATAGCCGCATTCAGTTTACGCCCGACTTGCTCCCTGCCGATGTAATAGGAACCATGGTATATAGTGCTCAAAAAGAACAATTTCAAGTTAAACGTGGTCCTGTTTTTGCCAATTTCGTTTTGGCTGATGAAATAAACCGTGCTCCGGCAAAAGTTCAAAGTGCATTATTGGAAGCAATGCAAGAACGTCAGGTGACGATTGGAAGTAAGACATTCCCCTTAGATGACCCATTCTTAGTAATGGCGACTCAAAACCCTATTGAGCAAGAAGGTACCTATCCCCTTCCAGAGGCACAAGTTGACCGTTTCCTTTTAAAAGTTATCATAGGATACCCAACCAAAGAGGAAGAAAAAGTTATTATTAGACAAAATATTTCTCGTGAATATAAAGAAGTAAAACCACTTTTAAAACCCGAAGAAATAATTGAAACTCAAAAAGTTGTAGAGCAAATTTATTTGGACGAAAAAATAGAACGTTATATCGTTGACATTGTCTTTGCGACACGTTTCCCTGCAGATTATAATCTCAATGATTTGGTAGATATAATCTCATTTGGAGCATCTCCTCGTGCATCTATAAGTTTGGCTAAAGCATCACGAGCATATGCATTCCTAAGAGGTCGAGGATATGTAATTCCTGAGGACGTTAGAGCTGTGTGTCATGATGTACTTCGCCATCGTATTGGGCTTACTTATGAAGCTGAAGCTAATAATATTTCAGCTGATGAAGTGGTTTCAGACATTCTTGATCAAGTAGAAGTTCCCTAATATACATTAATAGTCAATAGTTTACTATGGATGCAAATGAACTTCTAAAAAAAGTTCGTAAAATTGAAATTAAGTCACGCGGTCTTTCTCAAAATATTTTTGCGGGAGAGTATCATTCTGCGTTCAAGGGGCGCGGTATGACATTCTCCGAAGTGAGAGAATACCAATATGGAGACGATATTCGAGACATTGATTGGAACGTTACAGCGCGTCAAAACCACCCCTATGTGAAAGTCTATGAGGAGGAAAGAGAATTAACGGTAATGTTATTGATTGACGTATCAGGAAGTCGTGATTTTGGAGCTGTCGGCATGGTTAAACGTGAGATGATAGCTGAAATTTCGGCTACGATAGCGTTTTCCGCAATTCAAAATAACGACAAAATTGGTGTAATATTTTTCTCTAATAAAGTAGAGAAATTTATTCCGCCAAAAAAAGGGAGAAAGCACATATTGTTCATAATTAGAGAACTATTGAATTTCACGCCAGAGAATAACGGAACAAATCTCTCAGTACCGTTACAATATCTTACTGATGCGATAAAAAAACGCTGCACAACTTTCTTAATATCAGACTATATAGATGATAAAGATTACTCCAAAGCTTTATCAATTGCGAACAATAAACACGACGTTTCGGCAATACAAGTTTATGATAAGCGAGACGCTCAACTACCTAATGTAGGTTTATTGCGCATTTGTGATCTTGAATCAGGTGTTGAACGTTGGCTTGATACTTCATCTGCAAGAGTTAGACAGGCTCATAGTCGTTGGTGGTATGAGCGCCAGCAAAAAATGGGAGCAATTATGAATAAATGCAGAGTTGATTTAGCTTCAATTGCAACAGATGAAGACTATGTTAAAGCATTGATGAATTTATTTCAAAAACGAGGTGTCAGATAATTCAAATAATATGAGGAAAATAACAAAGGAATTAGCCCTTTTTGCATTGATATTACTAATTTCGCCATTAGTATCATTGGCAAACGTTGGACCTATATCTTTAAAAGCATCGTTAGATTCGGCTCATATCATAATGGGCAAACAGACGACGCTTCATATTGAGATAGTCGATAATAACGGGGTCAATGGTGCTCTTCCGATACTTGATGCCGATACTATAATTGCAGAAATTGAAGTAATCAGCAAATCACAGGCTGACACCATAGATTTAGAGAATAATCGGAGACAAATTAATCAAGATATTATCATTCAATCATTTGATTCAGGGTTATATACTATTCCTCCCACTCAATATATTGTAGGCAAAGATACATTTAAAGCAAATCCGTTGGCATTGAAAGTGATTCCTGTTTCGGTTGATTCTTTACAAACAATTCATGGCCAAGCTGATGTGATATATCCAAACTCTCGCTGGTATGATTTTTTACCCGATTTCATCACTGACTATTGGGGATGGATATTAGTTGTAATTATTATCATTTTAGGCGCAATATTTGCATTGTTACTATACAAGAAAAAATTACCAATAGCTCTTACTCCAACCAAAAAGGAAATTCCTCCATATGAACTTGCAATACAATTATTGGAGAAACTTCGTGATGAAAAACTTTGCGAACGTGGTCAAGAAAAAGAGTTTTATACTCGTCTGACCGACATATTACGAAGTTATATTGATTCACGTTTCGGCATTAATGCAATGGAGATGACAACTACTCAAATAATTGAATCTCTAAATAGCAATAATGAAACTGTAGACTCAAAATCTTATGTAGAACAAGTTCTTGAAATTGCCGATTTTGTTAAGTTTGCAAAGGTGAGACCTCTACCTGATGACAATGTCAAGTCCTATAATTGGGCATTACAGTTTGTAAAAGAGACCAAACCTATAGAAGCAACAGTAAATACAATAGATAATTCCGAAAATACTAAATAATTGAATAATGCAATTTGCACATCCACAATACCTATGGCTGTTTTTGTTATTTATACCGCTTATTACCTGGTATATTTTACGACAACGTAAGTCCTACCCCTCTTTACGTGTTTCTACGATATCTCCTTATATGAGGACTTATCGTTCGTTTAAAGAGTACTTAGTTCATGTTCCATACATATTGAGATTATGCGTAATTGCTTGTGTTATCATAATATTAGCAAGGCCTCAGACACGAGATAGTTGGCGCACATCTTCAACAGAAGGTACTGATATAATGTTAGCATTGGACATATCGTCGAGTATGTTAGCTCGAGATTTTAACCCTAACCGACTTGAAGCAGCAAAACAAGTTGCCGCCAAATTTGTGTCAGGTCGAGAAAGTGATAACATGGGGGTTGTTATATTCGCAGGAGAGAGTTTCACTGCAGTGCCAATGACTACAGATAGATCATTATTGGCCAACTATATCAGTGAGATTAAAATGGATATGCTTGAAGACGGAACAGCTATTGGAGATGGGCTCGCTACTGCCATAAATAGAATCAAAGATGGTAAAGCAAAATCCAAAAGCATTATTTTGCTCACTGATGGTTCAAACAACACCGGAAATGTTGCGCCAATTACTGCAGCTGAGATAGCTAAAAAATACGGCATTAGAGTTTATACAATTGGAGTTGGTAAGAATGGAAATGCGCCATTTCCCCAACAAAATATATTTGGACAAATTGAATATACTATGATGCCCGTAGTTATAGATGAAAATACACTCAAAACAATAGCATCTATAACAGGCGGGAAATATTTTAGAGCAACTGGCAATAATGTTTTATCGGAAGTGTTCAGTGAGATTGATCAATTGGAGAAAACAATAATGGATGTAAAACATTTCTCACACACCGAGGATAATTATATGCCTTGGGCATGGCTTGCATTATTGTTATTTGCAATTGAATTAATAATTAAAAACACCTTATTAAGGTCTATCCCCTAAACTGAGTAATATGGTTAGTTTTGCATATCCACATTTATTATATTTACTACTGATAATTCCTATTGCAGTTTTACTTTATTTCCTATCAAATTCTGCATATAGAAAAAGATTATCTAAATATGGCAATCTGGAGACTTTATCTCAATTGATGCCCGATGCATCTAAATACAAAGGTTGGATAAAATTGTCCCTACAACTATTTGTAGTTGCATTATTAATAATAATTTTGGCTCGTCCTCGTGCCGGTGCAACAGAACAAGTTGAGAATACTAAGGGAATTGAAATTATGATTGCGTTAGACGTCTCAAATTCAATGTTGGCGTCATCAAATGATGATCAAAAAGGTGTAAGTCGTCTTGACAGAGCCAAATTCATCTTAGAAAAGCTTATTAGCAAACTTAATAATGACAAGGTCGGATTAATAGTCTTTGCTGGAGAGGCATATACACAATTGCCGATTACGTCAGATTTTGTATCAACAAAAATGTTCTTGAGTAGTATTGATACTAAGATGGTCCCAACTCAAGGAACTGCAATTGGTGCCGCTATTTCAATGGCGATGAACTCATTCTCTCCCAATGAAGCGATGCAAAAGGCGATAATTGTAATTACTGACGGTGAAAATCACGAAGATGATGCAATTAATATTGCAAAAAATGCACACGAGAATGGCATACAAGTAGATGTAATAGGTTTAGGGTCGCCTAAAGGTGCACCAATTCCACTTGATGCAAATAAGGGTATTTATTTAAAAAAGAATGATGGAACTCCTGTTACTACAATTTTAAATGAGCAAATGGCAAAAGATATTGCAAGCGCTGGTGGTGGCATCTATGTCTCCGGCGCAAATTCATCAGCTATATCAGATATTGACAAACAGCTTGAGAAATTGGAAAAATCAGATTTGGAACAAGTCGTATATTCCTCAAGTGCTGAACAATTCCCGGTATTTGCTTGGCTTGCCCTATTCTTCTTAATTTTAGACTTATTCATATTGCCAGGTAAAAATGCTTTACTACGCAAAATCAACTTTTTCAGCAAATAAAATTATGCAGATACGACAATTCGCAACAATTTTAATAATGCTTTTATCGGCCATAAATTGTTATGCCGAAGATACATCAACAAAAAAGGAACGTAATTTCATTAAAGATGGTAATGAAAAGTACGAATCAGGTAACTATAGTGACGCAGAAGTGTTATATAAGAAAGCTCTTGAACAAAATGGAATGAGTGATATTGCAAATTTTAATAAAGCTTCAGCCTTAATGAAACAATCGGGTAACACACCGGCCGATTCGCCCAACAACCCATTATTTGTTGCAGATTCAATTTTCAATGCTTTATCGCAATCATCTAACAACACACAAATTAAAGAATCATCATATTATAATCTTGGGAATATTGCTTTTGATAAACAAGACTATCAAAAAAGTATCTCAATGTATAAACACGCTCTTCGCATAAACCCCAATAATGATGATGCTCGTGATAATTTAAGATTAGCACAACTCAAATTAAAAGAGCAACAAAATAATAAAGATAAAAATAAGGATAAAAACAAAGATCAAGATAAACAAGACAATAAAGACAAACAACAAAATAAGGATAATCAAGAGAATCAAGATAAGTCAAAGGACAATAAACAAAACGAACAAAAAGACGAAAAGAATCAAGATAAACAACCTCAATCTCCTCAACAAAATCAAGATAAGCAGCAACAGCAGCAAGGTCAAGGTATAAGCGATGCCAATGCTGAGAAAATCTTGAAAACAATGGAGAATGAAGAAAATGCGACTCGCAGAAAAGTAAATATGAAAAAAGCCAAAGAAGCTGAGCGCAATGCGAATCGTCGCCAAACTACTAATCAATGGTAAAACTTTTATTCGATATGAAACGATATTTATTTACGTTACTGCTATCAGTTTTAACTTTAAACGTTGCTTTAGCCGAAGCAACGTTTACGACTATCCCCCCAAGACAGGTTATAGCAGGGAATAAATTTAATATTACATTTAGATTAAAAGATGGGGAAGGTAGCAATATTACAGCTCCAGAAATACAAGGTTGTACCCTCTTATATGGGCCATCTACTTCTACAATGCAAAGCTATCAAAATATTAATGGCAGGACTACATCAAGTAAAACTATTGATTTCAGCTATGTATATCGCGCTGATACTCCTGGTACATATACCATAGGTGAAGCAACAATAAATGTTGATGGCAAAACTCTAAGAACATCAGAAGTCCAGTTTAAGGTTTTACCTGCCGACAAAGCCTCGCAAAGTAACGTAAAAGTCGATGATTATAGTACTCATACATCTGACAAGCAAGTCTCAAAAGATGATGTATTTGTGCGCATAATTCTATCAAAGTCAAAAGCCTATGAACAAGAAGCGATAGATTGTACAATCAAATTGTATACAAAATATTCAATTAGCGCCTTTATGCCTACAACACAACCAAGTTTTGACGGTTTCTTGATTGAGGAAATTGATCTTAAATCATCGTTGAATGAAATTGAGAATTATAAAGGACAGAATTACATGACTGCTATATTGAAAAAATGTATCATATTCCCACAGAAATCAGGTAAGTTGACAATCAATTCCGGGAAATATGATATTACAGTAGTTCAATATGAACGCGTAAATATGGGATTTTTCAGCAATAGCCGTCCTGTTGAAAAACAAATAAATGTAAGTTCCAACTCAGCATCGGTTAATGTTATTCCGCTCCCACTTCCTCAACCCGATGGCTTTACAGGTGCAGTTGGTAGATTTACAATAGATAGTAAATTACAAAATAACTCATTTAGAACAAATGAAGCCGCGTCACTAATTTATTCAATTAAAGGAACCGGTAATATCAAATATGTGAAAGAGCCCATTATTGATTTCCCATCAGAATTTGAACAATATACTCCTAAAAATGATATTAAGGCAAGTGTGTCAGGAGGGAATGTAACAGGAAGTATGACAATTGAATATACCTTCGTTCCGCAAAGTGTAGGTGATTTTACAATAGGTTCTGATAAGTTTGTCTATTTTGACCCATCAAAAAATGAGTATATAACACTATCAACTCCTACTTACGACATTAAAGTTACTAAAGGAGTCTCAACTTCTACATCTTCAACTGTTTCACAACAAGACATTTCTGTAAAGAATACTGATATACTACACATAAAACTTGGAGATAAGAACCCATCTAAGGAACATCCAATGTATATTTATTCAATATTATATTGGCTCATCTATGTAATTGGAATAATAGGATTTGCAGGAATAATTTACTTTAATAGTAAGCGCATTAAAGCTCTCTCTGATATAAAAGGAACTCGTTTGGCTCATGCTAATAAAGTCGCAAAAAAACGTCTGAAATTGGCGAAGTCATATATGGAGGCGCATGAAAATGAGCATTTTTATGAGGAAATTCTTCGCGCTTTGTGTGGATATTTTAGTGATAAACTGGGAATTCAGTTGTCACAATTGAATCGTGAGAATATTAAGTCGGAATTGTTGAATTATGGAGCATCAGAGGCTCTGATTTTAAAAATAATTACAATTCTTGATGAATGTGAAATGGCTCGTTATACACCTGAAAAATCGGACGAACAAATTGAAAAATTGTTTGATACCACAAGTGAAGTTATAAATGAAATGGAAAATATAACCCCAACAAAACGATAATATGAAAAACTTGTTGAAATATATATTATTTACACTTACGATATTATTTTGTGCTACAAACATAAATGCACAAGAATTAATAGCAGAAGCAGATTCGGCTTATGTAAATGATGATTATTCTAAAGCTATTGAATTATATAGTAAAGCAATAGATGAATATGGAACATCTTCCCTTTTATACTATAATCTGGCAAATGCCTACTATCGTTCCGGACAAATCGGAAAGTCTATCGTTTGTTATGAGCGAGCTATAATTCTTGACCCTCAAAATCTTGACGCTAAAACAAATCTTGAGTTTGTCAACACAAAAATTTCAGATAAGCCTGGTGATAATGGTACATTCATTTCCAATACGGTAGATTTAATTGTATCAAAATACCACTCTAACACATGGGCAACAATTGCGATAACGTTGTTCATTATTCTTATTATTGCAATTTCTCTATATATTTTCACAAAAAAGATATTGCTTAAAAAAGTGGGATTCTTTGGCGCAATAATACTACTTATTGCAATAGTAATTTCAATTATTTTTTCAGTACAATCGGCCAACATTGCATCATCACATAATAAAGCTATTATAATCTCTCCATCTGTAATTCTCAGCACATCGCCTCGAATTCCAAAAGATCGTACAGAAGAAGCGATGTTGCTCCACGAGGGTACAAAGGTTGAAATTTTAGATTCAGTCTCTGAAGGAGGGAATATAAATACAAAGTGGTATGATGTAAAAATTGACAATAGTCATAGAGCTTGGATTAATTCATCGGCAGTAGAAATTATATAAACGATATAATTATTTGAATTACTGACAAATGAGTACTGAATTACGGAGATATGTTTAAAAACATATAGATTTTTTGCCCAAAAAATTTGGTTATGTCAGAATATAGCTCTATTTTTATCAAATCATTTACAAAACGAATTACTAACAATCAAAATTAATAGTATCATGACTAAAACAATTTCATTTAATGACCTTCGTCGCATCAAAGACAGTTTGCCCGATGGTTCTATCAGCAAAATCGCCGATAAGTTGAATACTACACCTCAAACAGTAAGAAACTATTTTGGTGGTTCAAATTATGAATTTGGTAAGAATTGTGGAGTTCACATTGAACCAGGCCCTGATGGCGGTATAGTGGTTCTTGATGACACTACTATCTATGATATGGCTATCGAAATTCTCCAAGAACAAGAAAAAGCTAACGAGTAGAAGCAAACATTAGTCGTTTGTTTAGAAACTACCGGCAAACTCTTCATTGAATACCTTCCATGAGCGAAGATAGACTCATAACTGTAGCTATCCACACCTACGAGAAGGCGGTAATGTTAAAATCATTACTTGAAAGTGAAGGTGTGCCGGTAGTTCTTCATAATGTAAACTTAGATCAACCTATAGTTTCATCGGGGATTAGAGTAAGGATTAAAGAGAAAGATCTACCACTTGCACTTCGCATAATTGAGAATATTGATATTTTTTCAAATGCCAACAAATCCCCAAAGTCTCCACAAGAAATCATTGTTCCAATTGATTTTTCTGATAGTTCTCTTTATGCGACAAGGTTTGCATTTAATTATGCCAAATCTTATAATCATTCAATAGTTTTTTTACACTCTTACTTAGATCCATTCCTTTCAGGAGGTATTCAACTTTCTAACTCCAAAGACTTTGACTTAGACATAACTGATTCTCGCGAAAAAGCCCAAGCTCAAGCCGAAGAAGATATGGATAAGTTTTGCAGTGAAATTAAGCATCTAATAAAAATTGGAGATATTCCACCAATAAAATTTTCATCAGAAATCAGAGAGGGAGTACCTGAAGATGTAATTAATTCCTATGCAAAACAAATTCACCCTACCTCTATAATAATGGGTACGCGTGGATATGGAAAAAAAGAAAAAGAACTTATCGGTAGCGTTACAGCAGAAGTCCTTGATACGTGTCGCTATCCTGTGTTTTCTATCCCTGAAGATGCTCCATTAAGAGCTATTTCTGATGTGAGAAATATTGCGTTTATTTGCAATCTTGATCAAGATGATATTTTAGCGATTGATGCTATCCTACGATTATTAGATGGTCAAAAATTAAATATAACGTTGATATTTTTTAAAGACCGAAAAATTAATTTTAATAATATTCGCCCAATAGATGGTTTGTTGAACTATTGTCTCACAAATTATCCTCAATATCAATTTAAGGCACAAGAATTACTGCTGAAAAATATTACTTTTGATTTTAAACAGCTCCTTGCACCCAACAACTTTAGTCTTATAGCAATTCCAAATAAGAAAAAAAACATTATTGCTCGCCTATTCAATCCAAGTATAGCTCATAGACTTTTATTCAATGTTGACATTCCAATGATGGTTATTCCTGTATGATGCAATGCTATCATTGCTGTCAGAATATCATTGTATATTACACTTTAAATGTGTAACTTTGTATAAATAATTATTATGGAATTTCAACTCTCATCAGAATATAAACCAACGGGAGATCAACCTCAAGCAATTGAACAACTTGTTGAAGGAATCAATTCAGGAGCTCCTGCACAAACTCTGTTAGGCGTTACAGGCTCGGGTAAAACATTTACAATGGCAAATGTCATACAACGAGTTCAAAAACCTACGCTAATTTTGAGCCACAATAAAACTTTAGCAGCTCAGTTATATGGTGAATTCAAGAATTTTTTCCCAAATAATTCAGTCCAATACTTTGTCTCATACTATGATTATTATCAACCTGAAGCATATATTCCTTCAGTCGATAAATACATCGAGAAAGATCTCATGATTAATGATGAGATTGACAAACTCAGATTGGCAACAACTTCGGCTCTTCTATCCGGGAGAAAAGATGTAATTGTTATATCATCAGTTTCTTGTTTGTATGGAATAGGTAATCCTGAGGATTTTCATAGTAATGTAACAGAAATTCATATCGGGCAAAAAATTGCTCGTAACGTATTCTTGCGTAACCTCGTTGATGCATTATATTCAAGAAACGAGATTGATTTACAACGAGGCAATTTTAGAGTTAAAGGTGACACTGTTGATATCAGGCTAGCATACGAAGAGATAATTGTAAGAGTGATATTTTGGGGCGATGAAATTGAATCAATTACAACAATTCACCCCGAAGATGGAGTCTCTTTAGGCCAACATGATTGTTTCAAGATATATCCTGCTAATATCTTTGTGACATCAAAAGAACGTGTTGGTAAAGCGATTGCGCAAATAGAACTTGATTTGGGTGAGCAGGTCGACTTTTTCAGAAAAGAAGCTCGTGAACTTGAGGCCAAACGTTTGTATGAGCGAGTTACTTACGACGTTGAAATGATTCGTGAAATTGGGCATTGCTCAGGTATTGAAAATTATAGTAGATATTTTGACGGAAGAAAACCCGGTATGCGCCCGTTCTGTTTATTGGATTATTTCCCAGAAGGATTCTTGACAATTATTGACGAGAGTCATGTTACAATTCCTCAAATCAGAGCTATGTATGGAGGAGATCTTGCTCGTAAGATGAATCTTGTAGAATATGGGTTTAGATTACCAGCGGCAATAGACAATCGTCCATTGAAATTTGAGGAATTTGAATCACTCACAAAGCAACTAATTTATGTAAGCGCAACTCCGGCTGACTATGAATTGGAGCGAAGTGAGGGTGTAATTGTTGAGCAAATTATCAGGCCCACCGGATTGTTAGATCCCATTATCGAGGTGAGGTCTTCGATAAATCAAATTGATGATTTAATAGAGGAGATTCATTTAAGGGCTCAAAAAGATGAACGAATTTTGGTAACGACGCTGACAAAGCGAATGGCAGAAGATTTACATGCATATATGCAAAAATTAGGAATGAGAACCGCATATATTCATTCTGATGTAGATACTTTGGAACGAATTCAAATTCTTGATGACCTCAGAAGTGGAATATATGATGTCCTAATTGGAGTTAATCTATTACGAGAAGGACTTGATCTACCCGAGGTGTCATTGGTCGCAATTTTGGACGCAGACAAAGAAGGGTTTCTACGTTCTCATAGATCATTAACTCAGACTGTAGGTCGTGCAGCTCGTAATTTGAATGGAATGGTTATAATGTATGCCGATAAAATAACTGATAGCATGCAACAAACCATAGATGAAACTAATCGACGACGTTCATTACAATTGGCTTATAATGAAGAACATGGAATAACACCTCAAGCAATCATCAAAGCACGTAATAGAATTATTGGAATTGATAAAGAATCTGTCCAAGAGAATATAAATAGAGAAAAAATACCATATCAGTATGAATATACTCAAGAAGTAAATCTTGCTGCAGATCCCGTGATTAAATATATGACACGAAATGACTTAGAGCGTGCTATAACTCAACGTCGCACTGAAATAATTGAAGCAGCTAAAAACATGGAATTTATTGAAGCCGCTCGACTTAGAGATGAAATTCTCAAGATGGAGGAAGAACTAAAAAATAAAGACGAGTAATATGGCACAAAACAATACAAGTCATTATTCTTCAGATGCATGGCTCCCCACCTCGGTAAAAGAAATGAAAGCGCTTGGATGGGATTATGTAGATGTAGTATTTTTTACAGGAGATGCATATGTTGATCATCCATCGTTTGGTGCAGCAGTTATTGGAAGAATTCTTCAAAAATATGGATATAATGTAGCCATAGTGCCACAACCTAACTGGCAAGATGATTTACGTGATTTCAAAAAGTTTGGAGTACCTCGGCTTTTCTTTGCGATATCAGCCGGAGCAATGGATTCAATGGTAAATCATTACACGGCAAATAGACGGAAAAGAAGTGATGATGCCTACACACCCAATGGTCGTCATGGTATGCGTCCCGATTATCCAACAATTGTATATTCCAAAATATTACGTGAGTTATATCCCAACACACCAATAATTGCGGGTGGGATTGAAGCCTCTATGCGCAGATTATCACATTATGACTATTGGCAAGATCGACTTAGACCTTCTATAATGTGTGATGCGTTTGTTGATATGATCGTATATGGTATGGGTGAAAAGCCTATATTGGAGATTACCCAACAACTTAAAAATGGTGCTAATATTCAAGATTTAACAAATATCAATCAAACTGTCGTAAAACTACCAATTGATTTCACACCTAATAACGACGAGAATAATATTGTTTTACACGATTTCATTGATTGTAAGAAGAATAAACGTTGTCAATCGGAGAATTTCAAGCATATTGAGCAGCAATCTAATCGTTATAGTGGCGCTACTTTATGGCAAGTACATGATTCATATGTGATAAAAGTTAATCCAATGAATCCACCCATGACTACTGAAGAGATTGATGAATCATTTGACCTTCCATATACACGCCTCCCCCACCCAAGATATAAAGGAAAAGTTATTCCGGCATATGAAATGATTAAATTCTCTGTTAATATGCATAGAGGCTGTTTCGGTGGTTGTGCTTTCTGCACTATATCGGCTCATCAAGGAAAGTTTATAGCTTCACGAAGTAGTCAATCTATTCTAAACGAGGTTAAATCAATAATTGGCATGTCCGATTTTAAGGGCTACATAAGTGATTTAGGAGGTCCATCTGCCAATATGTATATGATGGGAGGAAAAGATTTATCCATCTGCAAACAGTGTCTCAGACCTTCTTGCCTGCACCCAAAACCATGCAAAAACCTAAATACTGATCATTCGCACTTGCTTAATATTTATACTCAAGTGGATTCTTTACCCCAAATAAAAAAATCATTCATTGGAAGTGGAGTGCGATACGATTTATCTATGCATAATACGGGAAAACCAGAAATTGATAGAGTTAATGCAAAATACAATGAAGAATTAATTAAAAATCATGTCTCCGGCCGACTTAAGGTTGCACCAGAGCATACTTGTGATCATGTTTTGAATATTATGAGGAAACCCTCGTTTTCTCAGTTCTATGATTTTAAACGCCTTTTTGATAAAGTCAACCGAGTATATGGCTTGAAACAACAACTTATCCCCTATTTTATATCTAGTCACCCGGGTTGTCGTGAAATAGATATGGCAGAGTTAGCGGTAGAAAGTCGCAATTTGAATATGCATCTCGAGCAAGTACAAGACTTTACACCAACACCAATGACACTTGCAACAGAGATATATTATACCGGAATTCACCCTTATACAGGAGAACGAGTTTTTGTCGCTACCGATAAAAATGAGAAATTAGCACAACGTAAATACTTCTTCTGGTATGATAAGAAATATCAAAATGACATAATACTATCGCTGAAACGCCTCCATAGACCCGATCTAATTCAAAGATTGTTTAATGGTAAGCGAGGAGACTAATTTTACTTATTCGTGCAAATGTGGTAACTTTGTAAAATACATCTAAATAATATAATAATGAAAATAATCAATTCTATTCTTATGAGTACAGCTGTGCTATTAACATCAGTTTCTTGTTCTCAAAACGAGACTGAAAATGTTATAGACAAGCCGGCATTTAAAAGTGAAAGTGGCGTCTTTAGTATTGAAGCTTTGCAGGCTTTTGGACGTGTATCTGACCCTCAGATTTCGCCTGACAAGTCCAAAATTCTTTATGGGATTTCTTACGAAAGTGTAGAGGAAAACAAGAGTAATCGTGATTTGTATGTGATGAATATTGATGGTAGTGATAATCATCGAATCACAAAAACTGCTAAATCAGAGAATAATGCAGTTTGGATTAATGGAGGTGATAAAATTGCGTTTATTAGTTCAGAAAGTGGTAAACCTCAAGTTTGGACAATGAATGCTGATGGAAGCAATCGTCAACTGGCTTCAGATATTGAGAATGGAGTCAATGGATTTGTTTTATCTCCAGATGAAAAACATATCTTGTTAATTTCTAACATAAAATATGGAGCTACACCGGAAGACTTGTATTCTGACCTCCCAAAAGCAACTGGCCGAGTGATTACCGACTTGATGTATAAACATTGGGACGAATGGGTAACTGAAATACCTCACCCTTTTGTAGCTGATTTTGATGGAGTAAAAGTATCTAACCCTATAGACATAATGGAAGGAGAACCATACGAAGCACCAATGAAACCATTTGGAGGTGTTGAGTCTTTTGCATGGTCGCCCGATAGTAAAAATCTCATCTACGTGTCACGTAAAAAAGAGGGCTTAGAATATGCCAAATCAACAAATTCTGACTTATTCCTTTATTCGCTTGAAGATAAAACAACTAAAAATCTTACAGAAGGAATGATGGGATATGACACCAACCCCATTTATTCTCCCGACGGGAAATACGTAGCATGGTTGAGCATGGAACGAGATGGATATGAATCAGATAAGAATCGCATTTTCATTCTCAATTGTGAGAATGGTGAAAAAATTGATTTGACATCAGATTGGGACTATACTGTTAATTCAATCGCTTGGAATCCTAATAGTCAATCAGTGTATTTTATTGCACATCATCAAGGAGTTACTCCTATATTTAGCGTGACATTAGAGAAAGAGATCTCTACTATTGCAGAGGGCATATGTGATTATGGTGTGGTTCTACCGGTTGATGAATCAACTGTAATTGCTCTTAAACACTCTATGCTTGCGCCTGATGAAATCTATGCTATTAATAATGGCGGTGAAACAAAACTTACATCTGTAAATGATGATATTTTCGCTCAATTGAAAATGCCAATAGTTGAAAAACGTTTAGTCCCTACTACTGACGGCAAAGAGATGACAACTTGGGTGATTTATCCTCAAGATTTTGATAAATCAAAAAAATATCCTGCAATACTTTATTGTCAAGGCGGTCCACAACAAGCAGTAAGTCAATTCTGGAGTTATCGCTGGAATTTTGCTCTTATGGCAGCCAATGGCTATATCGTAATAGCACCCAACAGACGCGGTTTACCTGGATTTGGAACTGAATGGAATGAACAAATTTCAGGAGACTATGGTGGACAAAATATGAAAGACTATTTGTCGGCTGTTGATTATATGAAACAAGAACCATATATTGATTCTGATCATATTGGTGCAACAGGAGCAAGTTATGGTGGTTTCTCTGTATATTGGTTGGCAGGTAATCACGATAATCGTTTTGCTGCTCTTTTTGCTCATGCAGGAATATTTAACACCGAAGCTCAATATCTTGAAACTGAAGAAATGTGGTTTGCTGATTGGGATTTAGGTGGAGCATTCTGGGATAAAGAAAACGCAACAGCACAACGCACATTCAGCCAGTCTCCACATAAATATGTTGATAAATGGACTGCACCTATTATGATTTCTCATGGAGAATACGACTTCCGTATATTAGCATCGCAAGGTATGCAAGCATTTAATGCTGCAAAACTTCGCGGTATTCCATGTGAAATGGTAATTTACCCTGATGAAAATCACTGGATACTAAAACCTCAAAACGCAATTATGTGGCAACGTTTATTCTTTAGATGGTTTGACCGTTGGTTAAAACCCGGAGAAAAGATGGAGGATAATAACTAATTTATAAACAATAGGGTTTCGCAATTTAATGTGAGGCCCTATTGCTTTTTTAACGTTCAATGTAAACATATTAAAAAACATGCATACATTGTGATTAATTTTGTACCTTTGTATTCATGAAGAAGATATTTATATTCAATTTTATAATAATTGTCTCATGTCTGTTTGCTAATTCTCAGGACAGACTAGGACAAAGCACAAATAAAGGCAGTGATAAAACTTCGGCTGCAGTAGATACAATTTCTGCGCTATCTTATGCTTGGAAAGTAATCTCTCCATTAGGACTTCATGAACCATCAACAATAGATACTTTGTTATATAACTATTATCAGAAATCCATACCATCTGAAGTTACACCTGCTTACGCAACAACCGGAAATTTAGGTAGTGAAGGACAGACTTTATTATTTTTTCAACGCAAAGAGATGAGTGATTTCTTTTTTGCTGATGCATTGAGAGCATGGATTCCGAGTATTGATACTCATAAATTCTATAACACCAGGCGACCAATGACTCTTCTGTCATATAATACCGGAGGAGGAAAAGAAACAACACAAGATCGTCTAAAAATGACCTTTTCGGCAAATGCAAATGCTAAAACTCAAATCGGAGCCTACCTTGATTATTTGTATTCAAAAGGAAGTTATAACTACCAGGCAACAAAAGATCTTGTATGGGGTATTTCCGGCTCTTATATGGGTGACAGATATGAATTACAAACATTTATGTATCATTATGATTTACTCAACAAAGAAAATGGTGGTATTACAGATGATTTGTACATTACTGACCCTGCTGAAATACAAGGAGGCAGCTCAAAAGTTGACACAAAAACAATCCCAACCAATCTAACTGCTGCTCATTCGAAATTGGTTGGCACATATATATATATCAACAATAGATATAAAGTTGGTTATTACGAAGAAGAGATTGTAAATGATTCAGTTGTAAATCGCACTTATATTCCTGTATCAAGTTTTATTTGGACTTTAAATTACAAAGACGGGAAACATATTTTTCTAAATGATGTTCCAGGGCAAGCACGTTTTTGGGATAATACATATTTAAGTAAAACCGGAACCAATGACCGAACAGAATATTCAACATTAACTAATACATTAGGTATATCTTTACTTGAAGGTTTTAATAAATATGCCAAAGCTGGACTCGCTGCATATGCTACTCATCAAATCAGAAAATATACTCAAACAACAGATACAATTGATCGAATAACAACTCTTCCAGAGGGTCTTTCGCCCTACCCTGTGTCAAAAGTACCACATAAATCATCTGAAAACCTACTATGGATTGGAGCTCAACTAACTAAACAACAAGGCTCATTACTTCGCTATAATGCAACAGCCCAATTTGGTATTGCAGGTCCTGTTGCAGGTGACATTGATATTGATGGGAATCTCTCAACTCGCTTTAAATTGTTCGGGGATAGTGTTACTTTAACAGCTTATGGTAAATTTTCAAATCAAGAAGCTCCATACCTTATGAATCACTATGTATCAAATCATTTCATATGGGAAAATGATTTTGGTAAAATAAGACGCTTTAGAGTTGGAGGTAAATTAGACATTCCACAAACAAAATCGTTCTTAAATGTAGGAGTAGAGAATCTTCAAAATTATATATATTTCAATGAAAAATGCTTACCTACACAACATGGAGGAAGTGTTCAAATATTGAGTGCATCTTTAAATCAAAACTTTAAACTTGGCGTTTTGCACCTTGATAATAAACTGACTTACCAAACATCTACTGATGAAACCGTAATTCCTCTACCTAAATTTTCAATATACTCAAATTTGTATATCCTATTTAAAGTATGTGGTGTTCTTGATGTGCAACTCGGTGTTGATTGTGATTATTATACAAAATATAAATCTATTGCTTATCAACCTGCGACAATGTCGTTCTACAATCAAAGAGAAATTGAGGTTGGAAATTACCCATTCATGAACGCTTATGCAAACATGAAATTAGATAAAGCTAGATTCTACGTAATGTTTTCTCACGTAAATCAAGGTATGACAGGTAATAATTATTTTGTATTGCCTCACTATCCCTTAAATCCACGAAAATTCCAAATTGGAGTTTCAGTTGACTTTGCAAACTAATGAGCCTTCACCAATATAAGCACACATCGCATAGATTATCGTTATATATTATTTTATTGATAATAACGATGACCATTATGTATATGTTAAAGATGTGTAGCAGTAATTCTTCTGATTTAACTACTTCTCAATTACCATCATCAGGCGATACAATTGATGTTGGAATAGAGTACTCCCCTCTTTCATTATATAGTTTTGGAGACACTCTTGGAGGGTTTAATTATGATTTAATGAGACTTGTTGCTTCACAGCATAATCTTAAAATCAAATTTCACCCAATAGTTTCTTTAACTCATGCTATAACAGCGGTAGAAAAAGGTACTTTTGATATTTTAATAGCTGAGATGCCAACCACTTCGGAATTTACCGATAAATTCTTGTTTACTATTCCCATTTATTTGGATCGTCAAGTATTGATTAAATCTAAGTCAAATTATAAGCAAATTAATACACAGTTAGATTTGGCCGGGGATACCGTTTGGGTTGTGGCCAATTCCCCCTTTGCTTCTCGCATCAATAATCTTGCAAGAGAAATTGGTGATACAATATATGTTATTACTGACTCTATTCATTCAGCAGAACAATTATTTATTTTAACTGCGACCAATGAAATTAAACAGGCTGTAATAAACGAACAAGTAGCTAAAATTATGGCTCAGGATTATAGAGACGTAGATATATCAACAGATATTTCTTTTTCGCAATTTCAATCATGGATTGTAAATAAAAACGATAGCGTTTTGTGTGATAGCCTGAATTCTTGGTTATCTGCAATCAAAAGTACCAATCAATTTCAAACCCTTCAAGAAAGATATTTACAAAAATAGAGTTGATCAACTATTGTCAACCAACTCTATTTATATATACGAATTTCGTTGTATCGTTATTTACTTAGAGCCGAAATACTATCTTCCAAATTCTTGATTTTAGTTTCGGCATCGGCCAACTTACGTCGTTCTCCTTCTACTACTGCAGCAGGAGCATTGTTTACAAATCGCTCGTTACTTAATTTCTTGAGTACCGATTCTCTGAATCCTTTATAATATTCTAAATCTTTAGATAGTTTGGCAAGTTCCGCTTCAACATCAATGTTATTTGCTAATGGAACATTAAATTCAGTCGTGCCAACCATGAATGACGCAGCTGAAGCATCTTTTTCAGTTGTAGAATTGATTGAACTTAGATTAGCCAATTTCTCAATAACAGCATATAGACTTGTGTCAAATTCACCTAAAACATTCAGTTCAAGTTTCTCCTTAGGAGCAATGTTTTTAGCTGCGCGCACTCCACGCACTCCGATTACAACTTCTTTAGCACGTTCCATCGCATCAAGTACATTTTGATCTATTTCCCTTGATTGAGGAATTAACGCATTCATTATTGACTCTCCCTCTTTGCGTTCAGCCAAATGTTGCCAAAGTTCTTCGGTAATAAATGGCATGAATGGATGCAACAATCGCAATAACGCGTCAAAATATTCAAGAGTCATGCCATACGTTTTCTTGTCAATGGGCTGGCCATATGCAGGCTTAATCATTTCAAGATACCATGAAGAGAATTCATCCCAGAAAAGTCTATATACGGCCATTAAAGCCTCAGACAAACGGAATTTTGAGAATAAGTCTTTTACTTCAACAAGTGTTTCATTGAGTTTTTCATTAAACCACTTTGTAGCCTGTTCAGCATATTCTGGTTGAGCGATATCGGTGGTTTCCCATCCTTTTACAAGACGGAACGCATTCCAAATTTTATTACAGAAGTTGCGTCCTTGTTCACATAGCTTGTCATCATATAAAATATCGTTTCCGGCCGGAGCAGCCAACATCATACCCATGCGCACTCCGTCAGCACCATAGGTCGCAATCAAGTCAAGTGGATCGGGTGAGTTACCAAGTGATTTTGACATTTTACGACCTATTTTATCGCGGACGATTCCGGTGAAATATACAGAGCCAAAAGGCTTGTCATTCATATATTCATAACCCGCAACAATCATTCTTGCGACCCAGAAGAATATGATATCCGGCCCTGTTACAAGGTCACATGTTGGATAATAATATTTGATTTCTTCATTGTTGGGGTCTAAAATTCCGTTGAATAAAGAAATAGGCCAAAGCCATGAACTAAACCAAGTGTCAAGACAATCTTCATCTTGGCGTAAATCGTTTATAGTTAAAGCATTGTTGCCGGTTTTTTCAATTGCTAATTTGAGCGCTTCCTCAACATTTTCAGCAACAACGTATCCTCCCTCTGGCAAGAAATATGCAGGAATGCGATGTCCCCACCACAATTGACGGCTAATACACCAATCCTTAATATTTGTCATCCAATGACGATAAGTGTTTTTGAACTTAGGAGGATAAAATTTCACGTCATCGTCCATTACTGCGTCAAGCGCAGGAATAGTAATTTTATCCATTTTCAAGAACCACTGCATTGAAAGTTTTGGTTCAATCACAACTTTTGTTCTTTCAGAATATCCTACCTTATTATTATAGTCCTCAATTTTTTCAACCAAATTTGCAGCTTCAAGATCTACAATAATTTCTTTACGAACATCAAAACGATCTTTACCGATGTACATACCACCGGCCTCACTTATTGTTCCATTGTCGTTGAAGATGTCAATGGTTGGTAGGTTATATTTCTCTCCAAGCATATAGTCATTAACATCGTGAGCCGGAGTAACCTTCAAACATCCTGTACCAAAGTCCATCTCAACATATTCGTCCATAATAATGGGAACTGCTTTATTAACTAATGGTACAATTACGTTTTTACCTTTTAGCCATTGATAGCGCTCATCGTTTGGATTTACACAAACTGCTGTGTCTCCTAAGATTGTTTCTGGGCGAGTCGTTGCTACAACAATGTATTTATCTTCACCTTCAACATAATAACGAAGGTAGAATAACTTGCTATGTTCTTCTTTGTAAATAACCTCTTCATCAGATAAGGCGGTCAAAGCGGCTGGATCCCAGTTCACCATTCTCACGCCTCGATATATCAAACCTTTTTTGAATAGATCAACAAAAACCTTGATTACACTCTTGCTGCGAGTTTCATCCATCGTGAATGCTGTACGACTCCAGTCACATGAAGCGCCTAATTTCTTTAGTTGTTCAAGAATAATTCCACCATGTTTTTCGGTCCATGCCCAAGCATGCTTCAAAAATTCCTCGCGTGTAAGATCTGTTTTTTTGATCCCTTCTGATGCCAATTTTGCAACGACCTTGGCTTCAGTTGCAATTGATGCATGGTCGGTACCTGGAACCCACAACGCATTTTTACCCTCCATGCGAGCACGTCTTATTAATATATCTTGAATAGTATTATTCAACATATGTCCCATATGGAGCACTCCGGTAACGTTTGGTGGTGGAATAACTATTGTGTAAGGTTCTCGAGAATCAGGAGTTGATTTAAACAAATCATTTTGCATCCAATAGCTATACCATTTATCCTCTACTTCTGAAGGATTGTATTTTGTCGCTAATTCATTCATGTTTAAAAGATATTTTTAATTCTACTGCAAAATTACGAAATTTATCCCGTATATATTCTCATTAATTTCAATATGACTGCAATTTTATCAAGAATTTAGCGTAATTTTGTGGGAAATTACATAAATAAAGCGATTTGAACGATATTTTTTTAATTATAAATCGACCTTGAGATGAACAAAAAGCCAATTATATATCAATTGCTACCTCGTCTTTTTGCAAATAAGAACAGTAATTGTGTCCCTAATGGGACATATGCCCAAAATGGTGCTGGAAAAATGAATGATATAACTCTGCACGTATTAAAATCAATCAAAGATTTGGGGGTTACACACATTTGGTACACTGGCATAATTGAGCATGCCCATAAAACTGACTATTCGACATATGGCATTAGACCTGACAACCACCATGTCGTTAAAGGTAATGCAGGGTCCCCTTACGCAATTAAAGATTATTACGATATAGACCCTGATATAGCTGTTGATGTGCCTAATCGCATGACTGAATTCACGCAGTTGGTTAGTCGCACACACAAAGCCGGCATGAAAGTTGTTATTGATTTTGTCCCAAATCATGTTGCACGTCAATATAACTCAGATGCAAAACCTGCTGGCATAAAAGACCTTGGAGCTGACGATGATCAAACAAAATTTTTCGACATCAATAACAATTTTTATTATATACCTTACCAACAATTTTCGCCACATATAAATCTAGGTTATGGCGATGGTGCCTATATTGAATTTCCGGCAAAAGCAACAGGAAATGATTGTTTTTCAGCATTCCCAGGGGAATATGATTGGTATGAAACCGTAAAACTAAATTATGGCATAGACTATGGCGATGGAACGCGACATTTTAACCCTATTCCGAACACATGGTTTAAAATGTTGAATATTTTGCGTTTTTGGGCCGGAAAAGGTGTTGATGGATTCCGATGCGACATGGCACACATGGTGCCACTTGAATTTTGGAATTGGGCAATCTCAGCTGTGAAAGAGCATTATCCCGATATTATATTTATCGCTGAAATATATGATGTAAATCTTTATCGTGATTATATAAAAGTAGGTCAATTTGACTATTTATATGATAAAGTTAATCTATACGACACTTTGAGAGGAATCCAATGTTCAAACTTTTCAGCAGCACGTATCACAAATTGTTGGCAAACAGTTGAAGGAATCGGTGAAAACATGCTCAATTTCCTTGAAAACCATGACGAACAACGATTTGGCTCAAAACAATATGCCGGTGACCCTGGTCTCGTTATACCTTCTCTTGTAATCAGTTCAATGATTAGTACCGGTCCAATGATGATCTATGCGGGTCAGGAATTAGGTGAGCAAGCAAATGATGCGGAAGGATATAGTGGCCTTGATGGACGTACAACTATATTTGACTATTGGAGCATACCAACAGTTCGCAGATGGTTTAATAATGGCAAATGTGACTCATCACTTCTCAGTGAAAGAGAGATTTGGTTAAGAAGCATATATCAGGCAATTTTGACAATTTGCAACAATGAGAAGGCGATCTCATCAGGCAAATTTTTTGATCTGATGTATGTCAATTACACTAATCCACATTTTAATCCTCACCATCAATATGCTTTTATGCGTAGTACAGATAAAGAGACCCTTTTAATTGCAGTAAACTTTTCAAGTTGTGGTACTGATATACAGATAAACATTCCTAAACATGCATTTGAATTCTTAAATATACCCGAAGGAGAATGCAATGCCACAGAGTTGTTAACCAATATTACTGATAATAAAAATTTACGTTCAAACGCCCCGTTTAGTTGTAAAATTGATGCGTATAATGCCGTGATATGGAAAATATCACATAAAAATATTGTATCCGATAAGAAAAAAGCATCAAAACAAACTGCGAAAACGACCAAAAAGTAGTAATTTTGCATAAAATTCATTCTACCAATAAAACTATGAGTACTATATTACCCCCTTTCAAGATTTTCTCAGGAACCAAATCTAGGTACATGGCTGAAGAAATCTGTAAAGACCTCGGTGTCGAACTTGGCAAAATGAACATTCAATATTTTGCCGATGGAGAATTTGAAGTGTGTTTCGAGGAATCAATTCGCGGTTGCGAAGTTTACCTCGTACAATCAACATTCCCCAATTGTGATAACCTCATGGAGCTCTTGCTAATGATAGATGCTGCCAAACGTGCATCTGCAAAGTCTATCATTGCAGTTATGCCCTACTTTGGTTGGGCTCGTCAAGACCGCAAAGATAAACCCCGTGTTTCAATTGCATCAAAGCTTGTCGCTGATTTGCTTAGTGCTGCCGGAGTTAATCGTGTTATCACAATGGACCTTCATGCCGATCAAATCCAAGGATTTTTCAATGTACCGGTTGATCACCTATATGCTTCATCGGTGTTCATTCCCTACATACAATCTCTTAACCTTGAAGAAATGGTGATTGCATCTCCCGACGTAGGCGGTGCTAAACGTGCTAATAGCTATGCTAAATATTTTGACGTTCCCTTAGTGCTTTGTCACAAGCAGAGAGCTAAAGCAAACGTTGTCGCAAATATGACTGTAATTGGTGACGTTAAAGATAAAAACGTTATTCTCGTTGATGACATGGTTGATACTGCAGGCACTATTACCAAGGCAGCAGACTTGATGCTTAGCTTCGGTGCGAAATCAGTAAGAGCATTGTGCTCTCACGCCATTATGAGTGACCCTGCATCAGAACGTGTTGACAATTGTGGTATGACTGAAATGATTTTCACCAACAGCATTCCATTTACCAAAGATTGTAAAAAGGCTCATGTCCTTTCTGTTGCTCATCTATTTGCTGACACAATTCGTCGTATCCACGAAAACGAATCAATCTCATCTCAATATCTTATCAAATAAACTTTTGACAAGGTTATAAAATTAAAAAGTGGCGAGATTTCATTTAGAAATTTCGCCACTTTTAATTTAACTGAGAGAATCGTATTATTTCTTTGATGACAATACCTTGTTGATTGCTTTCTTGATTATTGGCATCATCACTGTAAATCCTTTCTTATTAGGGTGTCCGCAATCAAAAGTATATTCAGGTTTCATTCCTCCTTTGTTGGTAGTCATGAGGATGTGATAATCAACATACTCATAGCCCTTTTCATGCGCATAAGTTTCAATTAATTTATTTACTTGCAAAACACGGCCTGCAGGATATATGTTCATATTTCTCAACCAGTGAAAATGGTCACATGGTAATATTGAGCATAATATAGGTGTAATATTGTGCATTTCGGCTAATTCACACATTGACTTAATGTTATCAACAATGCCTTTATTCGACATTCTGCCATCATTCTCAGCTATATCGTTTATCCCGCATAGAATAACCACCACTTTGGGGTTAAGTTCAATCACGTCTTGACGAAATCTCACAAGCATTTGTGATGACACTTGACCTGATATACCACGCCCTGCATAGTTGTTCTCTGAAAAAAACTCTGGCACAGAATCAGACCAACAATCTGTAACCGAATCTCCTATAAATACAGCCAACGGTGTTGTTTTTAATGTTGCATTTTGATATTGGAAATGTCCCAATTGTGCCCAATCGGGTTTCTCAACTGCATCAACTTGCAGAAAGGATATAAGTGCCAAAAACGCAGCAAATATTCTTACAATCTTTATCATATCGTATAAAACTCTATTTCCGTTTACTAATAACTTTATCAATCGCACGTTTAACTATCGGCATCATCACCTCGTAACCTTTGCGATTGGGGTGAATTAAATCCCGAGAGTAACTTGGGTTGATACCGCCCTTAGTCGTTTTCATTGAGCTATGGTAATCCACATACTCATACCCTTTTTTATTTGCGTACTCCCGTATCATTTTATTAATCTCTAGTATGCGACCGGCAGGATATATATTAGAATTTCTAAGCCAATAGAAATGATCACATGGTAATATTGAACACAAAATGGGGGTAATTCCATGTAGCTCGGCAAGTTCACACATTGAGATAATGTTATTCATTATGCCCTCGTTCGACATGTATCCATCATTCTCGGCTATATCATTAGCCCCGGCCAATATAACTACCGCTTTAGGCTTTAAATCAATCACATCTTGACGGAAACGTACCAACATTTGTGATGATACCTGGCCGGAAATTCCTCTTCCGGCATAGTTATTCTCTTCAAAAAATTCCGGGACTGTATCGGCCCAACAATCCGTGATTGAGTTACCCATAAAAACCACATCGGGAGCTTTCTCTAATTGTGCATTTTGATAGGTATATCGACCTAATTGTGCCCAGTCGGGCTTTTCAGCTGCAAATGTCGTTAAAGCCAACAATGCAAATGCTGATATAAATATTTTTTTCATATTTGATATAAATTTATTTCACAAATTTCGCAATAATTTCCCGACTTTCAAACTAATTCCAAAATAAATAGGCGCAACCTTGAAAGTCAAAACATATTGATTAAATTAATCTTCAAAACTCTATGCTAAGTCTGACGTTGAATTGGCGGCGGGTGAGGTAGTTGGGGACTGCGTATTGGATGTTGTTTACGTCGGTCACCCAATAATAGCTGCTCACATTTGAAATATCGAGTAGATTGAATACGTCAACTCCAAGCCACACACTTTTCAAGTGGCGAGCTATACCTGTGCGGCTCTCTCCTTCTTTAAGTGGAGAAAGTAATGCGTAGGAAAGTCCCATGTCAACGCGTTTATAGGCCGGTGCGCGGAAATAGCCTTTGTCTCGACTTGATTGTGGAGGGGTTGTTGGCAGCCCATCGGAAAAGATGCCACGAAGACTGAATTTTAGTTTTGGCAAGTTGGGAAAATAATCGGTGAAATACATTGCAAAACTATAACGTTGATCGGTTGGGCGTGGGACATTAACACCATTGAGATTCTCTTGAGTTTTCATGAGTGAGAAACTGAGCCAAGAGTCTGTACCGGGCACAAATTGTCCAAATAATTTAAAATCAAGACCTGTGGTATAACCACTTGTTTGGTTCATTCCACTATACACAAGCTTTAGGTTATCGATTTCATAGGGAATGAGGTCGCTCAGATTTTTATAATATAGTTCAGCAGTAAGTTTAAATGGGCGGTTCATAGCTCGGAACGTATAGTCCGAGCCAAGTATTACTTGAAAGCTACGTTGCGACTTGATATCTTCATTTAGTTTAATAACCGTATTTCCATCGGAGTCAACTATTGGCATGCGATATTCCTTATAAAATGGAGATTGGTAGTATAATCCGGTTGCGAATCGAAATGCAAAGCTATTGTTTCGTTCTGGTATAAAACCGACGTTTACACGAGGGCTCACAAGAAACTCGCTATTGAAATCCCAATAAGAGAAACGCAATCCGCCGTTAAACGTAAATAGTCCTAAAGAAGAATTGAGTTTATATGTATCTTGTGCATAAAAAGATATTCTATTTGAAGATATATTATGTTTAGAGGCAAGGTTGTAGATTACATGCACAGCATCACCGGTAGATGGTAGAGAATAGCCGGCTGAGTCGCGCAACTCCCACTCGCGACTACGATCATGAATATTTTCATGGTTAAAGTTAATGCCATAACTAAGATTATGTCCTGCCAAACCGGTATTTCCTTTTAACGAGAGGGCAAATACAGATGCTTTAAGTCGGTTGCGTGCATGTTCGTGGTAGCGCCCTACTCCAAGCTCGCCACCGATAGATTCTCCGTCACTTCCTGTTGCGCCTGCTTGGTCAAGCCAATATTCGCCTGAAATATCATACGCAACTAATTCGTTTGTGAGGTAACCAGATGCAAGGAAAGTGAAATCAGTGCTACGAGAGTGTTTGTAATTAACAGATAGTGCCCCAAAATAGGTCTCAAATTTGTCCTTTTCCTGTCCATCAAAATAGACTTTAAATTGTTTGGCATTGTCAGATGTGCCAAAATTTGTGGTGCGGTTGACAGGCTTAAATTTATAGTTATTTATAGCAATGTTTCCAAGAAATGACACCTTAAATTTTTTGTTTAATTTATATGTGAGATGGGTTTGATAATCAAAATAGTTAGGATCATACTCACCTTTCGTTTCCATCGAACTAAGAAGTGATGCATTGCGTTTGTATCTGATGCCATGAAGTTGCGAAAATTTAGACGTACTTTGACCGAGTGAAAGGCTACCTCCCATAAGACTGAGAGAAAGTCCACCTTCAAATGCTTGAGGTTCTCGATAGGTTATGTCAAGCACTGACGACATCTTATCGCCGTATTCAGCCGAAAATCCCCCGGTAGAGAAGCTTATGGCATCTACCATGTCGGGATTTATAATACTAAGTCCTTCTTGTTGGCCGGAACTGATGAGTTGTGGGCGATAAATCTCAATGCCATTGATGTAAACGCTATTCTCATCAAAGCTACCACCGCGCACTGAATATTGTGACGACATTTCATTTGAAGAATTAACCCCGGCCATAGTTGAAAGCATTGCTTCCACACTACCACCTGACACATCGGGCGCAAGTTTATAGGCATCTCGGTCAATTTTAACCATTGCATCAGTTTGCTTCTTAAACTCTGTCACTTGCACTTCCTCGAGCTGTTGCGAGGTTTTATTTAAGCGCATATTCATTATCACATCTCCCTTGGCTTCAATTAATTGGCGTTTTTCCATTTGGTATCCAATACAAGAGAATACAATAGTAATAGTGTCACGTTCAGAAATTGATAATGAATAGTTTCCGTCGAGGTTTGTGTTTGTACCTACTGCCGTGCCGTCAATGCGTACAGTAGCGAACTCTAATGGCTTATTTTCATTATCAATTACCTTCCCATGTATTTTCACTTGAGCAAAAGAGGTAAATGATGAAGCTATCGCAATAAAAATAAATATGATGAGTGATTTTATATTCATATTGTATGTCTTGAAAATGTGAATTCTAATAATAACCTAACTATTTAAACGTGAAATTAACCATAAAATTATAATTGCGCTAAAATAAGTTTGAAACTAAATCTTAAATATAAAAAAGCGCTTAAAACATTCATAAAACGAAGAATTTTAATTACTTTTGCATATAATAAACATTGTTTGACCGTTAATTTATAACGCGTGTTGAATAATAATTGTCATCCGGACGGAGACGCTAAAACTAATTTACTGATAACCACGGGCTTTGCCCGCATGGTGTCCCCCGATATTGTTTAAATGGAAACTGCGACCGACAAAAGATGGTTTGCCATTAGGGTTACCTATAATAGGGAAATGAAAGTCAAGCATGCCCTTGATGCACGGCACATTGAGAACTTTCTGCCTATGAAATATCGTATTGTCACTCGCGGTGAACGTCGTATCAAAGAAAAAATTCCAGCCATTCACAACCTCATATTCATATACATTGAGAGGGACAAACTCCAAGAGTTAAAAGACACAACCGAACTTCCTATCAGATACATAATGGATAGAGAAACTAATCAACCGATAGTTATTCCCGAAAACCAAATGAAGAGTTTCATCGCTGTTTCAGGAACATTAAACGAACAATTAATATATCTTGAGCCCGACCTGAATAAACTCAAAAAAGGAGACCGAGTTAGAATTATTGGTGGCGTGTTTGAGGGCGCTGAAGGCTATTTTATCAGATTAAAAGGAGACAGACGTGTCGTTGTGTGCGTGAGAGGAATTGCAGCAGTGGCAACAGCATTTATACACCCTGCGTTAGTTGAAAAAATTAATTCAGACCCAGAAGCCTATGACTAATAGTCGCTTACAATACTTTGACATGATTAAAGGCATCGCCATATTTCTGGTTGTGATGGGCCACATTCTAACTATGTGCATTAGAGACATAGACCAAGCATTTTTGTTTAAAATGATTGGAGAAATACACATGCCATTGTTTTTCTTTATAAGCGGTTTTTTTACATACAAAGCGGCTGAAAATCGTTCATTTCTTTCACCAAAAATAAAACGCCGGTTTTTTCAATTAATAATTCCATTTTTTGTCGTAGGCACATTATGGATATTTTATTTTCCTCATAGTGGATTACAAAGCCCGCTAAAACCTGGATTTAACGGATTTTATTTTGATATATGGAAAAACGGCTATTGGTTTACTCTCTGTTTATTTGAGATAATATTGATATATAGTGCTATTAGTAAGTTATTAGCATCAACAAATTCATTATTTGCTCATATATCACTCTCAATTATGTCTTGGATTATTATTGGCATTTTTGCCTTCGTAATATTACCTTCAGATTATGCGAATTTATTTGGTCTGCCTCTTGTATTTCAATTTTATCCGATATTTATAGCTGGATTATTTGCTCGACGGTACCAAAACCAATTCTTAAATTCTATCAGTAGTTCAAAGATATATACACCGGCATTGCTATTAACAATTATTGTCCTATATCTCACATGTTATTCGTGGGAATTCTCATGGTTGAATAGCATGAATTTATATTTTATCAGAGTCATATTGCACATTACTTTAGCAATTGTAGTCATCAATATCGTAAATAAATACACTCAAGACACTAATAATTTCGCTATAAAAACGTTTACATACATAGGGAAAGAAAGTTTAGCTATTTATCTACTACATTATTTCTTCCTTTTCCCTATGACATTTCTACAAGAACCACTCAGGGCTATGAATCTAAATATAGTCCCAACATTAATAATTTCGGCTATTGCAGCATCTGCTGTAATAGCTATAACTTTAATTGTAAACTATATAATCGGTCGCAGTAAAACTTTGGCTTTATTACTGACCGGAAAAATTTAATAAAGAATTTTACATATGAATATTGCAATTGTAGGTACCGGATATGTCGGATTAGTATCAGGTACATGTTTCGCAGAAGTTGGTATTGATGTTACATGCGTTGATATAGATGCCCAAAAGATTGAAAACCTAAAGCAAGGTATTATTCCTATTTATGAGCCAGGTCTTGATGAACTTGTTTGTCGAAATCAAAAAGAAGGGCGCTTACATTTCACGACAGATTTATCATCGTGTATCAACAACGTCGAAGTGGTATTCAGCGCAGTTGGGACTCCACCAGACGAAGATGGAAGTGCCGACTTAAAATATGTTCTTGAGGTTGCTCGTACTTTTGGGCAGAACATTAATAAATTTGCGATACTCGTTACAAAAAGTACAGTACCAGTAGGAACATCTAAGAAAATTAGAGCTGTTATTGAAGAGGAGCTCAAAAAGCGAGGCGTTAAAATTCCATTTGAAGTAGCCTCTAACCCGGAATTCCTAAAAGAAGGTGCTGCAATCAAGGATTTCATGTCGCCAGATAGAGTCGTGATTGGCGTTGAAAGTGAGCGTTCACGTAAAGTAATGGAACGACTTTATCGCCCATTCTTGCTCAATAATTTCAGAGTAATATTCATGGATATTGCGTCAGCGGAGATGACTAAATATGCCGCTAACTCAATGCTTGCCACTCGCATCTCATTTATGAATGATATTGCTAATTTATGCGAGCTCGTTGGCGCAGATGTCAACATGGTGAGAAAAGGGATAGGCACTGATATACGCATCGGCAATAAATTTCTTTATGCAGGTTGTGGTTATGGAGGATCTTGTTTCCCTAAAGATGTTAAGGCTCTCATACACACCGGTAAAGAACATGGCTACCACATGAGTATCATTGAAGCTGTAGAAAAAGTTAATGAGCAACAAAAAGAAGTTGTATTCAATAAATTAAAAAAAGCATTAAAAAACTTAAGCAATAAGCGCATCGCCATTTTGGGGTTAGCATTTAAGCCCGAAACAGACGACATGAGAGAAGCTCCGGCTTTAGTCGTAATAAATCGTCTTTTAGAATCGGGAGCAGATGTGGTTGTGTATGATCCGGTTGCGATTGATGAGTGCAAACGTCGATTGGGCGATAAAGTTAAATACGCAAAAGACATGTATGATGCTGTTATCGATGCTGATGCGATAGCTTTGATTACCGAATGGAAACAATTCAGAGTGCCATCATGGAGCATCATCAAGAAGGCTATGCGTGGAAATATTATTGTTGACGGACGCAACATATATGACCCAACTGAATTGGCCGAAGAAGGGTTTGAATATCACTGCATTGGCAAATGAAGTCACCTCTTGTCTCTATAATAATTCCGGTATATAATAACGAGAAAACTCTCGACAGAGCTATCAAGTCAGCGTTATCTCAATCCTATAAAAATACCGAAATAATTATTATTGATGACAACAGTAGTGATTCTTCAGCTCAAATATATAATAAATATAAGCCTTTAATACGGATTGAATCAAATAATCGTAATTTAGGGCTATATAATTGTCGCATTAATTCTCTATCTTATGCCGGTGGAAGTTATATTGCATTTGTTGATGCCGATGATTGGTTAGATAGCCATGCAATTGAATCAGCAATTGAAACAGCATTGAAACTCAATGCTGATATCACTCAAATGAGAGTGACACGAAGAGTCTCTCAATGGAATATTCCAATTGGCTATAACAACAAATACGATGATACTCAAGCGCTTGAATCGTGCCTATACAATGATAAATTATTCCCGGTTTCATGTTGGGGTAAATTATATCGCACTTCTTTACTCAAAGGAATTGTATTCCCTCAGTTCAACCAATTTTGGGGTGAAGATAGAATTTTTAATTTAAATGCGATATATAAAGCGACAAAGATTGCCATATCCGAAAATAGTATATACAATTATCGTTGGGGGGGCTTATCATATACGCAATTGGAGCTAAACGATCTTGAACTATACAAGAATGTTTTCTTATTTAAATCAAACTGGGCAATAAAGAATAATTATCAAAATATTATTCATTTGATGCAAAGTGAATTAATTTCTTTATTGGAATATCACCTAAGGAGATTACTTGATTCAAATCGATTTTCAGACAACGAAATATTAAATTTCATCACAAGCGAACTCAATAACGAGTTCTGGGCTGATTTTAAAATAGATAAACCACACGATATATTCAATCGAAATAAGCACTCCCTCACCCGCAAATTAAAACGCATCATTAAAAGTTTTTTGTAATAGATGTCAGAGTTTAAATCAAATGCTATAAACGCTACTCGTTGGCAGGCTGTCAATACGATTGGAGTTAATGCACTTCAATTTGTCTTTTCAGTGGTTTTAGCGCGACAAATTTTACCATCTAAATTTGGCATCTTTGCAATTATTCTAATTATTTGCACAATTGCTCAAACTATATCAAATGGAGGGTTGAAAGAAGCATTGATCAGAAGAAAAGGATTAACTGATATTGATTTAAGTACTACGTTTCTATACAATGTCATCTCTTCAGTAATATTATACTCGGTAATATATCTAATTTCGCCTTATATTTCAATATATTTTAATGAGCCAGAATTAAATAAAGCGCTCCGTCTTACTGCAATTTCAATTCCAATTAATGCTTTTGCATTAGCTTTTGATGCAAAAATTGTACATTCACTTGATTTTAAGAAACTTTCAATCATCAATATAATATCGATATCTATATCAGGAATAATTAGTGTTATACTTGCCAAATATGGATATGGTATATGGGCATTAGTATTTCAATATATACTATCGGCAATACTGATATCAACGCTAACAATTGTTTTTTCTTCTCACTATCCTAAGTTGCGTTTCTCTAATGCAAAATTTAAAGAACTATTTAATAATTATGGGTGTAAGTTGATGTACTCCAGCGTACTGAATACTATTTTTTCTCAAATATATTCTTTAATTACGGGTAAATTATGGAACACAACTCAGTTGGCATTTTATAGCAAAGCATCAAATCTTAGTGCGCAAAGTGTGCAGATACCAACAACCATTATAGACACTATTTCTCTTCCGCTCTTGAGTAAAACACAAGATAATAACGATATTCTATACAAACGATATAGACAACTCATACAAGCATGTGCATTTACTTTATTCCCACTATGCCTTATTATTGGGGCTTTAGCTAAGCCTATAATCACGGTATTATTAACCGAAATGTGGATTGAATCATCTAAATATTTGCAGATATTAGTATTTGCATTCATGCTTTATCCTATTCATGCCCTGAACCTGAATCTTCTAAAAATTAAAGGTAGAAGCGATTTGATTTTTAAACTTGAAATCATTAAAATTGCGTCAATTTTGTGTACGCTTGCTATTACTGTCTGGTTTGGTATTGAGGTTATGTGCGTGGGACAAATTATAGTATCATTTATAGCATTAATTTGTAATACTCATTATACCGGCAAAATACTCAATCTTGGAATAAAACAACAACTTAAAGATATCACTCCGGCATTTACATTATCAATTATCACTTTTTCGATAACATATTTGATTACGGCGATGATTGAAAATAATTACTTAAGCTTAATACTTGGCTTAAGTGTTGCACTTTCAATATATTTCGGGTGTGCCAAAATCTTTAAAATTGCAGGTTACAACGAATTCAAACTCCTTTTTTTAAAAAATGGAAAGTAAGCCAAGAGTTCTCATTAATATGCATTACATGGAAATTGGTGGAGCAGAACGAGCTCTGCTCGGCCTACTTGATGCTATTAATACCGACAAAGTCAGTGTTGATTTATTTATTAATCAACACACAGGAGAATTCATGAAATATATACCTTCAAAAATCAATCTATTACCTGAGAATAGACGTTATTCAACATTAGAGCGTCCTATAATAGATATCGTTAAAGAAGGGCACATTGATATTGCGTTTGCGCGTATTCTTGCAAAAACTCATCATTGGCTACAGAAAAATTTAGGAAGGAAGAAATCAGATAAACCCGACTACACAATATTTCAATTAGTCGCCCAATATACGACTCCCCTACTTCCTTCATTGCATAAACTTGGGCAATATGATTTAGCAGTCAGTTTTCTTACACCTCACAATATAATTGCAAGGAAGGTTTTAGCTAAGAAGAAAATCGCGTGGATTCATACCGATTACTCCACTATTTCAATAAATCCTAAAATGGAATTGCCCATTTGGTCTTACTTTGATAAAATCATTTCAATATCAGATGATGTTTCAACAGCATTCCTACAACAATTCCCAACATTAAATGACCGCATATATTTAATTGAAAATATAGTCTCAACAAATCTCATTAAAGAACAAGCAAATGAGTTTGAGCCAATAGAATATGAATCAGGCATAATTAACATATGCTCTATCGGAAGATTTTGTGAGCCAAAAAATTTCGAGAGTATTCCGTTTATTGCTCAACATTTGCAGAAAAGAGGACTGAAATTTAAATGGTTTATTATTGGATTTGGAGATGATTCTACAATTAAACATAATATTAAAGCGACTGACACATCTGAATACGTAACTATTTTAGGGAAAAAGCCCAATCCATATCCTTACATATCCAAGTGTGACATATATGTTCAACCTTCTCTTTATGAGGGGAAATCCGTTGCTGTTAGAGAAGCTCAAGCACTAAATAAACCAGTAATAATAACTAATTATCCAACATCATCTTCACAAATAAACGATGGCATTGATGGCATCATTTGCCCAATTGACAACGAGTCCATAGCTTCTGCAATATATGAATTAGCTATGGATAAAGGCAAACAAGAATTAATAACTCAGAATCTTGCTTGCCAAAACGACCAACAAAATTCTGAAATTGATAAATTATATTCTTTGATATGATTCCCAAAGTCATTCATTATTGTTGGTTTGGACACAACAAATTGCCAAAATCAGCTATTAAATGCATTAATAGTTGGAGGAAATTCCTACCTGACTATGAAATAAAAGAATGGAACGAAGATAATTTTGACATTAATATTACACAATATACTATAGACGCATACGAAGCTAAAAAATATGCATTTGTCAGTGACTATGCACGCATATGGATATTGTATCATTTTGGCGGAATATATTTTGACACCGATGTAGAGTTAATAAGGCCTTTAAACACAATTTTGAATAACGGGCCTTTTATGGCTTGTGAAATCAATGGAGGGCACAATACTCACATTGCTGTAAATCCCGGATTAGGTCTTGCTTCAGAACCAAAGAATGATATATATGCTCAAATATTAAAAATATATCATAATTTGAACTTTTGGACTGATGAGCACAAAATCAATCTATATGCAATAGTTAAAATTACAACTGACGTTCTCTCTCGCAATGGCTTAAAAAACTCATCATGCATACAACGTGTAGGAGATATATCAATTTATCCAGCTGAGTATTTTAATCCAATAAATAGTCTAACAGGAAGATGTAATTTAACTGAAAATACTGTTAGCATTCATTATTATACAAACTCATGGAGTTCTACTCTCTCAAAATTTAAAAATTTTGTCGGCAAAATAATCCGGCGACTTATTACTAAACGCTAAAAATGTTTCGCGAAATATTCTCAACTGAAATTTGGTTAACATCAACTACCATAATCAGTCTATTATATGCTATATACATCATGTCCCTTAAAGATTCTCGATTTTTAAGAGGCAACAAAAATGTATTTTTCAGCTGTATAGTCTCTCTATTTGTTATCTTATATATAGGAACCAGACCTTTATGGTGCTATGCCGATACGGGGCTTTATACAATGATTTTTAATTTGGTTCAAACCGGGATATGGGAGTCACTCCCAAGTGACAATTCTGAACCGTTTTTCACTTTGATAGAGAACATTTGCATTCAAATGGCAAATGCGTCAACATGGCTATTAGTAATATCAATATTCTATATCGTCGCAATGGTTTGGGCAGCATATAAGTGGCTTCCCCGCCATTTATTATTTACTATAGTCTTTCTATTTACAGCTTTCTCATTTTGGGGTTATGCAACAAATGGAATTAGACATGGTATGGCAACAAGTTTATCAATGCTTGGATTATCATTCCTAATGAGTAATCGACGCAACATCATCATCGGTTACTCTCTATTAGTTGCAGCGACACTTACACACACATCTTGCGCACTTATACTAGCATCTGCCACTATAGCTCTATTTTATAATCAATTCTCCGTTTACTTTAAGATTTGGGCGATATGTATTGTAGTCTCTTTGATTTTTCAAGAACAAACAAAACAATTGTTTTCATTTATCATAGATGACAATCGCATGTCAAATTACTTAATCACCATGCAACAATCCTATGAGTTAGAATATGAATCGGGATATAGATGGGATTTCATTTTATATAGTTTCTTACCTATTATACTTGGGTGGTATACGATAAAACGTGTTCATTCAGTTGATAAAATATATTTATTTATTCTAAATACGTACATTATCGCCAACTCATTTTGGGTACTGATAAACACCGCCGCGTTCTCAAATAGATTTGCATATCTTTCATGGTTTTTATATCCTATACTACTTGCCTATCCGTTGTGCACCTATAAAATTTTTAAGTCACAAAGTTTAACAAGTGGCGGTATTCTCATTTTATCATCATTGTTCACATACTTTATGCTATCATGAACGGACCATTAATTACTGTATTCACTCCTGCATTCAATCGCGCGCACACAATATGGCGCACCTATCAAAGTCTTTGCAGACAAACATGCAAGGACTTTATATGGATGGTAATTGATGATGGCTCTACTGATAACACCGCTGAATTAGTACTTAAATGGAAAGAGAATTCTAAGTTTGAGATAATATATATTTATCAACAAAATCAGGGTATGCATGGCGCACATAATACGGCATATCAAAATATTACAACAGAATTAAACGTTTGTATTGATTCAGACGACTATATGCCTGATGACGCAATAGAATTGATTACTAAGTTTTGGCGTAATAATGGCTCCGAAAAATATGCCGGAATAATCGGCTTAGATGTTGATCTTAATCAGCAAATTATTGGTACCGAGTTTCCCAATAATCTAAAGGAAACCACATTGACTGATTTTTATGCAAATGGTGGTAAGGGAGATAAAAAACTGGTCTATCGCACTGAGGTAATTAAAAAATACCCGGAATACCCTATATTTGATAAAGAAAAATACGTAGGTCTAGCCTACAAATATATGCTCATAGACCAAAATTACACGTTGCTTACTATAAATAGACCTCTTGTCGTTGTAGAATATCAACAAGATGGGTCAAGCAACAACATGTTACGTCAATATTGGAATAACCCAAAAGGGTTTGCGTTTTATAGAAAGACCGAGATGGTGTTGGCTCCAACATTAAAAAGGCGATTCATGTCGTGCATACACTATGTAAGTAGTAGCATAATTTCTAAGAATAAAAATTTCATAAAAGAATCTCCTAAGAAATTGCTCACAATTCTATCTATATTACCGGGATTCGGCCTTTTCCTTTACATCAAATTCAAAATAAAACAATAATGCGCATTTTACATGTTATAACATCTTTACGCACTGGTGGCGCAGAAAAATTACTTGTGGAAATGTTGCCGCGATTAAAGAATTATGGACATGAGGTTGATTTACTTCTGTTTGATGGGATCAATACTCCCCTATACTCTGAATTAAAATCACGAGGCATTAAAATTAATTATTTATCGCTGAAAGGAAACGTATATAATCCCTATAATATCATTCGACTCCGAAAATATCTTAGAGGTTACGACATCATTCACACCCACAACACTGCTTGTCAATATTATGTTCCAATCGCTTTAGGAGCTAAACACCATACCATACTTATAACAACAGAGCATAATACTCATAATAGACGTCGGTCTATTTGGGGATTTAAGATTCTTGATAAATTGATGTATAATAGATATAACCATATAATATCTATCTCACAAAAAGCAACAGACAACCTTAGTGATTATATTGGACATTCATACAAGATAACGACTATAAATAATGGCATTGATTTATCTAAATTTTCCTCTGAATTATCTGCTCCAAATAAAGATGGAGAAATAATAGTGACTATGGTTGCAGCTTTCCGACCACAAAAGGATCATCAGACACTCATAAAAGCTATATCACTACTCCCTGACAATTATAAACTTTGGTTAGTTGGTGATGGCGCTTTGCGTCGTAAAATAGAACAAAACGTAAGAGATTTACGTATTTCAGACAAAGTTAAGCTATGGGGTAATAGAGATGATATTCCTTCACTTATGTCAGAATCTGACATAATCGTACTATCTACACATTGGGAAGGTCTCAGCCTTGCTTCAATTGAAGCGATGGCTTCAGGTCGTCCATTTATTGGTAGCGATGTTGATGGCCTACATGATGTAATCGCCGATGCCGGAATTTTATTCCCTCCAGGTAATGCTGAAATTTTGGCAAGTGAAATCAAAAGTCTGATAGAGAATCCCGAGAAATATAATCTAACTGTAAGGAAATGTCAGACTCGTGCTCAAGAATATAATATTGACAAAACTGTTGAAAAATACAATAAACTGTATATTGAAGTTCAACGCTCATTACACAAATGAAAAAGCCTACCATCTCTATTGTTGCTAATTTTTATAATAGTCGCAAGTTTATTCCTAAACTTTTATATTCTATTTTTAATCAGACATTTAGAGATTGGGAATTAATATGTATTGATGACTGCTCCCCTACCAATGATTTTGAATTAATAACATCCATCACTTCAAAAGAAGGATATGAACAGCAAGTAAAAGTTATTCGTAATAAAACTAATGTGGGAATCTCAAAGGCAAAACAAATTGGCATAGAGAATGCCCAAGGCTTATATATTACTTTTATTGATGGCGATGATTGGCTCGAAACTAAAGCATTGGAAGTAATGGTTACTCCTGCTTTAAAATATGACATAGATTATGTTATAATGAACTATTATAGACGATATCCGTTGGGGATTAAGCAACCAATAAATAACATTACAGATGAATATTTCAAGCCATTATTCCAACCTGAAATAAAAGATAAATATTTTATCTCTTTTTTCGGCATTAACAAAATCAACGTTGCATATTGGGGTAAATTAATTAAAACAGATATTGTACGACAATCTGAATTTAAACATATAAATTATCCTATTGGAGAAGATCTGTTATTTAATATGTACATATTTCCACTTCTTCAATCAATGATGTTTGTAGATTACTATGGTTATAATTGGAGATTTGGAGGTATTACATCTTCTAAACATAATATAACTAAGACAAAAGAGATCATTGAGCACTTTGCTGAAATATACCGCATAAAACGAGATTTTGCAATAAAGCATAATTATACAAAAGCTGTTCTCCCAATGCTGATAGAATTAAAGAATATATTATTAAATAATATTTCAGCTTTGTGCACGACTAAAAAAGTCAAGAGTGACGTTATAAGCTTGATCGACAATATAATATTATCTGAAAAATATAGTGATATAACTCAACTATTAAGCAATCCTCAGTATGCTGAAGATCCAATTGTTAAAGGCGTTTGCACTAAAGATGCTATGCTAATATATTCTACGTGTCACAAGTATTATAAACGTCAATGGAAACGCAGATTTTTGAAAAGTTTAATCCGATTCTTCAACTATCGAATAGGATTTATAGCTAATTAGCGATAAATTTAACGTCAGAAATAGACCAATACATTTATGTGTAATAATCTAAAATTAAGTATTATCATTCCATGCTATAATGCTGGAAAATATATATATGATTGCTTAACCAGAATTTTACACGAGCAAATCAATTCTTCTCTGAAATCTGATGAATTGGAAATTTTAATCATTAATGATGGTAGTACTGATAACACCCGTAAAATCATTGAAGATAATTTCCAACTTCCTAATGTTCATCTAATTAACAAAGAAAATGAAGGAGTAAGTATTACACGTAACATTGGTATTAAAAATGCTAAAGGTAAATGGATTGCATTCATTGATGCAGATGACTATCTTGACAATGGAAGCCTTCCTAAACTAATTGAAATAGGCGAAAATACAAATAGTGACGTGATTGCGTTTCAATATAGACTCGTCAGTCCCCACTCAAATGTCTATGGAACTAACACTCGTGTTGAAATTTCAAAGCCAACAGATGGAATATCTTACATTCATAATACCAACGGATTAACATGGCGCACACCGGTATGGGCATACTTATTCAATACTCAGTTTCTACAATCTAATAATATCATTTTTGCAAATGATATTTTATATTATGAGGATTTTATTTTTATGTGGAACGTATGTATTAAAGCGAAATTAATTCACAATGTAAATAATATCTTCTATAATTACGTTCAGGTCTCTGGTAGTTGTATGCATGACTATAGAAAAAATCATTTGCTGAAACTGAATAATTGTACTATGCCTCTTCTACGAGAATTAAATATATTGCACAAGCATGATCGAGATGAAATAAAAGAATACATAATTAGAGATAAAAATTCGTTTGTTTTTGGACACATCTACCGATCAATCAAATATAATTTAGGATATCATCGATTAAAGCATGATATTGACCGATTTGAGTCTATGGGGTTATATCCAACTGCCGATTTAACCAAATATCCGGGTTATGGAAGTCTTGGGCATAAGATTCTTAGGAAAGTAATCAACAATAGAATAACATTAACTGCATTGTATATTTACTTTAAAATTGCTAATATTTTTAGGCGTAATGTATAGTAAATTTGTTAAACGTGGATTAGATGTCATTTTCTCAGGCATAGCATTATTATGTTTCTGCCCAATTATACTCGTTTTGATTGCAATACTTATGATTGCGAATAAATATTCAGCATTTTTCGTTCAAGAACGCCCGGGTAAAGATGGCAAGATTTTCAAACTTGTCAAATTTAAGACTATGACTGATAAAACTGATAGCGATGGGAATCTGCTTCCAGATGACAAACGACTAACAAAAATTGGAGCTTTTATACGCTCTACATCTCTTGATGAATTGCCACAATTATGGAATGTCTTAAAAGGTGATATGTCATTAATTGGTCCAAGACCTCTACTAATACAATATTTACCTCTATATTCGTCTGAACAAGCCCGTAGGCATGAAGTTAAGCCCGGCATAACAGGTTGGGCTCAGATAAATGGTCGAAATGCTATTACATGGAAGCAAAAGTTTGAATATGATGTGTGGTATGTTGATAATATTTCATTTGCTCTTGACCTCAAAATATTGTGGTTAACATTCAAAAAAGTAGTGGCACGTGAAAATATTAATTCTGCGACAAGCGCAACTATGGAATATTTTAATGGTAATAATTGAATTTATTTTTAGCTTGTTGTACTTTATTTGTGTAATTTTGTAGCTAAATTAATCAGAATAGGATTATGAACAACAGAATACTACTATCCGTAGCTGAAATGGGAGGAACGGAACAAGAATGGATTGAAAAAGCTTTTAAAGATAATTGGATCGTTCCCCTCGGCCCAAACGTAGATGAATTTGAGTCTCGACTTGAACATTTTCTTGGGAAAGGCAATGTTGTCGCTCTAAGTGCCGGAACTGCCGCAATACATTTAGGCTTAGTAATGTTAGGAGTGGGCATCGGTGATGAAGTAATTTGTCAGTCATTCACTTTTGCAGCAAGTGCTAATCCTATAAAATACCAAGGCGCAACACCTGTTTTTGTAGATAGCGAACCTGAGACATGGAACATGGACCCTACGGCTTTAGAAAATGCAATTATTGATAGGTTCAATAAGACAGGTAAATATCCCAAAGCTATAATCCCCGTGCATTTGTATGGTATGCCTGCCAAAATGGACGAAATAAATGCAATAGCTAATAAATACTCAATACCGATAGTTGAAGATGCAGCCGAAGCATTAGGGTCGGAATATAAGAATAGGAATTGTGGTACTTTGGGCGATTATGGTGCGTTTAGTTTTAATGGTAACAAAATCATAACCACTTCAGGTGGAGGAGCATTAATTTGTCCAAATGAAGAGTCCGCGAGCAGAGTAAAATTTTACGCGACTCAAGCAAGAGAAAATAAGCCGTATTACTATCATAATGTAATAGGATATAATTATCGTCTTAGTAATATTAGTGCCGGTATTGGTTGTGGCCAAATGGAGGTACTAAACCATCACATCAATCGTCGCAGGGAGATTCACAAAATCTATTCTGATGAGTTTGCAAAAGTTGATGGAATTGAAGTTCAACAAAATCCAAGTAATGACTTTAATTCAAATTTTTGGTTGAGTACAATATTATTGGATTGCAATAAAATTGAAAAAAGTCCCAATGAAATTAGAGAGTCACTTAACCAACTTAACATTGAGACTCGATTACTTTGGCGTCCAATGCACATGCAACCTGTATATGAATCAGCACCATACTATGGAGGGAACATAGCCGAAAAACTATTCGAGAGAGGACTATGCCTACCAAGCAGCTCATGTCTTACTGACGAGGAAGTATATAGGGTCCTAAATTCAATAAAACAAGTAATATCCAAATAAAATGGCATCAAATAAAATCGCATTAATTACTGGAATTACAGGACAAGATGGTTCATTCTTAGCTGAATTCCTACTTGAAAAAGGTTATGAAGTTCACGGAATTATTCGTAGAAGTTCATCATTTAATACAGGTCGAATTGAACATTTGTATTTAGACGAATGGGTAAGAGATATGAAACAGCGACGACTCATTAATCTACATTATGGTGATATGACCGATTCAAGTTCATTGATACGCATTATCCAGGAAATACAACCTACAGAAATATACAATCTTGCCGCTCAAAGTCATGTTAAAGTGTCATTTGATGTGCCCGAATACACTGCAGAGACTGATGCAGTTGGGACATTAAGATTACTTGAAGCAGTGCGCATTCTTAAAATGGAAAACCGCACACGCATATATCAAGCCAGCACATCAGAATTATACGGCAAAGTGCAGGAAGTCCCCCAAAAAGAAACAACTCCATTCTATCCACGTAGCCCTTATGCGTGCGCCAAACTATATGCCTATTGGATAACAAAGAATTATCGTGAAAGCTACGGCATGTATGCTGTAAATGGTATTTTATTTAATCATGAAAGCGAACGTCGCGGCGAGACTTTCGTGACAAGAAAAATTACATTGGCCGCAGCTCGCATCGTAAATGGTCTCCAAGATAAGTTATATTTAGGGAACTTAAATGCTCTGCGCGACTGGGGATATGCTCGAGATTATGTGGAATGTATGTGGCTTATTATGCAACAAGATCAACCCGACGATTATGTTATTGCAACAGGTGAATATCATACTGTTAGAGAGTTCACAACTCTGGCATTTGAGCGTGTTGGTATCAAGCTCCGTTGGGAAGGTGAAGGCCTTAACGAAAAAGGTATTGACGAAAATAGCGGAAAAATTTTGGTCGAAGTTGACCCTAAATATTTTAGACCTGCAGAGGTTGAACAGCTATTGGGTGATCCAACAAAAGCCAAAGAACAACTTGGCTGGAATCCTCGCAAAACATCATTTCAGCAACTTATAAATATTATGGTTGATGCTGACATAGAACTCATAAAATCTCAATCAAAAAATGGATAAATCATCAAAGATATATGTTGCCGGGCATCGAGGGTTGGTTGGGTCTGCAATATGGAATAATCTCATAAAACGAGGTTATACCAATCTTGTGGGTCGCACTCATGATGAATTGGATTTGCTTGATGCTGTAGCTGTCAAACATTTTTTTGATATTGAACAACCGGAATATGTTGTATTAGCAGCAGCCCACGTTGGTGGTATAATGGCAAATAATATATATCGGGCCGATTTTATTTATCAAAATCTACAAATTCAACAAAATGTAATTGGTGAAAGTTTCAGGCATAATGTAAAAAAACTTTTGTTTCTCGGAAGCACATGTATTTATCCTAAGTCTGCACCACAACCTATTCCTGAAGATGCATTGTTGACTTCGCCATTGGAATACACCAATGAGCCGTACGCAATAGCCAAAATAGCAGGATTGAAGATGTGTGAAAGTTTCAACCTTCAGTATGGAACTGACTACATTGCTGTTATGCCTACAAACCTATATGGGCCACGCGATAACTTTCATCTTGAACGAAGCCATGTATTACCGGCTATGATACGCAAAATGCATCTTGCAAAATTGCTTATGGAAAATAATGAGGAAGGATTGAGAACCGACTTAAATCGAATGCCTGTTAATGGTGTTTCGGGAGAATCTTCTTTCAAAGAAATTCAAGATCAGCTAAGTAATTTTGGCATAAACAACGGAATATTAAAACTTTGGGGCACTGGAACGCCACTAAGAGAATTTCTTTGGAGCGAAGATATGGCCGATGCATCTGTTCATATTTTGGAAAATGTATCGTTCAATGATTTAAGAGGAAATAGCCCGGAGGTAAGAATTTGCCATATCAATATTGGAACTGGGAAAGAATTGTCTATCTCTCAATTGGCCAATATTATCAAACAAGAGGTCGGATTTGAAGGAACCATAATGTGGGATTCTACAAAGCCTGATGGAACAATGAGAAAACTTTGTGATGTTTCTAAACTACACTCATTAGGTTGGAAACATTCAGTAGAAATAGAAGATGGCATTCATCGTTTGTATAAATGGTATCAGAATCAATAATTAATACATCAAATGTTTATTTGGGGTTACTACTTGTAATATTAATTACATGCGAATTATTGTATTTTTTTATAGCCAGGAAATTAAGGATTGGAGACAAAGTAACATCTCGTTCATCTCATCGTAAATATAAACTCACGGGAGGAGGTATTATTTTTATCATAGCTGTAGCTTTCTATTATATTTGGTTCAAACGCCCTATTGATTCCTTATTAATCGGCTCTTCTATATTAGCTCTAATTAGTTTTATTGATGACATCAAAAATATATCCCCTACTCCCCGATTATTCGTACATTTTATTGTAGTATTTTATTCTTTTTTTTACATAATAAATTGGGGATTTATAGACATATTCATTGTTGTGCTAATATGTGGAGTAGGATTTATTAACGCATATAATTTTATGGACGGGATCAATGGAATAACAGCCGGTTATTCTCTTGTGACTCTTTGCTCTATTTTATTCTATTATAGCGGGTTGCCGTCAGCTCCGACGACATTAATTCAAACATTAATTATTGCTACGTTAATCTTTGCATTCTTCAATTTCCGCAAAAACGCAATTTGTTTTGCCGGCGATGTAGGCTCTATCGTAATGGGATATTTAATCCTATATCTCTTAATTGACCTTATATGGGCTACTGCAGACCCTACATGCATTATATTTCTTATTGTTTATGGAGTTGACACTGTATTTACAATCATACAGCGACTTTTCATGGGTGAAAATATTTTGCTTCCTCATAGACGTCATTTATATCAAGTGTTTGCAAATCAATGGGGGTTTGAGCATTATACGATTGCATTAGGATATGCAATGACTCAAATGGGAATAAACGTTGGTTACTTTATAATTCCACAAGATTATCGATGGACCTACATGATATTCATAACTATAATTCTAAGTTCAATATATTTCTTGGCAAAACGTTCAACTCGAAGCAGACAACATTAATAAATTAAACTGAATAAATCATAGTTCATATAAAATAATAAAAGCCTAAGTGATTACTTAGGCTTTTATTATTTTCAAACATTTATGGATTATTTTCCTCCGATTGAATCTGACACTGTCAAACGTGCACGTCCTTTAGCACGACGACGAGCAAGGACTTTGCGTCCATCAGGTGTTGACATTCTTTCACGGAAACCATGCTTGTTTACTCTCTTTCTGTTTGAAGGTTGAAATGTTCTTTTCATTGCCGTTATTTATTTTTTTTTCGTTTATTTCATTCACAATTTCGGAGTGCAAATTTAGTAATAAATTTTCACTTAGACAAATATCTCGCGTAAATTCTTAACTATTTAAGGGAACTACACCAATACCTGGTCTATCGGGGATTGTAACTTTTCCGTTCACAATCTTTATTCCATCAAAAATATCATTAGCGATAAGTAAGTTACCGTCAAGGTCAGCCCAATCTACCATTGGTGCAAGCTGAGCTGCAGCAGTCACAGCACATGATGTTTCAGTCATACAGCCTAACATAACCTTCATACCCATTGATTTCGCCAACACAGCCATCTTATACGCTTCATGCATACCGGTACTCTTCATCAACTTAATATTGATACCATCATAAGCTTCAGAGGCACGCTTAACATCGGGCAATCTTTGCAAAAATTCATCTGCTATAATTGGCAGAGGGCTACGCTCTCTAACCCATGCAGTTTCTTCAATCATTTCTTTTGGCATTGGCTGTTCAACGAATAAACAATTTCTCTCAGCAAGCCAATAACACATTTCCAACGCCTTTTCTTTGTCATTCCAACCTTGATTGGCGTCAACACAAATAGGACGATCGGTTTTTGAACGTATAATTTCTACTAACTCCTTATCATTGTCAAGGCCCATTTTAACTTTGAGAACATTATATGGAGCTGCTTCATCGACCTTTTGACGAACAACTTCGGCCGTATCTATACCAATAGTAAATGATGTATCGGGAGCTTTCTCAGGATTTAGCCCCCAAATTTTATACCAAGGTTGTCCCATAATCTTGCCAAGCAAATCGTGTAATGCAATATCAACTGATGCTTTAGCTGCTCGATTATCGGGGGCAACTTTATCCATATACTCGTGTATATCTTCAATTCGGAAAGGATCTGTAAATTGCGCCAAATCAAGTTGCGACAAAAATTTTGTTACCGACTCAACACTTTCTCCAAGGTATGGAGGCATTGAGGCTTCACCATAACCAACAATACCATCATATTCCAAGCGCACTTGAACATCAGGAGTTGTTGTGCGACTATATTTAGCAAGATTAAATGAGTGGCGAAGTTTAAGTTCATATGGCTCAAACGAAAGAGTTAATTTCCCCGATGGCGCAGTTTTACGTGTCGGAGAGCCACATGCCGAGAATGATATAGGAGAGGATAAGGCAACTAACCCCAACCCTGTTGCTTGTAAAAATTTTCTACGATTCATTATTCTGTGGTTTTAGATTTATCAATTAAAATACCATTTATGGTTTGCAACTCGAGTAATACCTTTGGTGCCTTCTTGTCCATCTACTCTTATTGCCGACAGGAATGGTGTTGTCAAGTATAATTCATCTTCGGGGTCAACACTATTGACTTTAACACGCCCAGAAGAATGAATATAGCGACCATCATGATCATATATTGCAACATGCGTTACTCGTTTTGTTTTTGCATTACCAAAGTAAAGTAAATCTCCGGCTTTGCACAGACGCCAATTTTCTGGCTCTATGCGCATACCGGTTTTGGCCTGTTGTGAAGCATCTCTCATGAGAATTATTCCATTTGCGAAATAGCTCACACGTGCAAGGCCTGAACAGTCAAGTGCTTTTGTTGACATTCCGCCCCATAAATATGGAGTGCCCATCATAGAATAGGCAGTTTCAAGAATCTTTTCGGCATTAAATTTTTGATTAGCCCAATCGTGTATATCTTCAACATCTGAAGCGCAAACCCAGCCAACACGACCATCGGGTAATTTGACTTTAATTTTTGAGTCATCTGAAACCACGCCTTCTACAATGCAACCATTAACAAGATCAGTCACGATATCTCTAACTGAAGTTGCTTCAGGTGAATTATATACTCTTATTTGTGGCAATGATTTAACAATTAAACGATTGGCTGATCGCCATGATTTCATTTCATCAATAGTAAGTTTTTGCAAAGAACTTACAGGGACATAAGAAATATAGCCATCAGGAGATTGCACTCGCCACCATTCACCTTTACGTTCTAATAGTCGTAGAGGCGTACCCATCAATGCTTGAGTTACGATCTCTGCCGAATGTTTTGCGCCTCCTCTAAGACTGGCAACTGAAATTCGCACAAGAGCCCATTGATTCTCAGGGTAAACATTAATGCTATCTATATAATTAATATTATTGTTGCGCATTAGTTCTTTAAAAGCAACATGTGCTTTTGCTTCAGAAGTTTGACCATATGCAACAATACTATTTCCCGATTTCTTGAAAGAAACTTCCCATACAGCTTGACGGCTATCGGGAGCGTATAATTTCTTAATCTCAGAATTTACCTTCTCATGCGGTAGTGATTGCGCTCCACAAAAAAATGGGAGCAAGGCTGAGATAAATAATAGTATTTTTTTCATATTATAATCAATTTACATAGTTCATTTCCAATATTTCAAACTTCTTTTTCCAACCGGGATAGAAGAGATTGCCCTTGCTACATTCAACCTCGCCCATTTGGAAATCGACAGTTTCACTGCGAACAAATTTTTTGGCTGGATATAGAGTGCCATTTACGCCTAAATTTGTAGCAAATCTATATTGATCCATACCAGTAGAGTAGAAATTAACTGATGCAGTATTCTTACATGATTTATATCTTCCAAAAGATGCATCAATAGGCACCCATCCTATTCCTTCAAAATACACTTCAGCCCAATCATGAAGATTTACTTGTCCGGGGTGGAGCATCCAACCACTCTCCCATCTTGCAGGAACACCAAGAGTGCGCATAATTGATATATATAACAATGCAACCTGACCACAGTCGCCATGTTTTTCATCTATGACATATTGAGGAAGGCATTCTATTGTGCTATATTCTCGAGCTCCGGCCCAAGGGAAATTTTTCACAATATAATCATAAACTAATTCTGATTGACGGAATGGACATTTCTCATCTCCAACAATTTCATGGGCAAGAGAATCAAATTTTACTATATGAGGCAATTCAACACAAGTATAATTTTTATACAAATCTGACTCTGTATCATACGGCTTAATGTTTTTGATTATATAATTAGGCCCAAAATATTGAGCGGCAACATTATATTCACCTACATATTCAAAATGAATGATTGAGTCAGATGATTCATTAACAGGTGTTGCAAAATAAATTGTATTATGTACCGACTTATCTGTAGAACGTACATAATCATGTGAGGCTGACAAAATATTAACGTTTGATTGTCGAGCCGATTCTATTGGTAGTGGCACCCATACTTTCAATGTATCCCCTAAAAGGAAGTCGTGACGAGGTACATCTACTGAAAATCTATACTTAACATACATCTCACTACATTTATCTCCTTCAGCCTTGGATACTGATGTAATTGAATCGACTAATGCCATATCGTTTGGGAGTGCATCAAAACCTCGTCCGGACCACTCTCCTCCAATCTCAGTACTCAGTAGTTTCAAATTACGAGGTGATTTTCTATGCATCATTCGCTGCCCGTCAATTACTTTCACCTCAAGCGCTTTTTGTGATATGAATCTTTCAATATCCTCGTTAGTTACATTGGGATAAAGTTCTTTAATTTGCTGTTGAGCTTGATCCATTGTCAACGAAAAATCACTTCTTGTGCGAGACTCTATTGCAGCTAATGAATCTTTTTCAAGCCATACAGGATTGTCAGTAACTTTTGTCTCTGTACAAGAAGAAAGCATTAATAATCCGCTTGATATAATAGGAATAAATTTTCTAATCATAATATCATACTATTTAAAACTTTGTAAAGTTACAAAAATGTCATGACATATAAAAGAATAAAACAAAAAAGGTCTCAACGAAATAAGACACATTGAGACCTTTTTTAATCTATTGAGATAATTACTCTACTAAAGATGTTATAACGTCTTTAATTTGTTGTGCGAGTTCATCAGCCTTTTCCATCGTAGATGCTTCTGAATAGATGCGGATAATTGGTTCTGTATTTGATTTTCTTAAATGTACCCAACTATCGGCAAAATCAATTTTAACACCATCTATGTCTGTAATAGTTTCATTGCTAAATTTAACTTTTACAGCTTCAAGAATAGCATCTACATCGATTGAAGGAGTAAGTTCAATCTTATTTTTGGCAATAGCATAGGCCGGATATGTCTTTTTAAGTTCGCTAACCTTTTTGCCACTTTTTGCCAACAATGACAAGAAAAGAGCAACACCAACAAGAGCATCACGACCATAGTGAGAAGCAGGATAAATAACTCCACCATTACCTTCACCACCAATAACAGCTCCGGTTTCTTTCATTTTTGTAACAACGTTCACCTCTCCTACAGCTGATGCAGAATATGAACAGCCATGGCGCAATGTAACGTCCTTCAAAGCCCTTGAAGAACTTAAATTAGAAACAGTAGCACCAGGTGTTTGAGATAAAACATAGTCAGCAATAGAAACAAGTGTATATTCTTCAATGAACATCTCTCCATTTTCCATCACAATAGCCAAACGGTCAACGTCCGGGTCAACAACAAATCCCACGTCGGCCTTTCCTGATTTCATCAAATCAGATATTTGTGTAAGATTTTCCGGGAGTGGCTCTGGTGAATGAGCGAACATACCAGTTGGATCACAATTTAATTCGATAACGTTCTTAACCCCAAGCGAACGAAGGAGTTTAGGAATAGCTACACCACCTACAGAATTGACAGCATCTACCGCCACTGTGAAGTCAGCCTTAGCGATTGCTTCAACATCAACCAAATCCAATGCCATAACATTATCAATGTGCTTCTGAGTATAGGTTGTGTTAATAAATTCATGTCCGAGTTCATCAACAGGAACGAATTCATAATCTTCAGCTTCAGCGATACGAAGAACTTCTTTTCCTTGAGCATCATTTAGAAACTCTCCATTTTCATTAAGAAGTTTGAGAGCGTTCCATTGTTTTGGGTTGTGTGAAGCAGTTAAGATAATACCACCACATGCTTTTTCTTGCACAACAGCAATTTCGGTGGTTGGAGTTGTAGCCAATCCGATGTTAATTACATCAAATCCCATGCCGGTGAGAGTACCAACAACAATATCATTAACCATCTTGCCTGAAATACGAGCATCTCGTCCTACAACAATGTATCGAGTCTTTCTTGTGGTTATTGACTTAATGAGAGTAGCATAAGCCGCAGTATATTTTACAATATCAAGCGGGCTCAAACCTTCACCGGGAGCGCCACCAATTGTGCCACGAATACCGGAAATTGATTTAATTAGAGACATGACTAAATATTTGTTTGATTATATAATTTTATAATTGACTCTTGAAATATCTAATGTTATATAAATATGGCACTACATTACTTATTTCATCGCTAAAACCATACTGTGATTTAATCACGATGTTGACCTCGCAATCAATTCCTAAATAATATAATGGAATTTGAATTCCTGTACCAAACTGTGATGAAGAAGGAAGTGTATAATTCCCTAATCTGAAACTTGTTGGTGAATATTCCATATCATCGGCATTGCCTTCTCCGTCGGGGAGAACTCCTTTATCATAATATGCAAGATTATAACGCATAAAACGGAAATAAACCAATTCATTATCTTTGGCTTTTTTAGTCAAATCACCGGTTTTTAAGACTTGCATATAAACAAATCCATCTTCATCCATTCGATAATATGGAGCATCTTCACCAACTTCAAATATGGAATCTTCCGGAATAGAATTTATTACTCGTTGATCGGCAAGAAAATTATTAACTGATTTATCTTCATCGGCCAAAAGATCCGCATAACTTTTATTATCATCACACGATACTGCCATCGGAGCAAATATCAACATGAGTACAAGCGAATATAGTAGTGACTTAAACTTATTCATTATAGTTTATATTATATTGTCATTTAAAATTTTCATAAACACATTTTCGGCTTCTTCCATAGTTCCGACGAACTCTCCTCCGGCAGCATTTTTATGTCCACCTCCATTAAAGTATGACTCACATAAAGCATTAACTGCAACATCACCTTTACTTCTCATAGATACTTTTATATATTCAATATCATCTCTCATAAAGACAGAGCAATTGATGCCCGGAATACTCAATGGGATATTGACAAGACTTTCTGTATCACCCTTTTCATATTTGAACATTTGTAATTCCTCTTTACTTAGAGTTATCAATGCTGCATTATGTTCAGGAAACAATTTCATTTTTTGAGAAATAGCATATCCATTCAATCGAAGTCTTGATTCAGTATTGGTATTACAAACCTTTGAATATATAGCATCTTTATCTACGCCCTTTTTCAAAAGCTCTGATATTATAATGTATATATTAGGATCAGACGAATTGTATGTAAAATTCCCGGTATCAGTCATCATACCGGTATAAATACATTCTGCCACCTTTTTATCAATTCTATCAAATAATTCAAGGCGACACAATATTCTAAAAACCAACAAACATGTTGAAGACATCTCAGGATGAGATATGGCCACATCAACAAAATCGGCCGGATCAAGATGATGGTCTATGAGAACCTTCTTTGCTTGAGACTTCAATAATGTTTCTGCCATCTTATCAACACGATAAGGAGCATTAAAATCAAGGCATAAAACTAAATCTGCTTTCGCCAACAATTGGCGCCCAAAATCGCCATATCTACTGAATGGTGTTATCTCCTTAGCTCCAGGGAGGAACATCATATTCTTCGGTGGCATGTCTGGAGTAAGGACTTTAACATCTTTACCCAAGGAAGATAATACATGATACATCGCAAGGCATGACCCTATTGCATCACCATCGGGTGATACATGGCACGTTAGAACAATGTTTTCACTTTGTTCAATCAAGCCTCTTAATGCTTTTACCTTGGACTCTTCTACCACTTTTGATATCATCACACTCTAATCAATATATTTTGCAAAGTTACTAAAACGGCATGGCAAAACCAAAGACAACACATTTTTTTTACGCATCACAAACACTTTTTCACAGTTAACCCTCACAATAATAGTTTAGACAGCTTTCAATATCCTTTCACAAATATCGGTCCTAAACAAATAGCTCAATTTTTAGACTTATTTATCGCATAAGTAACCATCTACAATAAATATATTCTCAAAAAAAAAATCAGAAATCGCACATAATATAATAATAGAGCAATTTATTTTTCGTAAATTTGCAGACTCAAAATAGTAAAATTAATTTAGACATGTCAGATATCAAAAAAATTAAAACCGCACTCGTCTCGGTTTACCATAAAGACGGGCTTGATGAAATTATATCTTTACTACATAAAGATGGTGTTAAATTCCTCTCTACTGGAGGGACTAAAACTTTCATTGAAAGTTTAGGTATCCCATGTGACGCAGTAGAAGATTTAACAGGTTATCCTTCCATTTTAGGCGGTAGGGTAAAAACGCTCCACCCAAAAGTGTTTGGTGGAATTCTCAGTCGCAGAGATAATGCCGGAGACCAAGAACAAGTACAAACATACGAAATTCCAGACATTGACTTAGTTATTGTTGATTTATATCCATTTGTTGACACAGTGGCTTCGGGAGCAAGCGATGCCGATATTATTGAAAAAATTGATATAGGTGGAATTTCGTTAATTAGAGCTGCGGCAAAAAATCACAAAGATGTAATCATCGTTGCATCAAAAGCACAATATGCACCTCTTGCAAACATGCTTAAAAACCAAGGAGCTCAATCATCGCTAACAGAACGCAGATGGTTTGCAAAAGAGGCATTTGCAGTTTCATCATCTTATGACAGCTCAATTTTCTCATATTTTGATGAAGAACAACCTTCATCTCTCAGAGTTGCAATTGATGGCGCCAAAGTTATGAGATACGGAGAAAATCCACATCAAAAAGGTACATTCTTCGGGGATTTCTCTAAAATGTTTACACAACTTCATGGCAAAGAAATTTCATATAACAACCTCCTTGATATTGATGCTGCTGTTTCTCTCATTGCAGAGTTTAATGACCCAACATTTGCTATTTTAAAACACAATAATGCCTGTGGCCTCGCAACACGCGAAACAATTGCTGAAGCATGGAAAGACGCTTTAGCCGGAGACCCGGTATCGGCATTTGGTGGAGTTCTTATCACTAACGGCACAGTAGATAAGTCGGCAGCTGAGGAAATTGACAAGATTTTCTTTGAAGTAATTATAGCTCCTGAATATACTGAAGATGCTCTTGCTATTCTCAAACAAAAGAAAAATCGCATCATATTAGTACAACATTGTCAAAACGATGCAAAAGTACAAGTACGCACAATCCTTAATGGTGCGCTCGTTCAAGATCGCGATTTGAAGGTAGAAACAGTTGAGGACTTGAAACAAGTTACTAAAAAAGCCATCACTGCTGCTCAAGCAGATGATTTATTATTTGCAAACAAAATTGTAAAACACAGCAAAAGTAATGCAATCGTTTTAGCTAAGAATCGCCAATTGTGTGCAAGTGGAGTTGGTCAAACATCACGTGTTGACGCCCTTCGTCAAGCAATTGAGAAAGCTCGTTCATTTGGCTTTGACCTTAATGGAGCTGTTATGGCTTCTGATGCATTCTTCCCATTCCCCGATTGTGTTGAAATAGCAAGCAAAGCCGGTGTTAATGCTGTAGTTCACCCCGGAGGGTCTATCCGAGACAACGAATCGGTTGAATTCTGCGATAATAATGATATCGCAATGGTAACAACCGGATTCAGACACTTTAAACATTAATATCTTAATCAAAATCAAAACAAACAACAATGAGATTGTTTTCATTAACAAAAGAAATTGCCATTGACTTAGGAACGGCCAACACCGTCATTATTCACAACGACAAAATTGTGATTGATGAACCTTCAATCGTTGCCCTTGATAGCAAGACAGGCAAATTGATTGCAGTAGGTAAACAAGCCCAACAGATGCAAGGCAAAGAGCATGAAGGGATTCGCACCGTCAGACCATTAAAACAAGGTGTAATTGCTGACTTTAACGCAGCTGAGCTAATGATTAGAGGCTTTATCAAAAAAGCTAATAAAAAAAGCTCAATCTTTTCGCCATCACTACGCATGGTTGTAGGAATTCCATCAGGATCTACTGAGGTTGAAATACGTGCTGTCAGAGACTCGTCAGAGCATGCCGGAGGACGTGACGTGTATATGTTATATGAACCAATGGCCGCCGCTTTAGGTATAGGTCTTGACGTGTTAGCGCCCGAAGGTAATATGATTGTTGACATAGGTGGCGGGACTACTGAAATTGCCGTCATTTCGCTTGGTGGTATCGTAAGCAACAAAAGTATTCAAATTGCAGGCGATGACTTAACCGATGATATACAAGGTCATATGCGTCGTGCTCACAACGTACGCGTAGGTGAACGCACAGCCGAATTGATAAAAATCAATGTGGGTTCAGCCCTAACCGAACTTGAAAATCCCCCAGAGGATTATATCGTACATGGTCCAAACCAAATGACAGCTCTTCCTATGGAAGTTCCTGTGTCTTACCAAGAGATTTCACATTGTATTGAGAAGACTATTTCTAAAATCGAAGCTGCCGTTCTCGGTGCGTTGGAACAAACTCCTCCTGAGCTCTATGCCGATATCGTTAAAAATGGAATCTACCTCGCAGGTGGAGGAGCTCTTTTGCGTGGACTTGACAAACGACTAACCGACAAAATCGGTATTGTCTTCCACATTGCCGAAGACCCGTTATTGGCAGTTGCCCGAGGTACCGGCGTAGCTCTCAAAGGAATTGACAAATATTCATTTCTTAAACGTTAACAATAACGATTAATAGTGTTAGAGGCTGTTTAATATTAAGCAGCTTCTAACATATTATAAATAGCTACAATCGTGAGAAATCTCTTGAATTTTCTTGTAAGATATAGCTCGTGGATTTTATTTATATTCTACGTGGTAATGAGTTGTGTGTTGTTGTTCAATAACAACCCTTATCAACAACACATATATATGACTTCTGCCAATAATATAGCATCTACTATATATAAAACCCGGAGCAATGTAACCTCATACTTCCATTTGAGAGATATAAATGATGACCTTCTTAAGAAAAACGGAGAACTTGAATTGGAAGTCATTGCCTTAAAACAAAAATTGCGCAATATTGGAGATAGTATATATGTTGACACCGTTGCCAAAATAAAACCTCTATCACAATTTGATTTCAAAGTTGCACATGTTATTAACAATAGCATAGCACGGACACACAATTTCATAACAATAGATAAAGGCGCTAATGATGGAATAAAACCTGAAATGGGGGTTCTAGACCAAAACGGAGTTGTTGGTATTGTGAACATTGTTGGAGAAAATGCTTCTCGCATCATCTCAATATTGAATCCAGACCTCAGATTATCGTGCAAAATAAAAAACACTAATGATTTTGGCTCTTTAGTGTGGGATGGAAAAAATTGCCAAGAAGCAATTCTTGAAGAATTACCCCGTCATGCAATTGTAAATCAAGGTGATACGATTATTACAAGTGGCTATTCGGCAGTTTTCCCGGAAGGCATACCAGTTGGGATTGCAATAAATCGAATCAATGAAGGCTCAGATGATAATTGCTTTGCACTACGCGTCAAATTATTAACCGACTTTGCAAAACTCAACGCAGTAAAAATAATCTCAAACGACCAAAAAGATGAAATTAGGCGATTAGAGGCTGATGGACGGCAAAACAAATAGGGAAAGACAATGAATAAGACAATTTTCAATCTAATCATTATATTTATTCTACTTGTATTGGCGCAAGTTGTAATATTCAACCACATTTGCTTATTTAATGTGGCAACTCCTCTTATTTTCATTTATTTCATATTAAGACTACCTATCACGTTGTCTTTAAACTGGACTTTGACACTTGCATTTGTTACCGGCCTAATAGTTGATGTATTTTCTAACACCCAGGGGTTAAATACTCTTTCATGTACGATACTTGCAATGTCTCGAAAATCAATTCTTCATTTATATTTTTCGCGAGAAGATGATTTAACCCGACCTGAACCAACAATAAAATCCTTGGGGTTAGGTATCTACATCAAGTATTTATTCTCCTCTACCCTATTATACTGTTTAGTAATATTTATTATTGATGCTTTCACATTTTTCAACCCAATTATGTTGTTTGCAAGAATAATATTTAGCACATTACTTACCTTTATCATGATTTTAGGCTTAGACAGCTTGCTTGCATCAAAAAATGAGAAAAGATTATAGATTAGAAAAGCGCAAATATGTAATCGGAGGCTTTATTTTAATTGTTGCAATCATCTATATAATACGGCTTTTTGATTTACAAGTATGCGAAAGCAAATATAAAGATTATGCCGATTCAAACGCATTTCTTCGACGGACACAATACCCTTCGAGAGGGCTTATGTATGACCGTAATGGCAAATTAGTCGTTTTCAATCAGCCGGCCTATGATGTCATGATAATCCCTCGCGACGTACAAGAATTTGACACTCTTGACCTGTGCGAAACACTTAATATAAGCCGAGAACAGTTTGACAAGCGTATATATGACATGAAACATAGCGCAGGGTATTCGTCATATACCCCGCAAAAGTTCATCACTCACCTATCGGCTCAAGATTATGGACGACTACAAGAAAAACTCTATCGTTACCCCGGATTCTTCATCCAGAAACGCATCTTGCGACAATATAATTATTTAGCGGCAGCAAATGTTCTTGGGAACATCAGAGAAGTATCAGACAAAGACATAGAAGCCGACAATTACTATGCATCAGGCGATTACTGCGGAGATTTAGGGGTTGAAAAAAGTTATGAGCCTTATCTTAGAGGTATTAAGGGTGAAGAAATATTGATACGAGATGCACATGGACGCATTCAAGGAAAATATGAAGATGGCGCACACGATATCTCTCCCATTTCCGGCAAAAATCTCAAACTAAGTCTTGATATCGAATTGCAACAATACGCCGAATCTTTAATGATAAATAAAATTGGTGCAATAGTAGCAATTGAGCCCTCAACAGGTGAAATTTTAGCAATGGTATCAAGTCCGACGTATGACCCGACTTCATTAATTGGACGTCAACGAGGTGGCAACTACCGAAAACTCATAAATAATAAATATCGCCCACTATATGATAGAGCACTCAAAGCGGCCTATCCCCCCGGGTCAACATTTAAACCAAGTCAAGGATTGATTCTACGCGAGGAAGGGATCGTATCATTATCAACAGCCTATCCATGTACCGGAGGATTTAGATCGGGAGGTTTGAAAGTCGGCTGTCATGGTCACGAATCTCCGATAACCCTACAACCTGCACTAAGGACTTCATGCAATGCATATTTTTGTTGGGGCTTGAAATCTCTAATCGACAACCACATGTCTAAATATGGCAGTCATTCCAATGCTTTTGAAGTATGGAAAAACCATCTTGTATCAATGGGATTTGGCTACAAACTTGGCATTGACCTACCAGGAGAAGGTCGTGGATTTATTCCAAATTCTAAGACATATAACAAAGTTTATGGCGAAGGTCGATGGAGTGCCAACACGATAATTTCAATTGCCATTGGACAAGGTGAAATATGCGCAACACCGCTTCAGATAGCAAACCTCTGCGCGACAATTGCTAATAGAGGTTGGTATATTACGCCTCACGTAGTAAAAGAAATTCAAGATACTGTAATGCCGGAAGAATATATCGCCAAGCATACACCTACAATCAAATCGCAATATTATGACGAAGTAGCAATGGGAATGAGAATGGCCGTAACCGGAGGAACATGCCGATTGGCGGCTTTAGATAGTATTGAGGTATGTGGCAAAACCGGGACCGCACAAAACCCTCATGGTAGAGACCACTCAGCATTTATGGGATTTGCACCATATCATAATCCTGAAATTGCCGTGTGCGTATATGTTGAAAATGCCGGATTCGGTGCAACTTATGGAGTTCCTATTGGAAGTTTAATTATTGAGAAATATCTCACCGGTAAAATTTCAGAAAAGCGAAAATATCTCGAACAACGTATGTTGGAATCAAACACAATTATTTACAGTGGAGTCAAGAAGCACTAATAAATCAATCTTTGAAAATATCGATTGGATAACAGTTATTATCTATGTCATATTGGTGGTTATAGGTGTATTTAACATCTATGCAGCGAGCTATGATTTTGACAATGCAAGCATATTCAGTTTTGACGAGTTTTCAGGCAAACAAATAAGATGGATTGGCCTATCATTTGTGTTAGGATTAATATTATTGTTAATTGACGCACGCATGTATGAAACCTATGCCTATCCAATATATGCTTTGATGCTGATTCTATTAGTCGCTACCATTTTCCTTGCAAAAGAAATTAATGGATCAAGATCGTGGTTGGTATTGGGTCCAATGAGTCTTCAGCCTGCTGAATTTGCAAAATTTGCGACAGCTCTTGCTATGGCAAAATTATTTAGCGGATATAACTTTACCCTAAATTCATCACCGGGCAATTATATTAAAGCTTTACTTCTGTTCTTAATCCCAATTGCCTTAATCTTAGCTCAAAACGAAACAGGTTCGGCGTTGGTATATCTTTCTCTGTTTTTTGTTCTATACCGAGAAGGCATGAGTGGACTAATCTTGTTTGCGGCACTTTGTTGTGTAACCTTTTTTGTTATCGCTGTAAAATTTGCCGATAGCACAATATTAGATATCCCAACCGGTGAATTTGTAATATATCTACTCATAATGACAATTATGGTGGGAATGACCGCTATATATTGCAAACAACCTAATCTTGCAAAGAATTTATTTTTATGGTTTGTAGGCACGGGATTGATTGTAATGATTCTTTCATTATTTGGAGTAACCATTCCGGGGACAATCTATGGGATATCGGTTATTACAATTGCATGTATTTATTGCATCATTGCAATGCTTAGAAACCACATTAAAGGAATGCTTGTTACCGTGTTTTTCGCTCTTGGTTCAATAGTATTCCTATTTTCAGTAAATCATGTCTTCAACACATTGCAACCTCACCAAAAAAACCGCATCTTAGTTACGTTAGGTATCGTCGAAGACCTTAGAGGAACCGGATATAATGTAAATCAGTCTAAAATTGCTATCGGATCAGGCGGTTTTATTGGCAAAGGTTATCTCAATGGAACTCAAACCAAACTTAAATATGTGCCTGAACAACATACCGATTTTATATTCTGCACAATAGGCGAAGAGCATGGATTTATTGGATCAAGCTTTGTATTGCTATTATTCCTAATATTAATTTTACGAGTTATTTCAATAGCAGAACGACAACCAACAGCTTTTGGACGAGTTTATGCCTATTGTGTTGCAAGCTATCTGATTTTACACTTCGTCATAAATATCGGCATGGTGATAGGCCTATGCCCCGTGATTGGAATCCCACTCCCATTTTTCAGTTATGGAGGCTCATCTTTGTGGGGCTTTACTATATTGATATTCGTGTTGTTGCGCATTGATGCCGCACGTCGCGAACATCTCTCCTACTGAATAGAATTTACATTAAATTTCATCATAACAAAGAAGTGCCTATTTCGGCACTTTTTTTATGTTATTGTAAAATTTATTGAAGAAATTATGTATCTTTGCAAAATGCAATAATGTGTAGAAATTAATATCTTACAAAACTTAAATTTTATACAAATGAAGAAAATTCTACTTCTTTTGGTGGCATTATTCACAGTCACCACAAGCGCGATGGCTCAAATTGTGACCACCTCGCCTGCGATACTTCAAGAAAGTAGCGCGAATGTAGTTTTAACCTACCATGCCGACCAAGGTAATAAAGGGCTAATGGGCGTTACATCTTCTACAGGTGTATATGCCCACGTTGGAGTTATTACAAACAAGAGTAATGGTTCTGGGGACTGGAAATATGCTCCAACATGGGGTGATAATTCAGCCAAGTACAAACTAACCTATGTATCAACAAACACTTGGAAGTTGAATATTGGTGACATTCGCACCTATTTTGGGATAACCGATGCATCTGAAACAGTTGAACAAATAGCATTGGTATTCCGTACAGCCGACAATTCAAAAGAAGGTAAGACTGCAACAGGAGGTGATATTTTTGTAGAAGTTCACCCCGAAGGATTCCAAATGCAATTTACATCTTCAGCCGAAAGCAACATTCTTACATCTACAACTAACTCAATCAAGTTCAACATTGAGACTACAAGTGCTGCGAAACTTGAAATCTTGATTAATGATAATGTAGTTAGTTCTGTAGCATCAGCTTCTTCACTTGCCTACACCCACAAGTTCTCTTCACTTGGCAATTATGACGTAGTTGCGAGAGCCACAAGTGGCAGCAATGTTGTAACCAAAACTCTTTCATATTGCTACCCCAATAATTCAACTGCAGCAAACTACCCTGGTGGAGTTCCCAAGATGGGCGCTGTAGCCAATGCTGATGGCACTGTCACATTCTGCTTGGCTGCTCCCGGCAAGAATAACGTAATGATTGTAGGTGCATGGGACGACTATAAAGCATTGGACAAAAACGTGATGAAATATCAAGATTATAACGGAAATCGCTATTTCTGGACTACAATCAGCGGACTTGACAAAACCAAAGCCTACCCCTACTACTACGCAGTTGATGCAACAATAAAAGTTGGTGACCCTTATGCTAAACTTGTACTTGATCCTTGGAGCGATAAATGGATCTCGGAAGATGTATATCCCAATATGCCTAAATATCCGACAGATAAGGTAGATGGAATTATGTTGGCAGTATATAAAGGCAACATTGACGAATATAACTGGAAAATAACCGATTTTGAAGCACCGGCAGCTAAAGACCTTATCATTTATGAAATGCTATTCCGTGACTTTACAGGTACAGAAGGCGCGACTGCAAATGATGAAGGTAAAATGGTTGGTGCCGCTGATGGTACTGTGCGTCAAGCTATCGAGAAAATTCCATACATTAAATCTCTCGGAGTGAACGCTGTCGAATTAATGCCAATTATGGAATTTAATGGTAATAACTCTTGGGGATACAATACAAACTTCTATTTCGCGCCAGACAAAGCATATGGAACACATGATGACTATCGTGAGTTTATTGACAAATGCCACCAAGAAGGTATTGCCGTAATTCTTGACATTGTATTTAACCAAAGCGACGGTTTGCACCCATGGTATCAAATGTACCCAATTTCAAGCAACCCATTCTACAATGAAAATGCCCCACACGCTTATAGCGTATTGAACGACTGGAATCAAGATAATGCACTTGTAAAACAACAATGGAAGGACGTGCTTCAATATTGGCTAAAAGAGTTCAACGTTGATGGCTATCGTTTTGACCTTGTTAAAGGTCTTGGTAGTAACAGCAGCTATGGCAATGGCACAGAGGCTTATAACCAATCTCGCGTTGACAACATGAAACAGTTCCATGCATGGATTAAAGAAGTTAAGCCCAATGCATACCACATCAACGAAAACCTTGCAGGTGCTGATGAAGAAAATGCGATGGCTAACGACGGACAATTAAACTGGTCAAACATCAATGAAGGCTCATGCCAATATGCGATGGCTTTTTCTGACAATTCTAACTGTAACGGATTTTATGCGCCAAACTATGGACGGAATTGGGGATCGACAGTGTCTTATGCTGAAAGCCACGATGAAGAACGTGTAAGCTACAAAGTTCTCAATTATGGAAATAGCGCAACATTGAGAAATACAAGCAACAATGGACAACGCATGACTCGTCTTGGTTCTCTTGCCGCTCAAATGCTCACAGCTCCAGGTCCTAAGATGATTTGGCAATTCCAAGAACTTGGAAACGAACAAACAACTAAGAAGAATGGCAATGAAAACGATACTGATCCCAAGGGTATATATTGGAACTATCTAAATGATGCTAATCGCAAAGGTCTATACGATAGCTATTCAGAACTTTGCTGGTTGCGCCGTTCAAATCCCGATCTATTCTCAAAATCAGCGACTATCACAATGAAGTGTACTGCATCTGATTGGTCAGCCGGACGCTACACTCATCTAGTAAACGGTGGATACGAACTCATTATGGTTGCTAACACCTACACAGCCAAGAAAACATTCTCAAATATTCCGTTCAATAGCTCAAGCGACAGCAACTACAAAATTGCGAGCAAGAGTTACAACAAAGATTGTACATTCTCAGCATCAAGCGGCACAGTAACATTACCAGCCAATAGCTACATCGTGATTGTTAACAACAGCGTGGACACCGGTGTTGATGAAATTATAGCAGATAACCAAGAAATGACTAAAGTTTACGGAGGTCAAGGCGAAATTGTAATTGAAGGCGAATATAATGACGTGAGAGTATATTCAATCTCAGGCCAATACTTCAACTCATTGTCTGTTCCTGCCGGATTGTACATTGTAAATGTTGATGGAAACACAACAAAAGTTATTGTAAAATAAGTAGCATATACACTTAAAATCAATAAAGGTTTCGGCATTTTGTCCGAAACCTTTATTTTTTATTTGCTCCAAATGATTTCATTGATTAACTTTGTAACTGAATGGAAGAATTTGGATATATAATAATCAGAGGCTTGGCAATTGGGATTCTCATTTCAGCCCCAATGGGTCCAATTGGCATGCTGTGCATTCAACGCACACTTGACAAAGGGAAATTTCCTGCATTTTTCACTGGCGTTGGTGCTGCGTTGTCCGACATATTTTATTGCCTTTTGACCGGATTAGGATTATCATTTATCACAGATTTTATTGAAACACATCAAATATTGCTAAAAATAATTGGCAGCCTTGTTATTATTGCTTTTGGAATATATTTGATAAAGAAAAACCCATCTCGATCATTGAAAAAACCTACCGCGCAAAGTAATACATATTGGAGTGATATTGTGAGTGGTTTTTTTCTAACACTCTCAAATCCTCTTATTCTATTTTTTATAATCGGGCTATTCGCACGATTTAATTTCATGCTCCCTGAATTCAAATATTACCATTATATTGTAGGTTATTTATCCATTTTTATTGGTGCTCTCATTTGGTGGTTTACAATTACAAGCGCCGTGAATAAAGTAAGAGCGCACTTCAATATAAGGTCAATGAAAATTGTTAATCGCGTCATAGCAATACTTCTTATTGTAATGGCAATTATTGGACTGATTCTTGGTATTAACGATTATATACTTTCGATTTATGAATGACGACAAAATATTACATGTGCCATACGTTAATGGCTTAGACAATTATTCTCTTGAAGAAATAGCCGGGATACTTGAAGAAAAAGGAGCTCGCGAAATGATTCAATCAGTTAATTGGATCAACGAATTTCCCTATCAACCATTGACTGTTTTTTCAATAGCACACTCCGGCAAATATATATACATCGATTTTTTTGTGAGATGCAACTTCCTCAAAGCTGTAAATTACGAGAATAACTCCCCTGTAAGCCAGGATTCATGCGTAGAATTTTTTGTTGCACCACTATGTGATAATCATTATTGGAACTTTGAATTTAACTGCATAGGCGCTATAAACGCATCTCATCGCTCAGAGCGCAAAAATCCATTCAGACTGACAGATGAAGAGCTCAGCAAAGTAAAACGATACGCATCATGTGGCACTCGACCTTTCAATGAAGTTGAAGGACTCTTCACATGGAATCTAACGATTGCAATACCGCTCGACCTAATCGGAGTTGAATATAATGGTAGCCCCATTGAAATGACAGGTAATTTCTATAAATGTGCATCTGCTACATCAATGCCTCATTATATGAGTTGGAATCCAATTAAAACCGAAAAGCCCAATTTCCACTGTCAAGAGTTTTTTGGAAAAATCATTTTGGATTGATAAAAATCGTGCTTAAAAAAGTGTGTAATTCAAATTTTTAATATACCTTTGCAACATCAAACGTTGAAATTTGATTATGGCGATTTAGTGTAGTGGCCTAGCACGCCACCCTCTCACGGTGGAAACTCGGGTTCGATTCCCGGATTCGCTACAAAAAGACCGGAACTTAACATTATTAAGTCTCGGTCTTTTTGTTTTCTGTAATTAATTTTCCTCAGCTTGCACAAAATTTATCGCAAAAGATATCCACAGACTATGTGCAAAACAAAATGGGTTTAGGAATAAGACACAAAAAAAGACAGAAACAATGTTTCTGTCTTTTTGAGGTTCCTAGCAGATTCGAACTGCTGTAAACGGTTTTGCAGACCGGTACCTAACCACTCGGCCAAGGAACCTTGTTGATTTACGTGTGCAAAGGTAGTTATTTTATCCAATATACACAAGGTTTTGTCGTTTTTTTTCTAATTTATTTCACATTTTGTGATAATTACTTTCTTTTGCTCGGGAATTGTTTTGAACATGAATTATATAACGAGCAGCCGTCGCATGAAGTTTTACTGGAACATTGACGTGCCCTAATTATTTTCTTGATTACAATATATAGGCAAACAATCAAGATTAATGCAATAGCTAAATATTGCAACAATAGGTCTAAAGATAAGTTATTCAGCATTTTGGATTAGCAAATGTTTGATGCGTTGATATTCCTGTATAAAATTGGGAGTTAACACATCGCAATCAATGTTTGCAACAATCTCGCTTTCAGTCCAGAAACGTCCATCGGAAATCTCGTCAGGAGAGAGTTGGGGACTAAAATCGTCACCCACCAGAATGCTAAATACATTCACTAATTCATATTCCACCGATGACCGAAAAGGATAACTACACAAGAACTGAGGATTACTCACTTCTATGCCGAGTTCTTCCTTGGCTTCACGAGCAAGAGCCATATAAACCGACTCTCCTAAGTCAACGTGTCCTCCGACTGCCGTATCCCATTTCCCGGGTTGAATATCCTTAGACATCGCGCGTTTCTGAAGAAATATCGAGCCATCTTTGCGATATATGTGAAGATGAACAACCGGATGTAATATCATTGATCCGGAGTGACATTCTCTTCGTGTCGCACTCCCAATTATATTACCATTAACATCTACAATCGGAAAAAGTTCATTATCCATTGAATTTCTTTTTTATTAATGCTGATAATTTACCTGGCGTTAATTCACTCGAGTACTCAGTGAATGGCAATCTCAAATCACACCCTGTCTTAAATTCACTGCAACCATAAGCAGTTTTTCCTTTTAGGATGTGCCCCTTGCCACATTTCGGACAGATGATTTGCTCCAATTTAGTTATACGAGGAGACGACGCACGTTTCTTTTGAGGTTTCTTCTCAGGCTTATTTTCCGGCTCAACATTGATGCGACGTAATGAATTATCATTTAAGACATTCATCACAATATCTCTAATCAATGTTTTCAATTCATCGATGAATGCCGATGGAGAATACTCACCACGCTCAATACGTCGCAATTTATTTTCCCACAAACCGGTGAGTTTTGCACTTTTCAATAGTTCTTCGTTAATTGTTGCAATTAGATCTATACCGGCTTGTGATGCCATTATATTTTTACGTTCACGATATATGTATCGACGCTTGAATAAAGTTTCAATAATTGCAGCTCGGGTTGAAGGTCGCCCAATCCCATTTTCCTTCATTGCCTCGCGCAACTCATCATCATCAACGGTCTTTCCGGCCGACTCCATTGCGCGCAAAAGAGTACCTTCGGTATAATATTTTGGTGGTTGAGTAGTTTTTTTAAGTAACGATGGCTTATGTGGCCCGGTTTCTCCTATAATGAATTGTGGGAGAATTTTATTTTCGTTTTCCTCATCAGTTGGTTTATCGGTTGAATCGGTGTAAACGTTACGCCAACCCGGCTCTACAATGACTTTACCTGTTGCTTTAAACTTCACTCCATTAACATCACCAAGGACTGTAGTTGCTGAGAATACACAATCGGGATAAAATGCCGCAATAAATCTCAATGCAATGAGATGATAGAGTTTACGTTCATCTCCAACAAGCGAAGATGGCAATTGTCCTGTAGGAATAATCGCATGGTGATCTGTCACTTTTGAATTATCAAATACTTTCTTTGACTTAGGCAATTTGTTAGCTAAAATTGGGGCCGTCAAATTGGCATATGGAGTCATTTGGCCTAATATCGCCGGCACTTTAGGGTAAATATCATCACTAAGGTATGTAGTGTCAACACGAGGATAGGTCGTTACCTTTTTCTCATATAACGATTGTATCAAGCGCAATGTATCTTCAGCAGTCCAACCCCATCGTTTATTACACTCAACTTGAAGAGTCGTAAGGTCAAACAATCGCGGAGGCGCCTCCTTCCCTTTCTTTTCCGATACATCGGTTATTGTCATAGGGAATCCATCTATTTGCGACAATGCGACTGTTGCATCGGCCTCTGTTTCATATCGGCCAGACACGGCATTAAATGTAACATCGCGGTACAATGTCTTTAACTCCCAAAAATCTTTAGGCACAAAATTTACAATTTCATGATGTCGCTGAACAATGAGTGCTAAAGTAGGAGTTTGTACACGACCAATAGATAAGACATTACCGGCTGATGAATATTTCAGTGAATACAATCGTGTTGCATTCATACCTAAAATCCAATCACCTATCGCACGTGATAGTCCGGCATAATATAGGTTGTTGAAATCATTCTGCGGACGTAATGAGTTAAAGCCTTCTCTGATCGACTCATCGGTTAGAGATGAAATCCATAATCGTTTTACCGGCTTATTACATTCGGCTTTTTGCATTACCCACCGTTGAATCAACTCGCCTTCTTGCCCGGCATCACCACAATTGATAACTTCATCGGCCTCACCTATCAAAGATTTAATCACATTAAACTGTCTTACAATACTATCTTGCCCCAACAGCTTGATACCAAATTTAGGAGGTATCATTGGCAGAGCACCAAGAGACCACCTTTTCCATAAATCAGTATAATCGGCCGGTTCTTTGAGTGTACATAAATGTCCAAATGTCCACGTCACTTTATAGCCATTACCTTCATAATAGCCATCACGTTTGACACTCGCGCCCAAAATTGTTGCTATATCTTTGGCAACACTTGGTTTCTCTGTAATGCAGACAATCACGTTCTATATTATTTATAACCCCAAATCCTTAGCTTCGTCCCACAATTTGTCCATTTGAGGCAAAGTCATTTCTTTTAAATTAAGGCCTTGTTCTTGTGCCTTTTTCTCTACATAATTAAATCTTGAAATAAACTTCATATTAGTCTTTTCAAGTGCATTTTCGGGGTTAATTTTATATAAACGAGCGACATTTATGAGGCTGAACAATAAATCGCCCATTTCAGATTCCATTTTATTCTGATCCATTTTTGAAACTTCTGACTTAAATTCCGAAGCTTCCTCCATGAATTTTTCCCATGCACCATTGGGATCGTCCCAATCAAATCCTACATTTGATGCTTTTTCTTGGACTCGATCAGCTTTTATCATTGCAGGTAATGCATTGGGCACTCCTCCCAAAACCGTTTTATTTCCCCCTTTCTCTTTGAGCTTTATTTGTTCCCAATTAAGTTCAACATCGTGAGCATCATTCACTTGTGTTTCACCAAAGACATGAGGGTGACGATATATCAACTTTGAGTTTAATGCATCGGCAACATCTGCAATATCAAAACTACCACTCTCCTCTCCTATTTTTGAATAAAAGAGAACATGCAACAATACATCACCCAATTCTTTTTTGATGTTTACATTGTCGTTCTTAATTAGAGCATCGCATAATTCATAGACTTCTTCAATAGTATTTGGTCGCAAACTTTCATTAGTTTGTTTGCGATCCCAAGGGCACTGAACCCGAAGTATGTCCAAAGTATCAATTATGCGACCAAGAGCTTCAATTTTTTCTTGACGAGAATGGGCCATTATTTAACCTCCTTATATTTTTTAATACCATCTTTCAACCAATTGGCAAAAGCATCAGCATCTTCTTCAGGGTCATAAGCTTGGTATGGTGTGAGCGCATTTCCTGAATTATCAAGAACAATATAATAGGGCTGAGAATTTGCTCCAAATTTATGTTGCTGAAGGTAAGACCATTTCTTACCCACTTGATCGATTAACTTTTCTTTACCTTCAACATTTATAGCATAAGGATCAGATAATTGAGTCTTATCATCTACGACTAACTTGATTAGTACATAATTATCTTCTAAAACCGAACGAACCTTATCGGTATCAAAAACGGCGCTTTCCATTTTACGACAGTTTACACAACCATATCCCGTGAAATCAACCAAGACAGGCATGCCTTGTTCTTGTGCATAGCGCATTCCTTCATCAAAGTCATCAAACTCCTTGAAACCACCACCATAAAGATTAAAATCCTGTGTTTTCAATGGTGGAACAAAAGCACTTACACTCTTTAATGGTGCTCCCCACAAACCGGGTATGAGGTAAACGACAAAAGCGAACGACACAATTGCCATAAATAGGCGTGGAACTGATACGTATGGTAAATCTGAATCATGTGAAAATTTGATTTTGCCCAAAAGATAGAAACCAAGCATAGCAAAAATTACTATCCAAAGCACAAGGAACACTTCACGGTCAAGAATACCCCAACCGGCACAAAGGTCTGCAACAGAAAGGAACTTTAAAGCCAATGCCAACTCCAAGAAACCTAATACAACTTTCACTGAATTTAGCCAACCACCTGACTTGGGCATTTCTTTCAACCATGAGGGGAAAATAGCAAATAAAGTGAATGGAATTGCGAGAGCAATTGCAAATCCAGTCATTCCAATCGCCGGGCCGGAAATGTCACCGATTGAAGCAGCTTCGACCAATAAGGTTCCAATAAGTGGTCCGGTGCAAGAAAATGACACAAGGGCTAACGTAAATGCCATGAAGAAAATACTGATAAACCCGGTTGTTGATTCAACTTTGTTATCAATACTATTAGACCATTTAGATGGCAATTTAATATCAAATGCTCCAAGGAATGAAATTCCAAAAACAACAAGCAGGGCAAAGAAAATCATGTTAAAAATTGGATCTGTTGCCAATTCATTGAGCTTTCCTGCTCCAAATATCAATGTTATTGCAAGACCTAATACAAGATATATGACAATAATACTAATTCCGTATATAGCCGCATCTTTAATCGATTTTGCTTTTGTCTTATTCTTCTTCAAAAAGAAACTAACTGTCATCGGGATTAATGGCCACACACATGGCGTGATAAGTGCAGCGAGACCACCTAGAAATCCCCATAGGAAAATCTGCCACCATGGCGCATTAGTTGTTGTTTGTGGAGTCTGAGCTTTTGCTGCTGGAACATTTGTCGGTTGCCACCAAGAAGAATCTGACGATTTATTCACAACAACATTCTGACTTTGAGGCACATTATTCACATCTTGAGTCGCTTGAATCTGTCCCTCTTTAAAATCAAAAGTCTCAGTTGTGGGTGCTATACAAGTTTCACCATTACATGCTTGAAAGTAAATCTCTCCTGCGATGTCATATTTACCTTCCTCCAAAACCTTAAATTTCTGAGAAAATTCTACGTCAGCATCCCACCAACCCACTCTGATATTAAACACTAAATCGACTGTATCAATTGGTTGTCGTGATGGCACTATATCACCTAAAAGCTCTATGCCTGATGTCTTATCAAACGAAATTTTAGTGGCATTTGGACCATTTTCCGGCAAGTCAAAAGAGTATAGATGCCACCCATCATCTATTGAAGCTTTAAATGTCATCACTCCTTCATTATTTGAGGTCATCTTAATAGTCGAAGACCACACAATCGGCTCCAACATTTGAGCATTAGCCCCAAAAGCAAACACCATGAGGCTCAAAATGATAGTATATAAACGTTGCATCAAATATTTAATTTAAATTATTCTTAAAATTTCTTCTTATTTTAATTTTAATTGAATGTGTTCTTTGCGAGGAGGCAAACAACTTTTATTATCGCAAGCCATATATTTTACGACACAATCAATTATTGCTTCTTTATCATTTTTTACAATGAATTTTTGTTTAAAAGACACCTCTCTCTCCCACCAATTCAACTCTAATCCAAATACATCATCATAAGCTACAATTGGTTTCACAGAAGGAATCGGGCTATCCACAAAGTCTATTCCTTGACTATTGTTAAAATTAAAAGAAGTGGGGACCGGGCCTCCGGCTGGGATATCAATGCCATATAAATGTAATCCGTTGGCTATTGAGGCCTTAAATGTCACAACTCCATTGACTTCATCAATCATTTTAAATGAAGCACTCCACTTAATAGGAGATTGCGACCATGACACCAAGGCAACAAAAAACAAACTAATACATAGTATTACTCTTTTTATCATATCAAAATAATCTCAAATAATTTTGCAAAGTTAGCACATGAACTGCAAAAAAAATAGTTTTATCATTTTTTTAACAGGAAATAGTAAATGACAAGGCTTCAACGACGTCTTAAACGAAAAAAAATGACTATCTTTGCAAATAATTTCATTTTAAGTAAAAACATCATTAATGGCAACTAACAAAGTTCTCTATATTTCACAGGAGATTGCCCCGTATTTACCTAAAACCGCAATGTCGGTATTAGGGCAAAAGTTACCACAAGGTATTCAAGAAAAAGGAGCGGAAGTGCGCACATTTATGCCTAAATATGGCCGCATTAACGAACGTAGAAATCAGCTCCACGAAGTAATCAGATTATCAGGTATGAATCTCGTCATAGATGATACAGACCATCCTCTTATAATCAAAGTTGCAACTCTCCAACCTGCTCGCATACAGATATACTTCATTGACAACGATGACTATTTCATTCACAATGTCAATGCAAAGGATAATAACGAAGAAAAAGAACTCGAGATTAAAGAATTTCCCGCTGATAATGACGAACGCATAATGTTTTATGTAAGAGGCGTTGTTGAAACAGTAAAAAAACTACGTTGGGAACCCTCAATCGTTCACTGTTCAGGTTGGATTTCTGCTCTTGCACCATTATATCTCAAGCGCATTTATAATGAAGACCCTTCATTCCGTTCAGCAAAGATTGTATATGCAATATTTGATGAAAAATTTGAAGGTACACTTGATCCTCGCATGCAAGAGAAACTCAAAATGGAGCAATTTAGCGACGAAGACCTAAAAACGCTCACAGATGCTCCGGTTGATTACATCGCATTGAATAAATTGGCTATTGACTATGCCGATGCAATTGTTCAAGCTTCGCCTGAAATTTCACCCGAGCTTGAAGAATATGCCAAAGCTTCAGGCAAACCATTCCTCCCCTATCCCGGAGACGAGGATTATATTGATGCCTATAACGATTTTTATGCCTCATTATAATTATACAATATACATGAGATTTTTCAACATTCTGTTAGGATTATTTATTTTCACTTTAACTGCTTGTGACGAAAGCGCAAACATTGGTAGCTCTATAATTGAAGATGAAATTGAAATTGTCATGGATTCTACTTTTGAAGTCACAGGTCATTCTGTTGACTGCGGAAAGATTCCATCTCGCACCGTTTCACAACTCCTTGGCATTATAAATGCAAAAGGTTATGGCACGTTAAGATCTGACGTAGTAACCCAACTAATGCCAAGTGCCACTATTGACACTACCGGAGTAACTCCAGAGGATATCGACTCTATGAAACTTACTCTTTATGTGCCATTAGGAGGATACACAGGTGATTCAATCGTACCCATGGGCCTTAATGTATATCGCCTAAACAAACAATTGCCATCTCCAATTTATAGCGATTTCAACCCATCGGACTATTATTCAGAAGATGATTTGATTGGCTCGAAAATATATACAGCAAATGCGTTAGGTGAATCAGACTCAATTGCAAAACTTAGCTATCGTAATATTTCAATTGATCTTCCTGTTTCGTTAGCTCAAGAGTTTTTCAACAAATACAAGGAAAATCCTGAAATGTTTTCAGTCCCTTCACAATTTGCCAAATGGTTCCCAGGTTTGTATATAACAAATACTTTTGGAGCAGGACGAGTTGTTAACATCTCGGCAAGCGCCATCAAAGTATATTATAGAAAAACAGTTGAAATTGAAGATACCGGCAAGGACACTACCTATTATAAAGAAGGCAACTATTTTGCGGTGACACCTGAAGTAATTACAAACAACAACATTTCGCTTTCAATGTCGAGCGAATTGAAATCAGATGCCGATAATGGCAATGCTATTGTTGTTGCGCCGTTAGGATATGACGTGCAAATCACATTCCCGACTCGCAAAATAATAGAATCTTACCTAAATAATGCGGGAAACCTCTCTGTGGTAAACTCGCTTTATTTTGAAATTCCTGCAGAGGAAATTTCAAACGAATATGGGATCAATCCTCCGCCTAACTTGTTATTTGTTAAATCGAGCGAAAAAGATAAATTCTTTGCCGAAAGCCAAATCACAGATGATATAAACACTTTTTATGCGACTTATGATGAGGCAACAAAAAAATATGTTTTCGCCGACATGAGACAATATCTTGTCAATATGCTCAAAAAAGATGAAATCACCGACGATGACGAGACATTTACGCTCACACCTATAAATATCATGACAGAGTCAACAGCTTCAAGCTATTACTATTCAGGATCAACCTATATCAATGGGATTACTCCATATATAGCTGCGCCCGCAATGGTAAAATTAAATCTCAACAAAGCTAAAGTTCGTTTTACATATAGTAAACAAACAATAACAAATTAAATTAGATTTATCTTGTAACAAAGATTAATCTGCCGCAATAGCTCAGTTGGTTAGAGCGTTTCATTCGTAACGAAAAGGTCGCGGGTTCGACTCCCGCTCGCGGCTCAGGGCAATCGGAAGGTTGCCCTTTTCATTAACAACACAACAATTATTTACCCTTATGGCAAGTTTTCTGCAAGTAGAGAATCTCACAAAAAGTTACGGCGACCGCATTCTGTTTGCCGACGTAACTTTTGGCGTTAACGAAGGAGAGAAAATAGGTATTATCGCCAAAAACGGAACAGGGAAAAGTACCCTACTCAATATTATAAGCCGAAAAGAGACTGCCGATAGTGGTAAAATAACCTTCAGGAACGATTTACGTGTGAGCATTCTTGACCAAATGCCCACATTTGATGATAATGCTACTGTTATTGAAGCATGCATGCATGACAATAGCAAAATTGCGTCGATTATAAGCCTGTATGAGGAAGCATTACTATCGGGGAATAATGACAATATAACCCGGGCTATGCAGCAAATGGACTCAGCCGGAGCATGGGACTATGAGGACCGCCTCAAACAATTACTCACACAGCTGAAGGTCCCCAATTTAAATGCTCGCATTTCAAATATGTCGGGAGGTCAACGAAAGCGTGTAGCTCTGGCGAGAGTAATTCTTGAAGATCCGGAGTTGATTATTCTTGACGAGCCCACCAACCACCTTGACATTGAAATAATCGAGTGGCTTGAAGATTATCTTAAACGTTCTCGCGTCACATTATTAATGGTCACCCACGATCGTTATTTCTTGGACCGAGTGTGCAACAAAATAATCGAAATAGACAACAAACAGATCTACTCCTATGACGGCAACTACGACTACTATCTGAGACGCCGACGCGAGCGCATTGAAGCTATGACAGCCGAACTCGCTAAAGTGAAAAACACGCTACGCCGTGAACAAGAATGGATGAGCCGCCAACCACAAGCTCGTGCCGGCAAAGCCAAATATCGCATTGACCAATTCTACGACCTAAAAGATCGTTCACGAGTTAATTTGCAAGAGGACAACATTAATCTTAATGTAAAATCGTCATATATAGGTTCTAAAATTTTTGAAGCCGTTGGGATTTCTAAGAAATTTGGCGACAAAATCATTCTCGATGATTTCACCTATACATTTGCCCGATATGAGAAATTAGGCATCATAGGCCACAATGGAGCAGGAAAATCCACATTCATTAAACTCCTTCAAGGACTCATTCCCTCCGATTGCGGCGAGTGGAATGTAGGTGAAACCGTAAAATTTGGCTACTATAGTCAAGATGGCATCGCATTTAACGAAAACAAGCGCGTTATTGATGCTATCACAGAGATTGCAGAAGATGTTGTTATCAATGGAGAGCGACATTACTCCCCTATGCAATTTCTCCAACACTTTTTATTTTCACCTGCCGATCAGCAAAAATATATTCACACTCTTAGCGGTGGTGAACGTAGCCGTCTTCACTTGGCATCGGTACTGATGCGCTCGCCCAACTTCCTTATACTTGATGAGCCTACTAATGACCTTGACATCGTAACCCTTGGAATACTTGAGGAATACCTATGCTCATTCAATGGTTGCTTGATTGTTATATCCCACGACCGCTACTTCCTTGACAATATCGTAGATCACTTGTTTGTATTTGAAGGTAACGGGAACATCAAGGACTTCCCGGGCAACTATAGCGATTATCGTAATTGGCTCTCAGAACAAGCAAAATTACAAACCCAAGCCTCTCCACAAGAAAAGCAAAAAAGCCAAGAAAAGCCCAAAACCGAGCGCACAGCGAAACTAACGTTCAAAGAACGAAAAGAATTTGAGCAACTCACTATTGAAATTGACCAACTGACTACTGAGAAAAATCAGCTTGACAACCTATTCAATAGCGGTCGGGAGATTCCCGACATAATAGAGAAATCAGCTCGATACAATGAAATTAAAGAACTCCTTGACGAAAAAGAACTTCGTTGGCTCGAACTCTCCGAAAAAGAATAATATTAGGACCTTGGATTACAACAATAAACAAAGAGAAAACCACTCGACTCGCTCCTTGTGCAGGTCAAATGCAGAGTATATGAGCGTGAGCGAACTGTGTATGTCGGCTTTAGCCGGTACACGGTTGGTTATAAACCAAGTGAGACTCACCTCAAACCAAGTTTGAAGCGAATCTCACAAGTAGGATATTGAAATCTAACGATGTGCCCCAAAGTCGGTTGCGACCGCTAGAACAGCCAAAACCAAGAATCAACGGCACATCAAAGTATGTCTAACGTAAAAGATAGTTATGCTATCAAATTTGCAAGAGTGCCGAATGTGAAGAGTCTCAACGGCAAATTATCTGCAAGCATCGGTTGATTATCAAGGTATTTTGTAATGAGCGTAACACGAAGTTTTGCCCGAACATTCGGGTTTTGTAGCAGATTGAATAATTCTTCATCAATACGAGCATAAGCGATATTTGCTCTTAGGTTAGGCAATAGTAACCCTCTGACGTTTTTTATTAGCGTTAAATTGCATTTACTATACGATTTACTTCATTATATAATTCTTCTGCCATTATCTTAGTTCTTGTTTCCACTTTAAAGTTATCAACATTATCTCTATACCTATTTACAAGACTTCGGGCTGTCACAAAACTGGATTTTTCATAGACTTCTATTTTTTCGTTCAATGGTTTATCGCCACACAATCCATTTAGATTTACTTCTAGTGGCATGAGATTTCCAATAATTGCGTTCTCTCGATTTTGAGAATCCGGAAGTATGTGTTCAATCGTAAATGATGGGATTTCTACACGTCCTGATTTAATCTGTTCATGTATACTTAAGGCTAATTGAGCCCTTTGTTTACTCTTACTATCACGATAATACTCACAGTGATTAGAATATCCTATCAACTTAAAAGTGTCTAGAAACTCCTTTTTTGTCGGCATACGGTTTCTCAAATGTTGTAAGAAATTTTTTAACACTTCTTGGCTATATTCATTTTCAATTTGAAAAGCATACTTCTGAACACCCTCAGAAATCTTATTTGACGTTTCTTTGCTAATAAGATTGTAACAAACGAAAAAGTATTGTATACATTTTAATACATTAACAAGATTTTCTTCCGAAATCAGACCTAATTCATTTTGATGTAATAGACTAAGGTAAATAGGTCTAAACAATAAACTTCTATTAGTCTGCATAAATTTAAAAATCCTATCTATTTCAGAAAGTTGTTCTCCTTGAACGTTAGACTCGCATACAATTTGTTGATAATACTTAGCTTTAAGTTTTAAATCATCAAACAATAAGTTTACCTCTGCAATATTTGTATTTCTCTTAATCGTATCATATACGGCTCTATTCTTAGTAATACCTGAAATTCCATATTTATGTGCGACATAATGTTTCAGAAAACTCGAAAGGTTTTTACCTAATCTGTTTTCGAGTTCTTCTTTCCATGCTTGTCGTGCAATGTCTACATTGTTAACTGGAACCGTGTAACGTAATATGTAATTTTTAAGCAACTCATGATTTTCAAGATCTATACCTCTTGCATTGAGAATTTCAAATACTGTATATGCATCTTCATCAGTAGTTCTAATATTGACATAATTAGCACTTATAAGCGAATTGCGGAAAGTAGCAACTTCTTTTGTATCTCGATTTGATAAATTTTCATAAAAATACTTCAAACATTCTTCGATTACATCATCTTGTTTCTTATTCGTAATACAGTTCGTTATTAGCAATTGCATCGTGTTGTATGGACTCTCTCTATTTGCAACATGAGAAACAAGATTCATAATGCAATTGTGTATGTCTGTATTCAAAGTACAAGAAGTATTATTGTTGATATTAGTAGTCTGGATATAAGACAATAAGCCTTGAAATAGGGCATCTTCATCTCGTTCTTTGAATATCTGTGCAATTACAACAAGAATCAGAACTATAGTTGTAATACGTTGCTGACCATCAACGATTTCATAATACTCGATATCATCGTTATTAGGGTTTGGTAGAGTATTTAACACTATACTTCCTAGGAAATGAGCCTTTCCGGTTCCTCTTAGGAAGTCTAAATCTTCCAATAAATTTTTCCAATTATCTGCTTTCCAAACGTACTTACGTTGGTTCCTAGGTATAGAATAAATCTTCTTGCCTAACAAAAAACTAATCTGTTGTTGATCTGCTTGAAATGCCATATTTATATTCGATTGTTGATTTTATTATATTTTATTTTACGGGTTGTAGTGCATCCCGTTATTGTCCATTAGTAGTCTTATGTTTTACTCTATTGCGAGCCAAGGAGTAAAATCAGACGCTTCATTTGCCCAAATATCACGCAAATCCCATTTTTCTAATCTTTCCGAATTTCATATAGTTTATGATATTTATTTTATACCGATAAAATCACTCAATGGTCGTATTTTAGCACGATATGTATTTAACTTTTGCTTCAAATCAACTTTTCTCTTAAATTCTATCGGTTTAGTAATATCGAAGTGGAGTACTATGTAATATGGTGCATGTTCAGGATTAAAACCGTATTCTCTCAATGTTTCGGCTGTCCATATTTGGAAATGTCCCTTAGTCTTTAGACGATATAGTTCTGCATTTTCTCCGCCTGTATGCAGTAGAAGATACTGCAATCTTTCAAAGCCAGGAGTAACTAAAATAGAACCTTTGCTATCTCCTGCACGCAAATAACAAATACCGGTTTCAAGCATTTTCGTCCTTAAATCCGTTCGTGCATGATTAACTATAACCATAGTCTCATTAGGATTTTCCGACATCTTGCGTAAAAATTTTGAAGCGACTTCGGGTGATTCGATTTCTTTGTGTCGTTTTACCCCAAGTTCTAAAAAATCTTTATCTTGGTCAAATCCAATAAAATTCCGGTTAAGTAAATTTGCAGCAATCCCCGTTGTACAACTTCCTGCAAATGGGTCTAAAATTGTATCGCCCTCTTTTGTGGAAGCTAGTATAATCCGATACATCAATCGCAATGGTTTTTGGGTAGGGTGTTTCCCTTGTGTTTTCTCCCACAATCCTGTTGTTGGAATATTCCACACATCACTCATTCGTTTGCCACCATTTAGTTGATACATTAGTTCATTATTAAAATAGTGGCGTTTATCTTTCGCTTTCCTTGCCCAAATAATATATTCGGCAGAGAAATTAAAATGTGAATCAGATAAGGTGTATGGTGCATCAGGTTTATTCCAAACAATAATGTTTAGAATCTTGTACCCTAATTCAACCATACAATTTGCAACAGAATATATATTGTGATATGTACCACTTACCCAAATAGTGCCATTATCTTTTAACCAATTGCGACACAAAGACAACCATTTATAATTAAAATCATTAATCTCTGTTAATGGTCTTTCTCTATCCCAATCGCCTTTATCAAAACATTTAACTCGACCTTTAGACTTCATTGTAAAACCTTTAGAAAGGAAGTACGGTGGGTCAGCAAATATCATATCTACCGGCCGAACATTGTCGGCAAGTAGATTCATAGTATCGCCATTATATAAAGTAAAGTTGTCTGATTGATAAAACACCATAGAGTTTGATAACTTTTATTTCCAGAAATCGAAGAGATTAGAAATTGCCCGTCTAAATAATTTTGGTGCCTTGATACCAAGAATTATTTTGCCTTTGTCATTTAATAAGAATCCGACTTCAATTTGTGCAATTTCTTCTTTGTGGCTACCATATAAAACAACAGTTCTCACAATGTGAAACTCAGGGTAGAATTTATTAAGATACATTTCATCGAACGAAGTATAATTGTTTAATTCTCTTATACCTTGCTCCATGTTTTGATATTTCTTCCCTTCAATAGTAATAACTTCGGTTTCCTTGATATCAAGTAAAACTAAATCAGGAATAAAAATAATCTGATCTTTATCTCCATTCTTGTAAGCCTCTCGGTCAGCATATTTCGCCAATGGAATATGTTGCCCATCTGATGTGTGGAAATATCCTTTTTCACAACCAGCATGGTTCTCAAAAATAGAATAGCTTTCGGTAAAATTTTCAACTACAAGATGTATAAATATCGTTCCGAGTTTCTCTCCTTGATAATCGTAATGCCAATAATCCGTAGGTAAGGTTGCTTTCGGAACTGTTAAACTCTCCAAAGAAATGCCTATTTGATTCGCAATCTGTATAAACTTATTACGGTTGCCAACATGACTTTGATTCAATCCATGCTGTGTAATTTCTATGCCTTTCTTCCAACCTAATTTACGAATAACTGCCGCAATAATACTTAAAGCACCAATATTAGGGTCATGAGATAACGAACCGCTCTTAAATAATCTACCTGATATTTGTATTTTATCATCGGTTTTAGTTATTAAGATTGGAGTATTGCCTGCAGGCGCTTTTCTCATGCCTTTCTTAAACGCAATAATTTCATCAATCGAGGTAAAAGGCTTAAAAATATCATCATCTAACTTTTTACCCAAAATATCTACACCTAACGTTAATAATAGCCTTGTTCCAAAAATGTATGTCTCAGTTGGACTTTCTTTTTGACCTACTTGCAATGCATATAACATTACTTTCTTAGTTGTAGGATAAAAGTAATTAATGAACACAAATTTGGAACATCTTTGATAAACCCCTGTGTTTCGGCTTTCTTTATCATCTGTTTTAGTTTCCTCTATGGCATATAATGGAATGTCTGTAGGCTTAGGTTGTTTTTCTTGATAATAAATTAGAAAATCAGTAAAACTCGAAGAGCCCGAAACAGTTTTAATATAAATATTATTAACCTTAGCACATGTAAAGCCAATTACTTTATACGTAAAGTCAAAACATTTGTTTTTATCTAATAATGGTATAATTCGTATGGTGTCGCCAAAAAATCCACAATCTTGGTCTTTCGCAAAATACGAAAAAATTGTTTGAAGAACTGATGTTTTAGGTCGTTCCTCAGTTAAAATCCATAAGTTTTTAGTTTCATCATTCATATTTTGTCAAGATATATAATTGTTCGTTTATATGTTTCTTTGTCTTAGCTAATCCATTATTATTACTCTTAAACCTTAAGTATTCAAATTCTTCAAGAACAACATTGCCATATTTTGAAAGTATACTTATAATTTGCTCTTGAGGCATGATGCCTTCAGAATTATAGCTCAATACTAAATACTTAAACTTCGCATTAGACGTTATGTATTCAAGGTCTCTTATTGCTGTTTTAGCATTACAGAAACTTGATTTTTTATTTCCGTAATCTCTCATACCTGTTACACCCCTAATATTGGGGCTATCGTATGCAGCAATAGTTTCTACCAAATGGTAATTTGGCAAATACTGTCTTTCATTATATGGAGGGTCAAGATATAATATATCAACATTTATATCATTAACTAAATCAAGGCTATTAGCACAATGCACATAATGAGGTTTCGTGTTAGGAATAATCTCAATAGGTCGCATATTAAGTCGCTTCACAGCACGAGGATCCCATTTTTTATGAAAAGCAGCATATACACCTGCTACATTGGCATAAAATGATATTGTCTCTATTAAACAAGCCAATAAAATGAAATACTCACTAGTTGTAATCAGCTCAGAATTTTTCCAATCTTCAATTTGAGTTCTAATTGCATCTATTCTTAAGCCGTTTTCATCACTGAAATACATTCTAGGCTGAGCTAAATCTTTGGTTCCCGATGGAGTATAATTATTATATATAAATCCTGCTACATCAGGTATCTCATTTAGACACTTTAACACAATTTCTAATGGAGTGGCAAATAATGAACCATTAGAGGATAACTCTAACGTCTGAATCAAAGTTTTAAATTGAGGTTCTTCGCCATTTTCTATATATGCTTTTTGCAAACAATAAGACATATACATTAGATCGGAACAATGAACCTCATAGCCTTTCTTTTTGTAAAATTTAGCTACATTAGTAGTTCCTGAGAAGAAATCAAAAAAGGAATTTCCGCTTACACCATGCTTGGATAAAATTGAGAAAATTTTATCGATAATATTTTCTTTATTACCAATATATCTCATATAAAATTACGCATAATTAGTAATCAATACTTCATCTGTAATAGATTTATCTCTATTTCTTAGTTGATAACTAGAATTTGAATAATCCTTACATAGATGATGAATAAAGTAATTATTGTCATGTGCCCAATCATTTAGTATATCATTGCTTACACCTTTGTGTTCAAGCACATTAGACAAGGCAAATCTTACCCCTTGTTTTGTTAGATTATCCAAAATCGACAATAGCATAATTTCTTCGGATTTCCCCCAACCTGTGAAACCTCGTTTCCCGTCGTTATAACTTCCAGTTGTTATTAAATATGGTGGGTCACAATAAACAAAATCATTACTATTTAACTCGGAGAAATCAAATTCATTAAAATTTTTGTTTGAAAAATTTATGTCGTTTTCTTGTAACCTCTGAATAAATGCGACCAAATTCTCTTCCATGCGTTTATTATATGAACTTCGTTCTTTCCCAAAAGGTGTATTAAATTCATGTGAATTGTTAAACCTAATTTGATGATTAAACGAATATGCAACTAATACAAATAAATCAAGTGCATTGTGATGTTCATTATAATGAGCGCGTAATTGCTTGTAGCCTAAATCATTCGTTAATGATAAATAAAATTCAGAAATTCTATCATAAATATGAGCTAAAATATCCTCTTGTGGGAGAGTATAAAATAACCGATACAAATCAATTAGATATGTAAGATTATCGTTAAAGATAATCCTTGTTGCATTAACATTTATACCAACATTACACCCTCCACAAAACAAATCAACAAAAGTATTGATGTCTTTGGGAAACAAAGGTAAAATTTGAGGTAACAATTTATATTTGCCACCAATGTAGTTCATTGGTGAGCATATATTTTTTGTTTGAATCTGTTGTATAGATGCTACAACTGTTTTATTTTGTTTGCTTATCATTGCTATTTATAACAAAGAACTCCTCAATAGTTACCGCGGGCCGACCAAAGCTCATAAACCTATCAAGGTGTTCTTAAAATGTCCTACGCCTTTACTGGGCGTTAAAATGTTTGTTTAGTAGGTCGATGCGGTAATGTGTTAGTCTTAATAGCAAAGTTACAAAAAATTGCTAATATGAACAACCCTAGCTAAGATAATATTTCTCATAGGTAAGAATTTGACACCTTTAAATTAAATGGCAAACTTTATAGTAGCGTGTAGATTATTATTTGAACAAATTTGAGAAATGCGAATACTAAGCGACATAACGATACAGATGACATGCAACGATACAACCTACACGCCACATTTCTCCTACTATTAATCTGTAAGGAATAAAAAAATCCGCCCCAATGCAAGAGCGGATTTTCAGTGAAAAAATTTAACAAAAATGAGGTAGAGGATTTTATTTAATTTCAACCGGTTTAGAAGCCGGCGATTCGTTATTTGCTCTATTGAGTGCTGTCACTACATATACACCTTTTTCATTGGCTTCAAAAGTGGTATTTGGAGTTACAACAACGATTGCTGATGCATCTTCAAGGTTTACTGATTTTTTGTCGGCGAAACGATATACGACATAACGCACAACATCTGTTACCTTGCCCTCTTCGGCAGGGGCAATCCAAGAAAGTATTCCATCTTTTGCTTTTACATCTACTATTGCTGGTGCTTCAGTTGAAATCCAGGGATAGGCAGGAACAAGTGCAATTGTTGATTGAAGATCATTGGCCAATGAATCGGCTATGCCTTTATAATTTCGAGTTACCGAATAACCGGGCCACCAACAATTACCATGAATTCCATCGGGGAATGCTCGAGACATTTCGATTTTAGAACGCAACTGAGATGCTTCGGCCGATGGAGCGAGGTCTGCTTTATCCATGGTACGATTTACCGATTGGCCTATATACATGTGACGTCCATTATTGTTTTTTGCCCACCACTCATTGAGAATGTCGTGAGATGCCAATTTGTGTTCACGTTCCCAATAAAGTTGAGGCATCATGTAGTCAACCCAACCTTTTTCGGTCCAAAGCAACACGTCGGCATAGAGTGCGTCATAGTTTTGAAGGCCATTTGTTTCGCTACCGCGCGGATCGGACTTTTTATTGCGCCAAATACCAAATGGGCTAATGCCAAAACGCACCCATGGTTTAGCATCAACGATTGTGGTGTGAAGTTTTTCGATGAGTTTGTCGCAGTTTTGACGACGCCAATCACCTCGGTCCATTCCATTACCATATACTGCATAAGATTTGTCATCAGGAAAATCTACGCCAACGATAGGATATGGATAAAAATAGTCGTCCATGTGAATGGCATCAACATCATAATGGCTTACAATATCATTTACAACGTTAGATATAAATTCGATATTTTCGGGCCAACCCGGGTCGAAATATAATTGTGAACCATATCTGACAAATCGTTCGGGATATTGATAGAAAATGTGATTAACCGGCAGTTCCTCTTTTTCTGATGTTGTAACACGATAGGGGTTTAACCACGCATGAAGTTCCATGCCTCGTGCATGACATTCATCAATCATAAATTGAAGAGGATCCCACATTGGGATTGGCGCTACGCCGGCCTTACCTGACAAGAATCGGCTCCATGGCTCATAATTGGAAACATAGAGAGCATCAGCCGAAGGACGCACTTGCCAAATCACAGCATTGCAACCGGCTTTTTGCAACAAATTGAGTTGGTCGATGAGATATGCTTTATTCTCTTCGGTAGATTGCTTAGAATATTGCCATTGATTGATAGTATGCATCCAAGCTCCACGGAATTCACGCTTAGGATTTTGCGCAAATGCAGAAACGGCAAATAAAGCGCAAATCGCTAATAATAAAAATTTTTTGTTCATATAAATATACGTTAGGTTAATATCTCATGGTAAATTATATTGCGAAGTTAATAATTAATTATGAATATTGCATCTAATTAATTACGGAAAAAAATATCTAATTTGTCAGTAAGTCCGATTTTTTGTACTTTTGCACCGAAATTATAAATTAAATAGATATTTCATGAGTTACAATTTATTAAAAGGAAAACGTGGTATCATCTTCGGAGCACTCAATGATATGAGTATTGCTTGGAAAGTAGCTGAAAAAGCTGTGGAAGAAGGTGCAACTATCACACTTAGCAACACTCCGGTTGCTGTGCGCATGGGCGACGTTGGAATACTTGGTGAAAAACTCGGTGCTGAAATAATTCCTGCCGATGCAACAAATGTTGAAGATCTTGAAATGGTATTCACCAAATCAATGGAAATACTTGGAGGACAAATAGATTTTGTACTACACTCAATCGGAATGTCTCCAAACGTGCGCAAGAAACGCGTATATGATGATCTTGATTACGATTTATTGAACAAAACACTTGACATCTCAGCCGTATCATTCCACAAAATGATTCAAGCAGCTAAGAAACTCGATGCAATTTCAGAATATGGGTCAATCGTTGCTCTTAGCTATGTAGCAGCTCAACGCACATTCTTTGGTTATAATGATATGGCCGATGCTAAAGCGTTGTTGGAATCAATTGCTCGCAGCTTTGGTTACATTTACGGCCGTGAACATCACGTGCGTGTAAACACCATTTCCCAATCTCCAACAATGACCACTGCGGGATCGGGTGTTAAAGGTATGGACAAGTTATACGATTTTGCCAATCGCATGTCTCCTCTTGGCAATGCATCGGCCGATGAATGTGCCGACTATTGTATTGTTATGTTCTCTGATCTCACCAAAAAAGTTACTATGCAAAATCTATATCACGATGGAGGATTCTCAAGTATGGGTATGAGCCTTCGTGCTATGAATGCATATGAAAAAGGATTGGAAGAATATATGGACGAAAATGGTAAAATTATTTACGGATAATCAATTTTTTCATAATAATGCAAGAATGTCGCATTGAGATTTTTTCAATGCGACATTCTTTTTGTTTTTCATAGCTCTAACATAAGAATCTCAATCATCTATATCGGGCTTAATAAATAATGACGTCTTAATTTCGCCTTTTGGAATTTCCGATTCATCATTAACAATTACAACTCGATAGCTCAGTAAAGCTATTGCAGGAGAATAATCAACTGCCAGCAAAGAACAGCGCATTTGAAGTAAATGACGACCTACCATTGCTTTATCAGTAGCAAACGAAATTTGAAAAGGTGGAATATTTGTCAATCCGAGATACATTCTATCCCAATAGTAATTCACAGCAGCAATAGCAACTTTATCTTTACTATTTACCGGTTGAACAGTAATGCTATCGATAGATAACGTATCTCCTTGTACAACATAAAGCACATTATCGACAATCTTACAGCCCGAAGTTTCAATCCCTATATTAACATTTGGGAAATCATCATCGTCATCACATGCCACTAAAAACAAAGGCAATGCCATCAAAATAAATAGAACCTTTTTCATAATATCAAAATGTTTCAAATCACATCATAAAAACATTTCATCGTATAAAATGTTCATTTTTTCGTTGTATTAATGGTTAAAAACGGGAAATTAATTGTAGATTTGCAAAAATAATCATCTAAAGCCATGTATATGAATCGACGTAAAATGATAAAAATTACAGGGGCAGCCCTTGCTGGCGCAGCACTGCTAAATAATACGGCAATTGCTCAAGATAATTCTGCTGAGAAAAGTTACAACGCAAAAAAGAAAAAAGCATTAATTATTGGGGCACACCCCGATGACCCCGAAACTGCTTGCGGTGGCACAATGGTTTTACTGCGAGAAGCCGGATATGATGTTGTATCGGTATATATGACACGCGGAGAAGCCGGCATCGTTGGTAAAACACATGATGAAGCTGCTGCAATTAGGACACAAGAGGCTGAAAATGCATGCAAAATTTTAGGAGCTCGTGCTATTTTCATGACACAATTAGATGGAAGTTCCGAGGTAAACAAAGAACGATATGTCGAAATGCGCACACTCATTAAAGATGAAGCTCCAGACATTGTTTTCACTCACTGGCCAATTGACTCTCATCCCGACCATCGTGTATGCTCATTACTTGTCTATGACGCTTGGCGCAGACTCGGCTATAGTTTCGAATTATTTTATTTTGAAGTAATGAGTGGGACTCAAACACAATTATTTCAACCAACAGATTATGTTGACATCTCTAAAGTAGCACAAATAAAAAAAGACGCTTGTTATTGTCATGAAAGCCAAGATATGCACCACTTATATAAAGATTGGCATGATGGCATGGAGCATTTCAGAGGATTAGAATGCCGATGCGAAAGAGCTGAAGCGTTTATCCATCTAAGGTACACAGGCAATGATATCATTGAGTCATAAATAGGATATATCTTAAAACGATATTCTTATATATAAACAGTAAAGAGCCCGGGGCCCGGGCTCTTTACTGTTTAATACTATTACTCAAATTTTGAATTGATTAGTTAGTAAATGTTAGTTGACCTGAAATGCAGTCAATGACGATTGGACGCTCGCGGTCAATTTTCTGAGCTAAAATATCCTTTGACAATTGATTAAGTATGAGCCTGTGAATTACCCGTTTAACCGGACGAGCTCCAAATTCCGGATCATAACCCTCCTCAGAAATATAATGCAATGCCGCAGGTGTTACTTCTAACATAATACCATTTGCGGCCAACATTTTTTTAACCGAATCAATTTGAAGTTTTACAATCTGTTCAATTTCAGCCTCGTTGAGAGGTGTAAACATAATTGTCTCATCAATACGATTTAGGAACTCAGGGCGAATAGTTTGCTTTAGCAATTCCAACACACTGTTTTTTGTGCGTTCAATTACCTCTTCCCTATTATCATCTGTCATGGTTGCGAAGTTTTCTCTGATGAGCTGCGAACCCATATTAGATGTCATGATGATAATTGTGTTCTTGAAGTTAACCAATCGTCCTTTGTTATCAGTCAATCTTCCATCATCAAGAACTTGAAGTAAAACATTGAAAACATCGGGATGAGCCTTCTCAATCTCATCAAACAATACAACCTGATATGGTTTACGTCTGACGGCTTCGGTCAATTGACCACCTTCATCATAACCTACATATCCAGGAGGAGCTCCAACAAGTCGTGACACTGTATGTTTCTCTTGATATTCACTCATATCAATGCGTGTCATCATGTTTTCATCGTCAAACAAGAACTCAGCCAAAGCCTTGGCCAACTCCGTTTTACCCACTCCGGTTGTTCCTAAGAAAATGAATGAGCCAATAGGTCGGCGAGGATCGTTAAGCCCGGCTCTACTTCTTCTAACGGCATCGGCAATTGCGGTAATTGCATCATCTTGACCTATTACACGTTTATGTAATTCGCCTTCAAGATTCAACAACTTATCTTTTTCACTTTGCACCATTTTATTGACCGGAATGCCTGTCCAACGTGACACTACATCTGCGATATCTTCGGCATCAACCTCTTCCTTAATGAGCGCGTCATCTCCTTGCATTGACCTTAATTGCAGCTGAATATCTTCATTTTCTTTAATCTTCTGTTGAACTTTGGAATATCTAATTTCAGCGACTCGAGCATAATCACCATCTCGTTCGGCGCTTTCAGCTTCAAAGTTCAAATGTTCAATATCAATCTTATTCTGTTGAATGCGATTAATCAATTCTTTTTCAGCCTTCCATTTTGCAGTGTATTGTTTTTCGTCTTCACGCAATTGAGCCAAATCACGCTCAATCTCCTTCACTTTCGAAGAATCTCCTTCACGCTTTAAAGCTTCACGTTCAATCTCTTTCTGTGCAATCAATCTGATAATTTCATCAAGAGCCTGAGGCACTGAATCAATTTCAATGCGCAGCTTTGAAGCAGCTTCATCAATCAAATCAATAGCCTTATCGGGGAGAAAACGGTCGGTTATATATCGTTCCGACAATTGTACCGCAGCAATAATTGCTTCGTCACGGATACGCACTTTATGATGATTCTCATAGCGCTCTTTCAAACCACGCAAAATAGCGATAGCACTTAGCTCATCAGGCTCGTCAATCATAACCTTTTGAAAACGTCGCTCGAGGGCTTTGTCTTTTTCAAAATATTTTTGATATTCGTCTAAAGTCGTTGCTCCAATACTTCTCAATTCACCACGTGCAAGAGCAGGCTTGAGAATATTTGCAGCATCCATCGCTCCCTCACCTTTACCTGCGCCCACTAAGGTGTGAATCTCATCAATAAACAATATTATTTCTCCATCACTATGTATGATTTCATTAACAATTGCTTTGAGACGTTCTTCAAATTCACCCTTATATTTAGCACCGGCAACAAGAGCACCCATATCAAGAGAGAATATCTGTTTAGAGCGTAGGTTCTCAGGAACATCACCTCTAACAATACGTTGAGCCAAACCTTCGGCAATAGCCGTTTTACCCGTACCCGGTTCACCAATGAGCATGGGATTATTTTTTGTTCGCCTACTTAAAATCTGGAGCACACGACGAATCTCTTCATCTCGTCCTATAACCGGGTCGAGTTTCCCTAAACGTGCCCTCTCATTCAAATTGATTGCATATTTACTGAGTGCATTATAAGTGTCTTCAGCCGATTGCCCAGTTGCGTTTTTACCTTTTCGCAACTCAGCAATAGAAGCAATCATTTCTTTCTCAGTCACTCCAGCATCTTTCAAAATAGCCGATGCCGAACTGTTGACCTTGAATAGCGCCACAAGAATATCTTCGAGTGTCACATATTCATCTTTGTTTTCTTCGGCAACATCAAGCGATTTTTGCAATACATCATTAGAAGTACGACTAAAATAAGGTTCAGCTCCCGTTACTCGGGGTAGAGATGCGATTTCTCGGTCAACAACAACTTGCACCTGATTTAAATTGGCGCCGGTTTTTTGGAAAATAAATTTAACCAACGAATCGCCCTCAGTCATTACGCCCTTCAGAAGATGTACCGGTTCAATCGCTTGAGAACCGGATTTGCGAGTAATCTCAACTGACTTTTGTATTGCCTCTTGAGATTTGATTGTAAATTTGTTGAAATTCATAAGACGTAAATTAAATAGTTAAAACATTAACATTGAAACTCAATTGATAGTTGTGTATTTATTTTTTAGTTTACACATCTTTCACTATCTTTGTCTTTGCAAAATATATGCCAATACACAAATGAAAAAGATTTTAATATCAGTAATAGTTATTGTATCTGCCATTATGTCACTAAAAGCACAAGAAGCAGACACAATGTTCCCCTATCCCAATATTCCGGATAATCTCACAACACTTGAAGATCGCAGTAATTATTTAATATCTCATTTTTGGGACCGTTGCAATATGAAATCGGCTTTTTCAGCCAAGGATAAATTGCGCCAAGCATTTATTGATTACATAAATATTGCACCTTATGCCCATCTTGACACCGTAAATGCATCGGTTGATGACCTTATTGAAAAAGTAAAAAAAGCTGAACAAAAGAACCTTTTGCCACTTGCTCAGATGGCTCAAGACGCTTTATTTGGTGATAGTGCTCAATTTTGGAGCGATGATTTATACCTACCTTTTGCCAAGGCTGTCGTTGACTCTAAAAAAATTCACAAGAGCCATAAAGCTCGCTTTCAATATCATGTGCAAATATTGACTCACTCCAAGCAAGGCGCCATTGCATACCCTCTCGAATTCACCGATATTAATGGTCAGGAGCAATCGTTAAAAGACATTTCTGCTCCATGTATCGTATTATTTTTTAATGAAGTAGATTGCGATGATTGCATGATAGCCCGAGCACGATTGTCGGTTGACATGAATGCCAAACAAGCCATACAGAATGGGAAATTAAAAATTGTCAGCATCAACCCGTGTGAAGCCGACGATGAATGGAAGGAGAACGCATCGAGCTATTCAAACCAATGGATTAAGGGAGCAACGCCTGAAGTTGACAACTATTTTGACATGCGCAAAACCCCATGCATATATATTCTCGACAAAGATCGCACGATCTTAGCAAAAAATATCGACATAGACACATTGCTTAATATAATTTCTCGTTTATGAAAATCGCAGCACTAATTTCCGGAGGAGTTGATAGCGCAGTTGCCGTTCATCGTCTATTAGAAGCGGGGCACGACCTACACCTTTTTTACATCAGAATCGGACTTGATACAGGCGAAGGAGATTGTTCGGCCGAAGAAGATATTGAAATGTGTAGCTACATTGCTGCAAAATATAAATTACCATTTGACGTTGTTTCCCTACACGAAGAGTATTGGGAAAATGTAATGGAATATGCGTTGCGCACTGTACGCCAAGGCTTAACCCCCAATCCCGATATCATGTGCAATAAAATGATTAAATTTGGATATTTTGAACAAAAATGGGGACACGAATTTGACAAAACAGCAACAGGACATTACGCTTCAACCGCTATAATTAACGACAAAATTTATTTAACAACAGCCGTTGATCCGGTAAAGGATCAAACCGATTTTCTTGCACGCATAGACTATAATCAATTAAGCCATTTGATGTTTCCTCTCGGAGATTTGCCCAAAGCTCAAGTGCGACAAATTGCAATCGACACTCAAATGCCCAATGCATATCGAAAAGACAGTCAGGGAATTTGCTTCCTTGGAAAGATAAACTACAATGATTTCATACGTCGTCACTTAGGTGAGAAAAAAGGACCAATTATAGAACTTGAAACCGGGCGAAAATTAGGAGAGCATAAAGGATTTTGGTTTCACACAATTGGTCAACGTAAAGGTCTTGGATTGAGCGGAGGTCCTTGGTATGTAGTGAAGAAAAATATTCACGATAACGTGATATATGTCAGCAATGGCTATGACACAGAAAAACAATACGGCAAAATTCTTCACTTAGATGAAATGCACTTTATTTCAGGCAATCCATGGGAAGGAAAATGCGAGAAGATTGAAATAACATTTAAGAACCGACACATGCCTGAATTTCTACCGGCACAAATCACTCATTTGGGCGGAATGGAATATGTTATCGAGTCAGAACAGAAAGTTCAAGGCATTGCTCCCGGACAATTTGCAGTTATCTATGACAAGGATAAGCACATTTGTTACGGAAGTGGAATAATTACCGGGCAAAACGTTGTAATCTAAAAAGTTATGTCAGACAAAATTAAACTTACAATATTAGGAATTTCAACAAGTCAAATTCAATCCGGTGCCTACGCATTAATCTTGGCTCAAGTTGATGGTCCAAATCAAATTCCAATTGTTATTGGCGCTGCTGAGGCTCAATCTATTGCCATTAAACTTGAAGAAATACACCCACCAAGGCCTCTAACCCACGATTTATTTGTAAGCTTTGCCCATGGTTTTGGCATAAAGATGCAAGAGGTGTTCATTTATAAATTTGATGATGGCGTTTTCTATTCCGAAATTACATTTAGTGATGGAGACCGCACAATTAAAATAGACTCGCGCACATCAGATGCCATAGCCTTGGCAATTCGCACAAAAGCACCAATTTATACTACTGCAGAAATAATCTCAAAAACAGGGTTCAAAATGGAGTCGGCCGATGGAAAAGAGTTAACAGCTACCGACCTGTCGGAAGAACAACCTGAGCCACGAATTGAGAATTATACGATTGAAGAATTAAAAAAGACTCTTGCTCGACTAATCGATGAAGAAAAATACGAGGAAGCATCAGAAGTAAATAAAATTCTACAACAAAAAATTAAAAATGCACAATGAATAGCACAATGATGAAAACTCCAAAACACATAAAGTTTCGACTTATTGTAATGAATTTCCTTCAATTTGCAATTTGGGGAGCTTATCTCACTTGTATAGGAAATTATCTTGGGAAAGTGGGCTTAGGTGATTATATCCCATGGTTTTATGCCATTCAAGGGATTGTTTCAATTTTCATGCCCGCAATAATTGGCATAATTGCCGATAGATATATACAACCTCAGAAAATGCTTGGTATTTGCCATTTGATTGCAGGAGCGTTCATGGTTGGCTGTTGGTATCTCGGCTATGATGCCAATGTCTCAAGTGCTACACCCGATAAAGTATTGATGATTGCACTATATACGTTAAGTGTAGCATTTTACATGCCTACATTAGCACTATCAAATACAGTTGCATTCTCAATCCTTAGAGAAAATAATTACGATACGATATCGGCTTTCCCTCCGATAAGAGTATTTGGCACCGTCGGTTTTATTGCGACAATGTGGTTTGTCAATTGTGCAACATGGACTCAAGAAGCCGGATTCTCCTTCAGTCTTGACAATCCCGAACGCTTCCAATACACCTACATGCAATTACTTGTATCAGGCGTTTTAGGAATTGCTCTCGCCGCATATAGCTTCACGCTACCACAATGTCGCATCCATTCAAAGAAATCAAATTCGATTATTCAATCGCTTGGTCTTGATGCCTTCAAGTTGTTTAAATCGCGCCAAATGGCACTATTTTTCGTATTCTCGATGCTTTTAGGCATGTCTCTTCAAATAACTAACGGCTATGCGACTCCATTTATCACCAGCTTTAAAGGAATGGCAGAATATGCCAATACATTTGGAGCTAATAACGCTACGCTTCTAACATCATTATCACAAATATCTGAAGCTTTATGTATCTTACTCATTCCATTTTTCCTCCATCGCTTTGGCATTAAAAAAGTAATGCTCATCGCAATGTTCGCATGGGTCTTAAGATTTGGACTATTTGGGATAGGTGATCCTGGGCACGGAGTTTGGATGTTTGTTCTTTCTATGATTGTGTATGGTGTCGCTTTTGACTTTTTCAATGTGTCAGGCGCTTTATTTGTAGAGAAAGAGACCGACAAAACAATCCAAGCATCAGCTCAAGGTCTATTTATGCTCATGACAAATGGCATTGGCGCATCGGTAGGTACACTTGCTGCAGGTAAAGTAGTAGAACACTTCTGCATTTGGAATTCCGAAGGTTACTTGGTCGGTAATTGGGAAGCCGTGTGGACAATATTTGCATCATACGCTTTAATTGTCGCCGTTCTATTTGCAATATTCTTTAAGTATAAACATCATCCTGAAAAAAATCGCGAGATAAAATGATTCAATTTTATGCCCCCGACATAGCAATAAACTCCATTCTACCCGAGAGCGATTCTCAGCATTGCGTAAGAGTCCTTCGCATGAAAGAAGGTGACACACTTGAGGTTATTGATGGGAAAGGACATCGATACACTTGTCGATTAATCGAGGCACATGCCAAACGGGCACACGTTGAAATTATTGAGAAACAAGATGTTCCACTCTCTTGGCAAAATAATATTACAATTGCAGTCGCGCCAACAAAACATCTCGACAGAATGGAGTGGATGGTTGAAAAGCTCACTGAAATCGGAGTGAATCGCATTATCCCCCTACTCTGCCGATATTCAGAGCGTAAAGAACTTAAGATTGAACGGCTTGAAAAAATAGCCATCTCGGCAATGAAACAATCATTAAAAACAGTTCTTCCTATTATTGACGTTATGACGCCAATAAAAGACGTTATTACAAAACAAATGTATGACCAACGATTCATCGCCTATTGCGATACTTCGATACCAAGGAAGTTACTTAGCGCTGAATATCGAGCCAACAAGGACACTCTCATTTTGATTGGTCCCGAAGGCGACTTCTCTACCGAAGAAATAAACTTGGCTTTAAATTCGGGATACAAACCAATATCCCTCGGCGACAACCGACTGAGAACCGAAACAGCAGCTGTTGTTGCATGCGATACTTGTCACATAATAAATCAACTTTTCTAAATTATATAAAGAAATGAACATTCGTAACTCGTTTATAGCTTTACTTATTTCATGCATTTCACTTACTGCATTTTCTCAAAAAGGTCTTGATGCCCCAATGACAAAAGCTGTAATGAATGTTTATAAACAATTACTTTCAGAAGATCCAACTGACTACGAAACATATTATAGAAGAGCTTGTGAATATTATAAGCACAATCAATATGCTCTTGCGCTTGATGACATTAATAATGCTCTTAAATATGTTCCCGAGAATGAATCAGTGATGCGCATTGATTTTCTCACCCTCAGAGCTAATATATACCAACAGCAAGACAATCTTGAAGAGGCTCTCAACGACCTCAATAACGCATACGCAATTAATCCTGAATCATATCTCGTAATTTATCAAAAAGCCAATATAGAATTTCAACTTGGCAAATATTCCGAGGCTAAAATAGACTATCAACGCATGCAACGCATCAACAATCGAAGCCAAGAATCATTTATTGGATTGGCTCGTGTTGCTGTAAAGGAGAACAATTTAGGGCTGGCCAATGACTATCTTAACCAAGCAGTAGCAATAGCACCTTCCAATTCTGATATATACGTTAGACGTGCGTCTGTCAGATTGCTAATGAACAATCCTAATGGAGCTGTTGATGATTTAATTTTAGCAATAAGCACCGACAACACAAACACTCGCGCACTTCAAGAACTTGTGAAACTTGGAGACACACATTATTCTGCTGTAATGAATGGATTAAGCAATGCCATAAGTCAAGCGCCCAAAGTAGGTATGTTCTATTACATCAGAGCCGTTATTGCTGAAGTTCACTATAACTATTTGGCAGCAATAACAGACTATGAAAAGATATTAAATGAAAACCTTTACAACTACTATGGTATATACAACTCTCTCGCTAAATGTCAGTTTGCATTAGGCAAATATTCTCAAGCCTTAGACAATGTTGACACAGCGTTAAGTGGCTCGACAAACAAAGAATATTACGTTACAAAATCTAAAATCAAGCGTGCAACAAATGATGCTACCATTGCTGTTGATTTTGCCAATAAAGCAATCGCAAAAGACCCCAATTATAATGAGGCGATAATAAATAAAGCATACGCACTCATCGACTTAAACCAATATGATGAGGCCACAGCTCTACTTGGCGAGGCTTCTCTAAACGATGCCAACAATGCTTTATTGTTTCTAACTCGCGCATGGATACTTGAGAATTGTATGAACAAAAAATCTACTGCACAAGTGTTCTATAATCGTGCCCTTGATGTTGAGACAACCGGGATTAAATCATTGCGAGGTTTTGCATTATATCGTTTAGGGAAAGTCGCTGATGCCAATAGTTGGATGCAGGAGATGCTATCAAATGTTTCAGAATCAGATGGCTATGAATACTATATTGCAACTTGTTTTTATGCTCAGACAGGAGATCACCCAAAAGCTCTTAGTTACATGGAACAATCACTTGAAAGAGGATATGCATCTTACCATGATTGGGTCGATTTCAACATAGGGATTGTTAACGTATCCCCCATTAGAGATCTCCCACAATTTAAAGAGCTCCTTAATCAATACTCAATTATTTTTGAAAAATAATTCTAACCTACAATAAACTATGACAAACGATAATTTCATATTTTTCTGGGGACATACATCTAAAACAGTTAATTCAGCTTGTTTTAGCCAATGGTATGTCGCTCCATTTGAGATTGATGGTAAAAGGTATATTTGTGCCGAACAATATATGATGGAACAAAAGGCTTTGCTTTTTGATAATATCGATATTGCACAAAAAATTATGGGAACAGATGACCCCTCTGCACACAAAGCATTAGGTAGGGAAATAACAGGTTTCATTGAAGATAAATGGAATCTACATAAATATCAATTTGTGCTTAATGCCAACTTGGCAAAATTCTCTCAAAACCAACCTTTAAAAGATTTTATTTTATCTACAGGTAGTAAAATTCTTGTAGAAGCAAGCCCATACGATAAAATTTGGGGAATCGGAATGAGTGCCAACGATAAAAATGTTTCTAACCCGTCGTTTTGGCAAGGTCAAAACCTACTTGGTATCGCTCTAATGGAAGTGCGTGAAATATTGCGAAACGAATCAAGTATCGTATAACAAATGCCATACTATCGTAGTACTATCACATCTTCGTTCTTTGTGATTAGTATGATAGAAATATACAATTCTCAGTCACATCTTCCACCTAAACATAGGCAATTGCATTCATTCTACCTATCTTACGCCAAAGCCTATTCGGCATCGTTGGTTGACACAAAGCCAGCTCCGACATTGGTGAAATCAAACTCAAAACATTTTGTTTCAAAAAAGTTACAATATTATTTTGTCACGTTAGAATTTATCTTTATTTTTGGGGGGAATAATTAACCCTATTAATAATAACCAAAATCCTAAACATGAAACAGAAACTACTCATTGGCCTCTCATTATGCTTGTTGGGAGGTAGCGTTTTTGCTCAACCCAAAAGCGCAAGTGAGCCCCAGTTGCTCATCAAATCTTCTGTTGGACTAATGGCTCCGATGTGGTCTCCTACCGGTGACAAAATTGCTGTTACAACAGATAATTACACCGGCATTCTCATCGCAAATGCCGACGGAACAAATCTTGTACCATTAACAAATGCCCCGGGAGCTGGATACAAAATGCAATGGAGCGCAGATGGAACACAAATTCTCGGTCGCACAAACATTGAAGAGAATGCACGTGTATTCCACGAGATCAAAGTGTGGAATGTTGCAACAGGCAAAGCAACAACTCTTATTGAAAAAACACGTTCTATCAAAGGTACTCCCACATGGAAATCATCATCTGATGTAATTATTACCGATCGTTCAGGCTCTAAAGCAGTGAATGCGAAGACTCTCGCAACATCTAAAGCCAAAGTTAATGTCTATGAGCTTATGGTTAATGATCCTGCAGGGGCTGCATCTAAAATTCCTGCATTGAATGCATATTCAAACACTGTGATTATCAATCCGGCTATTTCACCCAACGGACAAAAAGTTGCCTTTCAAGTTCCAGGACACGGCTTCTACGTGTGTGATATCAATGGCGAAAATCTCGTAAGCCTTGGCCGTGGTTCTAATCCCACATGGTTGCCAGATAGTGAGAACATTTTGATTACTCGCACAACTGACAATGGCCACCAATTCACAGCATCAGACATCTACGCAATCAATGTTGTTACCAAACAAGAAAATCTGTTGACCGGTAACACCGACCTCATTCCTCGCCGACCTTCAGTATCACCAGATGGTCAAAAAGTTATTTTTGAGAATGCGACTGATGCTTCAATCTACATTGTTAACCTCAAATACTAATACGCATTATGAAACAGTTAGCAACAATTATACGCAATAGCGCTATTGCAACTGCAATGTGCGCAATGGTTGTTCCTGCATTTGCCCAGGATTCAACTGAACCCACCGATTCTACTTCAAAAGAGATTACCGGCTGGGGCGATTGGAAACTATTTCTTGATCCCGGACACTCAGGAACAGAAAACAGAGGCCTATGGGGATACTCTGAAGCAGAAAAAGTTTTATCAATCGCACTTACAATTAAAGAGTATCTAACAACCTATACCGACATGCCAGAAGATTGCCTCATGTTGTGTCGCGAAGATGAAAACACAGTAGTTGATTTAGGTGAACGTTCAGATATGGCAAACGCCTGGGGCGCCGACTTCTACTACTCGATTCACTCCGATGCATCTGGTAATAACAACACAACTGTTACATTATTTGGTGGATGGATGTCAAATGGCGTTGAAACAGAGAAAACCCCGAACGGAGGTAAGGCCTATGGCGAAATTTTAAACCCCAACCTTACTAACGTGATGAAAGAATTTGCCGTTACCGGTACTCGTGGCAACTACTATGACCGTTGCTATTACTATCCCGGAGAAACTCATCACGCTAATCAATACCCTTATCTTTCTGTCAACCGTGAGTCAAACATGGCATCACTTTTGAGTGAAGGTGGTTATCACACTATTGCAGCGCAACAACAACTCAACATCAATGCCGAGTACAAACGCATTGAAGCTCTCGCTGCATTTCAATCTCTATTGAAGCATCATGGTCTTAAAGTGCCTGCACAAACTATGCTTGCCGGTGTCATCTCTAACTCTGAAAACCAAGTACCTATTAATGGCGTTACTGTAACAGTTGATGGTAAGACTTATACAACCGACACATACGAAAGTGCATTCAGCCGTTTCACAAAAAATGAGAATTTAATTCACAACGGATTTTATTTGTTTGAAGGTCTCACCGCCGGACAAACATATGACGTAACATTCACTGCTGAAGGTTTTTCTCCCGTTACTAAGCAAGTAACCATTAAAGATGGAGCCCAAGGTGAAACTGTTGACTATGTGACAATTGCTGACGTTGAAATGACAAATGTTGCACCAGCCAAAGTTGATGGAATCTCTATTTCTGACCTTGAAAATGTATCATCGGCCAACCCTCTTATTATCACTTTCTCAAGAAACATGGACAAGGAATCGGTTGAGCAAGCACTTTCTATCAATAACAAAGGGGAAATTACCACTTCATGGGAAAATGATTATACTCTTGTGATTGATATTTCAAAACTTCTTCCATTGTGGAGCTACAAAATCACTATCAGCGGCGAAATTGCTAAGAACTCTCAAACTCAACAACTTCTTGATGGAGATGGCGACGGAATCGAAGGCGGAAACTATGAACTCAGCATCACTATGGCTGAACCCGATGTTACTGCTCCTGTCGTAGCTACTACATATCCTGCAATTGACGAAACAGCCGTTTATACACATCGGCCTCCAATTCGCATGGAATTTAGCGAAATCCTTGACTGGAACGATGATAAATACACCGACTTTGTTACTGTAACAGACAAAGACGGCAACAGCTATTCAGGAACTCTCAAGCACACAATTGTGCGTGACGCTTCGGTTCTTCATTTCTACCTTGATGAAGATCTTCCACTTGACAAGTGCTTCCTTGTATCTCTCAAAGGTGGCATTCCCGACCTTTCTGGTAATCTCAGCGAAGACTTCTATTTCCGTTTTTTAAGTGAATATCGCACAAAGACTGAAGCCAATGTTCTTTTTGCACTTGACGGTAGCACTGGTTTCTGGGCTCCCGATGGTTCAGGATCAACTTCTGGCCTTATTGCTGAAGGTAGCTCTTTCACAACAACTACAACAACGCCAAACAAAGACGTTGCAGGCGCAGGCCTTTTGACTTATGCATTTGATGAAAGTGCTAATACCGAGGTATGGCAAATACGTGAATACACTCCAACTCAATCAGGAGTAAACGCCAACCGTTCAGATTGTGACTATATCCTCACATTCTGGTTCCACGGCGATGGTTCAAACAATTCAGTATCGGCAATGCTTCGAATCAATAACTCTGAACTCAAAATGACCGATCCAATGACAACAGTTGATTTCCGTGGTTGGACACTTATTGCTTGGGATCTCAAAAACGATGCATTCCAACACTTCACCGGCGAAGCAACTGCAATGTCACAATGGCGCTTCGATAGCTTCTTGTTCCGCCATGAATATACCGATCCCGATGATGATTCTGTTCCATTCCAAGCATGGGAAGGAGAAGTTATCTTCAACAGCCTTGAGTACAACAAGTGGAATAACACTGTAACCCAAACAGCATCAATCGATGATATTCAAATCCCATCAAGCGGTATTGAAAACATTTCAATAGAAAACAATGCACCAGTTGAATACTACAATCTACAAGGTGTAAAAATTTCTAAACCTGCTAATGGTATCTTCATTAAAGTTCAAGGATCAAAAGCAAGCAAAGTAATTCTAAAATAATACTAATTACTATCCACTAATTAGAGGTTGGGATTCCCCAACCTCTAATTTTTTGTACATAGCAATTCATAGACCTAATAACGATAAATTTATTATTCTACAATCAAAAATATAAGTGTTTTAGCTTATTACAAAATTTATATCAAATATGCGTTGTTGTTTAGCGGTGAAAGCATTAACTTTGTACTTAAAAATAAACTACAATGAACGAGGATTCACTCAGCCAATTATATTTGAAAGATACCGCCTTCCAGGATCTGATGCAAAAACGCATTTTCAACGTTTTACTGATTGCATCACCCTACGATGCATTTATGATGGAGGAAGACGGACGAGTTGAAGAGCAGCTCTACTTTGAATATGTATCACTCAATCTTAGCTCACCTCCACGAGTGACACAAGTTAACACAACCGAAGATGCTTTAACAGCCCTATCTCACAAACATTTTGACCTCATAATCACAATGCCCGGTGTTGACATACCAGAAACATTCTCCGGGGCACGCAAAATCAAAGGATTGTTCCCTGAGATACCCATTATTGTGCTCACACCATTCTCAAAAGAAGTTTCTCGCAGATTGGAGAAAGAAGACTTCACCGGTATTGATTATGTGTTTAGTTGGTTGGGCAATGTTGATTTACTTTTAGCAATAATTAAGTTGCTTGAAGACAAAATGAATGCCAACAATGACATAAATGAAGTTGGCGTTCAAATGATAATGCTTGTGGAAGACTCGGTAAGATTCTATTCATCTGTATTACCACACATCTATAAATTCCTCTTGAAACAATCGCTGTTATTCTCAACTGAAGCTCTTAACGAACATGAGCAAATGTTACGAATGAGAGGACGACCCAAAGTAATGTTGGCCCGCGACTATGAAGAAGCTGTTGATTTATACGAGAAATACGGCAACAATATGTTAGGAGTTATTAGCGATGTATCATTTAAGCATCAAGGCATAAAAGATCAACAAGCGGGAATTAAGTTGGCCCAATATATCAGAGGGAAAGACCCATATCTACCTATAATCATTGAGTCATCTGAGGCCGAAAATGCTTGCCGAGTTCAAGAGTTTGACGGAATCTTTCTTGATAAAAATTCAAAGAAACTATCGGTTGACTTGGGTGAAGCTATTATGGACAACTTTGGTTTTGGCGACTTTATTGTTCGAGATCCTGAGAGTGAAGAAGAAATCATGCGCATTAAATCACTCAAAGAGATGCAAGACAATGTATTCAACATTCCCGATGAAGCTTTATTTTATCATGCATCATATAACGACGTCTCTCGTTGGTTATATTCTCGTGCAATGTTCCCTATTGCTGAAGTAATTAAGCAACATCGTTTCCATTCTATCGAAGAAGCTCCGGCTGTGAGACAATTGTTTTTTGATCTCATAGTAAAATATCGCAAGATGAAGAATCGTGGTGTTGTCGCGATTTTCAAAAAAGACAGGTTTGACCATTATTCAAACTTTGCACGCATTGGACAGGGTTCTTTAGGAGGAAAGGGCCGCGGACTTGCATTCATTGACTCAATAATAAAGAAAAATCCCATCTGCGATAATTTTGACGGCGTTACTATATCGATTCCACGCACAGTTGTGCTATGTACCGATATTTTTGACTCATTCATGGCGAGCAATAATCTTTATCCAGTTGCATTAAGCGACTTACCAGATGAAGAGATTCTAAGATATTTTCTACAAGCTCGATTACCTGAGCATCTGATAGAAGACTTCTTTGCTCTATTTGAGGTTGTGGACAAACCGTTAGCAATACGCAGTTCAAGCCTTCTTGAAGACTCTCACTATCAACCTTTTGCCGGAATCTATTCAACCTACATGATTCCCCATGTTGAAGATCGCTATGAAATGTTGCGCATGCTTAGTGACGCAATCAAAGGAGTATATGCTTCGGTGTTCTATGCCGATAGTAAAGCCTACATGAATGCCACCAGCAATGTAATTGACCAAGAAAAAATGGCCGTTATTATACAAGAGGTTGTCGGAGAAGAGCATGCCGGCTATTATTATCCGTCATTCTCAGGAGTAGGACGCTCGTTGAACTACTACCCTATTAATGACGAAATTCCTGAAGATGGAGTAGCAGAAATTGCTGTCGGGTTAGGGAAATACATTGTTGACGGAGGTCTTAGTTTAAGATTTTCGCCACGACATGCCGACAAAGTTCTACAAACATCAACACTTGATTTGGCGCTTCGCGACACTCAAACACGCCTATATGCTCTTGACATGAAACACTTGGCCGAGGATTTTAGAGTTGACGATAGCTTCAACCTCACAAAAATCAAAGTTCAAGACGCCGCAAGTACCGGTGCTTTGAAATATATGGTTTCGACATTTGATTATGTTGACCAAATGATACGCGATAGTGAATTTGGCGATGGACGCAGAGTTGTGACGTTTGCCAATGTCCTACAACACAAAGTATATCCATTAGCCGAAATAATTGACTTTATGTTACAAAAAGGGCAAGGTGAAATGGGACGGCCAATTGAGATTGAATTTGCCGGAATGATTGATGTCAACAATGAAAAAAAAGGTAATTTATATTGGTTACAAATACGCCCAATCATTGACAGAAAAGAACTTGTAGATGAAAGCATACTAAATATCCCTGATGAAGACGTCATATTACGAAGCAATACTGCTTTAGGGCATGGCAATGTCGATAACGTGGATACAATAGTTTACGTGCGTCCGGAAAATTTTTCTGCATCAAATAATTCACTAATTGCACGTGAAATTGAAAAAATAAATCGTAACTTTACAGCGCAAGGAGAAAGTTATATTCTTGTGGGCCCTGGAAGATGGGGCTCAAGCGATACAGCTCTTGGTATTCCTGTGAAATGGCCAAACATTTCTCAGGCAAAAATTATTGTAGAATCATCACTGAGCAACTATCGCATTGAACCCAGTCAAGGAACACACTTTTTCCAAAACCTCACATCATTTGGTGTGGGATATTTCACAATCAACCCATCGTCACACGATGGCATATACGACACTGAATATCTTGATTCAATGCCGGCAATATACGAGAGTGAAAGCGTGAGAATTGTAAAATTTAATCAACCGCTTGCCATTGGCATTAACGGACGCAAAGGCGTAGGTGTAGTGGCAAAGCCTAAAAACAACAAATAGTATTATGTCTTTTTTTGGTAAATTTAAACAAGCTTTAGGTTTCTCTGAAAGTGATGATGATGAATTTTATATCTCATCAGAAGACGAAAAATCACAGGCTACCCATGAGAACACGTCATCTCAGAACAATATAACTCAAAGCAATCACAACGACTCATCTTCAACAGAAGTACCCACCGAAATATTTGAGAGCGTCGTGAAGATATTCAACGAGTCACTCCCCGACTTTCTAAAATCATGCGTTGACATTGATGCTCAACGCAAATACATCTATGACGCACTAAACGATGACATGAAAAAATATCTCAGCAATTTGTCGGCTGAGACACGTCAACGTTGTGATGCAAAATGGAAAGAAGAACGAACTCGCCTTCAAACTGAAATGGCTCAAATAAAAGAACAATGCAAGACAATTGAGGAGCAACGAGGAGAATGGCAAAAACAACAACTCAGCGCTGAGCGTCAAAAACGAGCCCTAAGCGAACGATTGCATGATTTAGAAAAGCAAGTCGCAACTCTTGAAGCTGAAAAAGAACAATATGATCTTGAAAATAAGAGCCTACTGAACAAGCTTAAAGTCTCGGCCGTTGTAAATGGAGACCTGACTGAATTACAACAAGAAATTGCCGAATTGCAATCTCAACTTGAAGAAGCACGAAAAGCCGACAAATCAGGAGAAAGCCAAGCGTTGATAGATGCAGCGAATAATACTATCGCACAAAAAGAGACTGAAATTAACTCTCTCAAAGAGCAATTAGAACAGCTCCAAAAGGAATACAATTCACAAGAAAAAGTAGATTATAGTGAAGAAATTAAGCGTTTAAACGAAGAAATAAATTCACGCGAAATTCAAAATCAAGAATTAACCAATGCATTGGCTCAGCTCGGTGAAAAAGAGAAGATTGCCGATGTAATGATTAATGACCTTAATGCAAAAGCATCTGAGGCCATAAATCAATTGAAACAAAAAGAAGCAGAAATTGAGGCTTTATCGCAATCTACTGTAGAAATCAATCAATTACGAGAAAAACTCGCATTGGCAAATTCTGAACTTGAAGCTGCAAATTCTGAGCTTGAAGAAGCCCGAGATGCTGTTAACACCCTTAATGAAATTCAAGACCAAATTGAACAATTTGAGGAAATGAGAGAGAATAAAGAAACTCTCATCTTGAATCTTCAATCAGAAAACAATAAACAAAAAGAGCAAATCTCTAAACTTGAAGAAGAAATTGCATCACTGAAGAAAACTATTGAAAAGAATCTTCGCACCCATGCAGAAATAGAGTTCAATCTAAACAAAGAAATCGATGAACTAAAATCACAAATTAGTGTTAAACAAGTAGAGGTTGTTGACATCACAGATATAGACCAAGATGAAATTTTAGTTGAAATAGAGAAAACAGCCAAGCAAAATGCTAAAATATCGGCAATTGACGATTCTCTCTATGACACTCAATGGATGGAGTCAACCCCTCCTCCAGGAACAGCCACTCGACCGGCCCCTCTCACTACCGATGAGGACTTTGGTTATAAAAGTCCCGTGATTAAACAAATGCCTCCTGAAAATGAAGCTCAAATGTCGTTATTTGAGTAAATCTATCATCATATATTAAAATCATGAATATCAGACAATATATTAATCTCATTACATTATTTACTTTAGCGATTATATTTCCTGTTTCATCATTTGCCAATAATGTTGTTACAGAGATTGCTCAATATGTCTCACCGCTGAATATTCCGTCTTCTCCTAAGGCATTCACATATATGCCTGATGGGACCTCTTACCTATCATTAAGCAATGATGGCAGATCAATCATTAAATATGACCTATTAACAGGCAACGAAATTGAAACAGTAATTAACATTGATAAGTGTCGCGGAGAGAAAATTGGGTCAATAGCAGGGTTCCAATTGAGTAGTGACGCGACAAAAATGCTAATATACAATAACGTTTCACCTATTTATCGTCATTCATTTACTGCTAAATACTACGTCTATGAGATTAAGCGTAATATGCTCACCAAATTATCAGAAAAACACGAGTTTCAGCAATCTCCAATCTTTTCTAATGATGCTCGTATGGTGGCATTTGTTGCAGAAAACAACATATACATTAAGAAACTTGATTACAACACCGAAGTTGCAGTTACCACAGATGGGCGATATAATGAAATTATAAATGGAATCCCCGATTGGACCTATGAAGAAGAATTCTCTAACAACACTTCAATGGCATGGTCGCCCGACAACACAACACTTTGTTTCGTAAAATATAACGAATCAAAAGTTAAGACCTATTCTTTCCCGCTATACATGGGTGCGTGTAATCCAAAACAAGAGTATGAATTCTATCCTGGAAGTTTTACATATAAATATCCGGTTGCCGGAGAAACAAACTCGAAGGTCTCTCTTCACAGCTATGATGTGGAAACACGCAAAGTGAAAAACATTACATTACCCGATGATAATATTGAATATATTCCGCGCATTTACTTTGGGAATGCAACGGAACGACTAATTGTCCCCACTCTCAATCGTGCACAAAACCATTTAGAAATATATTCAGTAAACCCAAAGTCAACTGTTGTTAAATCAATCTACGTTGAAGATAGCAAGTCTTGGATATCACCTGAGACCTACGAAACTATCAAATTTTATAACGACTACTTTATTTTAACTTCTGAGCGGTCGGGATATTTCCACATTTACCAATATTCCTATAATGGCAACCAAATTCGCCAAATCACATCAGGCGACTATGATATCACGTCATTCTATGGCATAGACTTACAAGGAAACATATATTTCCAATCTACAGCAAATGGTCCTCTCAACCGCATAATTTCAAAAATGGACAAAAAAGGCATAATATCTGATTTATCTCCACGTGAGGGATATTCAATAGCATCTTTTTCTCCTTCGATGAACTATTTTATGCTAAACTATAGTAACACATCAACTCCACCGGTATATAAAATTATATCAACAAAAGGAAAAGAAATACGCATTGTTGAAAGTAACTCAGAATATGCTCAAAAGCATAATAACCTCCCACAAACTGAGTTTTTCACATTTAACAACAACGGAGTTACATTGAATGGGTATATGATTAAGCCCCTTGACTTCACACCATCAAAAAAATATCCTGTAATAATGACCCAATATAGTGGACCGGCATCGCAACAAGTCCTTAATCGTTGGAAATTGGATTGGGAACAATATTTTGCAAAAAAAGGATATATCGTTGTTTGCGTTGATGGAAGAGGCACCGGAGGACGTGGACTTGACTTCAAATCCATTGTTTACAAAAAACTTGGACATTACGAAACAATCGACCAAATTGCCGCTGCCAATTATGTAGCATCACTACCCTATGTCAATAAATCTCAAATTGGAATTTGCGGGTGGAGCTATGGAGGCTATGAAACACTCATGGCAATTTCACATGAGGCATCACCTTATGCCGCGGCCGTAGCAATTGCTCCGGTTACCGATTGGAGATATTATGATACTGTATATGCCGAACGTTTTATGCTCACTCCCAATGAGAACGAGGACGGCTATGACAATGGGTCTCCAATGAAAAAAGCCGCTAATGTTAATTGTCCATTGTTACTTATGTCAGGAACCGCTGATGATAATGTACATTTCCAAAATACACTTGAATATGTTGCTCAACTTCAAGCCAATGGCATATTATGTGACATGTATATATTCCCCAATATGAATCATTCAATAAACTATTGTAATGGTCGCGCATTGGTTTATGCTAAAATGTTTGACTATTTCAACAGAAACATGAAATAATATGGAACGATATAGGATTGCAAACGGATATGGCATCTTCTCACTATGGGCCAATTGGGTCATAGGAGTTGGGACCTTGATGTTTATCATCTTCATATCGCCAATTATAGAAAAAGTATGGTTACCATTACTTGCTTTTACTATTCAATTAGTATTATATGCTATGGTAAGGCGAAATCGTGTATCCCAACTACCGGTATGCTATCTGTTACCATTCATCTGTTCCAGAGTACTATTCTGGTCAGCTGTCGTAATGACAATTATAAACTTTTTCCACATTAACGATACCCTTTTCGCTTCATTTATTGATAATGGGAATGTAAATCCGGATATACCTTTTATCTCAATTCTCATTGTTGCACCTGTTACTTTAATGGTAACATATTGGGCCTATAAACGAGGGCATAATATGAGCTATTGCTTAGATTGTATATTCCGAAATGGGCCAGCAGCCGAACGTGGCTTTTTAGGTAAACTGTTCAGTCAGGAAGGACAATATCAAATTCGTTTTTTGCTTTTTCTTTCAATAATACTCACTATAAGCGAATGGGCTTACTATTCCTTATTTTATATTAATATAAATCTTAATCGTCCTGATAGGTTCTTTTTTGTATGGATACCAATTATTTTTTATATCTTATCAATTATTTACCTTGGTATGAGATATTTTGGATTGTGGACATACTACAGCCAAAACTTAGATGGCGGACCATATCAAAAAGCTAGCACAACAGTTCTTCGCTACTTAGTAATTAGCGAAGACCATATTTATCTAAAATTGCCGGATATTGATAGAGATGACATAAAAGCCGGAGAAGAAAAATACGATACCCCGGCTCGATTGAGTCTTTCCTATCGCAATCATTTTTCAGAATATGACATTGAACGATACATGACCGGACTTTCAGGCTTAACCGGGAATAATATTCGACACTTATATGATAGTAATAATTTTAACGCAGGGTACAACATATGCCACTATGCATGCTTCATAGATGATAAAAAACTAGTTGACGAGTCTCGATTGGAAGGTGAATGGTTTACACTATCACAAATAGAAAGAATGGTTGCCGATGGATTAGTGTCCTCTATTTTAGCCGCTGAAATCAATCGCATATACACTATTTCTATGGCATGGAAAACCTATGACCGCTATGGATACCGCTTATATAATATACGCAACTATAAACCCACATTCCGCCTAAGAGATTTTAAGGATTGGGACGTTGACCTAAATGACATTCAGTGGCTATATGTTTCTGAAAACAACGAAGATAAGCCATTCTTCAGACTTCGTCGTATATGGCGAAAATATATCAATCACATCGGAGAATAGATATGAACTCATCTCTAATTGTAATCACAGGGCCAACGGCTTCAGGCAAAACACGTCGTGCCGTTGATATTGCAAAATCCATTGACGGAGAAATCATCAGTGCCGATTCGCGACAGATATACAGACAAATGGACATCGGGACCGGCAAAGACCTTAAAGAGTATGAATCTATTCCCTATCATCTCATTGATATTTGTCCAGCCGGTTATAAATACAATTTATTTGAATATCTTCAAGACTTTGAAGTTGCCTATAATGATATTCAATCTCGGGCGAAAAATCCCATTTTATGTGGAGGGACCGGATTATATGTTGAATCTGTAATAAAAGGATTACGGCTTCCCCAAGTTCCAGAAAACAAAGAATTACGAAAAAGCCTTGAAGGAAAAACTCTTGAAGAACTAACGACAATTCTATCGTCGTTTAAAACTCTTCATAACAAAACCGACATTGATACAGCCAAACGCGCAATACGCGCAATAGAGATACAGCAATACTATCAACAACACCCCGAAGAAGCGGTCAAAACTGTTCCGTGTCCGATGGATAACGTCTTGATAATTGGAGTAGAAATTGACCGCGAAAATAGGCGCAAACGCATTTCTGAAAGATTAACGAACCGTCTTGAAGAAGGCATGATTGAAGAAGTTTCGCTACTTCTCAAATCGGGGATAACACCTGACGACCTAATATACTACGGACTTGAGTATAAATTTATAACGTTGTATCTCATTGGTCAAATAAGCTATGACAAGATGGTGTCGGAATTAGAAATTGCAATTCACCAGTTTGCAAAAAGGCAAATGACGTGGTTCAGAGGAATGGAACGACGTGGATTCTCAATTAATTGGTTGCCATGGGATATGCCAAGCGATGAATTTATCAACGAAGTAAAACGATTAGACGAAAAATAATAGATGAAACAAGTTTATGCAACGATATTAGCTATTGTTTTCGTATTTAGTGTTTTCGCATCAGACCGAAAATATTATAACCAATTCACCTTACCTGCCGATAGCATAAAATTAGTTTCAATTGATTCACTTTCAAGTTCGTTTACCATTGAAGTTAGAGCAGCACTAACTCGAAACGATGAAACAACGGGGAAAAGCAAACAAAAATGGGGAATTGTATGGGATTATAAATCCCCTTCAAACTATTGTTATGCGATGTTGCAATGTGCAAATAGTAACTATGGGGACTTTACCGACCAAAGATATGCAGTAGTCACCATCGGAGAAATATGTAATGGCGCTGATAGTATTTACTCTTCGGTACATATTGAGCGTGATATCAATACCGACCGCCGACCAAACTCCATTCTTTTAGAATTTTCGCCCGAAAATACCAGAGTATTTGCAGGTAGCAAAACATATAATTTTGCAGGGAACATAAAGTCTAAACCTATTGCAAATCATAATTACGGAATATATTCCAACGAGGATTTAATTATCCATTCACTTGCTACAGAAACTAAACAAAATCAATCTCATCTGCTACATACCAATTGGAATGTTGAAAAAATTGATGAATATTTAATGACTAATACCGATTCAATTCAAGGTTATTGGAAATACTTAGATCGCAATATTGATACCACAAAAGCTCGATTAGGGGGTAACTATAAATTTGCAATCATAAAAGAAGGTGACAAATATCTGATATTATATATTAGTGGCGCAGTGACAAACTCTTCTCATTGGGAATCAGGTATGATAAAGGGCGAATTACGCCCAACAATCTTTAAAAACCACTATGACTTAGTATGGTATGATTCCATGCTTGCACCAATTAAATCAGAAGCATACGCAGAAATTATTTCCAATGCAATCATAAACCTAAACTATCCATTATATAAAAGTTCATTTAGACTTGTAAAGATTTTGTCGGAATAACATAGTCTAGAATTTTTACCTTGATATTTGATCATATAATGACAAATAACTTTCAGCCATTTTGGCTTCACTGAAATTATTCAAAACATTCTCACGAGCGTCGGCGCTAAATTGGGATTTATTTTTCAAAACAAATTCTATTGCCGACGAAACAGCATCAATATTATCTATATCAACAACCTCACCTCCACGATTAACGATTTCGGGCATTGCCGTGGTAGCATTTACTATGACCGGGACTCCACATGACATCGCCTCTATCGTGGTCATGCCAAAAGTTTCTTCTCGTGAAGAATTAATATAAATCGTAGAACGATTGTATAATTGGGGTAAACTATCATATTTCACTACACCTAAAAACTGCATATTAGATGGTGAGTTGAGTCTCTGACGGAGAGTTGTCTCTCCTGCAATAATAATTTTATAGTGAGGATGAGACTTGGCTAATGTAGTAAAGAACTCCAAATTCTTTAAATCAATCCAACGTGAAGCAACACCTAAAATAACTGTTTGAGCGTTTTCAACGTTATTAGGAGAAAATAAAGTAGTATCTATGCCATTATGGATAACTTGTGTTTCATACCCTTTCAAGAAAGAATGTGCTAACTGACTCTGTTGCCACTTTGATACTGCAATTAATTTCAGGTTCTCATGTCCTAAAAAAGCGCTCATTTTTATACGATAATTACGGGCCGAATGAGACACAATACTAATAGGGTAATCAAAACTATAATCACAGTTAGGGCACCCAACTTTCCATTGCTCACAATTATTATGAATATACCTTGCACAATGGCCGGTAAAAGGCCAACAATCATGCAAAGTCCATACAATTGGAATTTTCACTTTTTTCAGCCATTCCATTAATAACACGACATTTACATAGTACCCATGCAAATTGTGAATGTGTACAATGTCGGGTGAAAACTCCTCTAATTTTTCAATTAACTTAGTAGTAGCTTTAGTAGAATGAAAGCCGGCAGAATCATCTATACGACTCATTAAAGCATGGCCATAAACATCTAAAATTGATCCGATGCGATAACAATCAAAATTAGGAATTGTATCACCTCGTCCAAAAGCAAACATAACATTATCTCCCCGATTTATAGCCGCATCTGATATACTCATCATTATGCGACCGGGAGCATTTGTTTTATCTAAGACAGTGTTTATGGCAAATATTTTCATTATTCTTCAAAAGTAACTTATTCCAATAAAACAAACAAGAAAATCCCTCCAAAATGAAAAAATTTCTAATACTTTATTTAATTTATTGTTTTCAAGACGACGCTTCTTGCGATTATGCTTTGCGTTTGCTAACTTTGTAGTTCTAAACAAATCAGAATAATGAAAAGAATCGTTTCGCTTATAATATCTCTATTAACTATAATTTCAGTTACAGCCTCATCTCTCTCTTTCATTGGTAATAACAAATCGGTTATTACCGATAAACCGTCCTCCTCTACCGGACTTGACGAAATATATATTTTATATAATATCAATGGTGTGTCAGCTCAATATAAGGCATCAAGTTCTGCAGAAGTAACATGGTATCGTTTCAGCAACTTAGGTGGAGGATATGCCGAAGAATTGTCAGGAATTACAAGACAAAATAACGTATATACCCTACATAAACTTGAATCAGACATGGGGTATATTATTCAAGAAGGGACTACACGTCACTATTTTTGGATTGTGGATTATTCTAAACATTATTTTGATATTGACAGACTTGATTTCGCCCCGGAACAAGTATGCGATATCGTTGCCTTAAACCCTATTGGACAAGGAGCCCCTATTAAATATTACACAATTAATGGACAATCAAAAGAATTGTCGCGAGACATAAAACTGACATATAACACACTTGAATATAATGCCGAAACATCATCATATAACGAAACAATAATAACCGAGACATTTTCTGCTCTTAGCGAAACAATTAGAGCCAAAGCACCTCTATGTAATACCGAATTCTCATTATCAGGAGATCGTTTTCTAAAATCATGGGACGAAGAGATTTCTATCACAAGTGATAGTTATACAACGATAGCTGTTGAGGCTGAGACAAGCGCAACGCAAACAATTCGTGAAAATGATAATGAAAAGAAAGAAGAGGCTGCTCTTGGTGGGTCAGCCCCGGTTGAGATTGAATTTAATGCAGTGTGCACCGATGCTGTAATTTTTACTGAATGGCAATTTGCCACTGATGCCGAATTTGAGAACATCACATATCGCATGAATGAGACTCAATTCACTTATACTTTCCGAGAACAAGGTACTATTTATGTCAGATTTGTTGCAAGCAACAACGAAGGGACTTGCAACTATTATAGTCAAACGTATGAAGTATTCATTGGAGAGTCCAGTCTTGAATGCCCCAATGCATTTTCGCCAGAAGGCTCTGAAGGGATTAATGATGAGTGGAAAGTCAGCTATAAATCAATAATTTCGTTTGAATGTCACATTTTCAATAGATGGGGAATAAAAGTAGCCGAGCTAAACGATCCATCTCAGGGTTGGGACGGAAAACATAATGGGAAATATGTGCCTTCGGGTGTTTATTACTATGTTATAAAGGCTGAAGGAGCCGATGGTCGTAAATACAACCTCAATGGTGACATTAATATCATTAAATACAAACATTCGGGAACACCTACAACTACAGAATAAATACTATAATCTATAATGAAACTATTACAACGCCTATTCGTGGCAGCAATGCTATTTACTTTTCCTTGCATTTTTGCCAATAGCCAACAAACTGAATTCTCCGCAGTAGAAAATCCGACAATCCCAACAAAAGTACAATTCGCCGGGCAAACAATCTCTTTTGACCGAATTGACATGTATGAACGTCTTGATAGAGAATTGACATCTATGGCCTATACCCATGGAACGACTCTTTTATTGATTAAACGAGCTAATAAATACTTTCCAATAATGGCTCCAATCCTAAAAAAGCATGGAGTTCCTCTTGACATTCTATATCTTGCTTGTATTGAAAGTACGCTTGACATACGAGCCTATTCACCGGCAAAAGCCGCAGGCCTTTGGCAGTTTATTGCATCAACAGGGAAACAATATGGCTTGGAAATTAACGAATATGTTGATGAACGATATAACATTGAAAAAGCAACTGAAGCTGCATGTAAATATCTAAAAAAAGCCTATGCCGAATATGGTAATTGGGAAACTGTTATGGCATCATACAACGCCGGTAGAGCAGGTATTTCCAAACGTTTGGAGTCACAACTTGCGACATCATCATTTGATCTACATCTTGTAGAAGAGACCTCTCGATATGTATTCCGGATAATTGCAGCAAAATTAATTATGGAAAATCCGGCGAAATACGGATTTAATCTCGCACAAGAAAACTTATATTTTCCGGTAGAATATAAAACTGTCGAAGTGAATGGTTCTGTTGATGATTGGGCCGTTTGGGCAAAAAATCATGGAATAACATATGCACAACTACGCGAACACAATCCATGGATACGTTCAAGCAAATTGGTTAACGAAACGACAAAACGCCGTCAAGCTAAAACCTATAAAATTAAAATCCCATTGAAAAAAGATCTATATCGCTCTACATTACAACAAAAAGTATATAATCCCAATTGGGTTTCAAAATGAAACACGACACCACTCTCCCAACCTCCCAAGAATACACTGATGCAATTAATGTCATTGGTGCTAGGGTTCATAACTTAAAAAATATCGATGTAACAATTCCTCACAATCGGCTAACTGTTATAACTGGATTAAGTGGGAGTGGTAAATCCTCATTGGCTTTTGACACAATTTTCGCTGAAGGTCAACGCAGATATATTGAAACATTTTCATCTTATGCCCGCAATATGCTTGGCAATCTTGAGCGCCCCGATGTTGATTTCATATATGGCCTAAGCCCGGTTATCGCTATTGAACAGAAAACCATAAACAAAAACCCCAGAAGTACTATTGGTACTACGACCGAAATATACGACTATCTTAGATTGCTATTTGCTCGTATTGGCATTGCTCGTAGCTACATTTCTGGCGAGCAAATGATTAAATACACCGAGGAGAAAATAGTTCAACTAATATTGGACAAATATAATGGTCACAAAATTTATATCCTTGCACCATTAATTAAAAATAGGAAGGGGCACTATAAAGAACTATTTGAGCAATTACGCAAAAAAGGGTTCATCACTGTTCGCGTTGACGGTGAGATACGAGAAATTACATACGGAATGAAACTTGATAGGTATAAAAACCACTCAATTGAACTTGTCGTTGATCGTTTAAAAGTATCTCAAAAAGATGAATCCCGACTTTCCGACACTATAAAAGATGCGTTAAAGCAAGGTGATAAACAAATCATGATATACGATGTTGATAATGACACAATCGGTCATTATAGCCAAATGCTGATGGACCCGATTAGTGGAATTTCTTATCGTGAACCTGCCCCACATAATTTTTCATTCAATTCACCGCAAGGAGCTTGCAAATGTTGCAAAGGCCTTGGAGTTGTAAACATCATTGACCAAAAGAAAATAATTCCCGATGACTCTGTTTCTATATATGACGGAGGGATTGTTGCTTTAGGTAAATATAAAAACTCCATGATTTTTTGGCAAATATCTGCCATCTGCGAAAAATATGGACACACTATAAAAACTCCCATCAGAGAATTGTCTGATGAAGCTATTAACGATATCCTTAACGGCACGACAGAGCGCCTTGAAATTAAAAATGAGACAATGAGCACTTCTAACTATTTTCACACCTACGAAGGTTTAGTGAAATATATAGAATTGCAACAAGATGAAGAAGCAACATCGGCCGCACAAAAATGGAGCGATCAATTCTTCTCGCGTGGAGTATGTCCTGAGTGCCATGGAGACCGATTAAATCGTGAAGCGTTACACTTTTTCGTTGGCGATAAAAACATTGCTGACCTTGCTCGGCTTGATATCGCCGACCTATACAAATGGTCTCTTACGGCAGAAAATGAGTTATCTTCACAACATAAGATTATCGCGCATGAAATTCTCAAAGAAATACGCACTCGTCTTAGCTTTTTAGTTGACGTTGGACTTGATTACCTATCACTCAATAGAAACTCTGCGACACTCTCGGGAGGTGAAAGCCAACGAATAAGACTTGCTACACAACTCGGGTCGGAATTAGTAAATGTTTTATACATCCTTGACGAGCCAAGTATTGGCTTACATCAACGCGACAACAAACGTCTCATTAATTCATTAAAACGACTTAGAGATGCCGATAACACGATAATAGTAGTTGAGCATGATAAAGAAATAATGCTTGAAGCCGATCACATTGTTGACATAGGCCCAAAAGCAGGACGCAAAGGTGGTGAAGTGGTATTTTCCGGGACACCTCATGAAATGTTACAGACCAAGACTCTGACTGCTGAATATCTCAATGGAACTCGCAACATAGAAATTCCGACACGACGCAGATATGGTAATGGCAAAACACTAAACCTCATTAACTGTACCGGTAATAACCTGAAAAATGTGACACTAACACTTCCATTAGGTACATTCATTTGTGTTGCAGGAGTATCTGGTAGTGGAAAATCTTCTCTTATAAACTCAACATTACAGCCAATTCTCAGCAAACGATTCTATCGGTCTTTGCAAGAACCTCTCCCATATGAATCAATAGAAGGAATTGAATTTATCGACAAAGTGGTAACAGTGGACCAATCACCATTGGGAAAATCTCCGCGCTCAAATCCGGCTACTTATACCGGTGTATTTTCTGATATACGCGCTCTATATGTAAATCTACCCGAAGCTAAAATTAGAGGGTATAAGCCTGGACGTTTCTCTTTTAATGTTAGAGGCGGACGATGCGAAGCATGTAATGGCAACGGATACAAGACAATTGAGATGAACTTTCTCCCAGATGTGTTAGTGCCTTGTGAAACCTGTTCCGGACGACGATATAACCGAGAGACTCTTGAAGTCCGATTCAAAGGAAAATCCATTGCCGACGTACTTGAGATGACAATAAATCAAGCTGTTGAATTCTTTGCGGGCATTCCTGCAATTCTAAATAAGATTAAAGTCCTTCAAGACATTGGACTCGGATACATAAAATTGGGGCAACCATCTTCAACACTATCCGGTGGCGAAAATCAACGAGTAAAACTTGCAACCGAATTATCAAAAAAAGACACAGGCAAAACATTGTTTATACTTGATGAGCCAACAACCGGACTTCATTTTGAAGATATCAATGTATTGCTTGGCGTCCTAAATCGACTTGTTGACAAAGGGAATACAGTTCTTGTCATTGAACACAATCTTGATGTTATAAAATGCGCCGATTATATAATTGATATGGGGCCCGAAGGAGGCAAAAATGGCGGGCAAATAATTGCAACCGGTACACCTGAACAAATTGCCGCAGGAGACTCTCCAACAGCGCCATATATTAAAGAGGAACTAAATCACGATAAAGCGTACAATTAACATAACACCATGATAGTGATATATTGAATTAAAATTGTTAACTTCGCAAAAAATTTATATACATAAATATGGCCGATTCATCTTTACTGACACGACTTGATGGTATTGAAGCTCGCTTTGAAGAAGTGAGCACACTCATTACAGACCCATCAGTCATTGCCGACATGAAGCGTTATGTACGCTTAACCAAAGAATATAAAGATCTGGAAAAATTAACCGGAGCTACTCGCAATTATAAGCACCTACTCGATAATATCGCTGAAGCTCGTGAAATACTTGAGACTGAAAACGACGACGAAATGCGAGCAATGGCTAAAGAGGAACTTGATTCTGCGACATCAAAATTACCTCAATTGGAAGAGGAAATTAAACTACTCCTTATTCCTGCCGACCCTGAAGATGGCAAAAATGCAATTGTTGAAATCAGAGGTGGAACCGGTGGTGATGAAGCTGCAATCTTTGCAGGTGATTTATTTAAAATGTACAGCAAATACTGCGAGTCTAAAGGTTGGAGCGTGTCAGTAACCAACTTTAACGAAGGTACTGCCGGCGGATTTAAAGAAATCGTATTTGCCGTTAGCGGTGAAGGTGTATATGGTACATTGAAGTATGAGAGTGGAGTACATCGCGTGCAACGTGTTCCGGCAACCGAAACACAAGGACGTGTACACACTTCAGCGGCTACTGTAGCTGTATTACCCGAAGCTGAGGAATTTGACGTTGAAATAAACGAAGGGGAAATAAAATGGGACACATTCCGAAGTGGTGGAGCAGGTGGACAAAATGTGAACAAGGTTGAATCAGGTGTCAGACTTCGCTACATATGGAAAAACCCTATAACTGGTGAAAGCGAAGAAATACTTATAGAATGTACCGAAACTCGCGACCAACCAAAGAACAAGGAGCGTGCCTTGAGTCGACTTCGCACATTCATCTATGACAAAGAACATCAAAAATATCTTGATGACATTGCATCACGCCGTAAAACAATGGTTTCAACAGGTGACAGATCGGCAAAAATACGCACTTACAATTATCCACAAGGGCGCATTACCGATCATCGCATAAACTATACAATATATAATCTGCAAGCATTTGTTGATGGTGATATTCAAGATTGTATCGATCAACTAATAATTGCCGAAAATGCCGAAAAGCTCAAAGAAAGTGAATTATAACCCCTCTAAAATAACATTTGACAATGAAACGTACAGAATTGGTTGAAAACATACGCCGTAAAGGTTCATTCCTATGCGTTGGTCTTGATCCTGATATCAAGAAAATTCCTGAACATCTATTGGAAGATGAAGACCCTTTATTTGCATTCAATAAAGCGATTATTGATGCTACTGCAGAATATGCTGTCGCCTATAAGCCTAACCTTGCTTTTTACGAAAGCCTCGGAGTGGCAGGTTGGATTTCTCTTGAAAAAACAATCAAGCACATTAAAGAAAATCACCCCGACCAATTTATAATTGCAGACGCTAAACGTGGTGACATAGGCAACACATCACAACTATATGCTCGTAGTTTCTTTGAACACCTTGATGTTGATGCCATCACAGTTGCTCCATATATGGGAGAAGATAGTGTTACTCCATTTTTAGGATATGATGGTAAATGGGTTATACTATTAGCCCTTACATCAAACAAAGGCTCTCATGATTTCCAATTCATCGCAGACAACAACGGAAAACGCCTATTTGAACATGTACTTGAAACATCAGCCAAATGGGCATCAAGTGATGAAATGATGTATGTAGTTGGTGCCACTCAGGGTGAAATGTTTAAAGACATCAGAGCCGTTTCTCCTAATAGTTTTCTTCTCGTCCCTGGGGTCGGAGCACAAGGAGGTAGTCTTGAAGAAGTTGCCAAATATGGCATGATTGAAGATTGTGGCTTACTTGTAAACTCATCACGTGGCATCATATATGCATCAAAAGATAAAGACTTTGCCGAAGCATCAGCGGCTGAAGCAAAAAAACTTCGTGATGCAATGACTCTACTTTTGAAATCTCATAACATCATTTAATCATTCTAAAGCATATTATCTCAGAAAAATAGAGTAAATTTGCAACATAAAATAAATAATCGGAAAATATAAGTTTAACAACTAAAAAAATAAGTAAAATGACAATCGACAATTACAAGTTTGCCGGCAAAAAGGCAATCGTTCGTGTTGACTTCAACGTGCCCTTAGACGAGAACGGAAAAATCACAGACGACACCCGCATTCGCGGTGCTCTACCTACTCTTAAGAAAATTCTTGCTGATGGAGGTGCTCTCATCATTATGTCACACATGGGCAAACCCAAAGGAAAAGTCAATCCTAAATTCTCTCTTTCACAAATCAAGGACGCAGTTGCTGCCGCACTTGGTACCGAAGTGAAATTTGCTCCCGATTGTGCAAAAGCTGCTGACGTAGCCGCAGCTCTTAAACCTGGTGAAGTATTGTTGCTTGAAAACCTTCGTTTCTATCCCGAAGAAGAAGGTAAGCCTGTAGGTATTGACAAAGAAGATCCTGCCTATGAAGCTGCTAAAAAAGAAATGAAAGAAAGCCAAAAGGCATTTGCTAAAACTCTCGCAAGCTATGCTGATTGCTACGTAAACGATGCATTTGGAACAGCACACCGCAAACACGCATCTACAGCAGTAATCGCTGATAGCTTTGACGCTGACAACAAAATGCTCGGCTATCTCATGGAAAAAGAAGTTAACGCCGTAAACGCTATCCTTAGCGACATTAAACGTCCGTTCACTGCAATCATGGGTGGATCTAAAGTTTCTACTAAAATAGGTATCATTGAAAACCTCATGGACAAAGTTGACAACCTCATTCTTTGTGGTGGTATGACTTATACATTTGCTAAAGCTCAAGGAGGTAAAATCGGTCTCTCAATTTGCGAAGACGATAAACTTGAACTTGCACTTGACATCATGAAGAAAGCTCAAGAAAAAGGTGTAAACCTTGTTCTTGGTACCGACTGTATCGCAGGTGATAAATTCAGCAACGATGCAAACACTCAAGTTGCATCAGTAATGGATATTCCTGAAGGTTGGGAAGGTATGGATGCAGGTCCTGAAACTCAAAAGGCATTTGCTGAAGCTATCAAGGGTGCTAAGACTATCCTTTGGAATGGTCCTGCCGGAGTATTTGAATTCGATACATTTGCAGTAGGTTCAAAAGCTGTAGCTGAAGCTATCGTTGAAGCAACTGCAAACGGTGCATTCTCTCTCGTTGGTGGTGGTGACTCTGTTGCATGTGTAAACAAATTTGGCTTAGCCAACAAAGTTTCTTACGTATCAACTGGTGGTGGTGCTCTTCTCGAAGCTATCGAAGGAAAAATTCTTCCTGGAATTGCTGCCATCAAAGGCTAATCAAATTTTCAGCATTTAACTAATAGAAACACAGGTTTCAAATTGATTTGAAACCTGTGTTTTTTTGTATATAACACTCAGACTATGAGTGTTACAATTTTAATTGATCTGTCGGAGTCCATAAATATTCTACGACTCAGATGTAAATATATTTGAACGAATCTTATAATATCATGAAACGCAAAGATTTAACTCTGAAATCAATATCTTTGCACTATGAACAACAAAACAATATCTTGTCATCTCATAGTATTTTGGATTGTACTTCTATCAGCAATCAAGATGGAAGGGAAAGCATTCAATACGTATGTTGTAGATTCAATCACATTAACGCCCCTGCCCGGTGCATCAATATTTGATAAACAAGGGAACGCAATTGGAATAAGCGATAACAACGGAAAACTCCCCTACATTTCAGCATATAGTCTCCCTATCACAATCCGTTACTTAGGATTTAAAGAAACATCTTTTGCCACATTAGATAAAGATACGCTTTATCTCTCTGAAATTCCTACCGAACTGCCTGAAGTAATCGTAGAATCAAAACGACATAAAGTTCTACATATCCTTGCCTACATTAGAGAATATTCAACTCTTACAACATACACCGACTCTGTATTTCTTTTTAGAGAAAAGATGGTGGATTTCATGTTGACACCTGATAAAACTACAAAATTTAAAGGGTGGGAGAACCCTCGAATATTAAAAAGTAAATCCTATTATCGCTTTACAAACTCACAAGGACTTGATAGTGTTAGCGACAAGTGTAACCACCACTTTTCATGGTCAGATTGGATTGGAATAGTAAAATCGCCTCAAATGATTGATGCGATAAGAACCACCGAACAAGGTTCCGATACAATATATGGGAAATATAGTCCTACCGAGATTTGGCATCGAAATCGAGATAAAATCAAAATCGACGTAAATGTATTAGCCGATACGACAAGCAGGAAATGGGTCCCCAATATTTCTAACTTTTTTAAGAATCATCTTGACTTTGAAACATTCAGACTACAATATAACTACAATAATGTTGTGGGTGATTCTATTTACACAACCGACCTTGCCGGATACTCCTTTAATATTGAATCCAACGGACGTGGACATGACATGTTCCGTTTTAATCACAAAGACCAACCTTTTTTTGTGAGCACCTATGCCGAAGTCTATATTCTTGACAAAGAATATATTACAACTAAAGAAGCTAAAAATTGGGACAACAAAAAATTAGATTTTGACAATTTAAGCATAATTGAGCCGGCTGATTTGCCGGAATTACAATCCTCAGTCAAAGAATTGGTTCAACGCGTAAACGATATTAACCACAACAATATTCGTCTTGATTTTACACCAAATTACCGATTAATGGGATATCGTGCACATAAACAGTCTATTGGACAGAGAGCATTATTTATATTGAAACAACTAACCGGTATATCCTCATATAAATCTCGCCGAAATTTTAATCGTAATTGGAATACGTTTCAAAAAAATCAAATGAAAAAAAACAACAACAAAACAGAATAAACACTATTAGGATAATAGACCTAAATTTTAAGTCTATGATGTTGAGTTTTATTATTAACTTTGTAACATGATAATGACCGATGACATATTAAAGTGGATTGAGGAAAATAAAGGTGAAGACCCTGTAAAATTGCGACTTCGCTATCACAAGCACATGACCTCGGAAATTGATTTTGCCATAATGCAAATAGAATGTCGCAAGAAGGCTGCAAAAAAACTTTCCAAGACTCTTGAAAATAAACATTTCATTTTCCCCACTACCCTATCGGCAGAACAATGCACATCAGACCTACTCGCATCTTTTCATGCTTCGCTTATTGAAGACGGACAAAATGTAATTGACCTTACAAGCGGATTAGGCATTGATGTTTTTAACCTCGCACGCAAAGCTTCTCACGTCACAGCAATTGAAATCAACCAAATTGTAGCCGATGCTATTCCTTTAAACGCGACTCAACTCGGTCTCAATAATATCTCGGTAATTAATGCCGACTGTAAAGAATTTCTCACAAATTGCGATGAGAAATTTGATGTGGCCTTTATTGACCCGGCTCGAAGAGGAGACGGCGGCAAACGCTTATATGCCCTAAGCCAATGTTCTCCTGACGTTACAGAGATTTTGCCGCTCATAAAATCACATTGTCAACGACTCATAGTCAAAGCTTCACCAATGCTTGATATCTCACAAACATTAAAAGAATTGCCCAAATGTTGCGATATTTATCTTATTGGAACCCCTCAAGAGTGTAAAGAAATTGTTGCTGTTATTGAATTTGACCATACAGAATCAACTCCTAATATTCATGCCGTCACTTTAGGAAAAGAAACTATATCTCATTACATTTTTAACAGAGAACAAGAAGCAAATGCTATTGCATCATACTCTATTCCTCAAGAACAACACTATCTATATGAGCCTTATCCTGCTACAATGAAAGCAGCTCCTGTAAAACTATTATCAGAACAATACAAAGTTAACAAACTTCACCCTGCTACACATTTATACACGTCATCAACAATCATCAATAACCTTCCAGCCGAAAGTTTCAAAATTGAAATAATAATACCATTCTCGTCAAAAGAGATTAAACAATTTGTCAAGAGTTATCCACAAATTAACGTTGCTACTCGCAACTTCCCTCTTTCCGCTGATGAATTACGCAAAAAGCTTAAGGTGTGCGATGGTGGCAATAAACGAGCGATGGCAACAACATTAGCTAATGGAGATAAAGTAATTCTAATACTTTCTCGTATATAGTAATTACTTCTCAAACATTCTTGCGATTGAACGTTTATCTTCTCGTTCTTTTATTGATTGTCGTTTATCATATTCTTTCTTGCCTCGACCAATACCTATTACAAGTTTAGCAAGACCTCGTCCATTAATAAACAATCTCAATGGAACAATTGTATATCCTGTTTCCTTGCCACACTTCTCAATCTTAGCAATTTCTTTCTTTGTCAACAACAATTTTCGATCTCGGCGGGCTTCATGATTATTGTAGGTACCATAAAAGTATTCAGCGATGTACATATTTTTCACCCACACTTCCCCATTAATGACATAACAGAACGTATCAACAAGACTCGCTTTACCTAAACGTATGGATTTGATTTCAGTTCCGGTCAATACAATTCCCGCAGTATATGTATCAGATATACTATAATCAAACGTTGCTCGCTTATTCTTTATATTGATTTCCTTAAAATTCATCTACAAATAAAATTATTAATTGGGAAACATTGCATTAAATAGACTTGGAATTAAATATGTAGGCAAAATCATTGCAGCAACCGATAAGCCAATAAAATGCCACATCTTCGCTTCTACGACAGCCATATATCTTGCGCCTCTCCAGATGATAATAACCAAATACAACGGGAAAAGTTGTATCAACGGAACATCAGTAGGGAAAAAATTAGCCAGGAACTCAATGAGCATTAATATTGATAATATATATAACACAAACGTTGAATTGCGCTTTTCATTTTGTGTTCCAACAATATATTTATGTAAAAACATAGAATACATAAATACCGCAAAATAATAGGTCAAGAAATATTTGGCAACAATGACCAATGCTCCATGAAAAAATTGACCAACGGTAATATCATGATAACAAAAGTCCATTAACGACGACAACACAGTTAATGCCATTAACGGATAAAAGCCATATAACAAGAGCCACTTAACGTCACTCCCGGCCTTTGAAATATCCTCCCACCCTGGATCGGGAGCGAGAATTAATTGTGATATATATTTTAGAAAGTAGTGCATTTGAAATTAATTATACAACAAAGTTAATAATAATCATCGGTTTTTCACGGAAAAGAATTAAATTTGTAGTCAAATTTTGAATAATCATAATAATTAAACCAATATGTTGAAAACTATTCTTTCAATATCAGGCCGCCCCGGACTGTTTAAGCTCGTGAACCAAGGTAAAAATATGCTCATCGTAGAATCACTCGCAACTAAAAAGCGTGTTCCTGCTTATGCGCATGACAAAGTTATTTCTCTCGGTGATATTGCCATTTATACCTATGACGAAGATATCCCATTGGCCGATGTATTTGAATCAATTAAAGAAAAGAACGAAGGAAAAACAGTTGATGTTAAAGCCTTAGGTGATGATGCTAAAATCAGAGCCTATTTTGAAACCGTCCTTCCTGAATTTGACCAAGATAGAGTCTATACCAATGACATTAAAAAGGTTTTCAGTTGGTATAATCAGCTCATTAATGCCGGCTTTGAAACATTTAAATCACAAGAAGATAATGCTGAAGAGCCTGAAGTGGCAGAAGAAAAATAATACTACACTTAATCACGCATAAAAAAGATGGAGACTGATATATATATCGGTCTCCATCTTTTTTAATTCAAATTTATGAGATGGTACAAATTAAGTAGCATTATAATTCTAATGCATCGGGCACTTTCTCTGATGTTATCGCAATATCAAAGACCTCTTTTACTGTATTAACATAATGGAATGTCAATCCGGTTAAAAAGTTGGCACTAATGTCATCAATATCCTTGCGATTATCTGCCGACAAAATAATATCGGTAATCCCGGCTCGTTTTGCCGCCAAAATTTTCTCTTTAATACCTCCAACAGGAAGCACTTTTCCGCGCAATGTAATTTCACCGGTCATAGCAAGTCTATCTCTAACCTTGCGCTGTGTAAAGGTTGAAACAATTGATGTTGCCATTGTAATACCAGCCGATGGGCCATCTTTGGGAATTGCTCCCTCAGGGACATGAATGTGTAATGAATACTTATCAAATAGGTCATCGGCAATGCCTAATTGTTTCGCATGAGCTTTTACATATTGAAGAGCAATAACTGCCGACTCCTTCATCACATCGCCCAAATTCCCTGTTAGAGTGAGTTTCTCGCCTTTACCCTTAGACAATGAAGACTCTATAAATAGAATTTCACCTCCAACAGCAGTCCATGCAAGTCCGGTTACTACACCTGCAAAATTATTTCCCTCATATCTATCTTTGTTAAAGATTTCAACACCAAGGAATTCCCTGAGATGTTCAGGCAAAATATTATTGGGAAAATCTTTGCCACTCATCTTAGACAACACAATTTTGCGTATCACAGTTGACATCTTCTTTTCAAGCTGACGAACACCACTTTCTGAAGTGTAGCTCTCAATGAGTTTCACAAGAGCTTCACGTGAAAAAGTGATTTCATTAGGTGTAAAGTTATGCTCCTTAAATAAACGAGGCGCAATGTGACGTAAAGCAATTTCCACTTTCTCTTCGAGCAAATATCCCGCAATGTCAATTATTTCCATACGGTCAAGCAGTGGCTGTGATAAAGTGGAAAGAGTATTTGCCGTTGCAATAAACAGCACCTTTGACAAATCATAGTCAACATCAATATAATTGTCATGGAAATGACAGTTTTGCTCCGGATCAAGCACTTCGAGCAATGCCGCAGATGGGTCTCCCTTAAAATCGTGACCAATCTTATCAACCTCGTCGAGCAATAACACAGGATTTGATGAGCCACTGCGACGCATAGCATCCATTATGCGACCGGGCATGGCTCCAATATATGTGCGACGATGACCACGAATTTCAGCTTCGTCGTGCAAACCGCCCAATGAAACTCGTTGATATTTTCGACCAAGAGCGCGAGCAATAGATTGTCCCAATGAAGTTTTTCCTACTCCCGGAGCACCACAAAGGCACAAAATTGGGGCTTTGCCGTCAGGTGTATTCATCAAAACCGCCAATTGTTCAAGAATGCGATCTTTAACCTTCTCAAGGCCATAGTGATCATCATCAAGAATCTGTTTAGCTTTTGAGAAATCAGTATTAAGTTCTGTATATTTATTCCATGGGAGGTCTAGCAGAGTCTCAATATATGTGTATTGAACCGAGTAATCAGGACTTTGCGGATTAAGTCGGCGCAATTTATCTAATTCTTTATTTAGGGATTTACGCACAGCCTCTGGGAATTCTATAGACGCTGCTTTTTCCTCAAATGCATCAGCATCATCACCGTCACCATATAGTTCTTGACGTATAGCCTCCATTTGTTGTTGGAGGAAAACACTGCGTTGTTGGTCATCAAGATTTTGTTTGGCTCGTTGTTGTATCTCACGACTAATATCAACCATTTGCTCATTTCGCGTGAGCTCGGTCAATAATGCAAAGGCTCGTTCTTTGATGCGATATTTCGCCATCAGCGATTGCTTAAACGCAACATCAAACGGAGTGTGAGTTGCCACCAAATTAATCAATCCAACTGCCTCAGGGAAATTAGCTATATTGAAAACAAGTTCATTGGCGCCTTCGCCTGTTTTCTTCAAAAGATTCAAAGTAGAATCCTTTACAGCCTTAGAAAGAGCCTCAAATTCTTTATCACCTTTAGAGGGCAAAACGTCATCAATAATTTTAATATGCGCCGACAACTTAGCTTGAGGCATCAAAACACCGGTTCCTGCTCCTAAAATCTTAAACTTATCACGCGCACGCATGAGTGCTGTGTGTGTACCATCAGGCAAAGTGAAAATTTTCAAAACATCGGCTGTAACACCATATTTGTATAACCCACGCATTACATCGGGATATTCCTCTGAAGGATCTTTTTGACACACAATACCCACAGGAATTCCACGCTTATTAGCAAGTTCGGCGGTCACAAAAGAATTTGAGCGACCAAGCTGAATGGGAATAGTAACACCCGGAAATAGAACTAAATTACGCGTCGGAATAATTGGCAAATCATTCACATCGGGTTCTGCAGTAAATTTAGAAGTATCTATGTCAATTTGTCCGATTGGAACTATTCGAGAATTGTCGTCGTCAGAAAAGTATTTCATATAAAAACTGTATTGCAATAAAACATCGTCATATTTATATGCAAATAGAGTGCCAAAAAATTACAGTAAGGTAATATGATAATAAAACAATCAATAAATCTCTACCAATAAAAAACATGTTGTGTAACATACTAAGAAATTATTGCCAAATCAAAATAAATTGCTACATTGCGCTCGCTTTTACAAACAAAATGAAATACTAACAATTTAAATCTCTAATAACATGAAGGTTTATCAAACTAACGAAATCAAAAACATCGCCTTGCTTGGTAGCAAAGGCTCGGGTAAAACCACACTCGCTGAGGCAATGCTTTTCGAGTGTGGAGTTATAAAACGTCGTGGTTCAGTTGATGCCAAAAATACTGTCAGCGACTATTTCCCGGTTGAAAAGGAATATGGTTATTCGGTGTTTTCAACCGTTTTTTATGCTGAATTCTTAGGAAAAAAACTCAACGTAATAGATTGTCCGGGAGCTGACGATTTTGTTGGTAGCGCTATCACAGCTCTTAGTGTTACTGATACCGGCGTGATTGTTATCAATGGCCAATATGGCGTTGAAGTGGGCACACAAAACATTTTCCGCACAACCGCATCATTGAAAAAACCAGTAATTTTTGCAATGAACCAACTTGACGGAGAAAAAGCTGACTACGAAAATGTTCTTGAGCAAATGAAAGAAGTTTTTGGCAGCAAAGTTGTTCCCATTCAATATCCTCTTGCTTGTGGTCCCGGTTTCAATGCAATGATTGACGTGCTTTTGATGAAAAAGTATTCTTGGGGGCCTGATGGTGGTGTTCCCACTATCGAAGATATTCCTGCATCTGAAATGGAAAAAGCTCAAGAATTGCACCAACAACTCGTTGAAGCAGCGGCTGAAAACGATGAAACTTTGATGGAAAAATTCTTTGACCAAGGACACTTAACCGAAGATGAAATGCGCGAAGGAATACGCAAAGGTCTTGTTGACCGCTCTATCTTCCCCGTATTCTGCGTTAGCGCTGAAAAAGACATGGGTGTTCGTCGTATGATGGAATTCCTCGGCAACGTAGTTCCTTTCGTAGAAGATATGCCAGCTCCGGTTGATGCTCATGGCAACGAAGTTAAACCTGATTCAAATGGTCCTTTGAGCTTGTACGTGTTCAAAACCACAGTTGAACCACACATCGGTGAAGTGAGCTATTTCAAAGTTATGTCAGGTACATTAACTGCCGGTGCCGACTTAGAGAATATGAGTCGCGGTTCAAAAGAACGCTTTGCTCAAATTAATTGCGTATGTGGCCAAATTAAAACTCCTGCCGACAAACTATGTGCAGGTGATATAGGTGCGACAGTAAAAATGAAAGATGTGCGCACAGGCAATACTCTAAACGAGAAAGGTTGCGATTATCTATATGATGACTACATCAAATATCCCGCGCCTAAATATCAACGTGCCGTAAGACCTGTTACTGAAAGTGATGCTGAAAAGCTCAGTGCTATACTCACTCGTATGCACGAAGAAGATCCTACATGGGTTGTTGAGCAATCAAAAGAATTGAAACAAACAATCCTTTCAGGACAAGGTGAATTCCACTTGCGTACACTCAAATGGCGTGTTGAAAATAATGATAAATTACCTATCGTATTTGAAGAGCCAAAGATTCCATATCGTGAAACAATTACAAAGGCTGCACGTGCCGACTATCGCCACAAAAAACAATCAGGTGGTGCAGGTCAATTTGGTGAAGTACACTTGATTATTGAGCCATATACCGAAGGAATGCCAGCACCCGACACTTATCGTTTCGGTGGACAAGAATATAAGATGAACGTGCGTGATACTCAAGAGATACCTTTGGATTGGGGTGGTAAATTAGTTATCCACAACTGTATCGTAGGTGGTGCTATTGATGCTCGCTTTATTCCGGCTATCGTAAAAGGACTCATGGACCGCATGGAGCAAGGACCATTAACAGGCTCTTATGCTCGTGACGTTAGAGTTTGCATCTATGATGGTAAGATGCACCCGGTTGACTCTAATGAAATCTCATTCCGCTTGGCAGGACGCAATGCATTCAGTGAAGCATTCCGCAATGCTAACCCCAAAATCCTTGAACCGGTTTACGACGTTGACGTAATGGTTCCTGCCGATGTAATGGGTGATGTGATGAGTGATCTTCAAGGTCGCCGTGCTATCATCATGGGTATGGCAAGCGAAAACGGATTTGAAAAACTCAGTGCTAAAGTTCCTTTGAAAGAAATGGCTTCTTATTCAACTGCGTTGAGTTCAATCACAGGTGGACGCTCTTCATTCTCAATGAAATTTGCTTCATATGAATTAGTACCAAGCGATGTTCAAGAAAAACTTCTCAAGGCATACGCTGAAGAAAACACTGACGAATAATACTTGATTGTCGTCATAATAAAAAATAAATCCCGCATCAATTGATGTGGGATTTATTTTATTATGCTCTATTTAATTGTTTATTATCTCAAACGATCGTAACTTTTTAGCAACTTATCATCGGCTTTAATGCGAGCAAGTGCCGCCAAAGTAATTACAAATGCAGCACCGAGCAATAATGGAGCGCCAAACCATTCTATAGCAACGTCCGCCAAATTATAAATCAATAATGCTCCCGAAACACCTGATGCAAGATACAACAACAAACAAATCTTTACAACCATTTGCTGTCTTGCCAAATTCTTAAACATAAAAATTGAAATTAATAGCAATAATGCAATCAGAGCATTCAATGTGAGATAAACGGGATAATCACAAACACACACCGGCGCTTCTGAAATCAGAGCCATGGGACGAAAACAAAAAAATCCCATCATTATTGACGCTATCAATAGATATAACGACTGTAAACGTTGTATTACCATACTATTATATTTATTTAAATTAGATTTTCTGCAAAGTTAACACAATTATTGGGATTGGGCAAACTATTACATTTTGCCATCATTCAGCACGTCAAAACCCGCTTTCCATCAGCCAACGCCTATGAGAATATCTATAAACTCACATTATTCTATCTTTTTGTCATAAAAAATGATTATAAAAACTATGAATTTACAAATATTGTTGCTATTTTTGTAGGAGAATCAATACCATTAAATTCATATTTGTTATGGATATCAATAACATCATGACCTCATTAGAGGAAAAACACCCTGGAGAAAATGAATATCTACAGGCAGTGAGAGAGGTGCTTCAATCAGTTGAAGAAGTTTATAACCAACACCCCGAGTTTGAAAAAGCACGAATAATCGAGCGTATGGTTGAGCCTGACAAAATTGTCACATTCCGCGTGACATGGATTGATGACAAGGGTGATGTTCAAACCAATATCGGATATCGAGTCCAATTCAACAATGCAATTGGCCCATACAAGGGAGGTATCAGATTCCACGCTTCAGTAAATCTATCAATCCTAAAATTCTTGGGCTTTGAGCAAACATTCAAAAATGCATTAACTACATTGCCAATGGGTGGTGGCAAAGGTGGCTCCGATTTTTCGCCACGAGGCAAAAGCGACCGTGAAATTATGCGATTCTGCCAAGCTTTTATGCTTGGGCTATGGAAAAACCTTGGGCCCGATCGCGATGTCCCTGCCGGAGATATAGGTGTAGGAGCTCGCGAAGTTGGATATATGTATGGAATGTACAAAAAACTCATTGAGGAGCATACCGGTACATTTACTGGCAAAGGCTTAGATTTTGGCGGTTCACGAATTAGACCTGAAGCAACTGGCTTTGGTGCTCTATATTTTGTTCAAAACATGCTTGCAAAAAAAGGCGACACTCTTGAAGGCAAGACTGTAGCCATTTCAGGTTTTGGAAATGTAGCATGGGGTGCTGCACTGAAAGCAACAGAACTCGGAGCTAAAGTTGTCACAATTTCAGGCCCTGACGGATATATATATGATTCGGAGGGAATTAGTGGAGAAAAGATTGACTATATGCTTGAGCTACGCGCGTCGGGCGATGATATAGTTGCTCCTTACGCTGAGAAATATCCATCGGCAACTTTCTATGAAGGTCGCAAGCCCTGGGAACAAAAAGTAGATATCGCACTTCCGTGCGCTACTCAAAACGAGCTCAACGAACATGATGCAGCCCAACTCGTAGCGAATAAGACATTATGCGTTGCCGAAGTTTCAAATATGGGTTGTACACCTGAAGCAATTGAAACATTCATTCAAAACAAACTCATGTATGCCCCGGGTAAAGCCGTAAATGCCGGTGGTGTTGCCACTTCAGGCCTTGAAATGAGCCAAAACGCAATGCATCTCACATGGAGCGAAGAAGAAGTAGATCAAAAACTTCACGGCATCATGAAAGATATTCACACTCAATGCGTGAAATATGGTACACAACCCGATGGATACATCAATTACATGAAAGGTGCAAATATTGCCGGATTCATGAAAGTAGCTAACGCAATGATGGGACAAGGTATTATATAATCGTAATATATCGCAAATAGGCTGTGCCTGGATATAGGCACAGCCTATTTTGTAACCATTTTGTGGTGTTTCGTTAATTATATCATTTTAAACCTCATTTAGTTACTTCTTCATCTTTATTTTGCTATCTTTGCGCTATGGCAGACTTCTATCATAAAAGAAAAAGCATCAAATTTATCGGCGCGAATGAGGCGCAAATAAATAGATTTACTGCATACCCTAACCCATATATGGTTTATAATGGGTCAAGATATTACAAACATATATATATTGGTTCAGATAGAATCGTATCAAAAGTTTCAGCTAACAATCCAGACTATGACCCTCGTCAAGTTGATTGTGCCGGAAATAGCTTAACAGGTTATACCGTCAAACTTCAATCGCAGCAGCAAGCATTGAGCGATAGTGTTGCTTCAATATATGCGAAATTTGAAGTACCATACTATCCTAACAATAATGATGATTATGGTTATAATTGGAATGATGGACTTCGTCGTTCAGTCTCCAATCCTGATAGCTATGGAGAATTAGCTTACTTCTATCATTCTGATCATTTGGGTAGTACCTCGTTTGTTACAGATGCTAATGGAGAGGTTTCTCAACATGTGGAATATGTTCCTTTCGGTGAAGTATTTATTGAGGAGCGTAATAATACTTGGAATACTCCATATTTATTCAATGCTAAGGAACTCGACGAGGAAACAGGTTTGTACTACTATGGTGCAAGGTACTATGATCCAAGAATATCACTCTGGTTATCTACTGACCCAATGGAGTTGAAATATCCGAATGTCTCGACATATGCGTATTGCTTAAATAATCCGATTAAACATTTTGATTATGAAGGTGGTGAGCCTATAGGTGCAATAGTTGAAGGTGTTGTGAGTTTTGGAGTATCTGCTGGAGTGGATTTTGTGTCAAATTGGCTAATAGGTGGGCAGGATGTTAAAACGGCTTTGTGTAATGTCTCATGGGGTTCAGCAATATTTGACGGGATATCAACTGCTGGTTTATCTCTTTTTATAAATGGTACGGGCTCAGCTAAAACACTCGCAAAAATTGCAAAAAGCAAAAGTGGAAAGATTACATACGATATTGTTCAGAATTTAATTTCCAATATAACCGAAAATTTTGAAATAGGTAAATATGAATCATTTTCGGACATTGAGTTTAAAACCGAATTTTTATGGGCTACCGTAGAAGCTCTGCTATACAATGGATTTAATTCTCGTGCAGAAGAACTTATGGAGTCTTTTCGTGACTCAAATAAAAAACTATATAATAAATATCAAAAATTGCGTATGAATCAAGACGCTGGTAAAAGTGAGATTTGAATAGCAAGAGATGAAAATCAAGTAAGTATTGCGACGAAGAGAAGTATAAGTAGTGGTGTAAAGTATGTAACTGAAGATATTAATGCTAATGCGACAACTAAGTCTACAGTTAAAACATTAAGAGCCTATGATGAAGAAAATAAAAACAAAAAATAAAGCAAGGATATGGAAATTGGTCTATGTTTCTTCTATTTTAATTGCATTTAAGATATATAATAGCATATTAATAGACTCAGATTTAATTGGCTATATCGTATTTGGAACAATTGTTGTAACTTCTATAATAATAGGATATTGCAAGTATCGTAAATTTAGTATATTGTTAGCATTAGAGTATATATTCGACTTTGGACCAATAGTTTCACTAATATTTCTAAGTTCGATTTATGTACCCAAGTATATGATTAATACAGAAAACCATACTGAAGTATATGAATTGCCATTAAAGAGATATGATAGGAGACATCGTTCATTTAATAATTATTATGTGGTGTTTGAGTTTAAGAATGAGACCTATTATAGATGGGAAACAGGATTTACTTTTAATAGTAAATTATTAAAGAATGGCACATATGATGAAGATGATTGTTATATTACACTGAAAACAATTAGTTATCTTCCTTATATTTATATAATTGAAGACTTGATTATAAGTAAAAAGGAATAAAGAGTATATTAAAGTTATTAACAGCTTCTGAAAGGATGTCTCTCTAGACAACGCCAATTATGAATCTGTTTCAAAGTCCTTTTTGCTCGTAAAATTTGAATATATTAGTACATTTCATTTTAACTTCGTTTTAACCACTTGGTTCTTTGCTTTAGGGTGAGCCGAGTGGTTTTCATTTATCGTTATCGGGCAATTCACGGTTCAGTCGATTTTTAGTGAGGATAACATCACTAATGTATAATCCAACCTTGTAACAAATCGTGCGAAGCACGTCTCCCACACAAAATAACTACTGAGCCATAACGGGCCTCAAATATTACACCCAAGCAATAAATGAATAAACAAGAATTAATGCCGATGTTGTACACCCCACTAAAATCATTATGTCGGCAAGATGGTATGGAACTGACTTTGAGCCAATTTCCAAACTGCCATTTGCCGATTTGAAATAATAGCTCCGAGGGTGTGAAAGCTTTTGTGCGACATATCTTGAGCCACAATATACTATCGCAGCAATTGACGATCCGACAAGAGCTCCTATAATCAAGTCGCCGGGATAGTGAACTCCCAAATAAAGTCTTGAATAGGAGTTTAAAATAGCCCACCCGAATATAAAACAGGTAAAACGCCGAGACGCAAATAAAAAAGAACAAAATGTAGCTAACGCAAAAGAGTTGGCCGCATGACATGAAGGGAATCCATATTGTCCACCTCTATACCCGTCAACAATATGAACTTCCGAATGAATGGGATTGGCCAAATTGGAAGGACGTAGTCGCTCAACAAAGGGACGAATATAAGAGGCACATATTTGATCGGCCAATGCTATTGCCAACACTATACCGATGACGTAGGTAGTTGCTACTTTCCACCCAAATCTACGATATAATATAAATAAAATTACAGAGTACATCGGAGCCCAAATAATTTTACCGGTAAAAGCCTTCATAAAATAATCAAAAAAAGGCAGATGTAAATCATTCAGAGCCAAAAATAGTTTTGTATCTATCTCAATGAGAAAATCAAGCATATTCAATTATCTGTTGTCTAAATATCCAATTGCGTCCCTTATCTTAGAGTCCGAATTGTCGGCAAAATTAATCCTTTTATCCAAAACAGCCTAATTAATTTGCCATTATTTACCCAATATTGTCCATTTTGTAACATCAGCGATGAATATGCACATACCTTTATTAAAAATTAATATAAAACAAGGCGGATACATCTAAATGCATCCGCCCTGCGAAATCTATTGAGATAGGTTTATTTATTTCTTGATTCCGTCACGAATAAGGAGAGCATCAATCGTTGCATCGTGACCACGGAAACGACGGTACAATTCTGCCGGATGTTCAGTTCCTCCCATCATAAGGATATTTTCACGGAATGAGTCGGCCGAAGCTTTATCATAGATTCCATTTTCGAGGAATACAGAGAAGGCGTCAGCATCAAGCACTTCAGCCCATTTATAGCTGTAATATCCTGCGGCATATCCACCTGAGAAAATGTGACTAAATTGAGGTGAGAAGATACAACCATCTACAACGGGGAACATTTGCACAGATGCAATAGCTTCGTTTTCAAATTTTGCGACGTCATCAACAGGAGCTGTTATTGAATGCCAAGCCATATCAGAAAGGCCAAAGCTCAATTGTCGTAGGCATGAATAGGCAGCGCCAAACTGAGATGAAGCTATAATCTTGTCAACAAGTTCTTGTGGTATAGGTTGGCCTGTTTCATAATGTTTGGCAAAACCATCAAGGAATTCTTTTTGTGTGAGGAAATTTTCATTGAACTGTGAAGGCAATTCAACGAAATCGCGATAAACCGCAGTGCCGGAAAGTGATGCGTATTTTGTATTTGAAAGCAATCCATGTAAAGCATGTCCAAATTCATGCAAGAATGTTTCAACTTCATAGAAAGTCAACAACGAGGGTTTACTGTCGGTTGGTTTTGTGAAATTCATTACGATAGATACATGAGGTCTCACATTAGTACCATCTTCAGCAACACATTGATCTTTGAAGCCGGTCATCCAAGCTCCGGGACGTTTGCTATCGCGCGGGAAGAAATCGGTGTATATCATACCAAGATATTGCCCTACTGAATCAGTAACTTCAAAAGCTGTTACATCGGGGTGATATACTTGAACACCTTCGGCTTTAGTGAAATGGATATTATAAAGTTTTGTAGCCAATCCAAATACACCGTCAATAACATTATTCAACTCAAAATAAGGACGAAGCTCCTCTTCATTATAGCTATATTTCGCATTTTTAAGTTTGTTTGAATAATAGCTATAATCCCAAGCATTTAGTGTCACAGGCTTACCTTCAAGTGTTGCTGCATAAGATGATATTTCCTCAAATTCAGCTTGTTGAGCCGGACGATAAGCATCTCTTAGGCTATTCAATAAATTATAAACGTTCTCAGGTGTTTCAGCCATTGTGCGTTCAAGACTGTAGTGAGCATAAGTGTCCTTTCCAAACAATTTAGCTATTTGATGACGAATTTCAACAATACGTTTAACGACATCTATATTTGAAAATTCGCCCGATTGATTGCGACCATTATACAAACGGTACATTTTTTCACGCAAATCAGCTCGATCGGAATACTTCATGAATGCCATATAAGTAGGTTGAGCAAGAGTAAATAAATATTCACCCTCCTTCCCGGCTTCTTTTGCAGCAAGAGCAGCTGCCTCAATTGAGCTCTCGGGTAGTCCTGACAAATCATCGGCAGTCAGCCAAATTTGATATGTAGCCAATTCCTTTTGAACATTTTGACCGAAACGAGTTGTGAGTTCTGAAAGTTCGGCTTTTAGCTTACGGTATGTATCTCTATCATCTCCCTCAAGCAATGCGCCTGAACGAGCAAAAGAATCATAGGTGCGTTGAAGCAACATTTTGTCTTCGGCATCTAAATCAATCGAGTCTTGCATTTCATAAACCTCTTTAATGCGAGTCCATAATCCCTCATTAAGAGATATATTTGTTGAATGTTCCGACAACTTTGCAGAAACTCTGATTGAAATATCCATGAGTTCATCATCGCTATTGGCTGAAATCATTGGATAAAAAACGCCAAGCACTCGATCTAGCAGTTCACTGCTACGCTCAAGAGCAACGATAGTGTTTTCAAACGTTGGACGAGACCTTTGATTGACAATTGAAGCAATAGCCTCATTTTGCAAAGTAATACCACTATCTATTGCCTCTTCAAAATGAGAATTATTGATTTTATCAAAAGGAGGAGTTTGATGAGGAGTATCAAACTCGGAATAGAACGGGTTTTCATTGGCTGATTTTTCCATACATGAAGTCATTCCAAGAGTGATTAAAGTTAATACACTAAAAATAAATTTTCTCATACTAAATATTATAAAGTTTTGGTTTAATTATTGTCATTATAAAACACTGCGTCAAGCATAAATGGGACTAATTCCATATTTACATTTAAGCCGTTTAAGTATTGCAAATCATTATTAAACGTGTCAATAAATCGTTGTTTATCACCAAGGCTCTCATAGCACTTGCAATACATCAAAACAGCTTGTTTGTAATCTAAATTTACAAAATACAAGTGTCCCAAATTCATATAATCCATCGCCTGAGGTGAAGCACCTATCACCTTTTGATAGTACATCTCACTCTGTTTATAATCTTTTATCATCAATAGACACCACGCCAATTTGCGCCAAGCTGTCGATGGGTCTTCCGATAAATATTCAACTTTATGGAAATACTTTATTGCGTCGTCATATGAAGCCACAGCAACCAAGCAATTTCCTATATTAATTGCAACCGAGATATCTTCCGGCAATAATAATTCAACTCGTTTGAAATATTCTATGGCCTGAGCATAATTTTGTTTTTGTTTGTAACACACTGCAATGTGCTTGAGAGTCCATATATTTTCTCCGTCAAACAACTCAGCCTGTTCAAAATAGCGTAATGCGGCATTTATGTCGCCAAGTTGTTGCATGGCAAAACCCATCTTCTGATATAATTGAGCTGATGGGGGCTGAATAGATTCTAATTTATTAAACGCAATCAACGCTTCAGAATAAAATTTTCGTTTAAAATAGAATTCTGAAATCAATGATAGCAATTCAGAATCAGACAAATCATCTTCAAGAACGTTTATATCGGCAAGGTTTAACACGCCTTCAAACGGATTGTTAAAATCTACTCTATGGCGATTCAATTTAAAGAATCGATATAAATCTTGAATATATTTATTAGCAATATTTTCTCGCATTTTATCGGCAGGCAAAAGCTCTGAATTTTGCAATTCCGCAAGATTAATATTCTGAGCATTTAGTTGCGAAACCATCATACTGCGATGTGATTCAGGGATAGACTTCATCGAAAGTGCCAACGAATATTTATCGGAGTCGCACAAAAATGGAGATGAAGCTATGATCGCTGCAAGCGAATCATTTTCACCAAGGGCATCGGTTACCTCAGTACGTTCAGCATAGAATGGTAGAAACCAATTTGAGATAAACGAAAAAAACGAGTAGGATTTCAAATGGGAAAAAGTACTCATAAATACATCACTTCCCTCCTGTTGCAACTCCGACAATTCTTTCATTTTATCAGCAATCCCTGAACTCTCCAACAGTTCTTGCCATTCGGGATTTTCATCAAGTGCTTGAATGTCTATGTCTGCTGTGAAATTGGGCTTGTTTTTGTATAAATCGGGGCGCAATTTCATCATTTCAGGCAATAATTCATCTTGCATTTTTTGATTTATACGTTCAGTATCGCGTGTTTTTATGAGTTGAAAGAATGCCATTTTCAAATCTTTATTCCACTGAGGCAAATCTTTTGTCAATGAAATTTGTGCCAACATTTTTGGGCTCAGTTCGCGGTCTTTATATAAGTAAAGGCCTATTAAAGCAGCGCACAATGATTTTACTGCAATATGTTCATCAGTTGACTGATAGAAGGTCAACAACAATCTCAATCGTGCCTCATCGTAGTATTCCATCAATCCAAGCAAGATAGCAGAGATCATCAATTGCTTAAAATGTGGAGGAAAGACCTCCGAATTCATGGCATTTGCCACTGCAGTCTCTTCTTCAACCGATAACGGATATGAAGTCCATAATCTATTGAAAATGTTCGTCTCTAATTTCTCGCGATTCACTTTAACATCCCTACAATCAGATGTATCACTGTTTTTTGAGAATCGTTGCAATACATCGGCAAAGGAAAATTCATCTTCATATTCTTCAAATAACCTCGATAGAGTACCAACATGTTGAGATTCAAGAAGTCGCAATGTCACAAAATAACATTTTGAGGACTTAGATATTTTCATGGCCTCTCGCTCCGACATATCATACAATCGCAGAAGAGATGATACGATATTTTTATAAACATTTTCTCTTTCAGGGTCCTCAATACCTTCAATGGTGTATTTTAGCATCATTCGGTAGGACTGCTCTACCCTATCAATTTCTTGGTTAAGACACCATGGACCATATGACACAGCCATATTACGCAAAACACTAAATGCGTCATACAACCTAAGCGTCTTAATGCTTTCGGTTATTTGATTTTTATATTTTTGTAAATCTTTATTTATCATATTCCTTACTTACTTTTGCTTATATTTTATAGCAAAAGACGTGCCAAGCAGATATTAAGACCTAAGAATTTCTAATTTACGCTCTAACAAATTTGCAGCAAGAGTGTCTGCAGTATGAATTAAACTGCACAATGGCGATTTATCACGAGCCACATTTAGTGATTTGGACAGCTCAAAGCTTTGAAAAGGCAAATCCCATGCCGACATGTGCCAACGTATCGCGATGACCTCATCATCTTCAAGATACATTCCACTTCTCAGAATCATAATCACCGACTTTTCGCCATGTCCGATTGGCAAATTTGAATAATCCACCTCATAGGCTTGATATTCCTCATAGGTTCCTATCGCATCTTTGCGACGACGCATCACCTTACGGTAAATATCGGCCTTGCAAACATCATGCAACAGACTCGCAATTATTATGCTCTCAGTCGGCAACAACTTCTCCAAATCAGGACGACGAGCTATAATTTGTTCCTTCAACATTACAGCCATATCATATACGTTTAGCGAGTGTTCTACTAAGCCTCCATCATAGTTTAGATGCTGTGTTGATGATGCCGGAGCCTCAAAAAAGCCTAACGACTCTAAGTCTTTAATCACAGATTCAACACCTTCTCGTTGAGTTGATTTCAGCAATTCAACAAATCGTTCTTTATTATCTTGCAATGTCTTATCCATTAGTTATAATGCGTTTATACAACCTAAAATCCTAATTTAAGTCACAAATTTAGTAAATAATAGCGAATAAATTTATTTGTTACAATAAATTATCCTTAAACAACACCTCCATTCACTCAGTCAAAGACTACCAAAAATTGATATTTGTTACCATGATTTAAATAACATTGATACAGCGAAATTCCCACTATACTCATTATACTTTTTTAACTCTTGCATCAAATCATATTTTAAGGGAATATGGTACTTTTGCAGACCAAAGTATTGGAATGTTGCTCGAGTGGTTGAAGAGGCACGCCTGGAAAGCGTGTAGTCGCCAAAAGCGGCTCGGGGGTTCGAATCCCCCATATTCCGCAAGAATATGCGTCCACAAGGACGCTTTTTTATTCATAATACAGTCCCACTTTTCACTCATTTACCATCCATCACGATGCAATCATACATTCCTGAGACTCAATTCCATATCTTTTCAGAAGATGAATTAAATGATATTGAATTGCCATCTCTATTCACCTTCCCATTTTGCTACAAACCTCACCCACTATGCAAAATAGCGGCAGGCAAAGTCATGGATTATCTCTCAAATCACAATGAATGGAATGATGAACTCCGTAATGGAAAGATGATGGGTGTACTCATCGTACAAAAAGGCGCATGCGTTGGTTATTTAGCAGCATATTCAGGGAATTTAGGTCATTGCAGCGCCCATGACTATTTCGTGCCGGCTGTCTGTGACTTACTATCCGAAAGTAGTTTTTTTGTACCGGAAGAGAAAGCAATTTCAGCAATTAACAGAGCAATAGACACTGAGATAAATAGTCCAAATCGGGAATCAATTGTTAAAAATTTAGAACACCTCAAAAGTCAAGCTCAAGAAGACATTGAACGATACAAAACTATTATGCGCTCGTCTAAAATTGAGCGAGATAGACTTCGGAAACAAGGGCATAATAATCAGGAACTAATTGCTGAAAGCCAATACCAAAAAGCCGAGTTAAAACGAATACAACAAAAGTGGAAACAAATCATAGCAGAAAATGAACAGCCTCTGATTGATAGTGATAATTTAATTGCGGAATTGAAGACCGAACGTCACAATCGTAGCATTGCCCTACAACGATTAGTATTCGAGAAATTCAAAATGTATAACGGACGTGGCGAGGTTAAAGATTTGTGCCAAATATTTGCCGATACGCCTCAAGGATTTCCTCCTGCCGGAGCTGGAGAATGCGCCGCTCCTAAATTACTCCAGTATGCCTATATTAATGATTATACACCGATAGCTATGGCCGAATTTTGGGTTGGCGCATCTCCAAAAGATGTTATCAGACATCATGGGCACTATTATCCATCATGTAAAGCTAAGTGCGAACCAATCCTCAATTGGATGCTTACAGGACTAAACGTAGAGTCAAATCCATTACAAGAGGAGTCGCCAAACTCTCCAATAGAGATTTTATATGAGGATAAATGGCTTATTGCAGTAAATAAACCTGCGGGAGTCCTATCAACGCCCGGCAAACTATCGAGGACATCTCTTATAGAACGTCTTAATTCGGAATTAAAGCCAAACGAACAATTCTATTTAATACACCGGTTGGATATGGCTACGTCGGGCATTTTAATTTTTGCGAAGACGCTTGATACGTATAAACTGATGCAAGCAAAATTCAAGCGTAGAGAAATTATAAAAAGATATATTGCGATTCTTGACAGAACAATTAAAGATTCTGACGGAACAATCAATTTGCCACTAAGATTAAACATAGATGACAGACCTCGACAAATGGTGTGTTTTGAACATGGCAAAGAAGCTATAACAAAATATGAAGTGATTAAACGCTTTAACGACAAAACAATAGTTGCTTTTTATCCTGTGACAGGACGCACCCATCAATTACGAGTTCATGCAAGTCATAACGATGGTCTTAATTCGCCAATCAAAGGCGACGAACTCTATGGCACAAGTAGTGACCGAATGTACCTTCATGCTGAAATGATTGCGTTTAAACACCCTCACACCAACGAAGATATTACTATTACGTCGCCTTCACCATTTGAATCAGACTAAGGTAGCGAGCCAACGCATATAATCAGAGTAATTTTTAATCTTTCCATTAGAAACGATATGAGATGCGATTTCAAACAAATTGTCTCGTTGATTCTGATTTATATTTAAACAGCTACGATCAATCTTCAGCAGATGACCTATTGTAGATTCACAATAATCATAATTTCCTGCTTCACTCTGCATAGACATTGCCAATGCCGAAAACAACAAATATCCATACAAATGATTTGACATGTGTTCGTCTGCCGTCTTTGTCTCATCAGGCAAAGATGTTATATAAAGCGTGGCTATGCCATCATATGCCTTCCCTATAGCAGCAGAATCACCCTTACGCGACTCTTCTTCAATGGACTTAAGTTTTGCCTCCATACTTCGAAGATTAATTATACTAAACACTTGCCAGCCCAGTAGCACTGAAGTCAATAACCCTAATATTCCGACTAAAATCCCGAGCCAATCAATTGTAATAGGTTTAATGCGACAAATCGTTAGGACAAGAGCAACTATTGAAAACGTCAACGATAATATCAACAATGTTGTAACACTCTGCTTTTTCATAACATCACAAAATCAAAAAACGACTGAGAGAAAAAACTTATTTCAAAAAAGAAACAAAGAAAAACCTATTTAGGTTTTGAATTGAGCGCAGATTGATGTATCTTTGTCCTCGTAATGAGCGAAGACAAAATGAAAGCGTCGGCTCGCACGACATTTACCGAGTACTTGCAAGGCAAAAAGCTTCGCAAAACTCCGGAACGTTATGCCATACTCGATAAAGTGTGTGACATGACAGAACATTTTCATATCGATACGTTATATTCTGAATTAGAGGCCGCGTCCTACCATGTGAGCTTAGCAACAGTGTACAACACAATGGATTTGCTCATTGACTGTGGGCTTGTGAGACGACATCAATTCAACAATCAACCGGCTCAATATGAAAAAGTTTCAGGTGTTGGCAATCATCATCATCTCATATGCACACAATGTGGACGCATAAAAGATGTAAAGGACCAAGAACTGCTGAAAATGATGAATGCTCGACGCTACCCGGCATTCCACACTTCATACTTCGCAATAAACGTGTATGGAGTATGTTCACGATGCCAAAGAAGAGGTAAATCTAAATCAAAGACGACAAAACAAAAACAATAATATAAAGATTTCTAATAACATTTTATCAATCATGAAAGTTGATGTATTGCTCGGGCTCCAATGGGGCGATGAAGGAAAAGGAAAGGTAGTCGACGTTCTAACTCCACGTTACGACGTAGTTGCTCGTTTTCAAGGTGGACCAAACGCCGGACATACGCTTGAATTTGAAGGTAAAAAATATGTACTACGTTCCATTCCATCGGGCATTTTCCAACATGGTCAAGTAAATATCATAGGAAATGGTGTTGTTCTTGACCCCGTACTATTCCAAGAAGAAGCTGAAGCCCTTGAAAAAAGTGGAATCGCATTGAAACAAATTCTCAAAATTTCAAAGAAGGTGCATCTTATCATGCCCACTCATCGTCTTCTTGATGCAGCTAACGAAAAAGCTAAAGGTGGAGCAAAAATTGGTACTACCGGAAAAGGAATCGGTCCTACTTATACCGACAAAGTGAGCCGAAATGGTCTTCGCTTGGGCGACGTCTTCCATAATTTTGAGAACAAATATACTGCTGCTCGCGACAAGCACCTTGCTACACTCAAAGCAATGGGCGAAACTCCCGATTATGCTGAATTAGAAAAACGTTGGCTCACCGCAATTGAATACATTAAAGGTTATGACATCGTTGATAGCGAATACCTCATCAACTCGATGTTGGCTGAAGGAAAATCGGTATTATGCGAAGGTGCTCAGGGCACTTTGCTTGATGTTGACTTTGGGTCATACCCATTTGTTACATCATCAAACACAATATGCGCTGGAGCATGCTCCGGCTTAGGTGTAGCTCCCAATAAAATTGGTGAAGTTTTTGGTATCTTTAAAGCCTATTGTACTCGCGTTGGTAGTGGACCATTCCCAACTGAATTATTTGACGAAACAGGTAAACGCATTCGTGATTTAGGACATGAATACGGCGCAGTTACCGGTCGTGAACGTCGTTGTGGATGGATTGACCTTGTTGCACTACGTTATTCTATCATGATTAATGGCGTAACTCAACTCATCATGATGAAGAGTGACGTACTTGATGGATTTGATGAAATAAAAGCATGCGTTGCCTATAAAATCAATGGTCAAGAAACAAAACAATTCCCATTCTCAGTTGAGGAAGACAACCTCGAGCCAGTCTATGTATCATTCCCGGGTTGGAAGACCGACATGACTGAATTTAAAAATGAAAGCGAATTCCCACAAGAATTTAACAATTACATTAAATTCCTTGAAAACGAATTGGGAACACCTATTACAATAGTATCTATCGGTCCTGATAGAGAACAAACAATCATTCGCAACAAATAATCTCATTGAGAACCTTCAAACATTATAATCATGGCAAAAATAAAACCTTTTAAAGGAGTACGCCCACCGCGAGAAATGGTCACAGACGTTGCATCACGTCCCTACGATGTACTTAACTCTGAAGAAGCTCGCGCCGAAGCACAAGGCAACCCAAAATCACTCTATCATATAATCAAGCCTGAAATTGATTTTGCACTAGGCACAGATGAGCATGACCCATGCGTTTATGACAAAGCGGTTGAAAACTTCAACGCTTTCCAACAGAACGGATGGCTTGTTCAAGACGAAAAAGAACATTACTATATATATGCTCAAACAATGGACGGACGCACACAATATGGCATTGTTGTTGCCGCCAATGTTGAAGATTATATGACTGGTCGCATCAAAAAACACGAACTCACTCGTCGCGACAAAGAAGAAGATCGCATGAAACATGTGCGCATCAACAATGCTAACATTGAGCCTGTATTTTTTGCATTCCCCGACAATGAAGCGCTCGAACAAATCATTAAACAAGTTACAGCAGAAAAACCTGAATATGATTTCGTAGCGCCCGATGGATTTGGCCATCACTTTTGGGTAATCAGCGATGAAAAGACTATCGCCGAAATCACTCAACTATTCAGTGAAATACCTTATCTTTACATTGCCGACGGACACCATCGCACAGCTGCCGCTGCACTTGTTGGAAATGAAAAAGCCCAACAAAACCCGGCTCATACCGGAGATGAAGAGTACAACTTCTTCCTCGCTGTTTGCTTCCCTGCTTCACACCTCAAGATCATAGACTACAATCGCGTAGTAAAAGATCTAAATGGACTCTCAAATGAAGAATTCATTGAAAAAATCGAGCAAAATTTCATTGTTGAGAAAAAAGGAACAGAGATTTACACTCCCGCCTGCCTTCATAACTTCTCACTATATCTCAATGGCGAATGGTACTCTCTCACAGCCAAAGAAGGACGATTTAATGACGCAGACCCAATTGGTGTGCTCGACGTTACCATCTCATCTGACTTAATTTTGCGAGACATATTGGGAATCACCGACCTTCGTAGCGATAAACGCATCGATTTCGTTGGTGGAATACGTGGACTTGGCGAACTTAAACGTCGCGTTGATAGTGGCGAAATGGCTATGGCTCTTGCCTTATATCCCGTTTCAATGGACCAATTAATGAACATTGCCGACACAGGCAATATCATGCCACCAAAAACAACATGGTTTGAGCCCAAATTGCGTTCAGGTCTTGTAATTCACAAACTTAACGACTAATTCTTTTCAATACAAGGGCTATGAATTTGATTTAATTCATAGCCCTTTTTATTATTATGAGAATAATATCAGAGCCATACAAAATAAATGCTGAAAAATATTTTAAAGCCATTATGCTCCAATGGTTAGGCACATGGTGGTGGGCTATTGCATTACCCATTGCGATACAAGCATTTTTGGCTTTTAGTAATATTGCCTTTCTTTACACATCATTCATGACATTATTTCTCATATACCCGCCAATTGTAATGTTTTTATACTATCAACAAGCACTCTCGCCATTATCACGCACCAATACGCTATCAAAACGCGCTATAATATCCGATGACGGAATTGACATTATATACCATCACGAAGACGAAAATACTAACGCTCCATCGTTAAAGCCGGAACACATCACATGGGATAGCGTAACCGGCGCTGAATATACTCAACAAAACTTTGTATTAAAATTAAATGGAAGTAAATACCAATTATTTCTTATACCCTATTCATCTATCAACCCCGACGACCAACAAATTTTCGCCTCATACCTTGACCAAAAATTCAATCATTTATTATAATCAAATAATTACGATTTAATCTCTCGGCGGTATTTTATTTTATAGAACTGTAATAATTATGCGTAATATTACAATTTAATTATTAACTTTGTAGTTTAATTAGAAATAGAAGTACTATGCCAAATATATCACAACGAGGGCAAATAATGCCTGAATCGCCTATACGCAAGCTCGTTCCGCTATCAAATGCAGCAAAAGAACGAGGTTTGAAAGTATATCATTTGAACATTGGTCAACCCGACCTCCCTACCCCACAAGAAGGACTTGAGGTGCTCAAGCATATTGATCGCAAAGTACTTGAATATAGTCCGTCGGAAGGGTTATTGACTCTGAGACAAAAACTTGAAAAGTACTATAAACGTTTCAACATTAATGTTGACGTTGATGATATTATTGTAACCACAGGAGGCTCTGAAGCTGTATTATTTGCATTTATGGCTTGTCTTGACCCAGGTGATGAAATAATTGTACCTGAACCGGCCTACGCCAATTATATGGCATTTGCTATATCGGCAGGAGCAAAAATTGTAACCGTACCATCAAGCATTGACGAAGGGTTTGCTTTGCCTCCTGTTGAAAAATTTGAGGAACTCATAACTCCTAAAACCAAAGGGATCTTGATCTGTAATCCCAATAATCCCACCGGATATCTCTACACCCAAAAAGAGATGAATCAAATTCGCGACATCGTGAAGAAATATGATTTATTTTTATTCTCCGATGAGGTCTATCGTGAATTTTGCTACACCGGAGCACCATACATCTCAGCATTCCACCTTCCCGGCATAGAAGAGCAAGTTGTGTTGATCGACTCTGTATCTAAACGTTATAGCGAATGTGGTATTCGCATTGGTGCAATTATTACCAAGCACAAAGAGTTGAAAAAGAATGTCATGAAATTCTGCCAAGCACGACTCAGCCCACCATTGCTAGGTCAAATAGTGGCAGAAGCATCTATCGACGCATCGACCGATTATATGCTCATGACATACAACGAATATGTTGAACGCCGAAAATTTTTAATTGACGGCCTCAACAAAATACCCGGATGTTATTCTCCTATTCCCATGGGGGCTTTTTACACTGTTGTAAGTCTGCCGGTTGATGATGCCGATCGATTCTGCGAATGGTGTTTAAGCGACTTTGAATATGAAGGTCAAACCGTGTTTATGGCTCCTGCGTCAGGATTTTATACCACAAAGGGAGTTGGACGCAATGAAGTGAGAATGGCCTATGTGCTCAAGAAAGAAGATTTAGCTAAAGCACTGAAGGTTCTATCTGAAGCATTGAAAGCTTACCCAGGACGCACAATATGAAGTTTGAGTTTTTCGTAGCCCAACGATTGCGGCTGAAAAACAGCTCCACCGGAGGCACTTCACCAAGCATTATTATAGCCATTGCTGGTATAGCAATAGCAATTGTCATAATGATAATTGCTATTGTTGTTATACTCGGATTTAAACATGAGATCAGAGAAAAGATTATGGGCTTCGATGCTCAAATTACTGTCACATCAAATGAAGCTGTCGGATTTGGGTATAATAATACCAACAATTACATAATATTTGACGACTCACTTAAAAATATAATTTCCTCGGCTTGCCCTACAGCCGAAGTATCTCTATCTCTCAAACAACCGGGAATACTAAAAACCGACGACAACTTTCTTGGTGTTGTATTCAAAGGTTTAGATTCAAATCATAAATGGGAATTCATTTCTGACAATCTTATCTCTGGCAACATTCCAAATTATGCGTGCGACACAACGCACAATCAAATAATCGTTTCTAAAACGATGTCGAAATTGCTCAAACTTGACGTCGGTAGTAAAATTTATGCCTATTTCATTAAAGATGGGAATGTAAAAACTCGCAGATTTGAAATTGCAGCAATATATGAATCGCACTTCAATGATTATGACAAACTAATCGCGTTTTCATCTCTACCCACTCTTCAAAAAATTAATGACCTCCCCTCTGATGGTGGTTCATGCATAGAATTGAGAGGATTTAAACCCGACGATATAATACCATCAAGCTCGGCGCTGCAAGATTCTATTGTTGAAGCATGTTACAGCCAAAAATTAAACAATCTCTGCAATGTAACAAACGTGTACCACACAGGTGCATTTTACTTCACTTGGCTTGACTTGCTTGACACTAATGTTGTTGTAATTCTTATCCTCATTGCACTCGTTGCCGGATTTACATTAGTATCATGCATGTTTATTATAATTTTGGAACGCGTAAACACTATTGGAATTCTCAAAGCTCTTGGGGCAACGAATGCTCAAATAAGAGGAATATTCATAACTTTAACCGAACGGTTAGTTATAATAGGAATGCTCATCGGTAATTTCATCGGAATAACATTGACAATATTACAGGAAAAATTCCACCTAATACCGCTCAATCCCGATGCTTACTATTTAAATTATGTTCCAGTTGAATTAAATTGGGCTCACATTTTATATTTAAACTTGGGTGTGTTGGTATTAACGACTCTTATTTTGGTAATTCCGTCGCAATTAGTATCTACAATATCTCCAGCGAAAACAATAAAATATGAATAAATCTTTTTTGGCACTCTATTTGTTGTAAGATAAAACAGCTCAATGAGTGACAATATAAGTTAACAACAAGCAAACATACCGGAATTTTTCAGTATTTTTGCAAAATAAATTACTTGAAAATATATTTAATGAACAATAAAACCGACATCGTAAAATTAGTCACTGAAGGAATTCAAGACCGTAAAGGTCGAAAAATAACACACGTTGACTTAAGTGACATTGAATCAGCAGCAGCTCAAAACTTTGTGATATGCGAAGGGAGCTCAACTATGCAAGTATCGGCAATTGCCGATAGTGTAAGAGAATATTTACACAAAAATGCAGGAATAAAGCCCTACAACTATGATGGGTATCAAAATTCTCAATGGATTGTAATTGACTATGGACACACCTTGGTACACGTTTTTCTCCCCGACGTCAGACAGCATTACAACCTTGAGGAACTTTGGAGCGACGCCAAAATCAACGAAATTCCTGACTTAGATTAATCAACAACCAATCTTAATCATCAAATAAAAGCTTAAATTACGAAATGGACCCGAAATTAAAGAAGCAGCCAACATTTAAATTCAGCATATATTGGATGTATGCCATTATCTTTGTATTTATCATTGGCTTTTACTATCTTGACCATAATGATGTAACGAAGGAAGTCAGTTACTCCGAATTTGAAAAATGCATTCTTGATGGTGGCGCAAATAAAATAATAGTAGAGTCAAAGTCAGGTGTAGCTGAAGCCTACTTGAATGACTCTATTGCTAAAGAGATTTTCAAACTCAGTGACAAAGAAACTGCATCGGCCAACAAATACATCATAAAAACAAATGTACCAGCCGATATTAGTAAAAAAATAGACGAATGGCAAGGAGCCGGTATTTTCAAGGGAGAAGTTGAATATGACCACTCCGGAGGTTTCAGCTCGATTCTATGGACTTTCGGTCCTATTGCATTACTGATTGGATTCTGGATATTTATGATGCGTCGCATGTCAGGCCGTGATGGAGGTGGCGGTGGTGTATTCAGCGTAGGTAAATCAAAAGCAAAAATTTACGATAAAGACAACTCGGTAAATGTCACATTTAAAGACGTTGCCGGGCTTTCGGAAGCAAAAACCGAAATAGAAGAAATTGTGGAATTTCTTAAAAATCCGCAACGATACACTGAGCTCGGAGGTAAAATTCCCAAAGGGGCCCTCCTTGTAGGCCCTCCGGGAACAGGTAAAACATTATTGGCTAAAGCCGTAGCCGGAGAGGCAAACGTGCCATTCTTCAGCATGTCAGGCTCAGATTTTGTTGAAATGTTTGTTGGTGTGGGTGCGTCACGCGTACGCGACCTTTTCCGCCAAGCAAAAGAAAAATCACCTTGTATAATCTTTATTGATGAAATTGATGCCGTAGGGCGTGCTCGTGGAAAAAGTCCTAACATGGGCTCTAACGATGAGCGCGAAAACACCCTCAACCAATTATTGACCGAGATGGACGGATTTGGGTCTAATAGTGGGGTAATTATCCTTGCTGCAACAAACCGCGCCGACATTCTTGACAAAGCATTGCTACGTGCCGGTCGCTTCGACCGTCAAATATACGTTGAATTGCCCGACCTAAACGACCGCGTTGCAATTTTCAACGTGCATCTTCGCAACATTAAAATAGATGATTCGGTTGACGTTGAGCTATTAGCAAGACAAACCCCCGGATTTTCCGGAGCCGACATTGCGAACGTGTGTAACGAAGCAGCTCTCATTGCAGCTCGCCAACACAAGAATTCTGTTGAACGACAAGACTTTATCGACGCAGTAGATCGCATCATCGGAGGACTTGAAAAGCGTTCAAAAATTACCACCGACGAAGAAAAACGTTCTATCGCAATCCACGAAGCAGGCCACGCAACTATTTCATGGCATTTGGAATATGCCAACCCTCTAATAAAAGTTACGATTGTTCCTCGTGGCAAGGCTCTTGGTGCGGCATGGTATTTACCCGAAGAACGCCAAATCACAACAACTCAAGCACTTCTTGATGAAATGTGTTCACTGCTTGGAGGACGTGCCGCTGAAGAACTATTTATGGGACGTGTTTCAACCGGTGCATCTAACGATTTGGAGCGAGTTACCAAGCAAGCATACGCCATGGTAGTTTATTATGGCATGAGTGAAAAACTCCCCAATGTGAATTATTATGACTCAACAGGACAAAGCTATGGTTTTACTAAACCTTATAGCGAAGAACGAGCCAAAATGATTGATGATGAAGTTTCACGAATAATAGAGGAGCAATATGAACGAGCAAAAGATATACTCAGAAAATATGCTGAAGGTCATGCTCAACTCACCGATGTGCTCATCACTCGCGAAGTGATATTCACCGAAGACGTTGAAAGAATCTTTGGTAAAAGAAAATGGACATCTCGCACTGATGAGATATTGGCAGCCCGCTCTGCTGAAGAAGCCGAAGCAGAAAGAGCCGAAATCGAGCAAAACAAACGTGACATCGAAGAAGCAAAAGAACAACGCAACAACGAGGGCGAACCAACTCCTCCCCCAGTGCCCCAAAAGTAGAATAAAATACTCCAAAAAGCCAAAAAGCCATGTAAGAGCTATACTCTCATGGCTTTTTGGAGTTATAAATCGTATCTTTGCAACTTGAAAAAACGGTCGAGACTTTTAGACACTGCAATGAAGAGAATTATTTTGTGTATCATATTTAGCTTGGTTGTTGTAACAATATATGCACAACACCCCAACTTATTATATCCCGACTCGGTCAACCAAGTGCCGATTTACGTTGAACCAGCTCCTCAAGTTACCCCAAAAGCTAAATCAAAAACCGAATACGCCGATTCAATTGAAGTAATACGCAAAACCCCTCAATGGTTTAGAGAATATTTGTCCTCACTGATAAGAGGGCATGTTGACCGCACTCGCGAGAAAAAAGTAGATATGGGATTCGCCATAACGCCCTCTTATACTCGTGAAGCCGGATTTGGTATAGGCGGTGCTGCAACAGGGTTATATCGCATGGATCGCAACGATACACTCCCCAATCCTTCTGATTTTTTTGCCTCAATAAATGCCTCGTTAAATGGGTTTTATGTATTTACATTTAAAGGAAATAATCTATTTCCCGACAACAAATCCCGTTTATCATATAAATTTGAAATTTATAAAAAGTCTCTCAATTTCTGGGGTATAACATCAGAAGAAACTGCTAATAATAGAGTATCACAATACGATAGACGACAGATAGACCTCCAAACGGAATATATTTATAAAGTTAATCGTAATTTTTATGCCGGGGTACAAGTACGCAATAATTACACCGATGCGTGCAATGTACTTAATCCCGAATATTTATTAAACGAACGAGCCCAATATTGCGTGAATGGAGTGGGACTATCGTTTGAATTTGACACAAGAGACAATCTTGTGACTCCCACCAAAGGATTACACATAGCATATAAACCGATGGTATTCCTTAAAGCACTCGGCAATGCCGAATCAACATTTTATAGCCACACATTTATAACTAATTATTACCAACGCCTCTGGAAAGGAGCCGTATTGGCATTTGACTGGTACATGAAACTCAACAGCTCCTCTACACCATGGACAATGCGCGAAATGATTGCATCTGATGGGGTGAGAATGCGTGGTTACTATATGGGGTCAACAATTGACAACAATCAAATTGCCTCACAAATTGAATATCGCCAGCACGTCCACAAACGAATCGGATTTACATTATGGGCTGGCGGTGCAACAATCTTCTCTTCTTTTGAGCAACTACATAAACAAGAAATCAAACCCGAGTGGCTTCACAACTTCGGAGTGGGTCTTAGGTTTGAGTTCAAACACAACGTCAATGCACGCATAGACTACGGATTCGGTCAAGGCACTTCCGGAATACTCTTTGCCATTGGAGAAGCTTTTTGATCATTTAAAGCCATATTGAGATATAGCACTATCTCAATTCTCAAAATATTTTTCTACAATTCTCTAAACCATACCATAAAATCCAGAAAATATCACTATATTTGTAAATTAAATATTGGCAGATTACGCTCCAGGGCGAAACATCTATCAATCAAACGATTAGAAACAATATTAAAAATATAGCGATATGAAATTCAACGTTCCAAGTAAGACGCTCTACAACTATGTATCGTCAGTGAGCAAAGTAATAAACTCTAAGAATGCCCTTGCAATTCTCAACAATTTCTTATTTGTATTGCAAGACAACACTCTAACCGTAACAGCATCAGATCTTGAAAATCGACTCACCGCCCGTATTCCCGTTATGGAAGTTGAAGGCAGTGGTAGTTTTTGCATTGATGCTCGACGTCTTGTTGACCTCCTTAAAGAATTACCCGATCAAGGCATTACATTTAATATCAATGACAATAACTTAGCAGTCGAGATTACTTACTCAAGCGGAACATACAATCTCATTGCGTTAAGTGGCAACGAATATCCTTCAATCAAAATTGAAGATTCAAATGAAGACCACATTGAATTTACTTGCCCAACAGAGCAAATAATCAAAGGTATCGACAACACCCTCTTTGCCGTTGGAAACGATGACCTACGTCCTCAAATGATGGGGATACTTTGGGATATCAAACCCGACGCAATCACATTTGTAGCAACCGACACTCGTAAACTCGTAAGATATCGCAATGAAATGTCGGCTCCAGGCGTAGAAGGATCTTGCATATTCCCTATTAAGCCTGCGACTGTAATTAAAAACGTATTCTCAAAAGAGCAAGAAGTAAAAGTTACTATTGAGCCCAAGAGTGCAACTTTTGAAAGTCCTTCGTTTACGTTCAACTGTCGTTTCATTAAAGGTGTATTCCCCGATTACAACCGCGTAATACCAACAAATAACCCATATACTCTCACTATTGATCGCCATTCATTCCTTAACGCAGTGCGCCGTGTAGGAGTATTTGTTGACCCTGGACATGGTCTAGTGAAATTTAAAATCACACCCAATCAAGTGCTATTAAAAGCCCAAGACAACAACTATCTTACATCAGCATGGGAATCTGTTCCATGTGAATTTACCGGAAGTGAAATGATCATTGGCTTTAGTGCTCCATATCTCATTGAGATATTTAACACATTAACAACCGATGATATTATCATAAAACTTTCCGACCCAAGCCGCCCAGGCGTATTCATTCCATCAGAAAATGAAGCCAACGGCGATTTGCTTATGCTATTAATGCCAATGACAGTATCTGATTTCTAATAATCGAATAAATGGAATTGCACTTAAAGAAGCCTATCATATTTTTTGATCTCGAAACAACAGGCACAAATATCACCAAAGACCGCATTGTTGAAATTTCAATGATCAAAATAATGCCTAATGGCACTGAAAACGAACGAACCATACGCTTGAACCCGGAAATGCCTATTCCCGCCGAAGCAACAGCAGTGCATGGCATTACAGATGAAGACGTTGCCAATTGTCGCACTTTTAAAATGATTGCGGCAGACCTAGCAAAAAGTTTTCAAGGTTGCGACATAGCCGGCTTCAATTCCAATCGTTTTGACATACCAATGCTCGACCAAGAATTTCAACGAGCAGGAGTTAAATTTGACTTCTCCAAACCTCGTTTTATCGATGTTCAAACAATCTTCCACAAAAAAGAACAACGAACATTGGTTGCTGCATATAAATTCTATTGCGGGAAAGACTTAAATGACGCCCACTCGGCAAGTGCCGACACACGAGCAACATACGAAGTATTAAAAGCTCAATTGGATATGTATGACGATCTTCCAAACGACATGGAAGCTTTATCGGAATATTCATCTCAAAATCGCAACGTCGATCTTGCGGGAAGAGTCATTTATAATGAACAAAAACAAGAAGTTATAAACTTTGGGAAGTACAAAGGTCAATTAGTCACTGATGTATTACGTCAAGATCCAGGTTACTATAGTTGGATTTTACAAGGTGATTTCCCTCAAAACACTAAAGACGTTTTTACTAACATTAAATTACGCATGAAATAATGCTAAAAGGCAAACATATAATCCTTGGCATAACAGGCGGAATTGCCGCTTATAAATCAGTTTATCTTCTGCGACTACTCATCAAGGCAGGCGCTGAAGTTCAGGTAATTATAACACCATCAGGAAAAGAATTTATCACTCCGGTAACACTTTCTGCTCTTAGTGGGAAACCTGTTGTGAGCGAATTTTTCAGCGCCAACACCGGAGAATGGCACAGCCATGTTGACTTAGGATTATGGGCCGATGCAATGGTCATTGCTCCTGCTACGGCCTCCTCAATAGCAAAAATGGCCCATGGAGTTGCCGACAATATGCTCATCACAACTTATTTATCGGCCAAAGCCCCCGTCTTCATAGCACCCGCGATGGATTTAGATATGTTTGCCCATCCAACTACTCAAAACAATATTGAGCTACTAAAATCCTACGGCAATCACATCATTGAGCCAACGTCAGGAGAATTAGCAAGCCATCTCGTAGGCAAAGGTCGTATGGCTGAGCCTGAATCTATTGTAGAAAAACTAACTGCATTTTTTGCGACAGGAAAAGATTTACAGGGAAAAAAAATGTTGATCACAGCCGGTCCTACTTACGAAAAAATTGACCCGGTTAGATTCATCGGCAATTATTCTTCCGGTAAGATGGGATATGCATTAGCTGAAGAAGCGGCTCGTAGAGGGGCTCAAGTAACACTCGTCAGCGGTCCGGTTGCAATTAAAGCTAAACACCCTGCCATTAAAGTTATCGATGTTGAGTCGGCAAAACAAATGTATGACAAATGCGTGAATATATTTCCAGACGTTGACATAGCCATTATGTGTGCTGCAGTTGCCGACTATGCCCCTGAAAAACAAAGTGACGTAAAAATCAAGCGAGAAAAAGACGACATACCTGTAATCAAGCTTGTAAAAAATCCTGATATAGCAGCATCTCTCGGCAAAATGAAAACAGAGGGACAAATTCTCGTTGGATTTGCGCTTGAAACTAATAACGAAGAAACAAATGCACAAGATAAAATGCAACGTAAAAATCTTGATGCAATTGTTCTAAACTCACTTAACGACTCTGGCGCCGGATTTGGCACAGACACTAATAAAGTTACCATTTTCTTTGCTGACGGCAACAAGAAAATGTATGATATGAAATCCAAAGCTGAAGTTGCCAAAGATATTATTGATGCAATAATATAAATCAACGATGACAAAGTTTTTTCGCATATTCATATTCCTAATTTTGACTTTTGTTGGCAATAGTTTAACTGCACAAGAGTTAAAATGCGAGGTCGAAATAAATTCCGACCAAGTACAAGGCACAAATAAATCGGTGTTCAATACATTGAAAGAAGCAATCAATGATTACATGAATACCACCAAATTCTCTCAAGCACAAATTGCTGCTAATGAAAAAATTGAGTGCAAATTGTTTTTTACAATAAAAGAATATGACGATAACACTCTGACCGGAGACCTTCAAGTTCAATCTACTCGTCCAGTATATAATAGCACTTATACATCAACTCTGATTAATTTCAAAGATACTAAGATTGAATTCACCTATCAAGAAAATGAACCTCTTGTTTTTTCAGAGAATTCAATGGAAAGTAATCTAACCGCAATACTCAATTTCTATGCCTACCTGATTTTGGCTATAGATTTTGACACATTCTCACCACGCGGAGGAGAACAATTTTATGAGCGAGCCGATAACATCGTGCAAATGGCTCAATCATCAGGAGAAAGTGGTTGGAAAGCTTTTGAAGACACCAAAAATCGCAGTTCTGTACTAAGCGCATATACAGAGCCTAATACATCTATTATTAGGGACCTCTTATATAAATATCACAGAACCGGCCTTGATGAAATGGTATTGAGTCCTGATAAAGGTAGAGCAGCAATTACTGCGTCTATTGAATCAATCAAAAAGATATATGATGTAGCCCCAATGTCGGTAGCGCTTTCAATGTTTAAAGATGCAAAACTCGATGAATTGGTCAACATATATTCAAAAGCCAACAGTACTGAACGCGAGAAGGTTTATGAATGGCTTTACCCAATTTTCCCAACAGAAGCCGAGCGTCTCGATAAAATTAAAACAGGAAAGATTAAATAGTTTTAGAAATGATTGAAACGCTTAATATAACCAACTACGCACTCATAGATGAGCTTAGTATTGATTTTCATAATAATCTCAATATTATTACGGGCGAGACAGGCGCCGGAAAATCAATCATATTGGGCGCTTTATCTATGCTTCTTGGAGAACGAGCCGACACAAAAGCCGTAAGAAATAAAGAAAAAAAATCAATTATCGAAGCTTCGTTTTCCATAACAAGCTATGAATCGCTAAAACAAGTATGTATTGACAACGACATTGATTGGGATAATGAGACATGCATCTTAAGGCGAGAAATAACCCCAAACGGACGCTCTCGTGCTTTTATCAACGACACACCGGTTACACTCACCTTGCTTCAACAAGTAGCGATGCAATTGGTTGATATTCATTCGCAGCATCAAAATCTCTTATTAGCAACGCCTGAATATCAAATGCACATCATTGATAGTCTTGCGTCAAATCAATCACTCCTACAAGAATATTCTGAACTGTATGCCAATTATGTTACATCGGTAAAAAAATATAACGAAGCAAAACGTTCTATCGACAAAAATAGCTCTGACGCCGACTTTATAAGATTTCAGTTACAACAACTGGAAGAAATGAATCTTGTTGATGGCGAACAAGAGGAACTTGAGCGTGAGCACGACATATTATCAAACATCTCAGAGATAAAGCAAGCCCTCAACTCTGCGATATCAAGCCTATCAAGCGGGAATAGCAATGCATTGGAACTAATCGGGAATGCTGTTGGTGATTGCGAAAGCCTGTCAGAGGTTCTTGATGACGCAGAAGCTCTTAGTGCCCGATTGGAATCAGCTCGCATTGAAATACAAGACATTACCGAAACGTTAGTTGACTTTGAATCCAATCTAAATGCCGACCCTCATGAATTGAATAACATAGAGGAACGACTAAACAATATATACTCACTTCAACATAAGCACAAGGTTAATTCTATTGCTGAATTAATTGCCCTCAGAGAGAAATATCGGCAACAACTAAACACAATTGATGATAGCGACAATATTCTTTCTGAATTAGAAGACAAAGCAAAGCATGCCTATCGTCTTGCGCTCAATAAAGCAAAAGAAATTTCTAAACGCCGACATGATGAAGCCAAACAATTTGCTTTGACTTTAAAGGAGACTGCCCTACCGCTTGGCATGAAAAATTTGCAATGCGATATTAACATCACCACCGAAAACATCTCTTCTACAGGTATAGATGCAGTGCAATTCCTATTTGCATTCAATAAAAATCAGCCTCTCATGCCGGTGGGAAATACAGCCTCCGGCGGTGAGATTTCACGTCTCATGCTTTCAATTAAATCAATCATTGCCAACAAGATGCAACTTCCTTCAATTATTTTTGATGAAGTTGACACCGGAGTATCTGGAGACGTTGCCAACCGCATGGGTGAAATGATGCAAGAGATTTCCCAAAACCTACAAGTCATTGCAATAACCCATCTACCACAAGTTGCCGCCAAAGGAGCTCATCACTTCAAAGTATATAAAGAAGATGACGAAAACTCAACTTTGACTCGAATAAAAGAACTTAACATTGAACAACGTATTGAAGAACTAGCATTAATGCTCAGTGGCTCATCAGTTAATAGTGCCGCGCTTGCCAATGCTCGCTCTTTATTAAAAATATAACAAATGAATAAAAACGAATACATCTTTGGAATTCGCGCAGTTATTGAAGCGATTGAAGCGGGTAAACAAGTAGATAAAATTTTCATTAAAAAAGATCTACAAGGTGAACTCGTTGGAGAATTATTTGACCTGATTAAAATCCATCGCATCGTAACTCAGCGAGTGCCCATTGAGCGAATTAATAAAATCACGCGCAAGAACCACCAAGGTGTTGTAGCAATCCTTTCAGCTGTAACATATTACTCTCTCGAGCACATTGTTCCTCAATTATATGAAGATGGGCTACTGCCTTTCGTTGTCGTTCTTGACGGAATAACCGACGTGCGCAACTTCGGCGCTATTGCACGAACATGCGAATGCGTCGGAGCAAATGCTATCGTTATTCCTGAACGAGGAAGCGTTTGTGTAAATGCCGATGCGATTAAGACATCGGCTGGCGCATTACACCACATTCCGGTATGTCGCGAGCACAACATCGTTGGCGCCATTAAATTCCTGAAAGACAACGGATACAGCATTGTGGCAGCATCAGAAAAAGCAAGTATCAACTATACACAAGCCGACTATACTAACCCCATCGCACTTGTAATGGGAGCAGAAGATGTTGGGATCTCGCCTGAGGTATTACGACTTTGCGATACTTTTGTATCAATACCAATGTTTGGAAACATTAGTTCTCTCAATGTTTCAGTTGCAGCAGGCGTTATGATGTATGAGGTAGTCAGACAGCGTCTAAATGCCGACATGGAAGTATTATAACTCTAAAACAATTAATAACTAAATAACACAAAACACATTATGTCAAAAATCGGATCTGTGATGACCCCCGTTGGGAGAAAAGCATTACTATTGGGTAGTGGCGAATTAGGGAAAGAAGTAGCTATTGAACTTCAACGTTATGGTGTTGAAGTAGTTGCATGCGACAAATATGCAAATGCTCCCGCAATGCAAATTGCTCATCGTTGCCATGTATTTAACATGCTTGATGGCGCAAAACTTCGTGAAATTATTGAATTGGAAAAGCCCGACCACATTATTCCCGAAGTAGAAGCTATTGCAACCCCTGTCTTAAAAGAACTTGAAGCAGAAGGCTACAACGTTACACCAACCGCAAATGCGGCATGGCTCACAATGAATCGTGAGGGTATTCGTCGTCTTGCGGCTGAAGAACTTGGCGTTACAACATCTCCCTATCGTTTTGCTTCTGACTTTGAAGAATTCAAGAAAGCCGTTGCCGAAGTGGGTATTCCTTGCGTTGTTAAACCAATCATGAGTTCATCGGGGCACGGACAAAGTGTAATCAAGAAAGAGGAAGACATTGAAAATTCTTGGAAAATTGCACAAGAAGGCGGACGTGCAGGAGCCGGCCGTGTTATCGTAGAAGGATTTGTAAACTTTGACTACGAAATCACCCTACTCACTGTGCGCAGTTGCTCAGGAACAACATTCTGCGCTCCAGTTGGACACATACAAATTGATGGTGACTATCGTTATTCTTGGCAACCTCAACCCATGAGCCAATCAGCACTTGCATCGGCACAAGAAATTGCGAAGAAAGTAACCGATGCATTGGGTGGTTATGGTATTTTCGGTGTTGAATTATTTATTCAAGGCGATAATGTTATCTTCAGTGAAGTTTCTCCACGCCCACACGACACTGGAATGGTAACAATGATTTCCCAAGACCTCAGTGAATTTGGGCTTCACGCCCGTGCTTTGCTCGGACTTCCTGTACCAGCTATTCGCTTCCTTGGCCCGTCTGCGTCAAGAGCTATTGTTGTGGAAGGTGATACCGATAAAATCGAAATGGATAACCTCGAAGAAGTATTGTCAGAACCAGGCGTACAATTACGCATATTTGGCAAGCCTGAAATCAAAGGACATCGTCGTATGGGCGTAATTCTCGCTACCGACGAAACCGTTGAAGCGGCTCGCGAAAAAGCCGAAAGAGCCTACAACGCGCTTCGCATAAACGTACTCCCACGCTAAGATTTATATACTACTATATTCACAACCGCTTTATCTTGCTATAAAGCGGTTGTTTTTATTTCAGACATTACAAATTTGGGAATAGACCGCGTGACTTTATGTGATTAAATTTTTTACCACAACAGTTACATTTGTAATTGGCACTTTTATGATAACCAATGTTTTTATTTAAGCTCAAAGTGCGAAGAATTGTTTTGCATTGTTTGTTGTAATCTCAGAAACGACATCAACTGAGACTCCCAATACATTGGCTATATATGCAGCAATGTGTACAATATAGGCACTTTCGTTACGCTTCCCGCGATGAGGAACCGGCGCAAGATAAGGAGAATCGGTTTCAAGTAATATGCGATTTAGGCCTATCGTTGGTAACACATCTCGTAATTTTGAGTTTTTAAAGGTAACAATGCCATTGATGCCAAAATAGAAATCGCCATATTCCCTTATGAGAGCCACATCTTCAACAGAGCCTCCAAAACTATGAAACACGCATAGTGGCAGATTCTCGCGACGTGATTTCATTAAATCTATTATTTCGTGAAGTCCATCTCGACAATGAATTATCACAGGTAGGTTTTTATCTCTGGCCCATTGCAATTGCACATCAAGGCACTCCTTTTGTTGGTTTACGAAAGTTTTATCCCAATACAAATCAATACCCACCTCTCCTACTGCCACATAACGTGTGGTAGAATTCAGTTCGGCTTCAATCACATCTAAATCGGCTCGCCAATTATCATTGACCTCAGTCGGGTGAAGCCCCATTGCCATGACAACATTTTCAGGAAAATTGGATTGCAGTTGCTTCATCGGCACAATGGTTGTCAAATCGACATTAGGGAATACCATAAGCCCTACTCCGGCATTGATAGCTCTTTGAACAGCATCGATGGGCGATGGTTGGAACTCCTCAAGGTATAGATGAGTGTGAGTGTCAATCAATTTCATTATGAAGACTTAGTTTTCTCTTCGACAAGATTTTAGTGCTAAATTTACAAAGAAATCTTTTGACTCGTCGGGAATATCCACATTTTCCAATTCGGCAATTGCAAGTTGTGCATATTGATCTATCAAATCGTGACATCTTTGTGCCAAATTCAATTTATCGTAAATAGCTCTAACCGAATGGATTTTCTCTTGAGGCTCCACATTTTTATTTCCGATAAATTTAGCCAATTCTCCGGTTTCATCTTCTTTCAAAGCTGAGATAAGTAACCATGTTTTTTTATCGTTCAAAATGTCTCCTCCTATATTCTTTCCAAACACTTTGGGATCACCATAGGTGTCTAAATAATCATCTTGCAATTGGAACGCCAATCCAAGTTTTACTCCATAATTATAAAAACTTTGACATATTTCATCATTTGCGCCGGCCATCAATGCTCCCATTTTGCAAGCACAACCAAGCAAAACCGATGTTTTGAGTCGTATCATCTCAATATATTCTTCAATAGCAACATCATTGCGTGACTCGAAATCCATATCATATTGCTGACCTTCATACACTTCAATAGCTGTTTGATTAAACAATTTAATCACATGGCACAACTTCAAGTCACTACATTTACACACCAATTGAGTTGCCATCGTCAACATTGTATCACCCGACAATATTGCAGTCGATTCGTTCCATTTCTTATGCACCGTTGGGCGACCGCGACGCACATCGGCATTGTCCATCACGTCATCGTGCAACAAGGTAAAGTTATGGAACATTTCTATACCCAAGGCCTGATTCAACGACGTATCCAAATTACCTCCAAGCGCAGTACAAGCAGCGAGGGTGAGCACAGGGCGAATGCGTTTACCACCTCCATGCAATGTATATTTTATTGGCTCATACAACCCAAATGGCGACTGAGGATAGGCAATGGTATCTATTGCACCATTAATACAATTCAATAATTCTTCTTGAGTAAACATATAATTCTTGTAATTTTACACTACAAAGTTAAGTCAAACGATTTCCAAATGCAAATAAATAGTTATTTTTGCATTATAAAATATGATAGAACATTATGAATGAATTACCATCAGATATTACAATACTTTATAGTTTCATCAACACAAAACTTCGCGACTCCTATTCTTCACTTGAAGAACTATGCGAGGACATGCATATCGATTCCCAATGGCTCATTAAACGATTGTCCGAAGGAGGCTGGGAATATAATGCCGAATTGAATAAATTTTGGTAATTTTCTTGCTTTCACCCGACAAAGAAACTAACTTTGCCTTAGAATGGAAGATTACATCAGCCAATTAAACCCGCAACAACAAGATGCGGTATTATACACCGACGGCCCGGCATTAGTGATAGCTGGTGCCGGTTCGGGGAAAACGCGTGTACTCACATATAAAATAGTTCATTTGCTTACTTTAGGATACGAACCTTGGCGTATTCTTGCACTAACCTTTACCAACAAGGCTGCACGAGAGATGCGTGAGCGCATTGAGAAACTCGTGGGCTCTCAAACTGCGTCAAAACTTTGGATGGGCACTTTTCACTCCATTTTTTCGCGCATTTTGCGCATTAATGCCGAGCGCATTGGATTCAAGAGCAATTTTACTATCTACGATACAAACGATTCAAAATCTCTAATCAAGTCCATCATTAAAGAGATGGACCTTGACGACAAGATTTACAAGCCATCAATCGTCGCTTCTGCTATTTCCACTGCTAAAAATGCGTTGATTTCTCCCGAGAAATATGCGATGTCATCTGACATCATGGAAGCCGACAAAAGAGCCAGGCGCCCACTTCTTCACGCAATATATAAGACCTATCGCCATCGATGTTTTGTGGCCGGAGCCATGGATTTTGACGATTTGTTGTACTATACCAATGTGCTACTTCGTGACAATCCCGACCTGCTACACCACTACCAAGAATATTTCAGATATATCCTTGTAGATGAGTATCAAGATACAAATTTTGCGCAGCATCTCATTGTGTCTCAACTGTGTAGCGAAAACCAAAATTTGTGCGTGGTGGGTGATGATGCTCAAAGCATCTACTCTTTTCGTGGAGCCAACATTCGCAACATTCTCAATCTTAAACGCTCCTACCCCAACCTTCGCATTTTCAAACTTGAGCAAAATTATCGCTCTACTCAAAACATCATAAATGCAGCAAACTCTCTAATCGACAAAAACACAAAGCAGATACGCAAACAACTATTTTCTTGTAACGATGTTGGATCGCGTATCGATGTCTTTGGATGCGTTAGCGAATACGATGAAAGTTACCTTGTGGCAAATCGCATTTTACAACTGCGTTTAACTCAGCATGATAGTTACGAAGAATATGCTATTCTATATCGCACAAATGCTCAATCGCGTATTCTTGAAGAGTCGTTGCGCAAACGCAATATACCCTATCGCATATATGGTGGGCTATCATTCTACCAACGCAAAGAGATCAAAGATGCCATAGCCTATTTCAGTCTATCCATCAACCCCAATGATGACGAATCTCTTAAACGTGTCATTAATTACCCGGCACGTAGCATTGGCGATACCACGGTTAACAAATTAGTAAGATGCGCCTTTGACAATCGAGTTAGTATATGGCACATCATCTGCAATCTTGATAAATTTGAGGTGGGCATAAACTCCGGAACGGCAAAAAAACTAAACGGGTTTCGTGAAATTATAGCCTCGTTCATCGAATTCAATAATCAAGGTCTAAGTGCCGACATTGTTGCCGAAAACATAATACGCAAAACTATACTACTTGATTGTCCGTTATCAAATCGCACTCCCGAAAGCATTTCAAAACAAGAAAACTTATCAGAGCTCATTAATGGGGTAAAAGAATTTGTTGCTTCTCGGTTAGAAGAAGGCAATGAAACAAATACCACTCTCATTGATTTCCTTGCCGAAGTGTCATTAGCCACCGACCAAGACACTCAAGAAACTCCTGAAGAGCGTGTTACACTCATGACTGTTCATGCGGCCAAAGGGCTTGAATTTTCCAACGTTTTCATTGTTGGTGCTGAAGAAATTTATTATAGGTCCCAACAAGATCAATTTTATAACAATATTAATATTGGACTCAGAATTGAAGATATAGAGGAGGATCGTAGACTTCTATATGTAGCCATCACACGCGCCAAAAATTATTGCATGATTTCATATTCAAAGTCTCGAGTTATTTATGGACAAGCAATAATATCGGATCTCACCAGATTTATTAAAGATATTAATCCTAGGTATCTTCATTTCCGGTCAAGTAGTGAATCAAATTGCGACTTCCACGATCCAATTGAGAAGTATCGCACCTCTTCCCATTATAAACCACTGACTCAACTTAACACAGATTCACATAATAAACAACCCACTCAATGCACTGACAAACCTACATCAATATCCAATCAACAATCAACTAGCGCCATCATAGGCGCCCTACACTCTGCAGAAATGCTTCAAGCAGGCATGAAAATCGAGCATAGCCGATTTGGTACCGGTACAATAACAAACATTGACACCAACTCTACCGACCACCGCATTACTGTTGTCTTTGATAATGTTGGAGAGAAAACTTTACTACTGAAATTTGCGAAATTCAAAATCATAGGATAATGACAATAAATCAAATCCCCACTCCATTCTACATCGTTTATGAAGATCGTTTGAGACGCAATCTCGAATTAATAAACCATGTAAAGACTGAAGCAGGAGTAAACATCATAATGGCATTTAAAGCCAACGCATTATGGCGCACTTTCCCAATCATTCGCCAATACTGCCAGGCTGCTACTGCAAGCTCACTGAACGAGCTACGATTAGGCAATGAAGAATTAGGCAATGAAATTCACTCCTACTGTCCGGCATATACGCCTGAGACTATAACAGAATATATTGCAGGAAGCACTCACATTACATTTAACTCGGTGAGTCAATGGCAACGTTTCCGCAAAGATATTGACTCTCACAATGCCATTGAGGGGTCTCGTCATGTATCCCCCGGATTGCGAGTAAATCCGTTATGCTCAGTGATAGAGACCGACATTTACAACCCCGCTTTACCGGGATCTCGCTTTGGTGTTACTGCCGAACAACTCAATGGTGTCCTACCCGAAGGAATAGAAGGATTGCATTTTCATGCACTATGTGAATCGACATCTTATGACTTAGAGAAAGTTCTTGAAGCCTTTGAGGCTCAATTTGGGCAATATCTCTCAAAAGTAAAATGGGTAAACATGGGAGGCGGACACCTCATGACTCGCAATGGTTATGATACAAACCACCTCATCAAGATACTCAAAGAGTTCCGGTCAAGGTATCCTTGGCTTGACGTAATACTTGAGCCTGGCAGTGCTTTCACTTGGCGCACCGGAGACCTAATAACATCGGTTGTTGACATCGTTGAAAATCAAGGAGTAAAAACCGCCATTATTGATGCTTCATTTGCATGTCACATGCCCGATTGCCTTGAAATGCCCTATCAACCGGCTATAACCGAAAGCGTCGAACTCAATCCTAATCTACCTACCTATCGACTTGGGGGCAATTCATGCTTGAGTGGCGATTTCGTTGGAGATTGGAGTTTTGAATCGCCTCTAAAAATTGGAGACAAACTCACTCTTGAAGATATGAACCATTATACAACTGTCAAGACAAATATGTTCAACGGAATTCAACACCCCGCAATTGTGTTGTGTCATGCCAATGGGACCTGCGAATATTTGCGCAAATACTCCTATGAAGATTATAAGTCTCGAATGAGTTAACCACCACAAAATTATTTCTATGCCACGATTTTCAGTTATAGTTCCGGTATATAACCGCATTGATGAAGTTGACGATTTACTTTGTAGTCTTTCCGAGCAAAGTTGCAAAGATTTCGAGGTTGTAATCGTTGAGGACGGCTCGTCGCAACCTTGCGACATGATTGTAAAAAAATATGCCGACAAAGTTGATGTCAAATACTTCTTCAAAGAAAACGAAGGACGTTCAATAGCTCGCAACCATGGCCTTGAGCGCGCCTCAGGCGACTACTTTATATTCTTTGATTCTGACTGCGTCATTCCTCCTCAATACTTCAAAACCCTTTCAGAAGAGCTTGATCGCAACCCGGTTGATTGCTTTGGAGGACCTGATGCTGCACATGAATCATTCTCCACTACCCAAAAGGCCATCAATTACTCTATGACATCGTTCCTCACCACAGGTGGAATACGTGGAGGGAAAATTCAACTTGAGAAATTTGTGCCTCGCACATTCAACATGGGCTATTCGCGTAAGGTGTGGGAAACTGTGGGTGGATTTCGCGAAATGTTCTCCGAAGACATTGATATGAGCACTCGCATTCGCCAAGCAGGATTCTCAATCAGCCTCATCAGAGATGCATTTGTTTACCACAAACGTCGTGTCAACATGAAACTATTTGCGCGACAAGTATATGTTTTTGGCATGTCTCGCATCACCCTTAAGCTCCTCTACCCCGACTCCCTAAAACTCGTGCACACTCTGCCGGCTATATTCGTGATTGGAGCAGTGTCACTCATCTTGTTGGCATGCTTTTGGTCATGGTTGTTTATCGTTCCACTACTTGCCTATTTCTTAGCGATATTTGTCACAGCACTCATTTCCACCAAATCTTTAATCATTGCATGCAAAGCCCTACCTGCAAGCATCATACAGCTCGGTGGATATGGCTGTGGATTCATCAATGCATTCACTCGCAAAATTCTATTCCGACGTGGGCGAGACATCAACGAAGAAATTCAAATGCGCAAAGGTAAATAACCATTATGAGCGAAAAAGTCCAAGAACCTCAGAGCCGGTTTGGTCGCATATCCGACCTTGACGAAAGCGATAAACCACGTGAAAAAGCGCTGAAACATGGCATCAGCTCTCTTTCCAATGCTGAACTATTGGCTATAATTTTTGGGAGCGGACTACCCGGAAAATCGGTTATACAACTGAGCCAAGAGATTCTCGCAAGTTGCGACAATCGTCTATCTCGCCTTGCACGCATGTCTATTCATGAAGTAGTGAGTAAATTCAACGGAATAGGTCCGGCAAAAGCAATATCACTTGCCGCCGCATTTGCATTATCCGACCGCTATGCCAATGAAGTTGACAATGACCCAATCATACAAAATAGCGCCGATGTTGAACGCCTCATGCGACCACGTTTGGGGCGCTTGAACTATGAAGAATTTTGGGTATTAATGCTCTCCCGCAACAATCGCGTAATCTATGAAGAACGGTTGAGCAAAGGAGGAGTTTCAAGCACTGTGGTTGACCCAAAACTTGTTTTTAAAAGTGCCATTGATAAACTCGCAAGTGCTATAATTCTTGTTCACAACCACCCATCGGGCAACTGCCGTCCCAGCACAGATGATGATCGCTTGACTCAGCGACTGAAAGACGGCGGTAAACTTTTAGACATATCGGTACTTGACCACATAATAATCACCGAGAATAATAAATTTTCCTATGCCGAAGAAAACCGGCTATAACACTAAACGACATCTCACCTACAATGAAACGATTATTCCTTAGCATTATAATACTAATAGCGGTAATTGGCTCAATCAAACTTGCTACACATTTTGCAGCACAACACTCAGATGAGGCAACAACTCCAACCGACACTACCGCTATCGACTCAATCATGGAGAACGTTACACCACCCACGCCATTGGAATAGTATAATCTCATTCTGTTAATTGCAATAGAGTTTGCCGAATTAAAAATAACAATATATTTTCGTCGTCCGCAGGAACAGCCGAAATGCGTTGCAGAAATCTCGATTTTGAGAGGTAATCGCAACATACGGTCATACTCGTAGGTGCTTGACAGTTGTAGCAGCCCTGACTTGGTGATACTTAAGCAACTGCCACATTCAATTTGAGGTAAAAGATTATTGTGTCGTGGGTGGTTTGACACAATATGCATGGAAATTCGCTGAAATGCAAAAAAAGAATTGGGCATGTGTAATTTTGACATTTTACGTATGCCTTTATTGTATTTTTTGTTAACTTTGTGTAAAACTTAATCGCAATGAACAACAGCCCTAATCAACCAATAAACACCACGGCACTTTCCAATAGCGTGTCAGTCTTCAGTGGCATCGTCGAAATTGAAAAAAGTTGTATTAAACTTCTGCAAAACGAGCCCAATCTCAAAGAGGTCAAACTTGAGGACATTATCCCTGACAACGATCCCGACAAAATCGCAGCAGAAGAAGATGGTCGAGACTTGAGCTCATTTGCCCGTGAAAACATGTGTACAATGTATTACGATGGGCTCATTAATAGTCGTTATCCTTCGGAATCGCAAAAAAAGATATCGCCTTACAATAAGATTGCCCACTTTCGCAAAACAATCAATCGCAAAATAAAATGTACCAACGACGTTATTGTCAATGTCGTTGAAATTGATTTTAGGGTAATGTCAAATGAAATGGTGTTGTTTTCTATTAAGGTAGATAATTCAGGTCTCACTCTCAATCAAATAACATTCCAAAACGTCACCATCAGAAGTGTCAATAACTATAATAAAAATGGTGCTGATAAAAAGCCGAGTTATTCTGATGAATGGATAGAATTGTTTGCTGATGTTATTAAACTACGTAACGAGTGTTGCAAAATTAAAAAATGTGACGAAGCTAATCTCTCACACACGTTATTTACAGGCAACAAACTTTACAACTATGTTATAGCTCAATTACCTGCTGAAATTGACAGCGAATATAACGACGACCGACTCTATGAGCTTGCCAACGAAATGAGAATCGGCACTCTCAACGACAAAGAAGACCCCTACTACCCCAATGAAGAATACAAAAAGTATCTTCTTGAGACTCATAGCATTGCCTCATTCAACAATTGGAAAGGTCTTGCCATCAACGACACAACAGCCATACTGATGAAATCAACTGTCAAACCCCATCAATATAACAGTTGGTTATATAGCTACCTTGAATTCATCTACTTCAACGCATTCTATATCAATGCCTACCTCATGAAGATGAACCACAAATATCAATCACGAGAAGGCAATGCCGACCTTGAAAAAGAGTATTTGGAATTTGACCGCACATTCAACTTTCACAATATCTCCTATCGATTTCAGCCTCAGCTCATCTATGAGCGACTGAGAATCGGCATGGAAATTAACGACGAACTAATCCAGCTCAAAGAAAAAATACAGCAATATAGCGAAAAACATGAACGTGAAAATGAAAAAAGGATAAATATCGTATTATCAACATTGACGGTCCTATCTGTCTTTTCTTTGGCAAATGATTTATCTTCATACATAGACACATTTAAATCCTGTGAAATCTCCAACTATAGTAATCTCATAGGAGGGTTATTCGCTTTTGGAATACTAATTGCTATTATCATATATTTCATCTGTAATAAAATTAACAAAAAAAAATAATCAAGCCATGTCTGAAAACCCTTTAAACAGCACAAGCGCTGAGAATAAGAAACATTTTGCAGCAGCGCTCAATTCGGCGCGACACAACCTTTATACGACACTAAAGCATATTGGTGACGTGCTAAAACTTGACACATCAAATGACAACGAAGAACAACTCATTGATTGTGCTCTCATGGGTGCGCTACAAGCTAACACGCTCAAAAACGAGCGTCTTCAATCGGCAATAAATCAACTTGATAAAAATATGCCATTTTTGAAAGCAATGCTCGACAAAGAGATTGACTATGCCGTTTATATCGCAAAAAAAGAATTTAAAGAGAATAATCCGCAACTATTCAATTATAACAAAAGCGACAAGCAAGCCGAAAAAAAGGCAAATAGCGCTCTTGAAAAAGCAGCCGACAAGGCAAAAATGGTCACACATAAGACTTACCATACGATATTAACTCGCATTATACGCACCCTCAGTGCCTACCGCAACGAACACACCCACTACGATCCAGTTGATTGTTGGAAAAAGAATGCTCTGAACGATCAAAAAGTGATCGTACGATATATGCTTAATATCTTTGACGGGGCACGTCGTCGCGTAAAAGAGCGTTTTGAATACACCGAAGCCGACATGGAATTCCTCACCGGTAGCGAACACTTTGATGAAGTTGACGTAATAGATGAAACAACAGGCAAGCCTAAGGTCAACTCAAAAGGGTATAAAGAGAAAAGACATGTTGAGCGCAAAGACTTCTATTACAAATTAGGAAATGATGATAACACCCGACTCACAGCTACCGGATTGGTTATGTTCACGTGTCTATTCATCAACAAGCAACAATCAAAGATACTCATCGACAAAGTAAAACTACATCGTGGGCGCAAAGGAACTACCGGAAAGCAGAAACACATCATCTTTGAAATATTCTGCGACTATCGCATCAAGTTGAGTCGCGAACGCATCGAAAGCACTCGTCCCGACTATGCTTTGGCGCTTGATATGTTCAACGAGCTACAAAAATGCCCCATTGAATTATTTGACGTACTATCACCCGATGACCAAAACCTGTTCCGTGTCACAAGCCAAAACACCGATAACACTGACTCTATCGGAGAAAATCTCATGGTGAGATTTCAAGATCGATTCCCTCGTCTTGCCATGTCATATATCGACCAAATACAAGCACTTGACGATTTTCGTTTCCAAGTCTCGCTCGGAAAATACCGATTTGAATTTTACGACAAAAAATGTATCGACTCAACCGACCCCGACCGAGTTCGTGCATTGCAAAAAGAGATTAACGGATTTGGTCGCCTGAACGACATTGAGGCCAAACGTCGCGAGAAATATGCGGCATTAATAAGCGAAGACAACCTCACCCAAGTTGACACTGCCGACACCAAGCCCTACATTACCGACCAACGTGCTGCTTATAAAATCACAGGCAATCGCATCGGCATGAAAATCATTAGCGACAAGAGTGGCATGTTCATTCCCGACCTTAACGGCAGAGCTACTCAATGTCTTCAGCCCGATTGCTGGCTAAGCATCTATGAGCTTCCTGCATTATTGTTCCACCATCTTCTGACACATAATGACGATGCCAAAGCCACGTCAACCATTATTAAAACTTGCATAGAAAATTATCGCCGATTTTTCACCGACGTTAAAGACGGGAAACTCACTCCGGTTGTCGGTAAAGATGCTTTTGCTGCGATGATGCGACCCTACGGCATCAAACCTTGCGACGTGCCACAAGAGCTTCAAGACTATCTCACCGGGAAAAAAGTGGACATTGACAACAAACTCGATGATAGAGTCTATGATTCTATAGAGGAACTAATCCAACAAGTCAAAACGCAGATTGACCGTTTCAAAGATGGTCTCAAAAAGGTGGGTAGTAAAGAAAATAAACTTGGCAAAAAAGTGCACGCCGAAATCAAGCCGGGCCGACTCGCTTCGGAACTTGCCAAAGATATTGTCAAGTGGCAACCTGCTGCACCTGAGGCCATTGTTAATGGCAAAAAGCGTCCTCAAGGGTGGAATAAATTGACCGGACTCAACTATGCAGTGATGCAATCAACTCTCGCTACGTTTAAAGGGAATCTTGACGAAGTGAAGCGCGTACTCGTTTCTGCCGGCATTTCAGCAGGTAAATATCCTCACCCATTCATCGCAAAAGTATTAGCACAAAATCCCTCCGACGTGGTTGAACTTTATCGCATTTACCTCAATGAGAAATTGAAATTCCTCAAGAAATATGATAGTTACGACGATGACATGTTTAACGCCATCGCAAATGTCTTAACTCGATACAACCGCAACCGTTGGGACGCCCGCACTACCCAGTGGTATAAATCACTTGCCGAAAAATATCTATCAGCACCCATTGAGTTGCCTCGCAGTTTGTTTGAAGACTCAATCAAGAAACTTGTAGTTGAAAACTACACCGATTTCCCAGAACTGGAAGCTACAATTGGCTCAGATCGCGGCTGTAACATAGCCCACTTGATTGCACGTTTCAATGAAATAATTTATCAAGACTCCAATCAGGATTTCTACTATCCCGAAAAAGGTTTCAAGCGCACCTATAAATATTTCAATCTCATCAACAATAAGAAATCTCGCAATCAGCTCCAAGAGATTTATCTCACAATAGAGGGAATGACCTCTCTCAATGAAAAAATCAAATTGGAGAATAAAGAACAACGACTCATTGACTCAATCACACACTATCGAGCAGACATTCAAGTTCAAAAACGTGAGGAAATGAAACGAGGATTGGCTCGTAGCAAACGTGACTACACCGATAACGAGAAAACCATTCGTCGTTATAAAGTACAAGATATTCTCATGTTTATGATGGCGAAAAAACTGCTATCGATGACGATGCAACAATTTAAACAGCGATACCACCTTTGCGATATACGTCCCAATAGTGAGCGAGGCATACTCTCTACCTCATTCCCATTTAGCGTTACATTGAAATTTGCTTCCGGCAAAGAGGTTACAATCAGCCAAAAAGAGCTCAAAGTTAAAAACTTTGGCGACTTCTTCCGCTTCATCTACGATGGACGTTTGGAATCACTACTTTCCCATCTCGACTGCAACGAAATAGAGAGAGAAGCGCTTGAAAAAGAGTTTGAAAACTACGACCTCACCCGTCCCGAAATTTTTGGTGCAATACATCAAATAGAACGCGAAATTATTGAGGCTCATAAAATCGATAAAAACGACCCGATAAAAATCAATTTCCGACGACTATTGAGTCTCAAAAATGGAGATGTAGCCAACCTTGATGAAGATAGCGAAATTATTATTGAAATCAGGAACGCATTTAGCCATAATCGTTACCCCAACGATAGTCTGAAACAAGCCATCACAGAAGTAGCAAAAAGCTACCCTGAGGAGGTAAAAAAGCACAAAAAGTCCTGATTTTTTGAGCAAAAACCCTTGTAACGTCATATAAATCATGGCGTTACACAACATAGGTTGTAGAAGCCTCTATTTTGAGAGGTAATTACAACGTTCCACATGTCGATGTTTGCTTGGTTCTGGTTGTAGAAGCCTCTATTTTGAGAGGTAGTAACAACACGATTAAATTTATGGAAAGTTCAAAATCAGGAAGTTGCTCCACTAATGTAGGGGAGCTGTCACGGAGTGTCTGAGGGGTATAAGAGAGTCGAAAACGCGACTAAACAATCTCACAAAAACGCTTTGTGAAGCAAACCGAAATTGCTACCTTTGCATAAGGCTTGCACCGAATTGAATACATATCACAAAATAAATAACCTTTGTTAGACTCTTCGTTAGTGAGGAAAGTTGTAGAAGCGCACATTTGAGTGCGTATCACAACCGAACTTTAGGATTAAGGAGGAATTGTTGGTGTTTTGGAATTTATTCACTAAATTTGTGTTAGGAATCTACCACATATAAATTCTGAAATTGCCATGCCACAACTCTACGCTGAAGTTTTATTACCATTGCCTCTTTACAGCACTTTCACCTATCGCATACCCGAAGAGATGGTTGATAGAGTGAAGGTGGGCTTCAGGGTTATTGTGCAATTTGGCACAAAGAAATTCTACACCGGCATTGTCACCTCAATCAGCCCCATAGCTCCCGAGGGGTTTGAGGTCAAAGAGATAAAAATGCTCCTTGATGACTATCCTATTGTGAAATATCCTCAGTTGAAATTTTGGGATTGGATAGCCGAATATTATCTGTGTGCACCGGGCGATGTATATAAAGCAGCTGTTCCTGCCGGACTTAAGGTTGAAAGCGAGACCTTTGTTGAGCTCAATAGTGATTTTGAGGAAAATCCCGATGACCGCTTAAATGAGCGTGAAATCATCGTGTGTCAACTACTCGATCACAATGGTAAAATGACTCCGGCCGAAATAGAACGCAAGACAGGATTTAGAAATGTTGTAGCGCTCATAGGCAAGTTACTTGAACGTGGCGCAGCGATGATTTCCGAGAAATTGGTTGAACGTTATCGTTCTCGCAAGGAAACATACGTGCGACTCACAGCCCAACAGGGCGATAGCGACGCTCTGCATGCCGCCTTTGATGCAGTACATTCAGCAAAAAAACAGGAAACCGCACTACTTGCCCTCATCGAAATGAGCGGAATAACCCGCAAAGGTGGCGAGGTAAAAGAGGTGTCACGAACAGAACTGATTGAGCGCTCAGGAGTAACCACTGCCATCATAAAGGCAATGGCCGATAAAGGGATCGTGGAGATTTACAAGAAAGAGATTAATCGATTTAAATATAACGGACTCGTTGGAGGAGAGTTACCCAAACTGAGTGAAGCCCAAAATCAAGCACTCGACGAGATTCACAAATCGTTTCTTGAGAAAGACATCACTCTACTGCATGGCGTCACTTCGAGCGGCAAGACCGAAATATATATCCATTTGATCGATTATGTCTTGCGTCGAAAAGAGCAGGCATTGTATCTTGTTCCCGAGATAGCACTAACCACCCAACTGACACGCCGACTTCAACGAGTATTTGGCGAGAAAGTGCTCATTTATCATTCAAAATTTTCAGACAATGAAAGAGTTGATATTTGGAAACGTATGCTCAACACGTCAGAGCCTTGCATTGTGATAGGTGCTCGTTCTTCGATATTTTTGCCATTCAGTAATTTGTCGCTCATCATTGTTGATGAAGAGCACGAGTCGAGCTACAAGCAACAAGACCCTGCTCCTCGATACAATGCAAGGGACATGGCAACAGTGTTGGGCTCGATGCATAGCGCAAAAGTTTTGCTTGGAAGCGCAACACCCGCTATCGACACCTATTATAAAGCCACAAGCGGAAGATATGGACTTGTGGAACTCACCGAGCGTTTCAACGACGTGAAACTGCCCGAGATTGAAATAATTGACATGACCGTCGAGCGCAAGAAAAAGAAGGTAGATGGAACATTCTCAGAACGTGCCATAACATTGGCCAACGAAGCCCTTGCGCGCGATGAACAGGTGATATTTTTCCTGAATCGACGTGGCTTTGCTCCAATGGCACGATGCAAACAATGTGCATGGGTTCCCAAATGCCTCAACTGCGACGTCTCACTCACCTATCACAAACATTTAAACCAACTTGTGTGCCACTACTGCGGAGCAACCCAACCGCTGCCCAATGTGTGTCCGGCATGTAAAGAGCCTGGGGTTGAAATTGTGGGATATGGAACCGAACGCATCGAGGACCAAGTGGAGCAGATTTTCCCAAACAAGAAAATCGCACGTATGGACCTTGACACGACACGCAACAAAGATGGTTATGAAAATCTCATTGAGGATTTTTCAAAGAAGAAATCGCAAATACTTGTTGGCACTCAAATGGTGACAAAAGGGCTTGACTTTGACGGAGTGAGCCTTGTGGGCGTTATAAATGCCGATGCACTCATAAACTATCCCGACTTCAGGGCCTCGGAACGAGCATTCAACATGCTTGAACAGGTTGCAGGTCGTGCCGGCCGCCGAAACACCCAGGGAATTGTTGCCGTACAAACCACCAACCCAAACCACCCGATTTTGCTCAATCTTGTTAACCATGATTATAAGTCATTCTACACAAGCGAACTCGAGCAAAGACAAGCCTTTAACTATCCACCATTTACTCGATTGATATATATCTATCTGAAACATCGAGACATTTCAACTCTCGTTGAACTTGCAGCTATTTATGGTAATCGTCTGCGCGAATTGTTTGGCAATAGAGTCTTTGGACCCGAAGAACCGACAATATCACGAATACAATCGCTCTACATACGCAAAATAATGCTTAAAGTTGAGACAAATGCGTCAATGAAGAAAGTGAAAGCAATATTGCGTGAGCTATATGAAAATATGCACCAACACCCACGCATGAAAGGACTCATTGTTTACTACGACGTTGACCCGATGTAGTAAACTTGTTAAGATACAAAATAGTCCCCGAAAGTATCGGGGACTATTAGTCTTACTATGTCATTACTGAATAGTTTAAAGAATTATCTTGTGGGTTGAAACATTTCCTTTGCTATCTGTAATAGCAACTATGTAGGCACCTCTGCAAAGATTTGAAGCATCAACCTCATTGGTTTGTTGTGCGTTGAGGAGATGTATTCCCATTAACGAATAGAGATCAATTGCAACCGCTTCAACACCCGCAATTTTAATGTAACGGTCAATAACACTCACCAGCACATCATAATCACTTGCAACTTGATCAACTCCTGTGGGTGTGCTGTGTTGGAAAGTATAATGTGCCGCACCTTGCAGAGGTACAAGTACCCACAAATTAAAATTAGTATTTGTAACCTCGCCGCATATCGTATTGCGATAACTTGTATTGCGAGTTGTACCAAGCCCAGCCGAAGGATATGTGCCCACGATTGTTGCTGATGTATTACCCTCCGTGGCATCAAGCAATCGCAATGCACCTTCAGACAAAGATGTATTTGTTTGATTCAAATAGTTTGTTGCTGCGATATATTTCTTGGCTCCAAGTGTGAATAACTTAGTGTCGGTTCCGGCAACGTTAGTTAATTGAGAGTCGGATAGAGCTTCAATATAGGAGCCATCAGCATTATAATGTACTGCATAATTATCTTTTGACGAAACCCAGAATGAGCCATCATCTTCAACCGTTACATTAGAAGACGAAACGCCATTGGCAACATTATGTGATGCACCATCTTTTGTCAAAGGAATAACAACCGGAGTAGTTGCACAAACACCATTTGTCACCGCATAGTAAAACACGTTGCTGCCATAAGAGAACCATATTTTCCCATTTGCTATGTCGCCACTCACCGATAGTGCATCACCAATGCGAGCAGCATCTTCGGGTCGCTCGGTCGTTTCAAGCAATTTAACCGGTTCAGATTGGTCATCGTCCCACATATATATGATAAGAGGTGATGAAATGCTCGTTTGCAAATTACAAGCTATCACCTTGTCGCCAAGCACTTCAATGGCACTCAGATAATAGATTCCACTATTGCATGCTTCGGTATTTAATTCCGATAGTTTCTGTCCACTATAGGCATCAACAATCAAAATCTTATTATCACTATTGGCGGTGCGATGTACGACATATAATTTCCCATCTTTCAACGCCATATCTTGAGTCACTTGTGTACCATTTGTTATCCAATTGGCAGAATTGCCCGATATTTCAGAATAGTTCCACACCTGATTAAGATGTGTTACATTCTCATTTTGCACAAGAACATCTTCAACGGCAACGCCCGTCAATGAAATAATCACGTCATCGGCACCTTCAGATGCAGCAATCAATTTTGCGTCGTGAGTTCCGGGAGCGGTTGGAGAAAATGTTATCGACACTTCTCCTCCGGCTATATCAAGGAGTTCATTAGAGATTGAGAACATATCACTGCCATCACCTTCAAGACGTAGAGAAATATAATCGGTGAGATTTTGTCCTGTAATAGCAATTGATTCAGTTATTGACGTTCCCAATCCGGCTTTAAATGACACTGTCAATTTATTTGTCGATAGCAAAGGGGCGGTAGATGGCAATATATAGGACGCAGTCAATGGTATTACAATGTCGTTTGACTCAACATTTGATGATGCAAGTGGAGAGTGTAAACGTAATGATGCATTATATGACTCACGCCCCTCCTTTGGCAAGAATGTAACTGTTGCTGTTGCAGTTGTTGAGAATGGATTATTTGATGCAACATTAACCGAAAACGCATCACCATCGGGACCACTAATTGTCCCAGACCATTGTCCATAGATATATTCACCATTGGTGATGGTCACTTTATGCGAAGGTGATTCGGTAATATCGGTTGCTGAAAGAGATATTGATTGAGTGTCACATGTATAATTCATCGCAGTATAATCCGATTTAAAATGACCGGCTGTGTTGGTATCATCACCCTTTTCAACAGCTGTTGCAGTTGTTGTGTCCCATGACGTGTGGTAATCAATTACATATTTATACACATTTGCCTTTCTTGAGCCGCTTGGGCCATTTACTACAGCAATGAACAAACTTGCGTGGCCATATTGGTCGGGACGTATAACCATACCTTCAGGCTCGCCAAACAAATTATTAATGCGACCAAAATTGATGCGTTTTCTGTAGCAATATTGATTAGAGCGCCAATTATAGCATGTAACAACAAGTGTGGGATCGCCCGAGGTTATTGTAGTAGAATTTTCCTCTGAAACACCTTCAAGCATATATAGATAATCGCCATGAATGTCAAAGCTTTGGAATGACCATGTGTTATAGCCCTCATCACCGCTTATTGACGTATTTACATAATCGCCAATATTTAGCACTACTGTTTTTAGAAGAGTTTTTGTGCCATCAAGAGCATCATCAAGGTCATAAATGCGATAGGTATTAACACCTGATCCACTTGTTCTCACGCATAAATAGCGTGAAATTTCATCACACGCAGGATAATCATTACTTCCCGACACATTGAAATATTCTACCGCGCTATCGGTGTTGCCCGTTCCATCAAGATTTATGTCAGACCCATTTTTGAACATAAATCGAGCTGTTGTTGTAGAAGTGTCATCACCGTCCTTGAGCGTAGCTTTACCACCCGACCAAAGCCAAACTTGTCCATTCTTGTCACGCACCATACACATATTAGTTCCATGTCCACCATAACCAATTTCCATTGACTGAACTTTAGAGCTATAGGTGTAGTTATATCCACTAATTGCAGTACATGGCACACGTGTCACAGTGAGTCCATCATGAGTTGAAGCGAAACCATATAACGAATTATAGCTTGTGTTGCGCGAAGTATTCATTCTCTGAATAAAATACATGTCTCCAGTGAGGGGGTCAATGTCAAAACTTTGAATTACAGTAACCGCTCCGAGAGCAACCGATGTTGCATGATTAGCAACATCGGCACCAGTCAGCACACTAGTTCCAAATGTTGAATTTGTTCCACTGAGGTCAAATTTTGTAAATTGATCGGCATACATTTCACGTATTCCTTGTCCATCTTGCAACGTAACCCATGCAAATTTATAGAACCGGTTATCATAGTGATTATCGGCCAAATTAAAAATTATACCAGCTCCAGTCCCTTTATCATTATAGAGCAACAACTTTTCACCACCTTGATTGTGCTCAGATGGCAATCTTGTCGTTTTATTCTTAAATGTATTCTCATTAATATTAATACTATAATTAACCGGAGTGACTTGATTAGTTGAACCTTCTCCTCCCTGATATACTCTTATGAGCGGATAAAGCGAGTGTTGTCCATAGCAATTATCAAACTCATTGGCTATGATATTGGCAGTTGTTGAATTGGCAAATGCACTACGATAAAGCCCTATACAAAAATCTCCGTTGTTCCCTCCATCGGGAGCTGAATAGGTGGTTTTCCCCACATTTTTAAACACGTTATTTTTAATATTGAGTGTTCCCTGAGCATTTGCAAAGTACACACTTGTTCCTCCATCAAAGAAATAATTGTCTTCCACAAGTGTTGAACCAAATGCACCGCCAAAACCAATACAATTGGGATAGTGGGTAGCATCACCGGCAAAATAGTTATGTGAGACCTCACAATTTTTATATCTACACTGTGATGTTAGAGATGAAGCACTGGAATTAGCGACAACTTGCCCCAATTCAACAAGAGGAGTTGATGTCGAACGTTTAACAGTTGACTCAACAAAATAGTTATACAATATTTTGATATTGCTCAACGGAGCAGAATTAGTCCCATAATCTGACTCAATGCGACCATCACCAATAAATTTAAATCCATTTAAAACTATCGATGACGCATTTATATAAATTACACCCGTTATCGTTGATTCAGCCGCACGAGTTATAGTCCAATCGGAATATGCATTATTTCCTAAAAATGTTAATCCCGGAGTTGTAATTGTTATATTAGCTGAATATGTACCTGGAGCAACATATACGAATGAATTTTCCTTGGGAGAAACATTAATAAACGATTCAAAGTCAGGAAAAGCACTAGTCCCAACGACATAAGAAATTCCTTTATGTGTAATTACATCGCCTGCAGTTTTTGCATTTGAGTCTATCAAATAATTTGCTCCATGCACAGCATACACTCCTATGAGCATAATTAAGGTCAAAATTAATTTTTTCATGATTATCAAATTAATTGGGTTGCAAAAAATAATATTTCTAATCACAAAAATAAACATTTATTTTTTCAACCTACACAACCCTTTATATTTTTTGTACAAAAAAAAGCCTGTCAACCCCTTGACAGACTCTAATAACGTTAAAGACTAAACATTTCAGTCAAGTGCTTAATAGTGGGATTTTTTGCTATTACTTGACCTTGAGGGTCAACAAGCAAAGTTTTAAATCCACGTTGCAGGTGATAATCCTTCATTAATTGAGCAGCATTATCGCCCATTGCATAAAATTGTGATTCGGGGTTTAATTTATCACGACGCACTATTTCTTCAAACAGACGTTCACTACAATCAAAATTAATAGCGATGTGACTAAACTTGGTTTTTGAATCGCAATCATCAAACATGCGAGAATACTCCTTGCATGAAATTCGTGATTGAGCATCGGTTGATGACCAAAATGTCAGAAGTAAATATTTACCTCTAAATTGGTCGAGCGATACAATTGTATCATTTTTCTCAACTTTCAAGAATGGAGCAGTGTGTCCTTCAACTGCATCAACCACCCTATCGGTATGAGCCGATACTGAAACCAAATAAACCACGAAGATCACAATGACCAACATTGTTTTCTTCATTTGAAATCGTTTATGTTTACACTAAAGATTCAGCATGATTTTATCTGAAAATATCATCTCACACCAAACCTTTGCCGATTTTCGGCCAATGAGCCATCTCTATGGCATCATGCTTAAAAAGCGGTGCAAAGTTACAAATTATTTGCGACACAGCCAAATAGGGGCTTATCAGGCTTAGGATTTAAAGGCATCACAAAGCCCAAAACTAAGACCAGAAAAAAGGATTGGCCGATTGTTAAACAATCTGAATTTACTCGCTTGCTTTATATTTTGAGTCAATCAAACTGCGATTTTCGGCATAAAAAGCAGGCGACAACAACCACGATAATTTCACATCGGAATGACTTTGGATATAGCTTAATAGAATTTTATAACCTATATATCGCGCAACTCGTCCCGGGCATTCTTGGTGGAGCAATGTTGTAGCCGGTGATGGATTAAACAGTCTCACTGCATCAACTTGTGATGATGAATATAGCAACTCGCGCGCAATCATTGCTTTCCAAAGGTGCGACTCGTTTTCTTCGACCCATTCAAGTTGAGAAGCGGTGTAACCCAATGCTTCAGAAAGACTCGCTTGTGGAACTAATTGCATTATTCCATACACCACAGCTCCTTCATAGAGCATACGATTTAGGACAGTAGCATTATCCACTATATTAAACGGAGATTGTTGTCTTATCAATACCTCAGCAACATCATACGGCAAATGTTGCGGCGTTTTAACTTGGCGTTGGTATTCTTCAAAATAACTATACCCTTTATAGTTTTCACCCAAATAATGGTTAAGACCTACGAACATCAATGTGTCGGATATAAAAATCGACTGATTATAGGGCGACACAACTGCTACATTTAAAAGAGGCCTATATCCCGAGAATGATTGAGACATATTTTCATCGACCTGAGCCAAAACCGACTCCAAAGAGTCTATACATAGAAACATAGCGTCAACGTCGGGCAAAAACATTGTCATAGCTTTTGAGTCCGAATAGGCATTGATAATTTCATTACTCAATGTATCCACCCCTTGAAGTTCAAACCATTTTTTGACAGCATGTAATTCCGCCTTTTCTAAAGAAATCACAGAGTCATTGTCCGAAGCCGAATAGGTCGCCAACGACTTATCAAGACGCAAAAATTTCTTAGGAGAGGCTTGTTGGCGAGAAACATTGGTACAACCGACAACAAACAATGCTAATAATAGTATGTAAAATTCTATTCTTTTCATAAATCAAATTTACAGCAAATTTACCACATAAATTCATCACAACCGCCAATTTAATGTCCTAAAATTCCATATTATATCATTATCGATGGTAAAAAGTGTTATAGTTTACTCAAAATCGGTCTTAAATTCGTAAATTTGCAGTAATTTATAAATAATGCGTCAAATAAATATCTACATAACAACATTTATCATATTGACATTTTTGGCACTATCATTTAGTGTCAACGCCAATGACTTTGTAGTTGTGCTTGACGCAGGTCATGGGGGAAAAGATTATGGCGCTTTGGGCGTCTCGGCCAGAGAAAAGGATATTAATTTATCTGTCGCAAAACTTCTCGGTCAAATGATAAATGACAATATTAACAATGTGAAAGTTGTATATACTCGCGATGACGATCGATTCCTTACGCTTCAAAAACGAGCCCAAATAGCCAATGAGGCCAATGGAGATTTATTCATTTCCATTCACACAAATTCCCTTGATAAACGAAACAAAAAGCGCAAAACAATTGCCGGAGCCTCAGTATACACTTTAGGGCTACATCGCACCGACGAGAACTTAGAAGTTGCAAAACGTGAAAATGCCGTAATAGAACTTGAAGAGGATTACTCAACATCATATAGTGGATTTGACCCAAATTCGGCCGAATCCTACATCATTTTTGAGTTAAACCAAAATAAACACCTTGAACAAAGTGTGGAATTGGCAAGCGCCATTCAGCAACAATTCATAACCACTGCAGGGCGAAAAAATCGCGGAGTGAGACAAGCCGGATTTCTTGTACTCGCAGAAACAAGCATGCCAGGCGTTCTTGTGGAACTTGATTTTATTTGCAACCCCACTCAAGAAAAATTTCTTGCATCAAAAAGTGGCCAGAAAAAGCTTGCAAAAGCAATTTTCAACGCGTTCAAAGAGTACATCTCACACTACAACATCGACTCAAAGGCCAAAGACATAAAGCTCGCTCAAAACAACGATAACTTAACCACAAGCGATGATGGCAATATCGTGTACAAGATACAATTTATGTCAGCATCAAAAAAAGTGGGAAGCAAGAAATTGTTTAAAGGACTTGACCCAATTGATTTTTATAAAGATGGAGCTACATATAAATACACTTATGGCAGAACAGCATCAATGCAAGATGCTCAAAAAATGCTCCAAAAAGTCAGAGAAAAATTTCCTGATGCTTTTATTATAAAATTTCAAAATGGCAAACGTATTAAATAACTCAGAAATAATATAGAACAACAAATAACAATGAAAAAGAAATTCTCAAAAGAGGTGATTATAGGTATCACCGTGTTAGCATCGTTACTAATCCTATTTTTTGGCATTGACTATCTCAAAGGTATTAATGTATTTAAAGCCGCAAACTATTATTATGTGTCATACACCAATGTATCAGGACTGACAGTCTCTTCGCCCGTTACTGTAAATGGGTTTAAAGTTGGACTCGTTAGAGACATACAATATGAATATGACAATCCCGGACACGTTTTAGTAGAACTAAGCCTTGACAAACAACTCAAAGTACCCCATGGCACAGAAGCTCTAATCACTACCGACATGCTTGGAACTGCCACAGTAGTTCTAAACATGAACGACACCACTTCGTTCCACAATGTTGGAGATAAACTAATAGGTAAAACACCTGCTGGTCTAATGGACAATATTTCATCACAACTCATGCCCATTATGCCTAAAATAGACTCTCTTCTTACAGCGGTAAATACTCTTGCTTCTGACCCTGCATTATTAAATTCTGTGCGCAGATTAGATAATATCACTGCAAACTTAGAAACAAGTAGCGCTCTTTTATCAAAAATGATGAATAACATGTCTCCTACATTAAACAATGTAGAACAAATTTCATCAAATCTCAATAAGATCACTAACGACCTAAATGCTGTTACAGCCGAACTTAAAGAGATGCCTATTGACGAGACTATGAATAATGTATATACTACAACAGAAAACGTCAAGACTCTAACAAATAAGCTTAACAGTCCGAATTCATCTTTAGGCCTACTACTCAACGATGACGCTCTATACAAAAACATGAGTTCAACAATGAGTAATCTTGATTCTCTATTCATTGATATCAAGAAAAATCCTAAACGTTATATCAGCATCAAGTTGCTCTAAGTCCGAAAAGACGTTATTTAAAACGATTCTAAATAACACATAAAGGGCTGATAATTCTCAAAACTTAAGATTAATCAGCCCTTTCTCTAATAAAGAGGTTAATCCAATACTTTAATTTCGCACAAACATTTTTCCGCAACAAGTCTATGAATCAACACAATAGCCACCAAAACATATAATAAACATTTAAGGAAATCGTAAGTTCCTCATAACCCATTGAATTTCAGTATAGTTGCATTATAATTATAAATTCCAAATATTTTTGAGGTTGTTTTTTCTTTAATTTTACTCTAAATTTGCATTGGAAAAATTAGCCTAAAATTTAAAACAATCAATGGAACTAACCCACACCCAATTATGGGACAAATGTCTCCAAATATTTAGAGACAACCTATCAGAAGAACAATATAACGCCTGGTTTAAAGGTATTACTTGCGAGAGTTATCAAAACGATGAGCTCAAGATAGTTGTACCATCACCATATTTTGTTGAACATCTTGAACAACGCTTCCTAAAACTTATAGCAGCGGTAATACGTAAGGTTTATGGAGAGAACGTTAAGTTGTTCTATGCATTTGATCAAGTGGGAAATGATCCATCTACAGGCGTCACCATTAAAAGTGCCAATCCAAGCACAAAGGTAAAACCTGACGCAAAGTCAACGGCTAATCCTTTCCAAAAACAAGAAGTGGAAGATGTTGACTCTCAACTAAATCCCAAGTGCACATTTGAGAACTACTGCAAGGGTGGCAGCAATCAAATCGCACGATCAATTGGCGAAGCTATTGCCAACGACCCAAAATGCAAAACATTCAACCCGTTATTTATATATGGTCCAACAGGTGTCGGCAAAACCCACTTGATACAAGCCATCGGAATACGCATAAAAGAATCTAATCCTCAAAGCAGAGTACTATATATTACAGCGCGACTTTTTGAAAGCCAATACACCGCTGCAGTATGCCGTAAACAAGTAAATGAATTCATCAATTTCTACCAAAGTATTGATGTCCTAATCATTGACGACATACAAGACCTCATTGGCAAGACCCAAACTCAAAATACATTCTTCCATATATTCAACCACTTGCACCAAAACCAAAAACAGCTCATTCTCACAAGCGACTGTTGCCCGGCTCAAATGGAAGGAATGGAAGCTCGCCTACTATCTCGTTTCAAATGGGGTATGACAGCGGAACTTTCTCGTCCCGACTACGAACTACGCCGTGATGTGCTGACTCAAAAAGCACAACAAGATGGTTTATCAATCCCGGCTGATGTATTGGAGTACATTGCTTCAAATGTCACTGACAGCATTAGAGAACTTGAAGGAATAGTCGTATCCCTCATGGCACACTCAATAGTACTCAAGCAAGACATATCTATTGATTTAGCTCGCAACGTTCTTTCAAATGCAGTAAAAATCTCTCGCAAACAAATCAACTTTGAGATGATTACTCAAGAAGTTTGCGCTTATTATAAAATAGAGCCAGACCAATTGTTCACCAAATCTCGAAAACGTGAAATTTCCGATGCTCGCCAAATGGTTATGTATATGGCTAAAAAGCACGGGAAAATGCTATTGACCACAATTGGCACCCGTCTTTCTCGTACTCATGCAACAGTACTATATGCTTGCAAGAACATTGAAGAAAGACTTCCAATTGAAAAGCAACTACAAGATGATGTAGCAGCTATAGAAAAAGCCCTACTCTCCTAATTTATCATTTAGGGAATTCAAAGCCTTTTTCCTCTATAAAATCTCGATAAATCTTAGAAAAGCAATCGTTCGCCTCTCGTGTATATCTCACATCGGTAAACACTTGGGCTAACGTTTGTTTTTTATTTTCAGCCACAAAACGTTTGCTGTCGTCCCGAGCCTCTTTTTCAGCATATAATTTTGCGACAAATTCATCGGAATAATCATCATATCGTTCACAATGAATAATACCTTCAACGGGAATGCGATCACTGACTACAGACTCACCCTCGGGATAACCAACCGTCAATGTAACAACAGGAACAACCCTATCAGGCAGTTGCAATACTTCTGCAATTTCAGGAGCATTATAAGTAGTAGTACCCAAATAGCAACACCCCAACCCTTTCATCTCTGCGATAGTACAAAATTGTTGAGCAAAAATTACAGTGTCAAGCACCGCTGTCATAAACGATTGAAAATTCTTATACCCGGGAACAGCATTACTTATTTCACACCAATGTTCAAAGCGATTAAAATCGGCACAGAACGTTAGCACGACACTACAATTTTTCACCACAGGTTGATTAAAATGAGCAGGAGCCAACAAAGCTTTAGCCTCATCTGAGCGCGTCACGACTACACTATATAATTGCATATTGCCGGTAGTAGGCGCATGACTTGCACCCTCAATCATTTCGCGAAGCAATTCATCATCGACTTGCTTCTGGCTGTATCGTCTTATAGTACGACGATTAAAAAAATAGTCATCTATCATAAACAATCAATTATTTTTCAAAATTAATATAAATTCGCGAAACAACACAAGTCAACAATCAAGAAGTTTTCAACATTTTTCATTTTGGAAAACTTCAGCCATATATCAAAAATGCTAAATGCCTTATAATGCACGTTTTAGCAAAATGTTTTGGAAAACTTATCTACAAAAGCAAAATTAATTACTAAAAAATTTTGTCACATCAAATATTTTAGCAAAATTTGCAACGTGAAAATTTTAGGCTAACAACTTTTCTCTTTAATCATCAAAAATCACTAACTAAATAAATATCGTGGAAAAGAATATCTACTCCTACGATGAGGCTTTTAATGCTTCATTAAATTATTTCAATGGCGATGAACTCGCCGCTCGAGTATGGGTAAGCAAATATGCCCTTAAAGACTCATTTGGCAACATTTTTGAGCAAACGCCTGATGACATGCATCACCGCATTGCCTCAGAAATTGCACGCATTGAGAAAAACTATACTTCACCCATGCCCGAAGATGAAGTATTTGATTTGCTCAGACATTTTAAATACATCGTACCTCAGGGTAGTCCAATGTCAGGAATTGGGAACGAGCATCAAGTTGGCTCCCTTTCCAATTGTTTCGTAATTGGTCTTGACGGACACCCCGACTCTTACGGCGGAGTCATAAAAATAGACGAGGAACAAGTCCAACTTATGAAACGACGTGGTGGAGTTGGTCATGATTTATCTCATATTCGTCCCAAAGGGACTCCGGTCAAGAACTCCGCATTAACATCAACTGGTCTTGTTCCATTCATGGAACGATATTCTAATTCCACACGCGAAGTTGCTCAAGATGGACGTCGTGGTGCACTCATGCTCTCAGTAAGCATCAAACACCCCGATTCAGAAGCATTCATTGATGCAAAAATGACGGAAGGAAAAGTTACCGGAGCAAATGTATCTGTGAGAATCGATGACGCATTCATGCAAGCAGCGATCGACAATCAACCATATATTCAGCAATATCCGGTTGACTCAACAGAGCCCATAATAAAGAAAGAAGTAAATGCATCGGAAATTTGGGCAAAAATTATCCATAACGCATGGAAATCAGCCGAACCCGGTGTTTTGTTTTGGGACACAATTGCTCGCGAATCGGTGCCCGATTGCTATGCCGATATAGGATTCCGCACAATTTCAACTAATCCATGTGGAGAAATTCCATTATGTCCTTATGATAGTTGTCGATTACTTGCTATTAATCTATATTCATATGTAAAGAATCCATTCACACCACAAGCTGAATTTGACTTCGAACTATTCAAGACACATGTAGCCAAAGCTCAACGCATCATGGACGACATTATTGATCTTGAGATGGAGAAGATTGACAAAATCCTAGAAAAAATCGAATCAGACCCTGAAACAAGCGAAGTAAAAAACACTGAGCGTAATCTATGGAATAAGATTAAAACCAAGACTCTCAAAGGCCGTCGCACCGGTGTAGGAACAACTGCCGAAGGCGACATGCTTGCTGCGCTTGGATATAGATACGGCACTGTTGAAGCTACCGATTTTTCTGAAAAAGTACACAAAACTCTTGCCATTGCGGCATACTCTTCATCGGTACAATTAGCTCAAGAGCGTGGTGCATTTGAAATTTTTGATGCCGAAAGAGAAAAGAACAATCCATTCATAAATCGTCTGCGCGAAGCATCTCCCGAGCTTTATGAAAACATGGTAAAATATGGTCGTCGCAACATTGCATGTCTAACCATTGCCCCAACCGGGACAACAAGTCTCATGACTCAAACCACATCTGGCATTGAACCTGTATTCCTTCCGGTTTATAAACGTCGTCGCAAAGTTAATCCTAACGACACCGATGTCAGAGTTGATTTCATTGACGAGTCGGGTGATGCATTTGAGGAATATATTGTATATCACCCAAAATTCCTCACATGGATGCAAACCAACAACATAGACAAAAAAGACACTTATTCTCAAGAAGAAATTGATGCACTTGTAGCACAATCACCCTACAACAAAGCAACATCAAACGACGTTGATTGGCTTGAAAAGGTAAAAATGCAAGGACGAGTACAAAAATGGGTTGACCATTCTATCTCTGTAACAATCAACCTTCCTGCCGACGTAAGCGAAGATTTGGTTAATCAACTCTATGTTGAAGCATGGAAATCGGGCTGTAAAGGTTGTACAGTATATCGTGATGGTTCTCGTGCCGGTGTGCTTGTTGCCATTGACAAAAAAGCTGCAGAACCCGAGCAAATCAAGCCTCACGTTGCCAAACGCCCCATTGAGCTTGATGCTGATGTGGTACGCTTCCAAAACAACAAAGAAAAATGGATTGCATTTGTAGGACTTATCGACGGCGCGCCTTATGAGATCTTTACGGGTCTTGCCGATGACGAAGATGGTATTTTCTGTCCAAAATCAGTAACACGCGGAAAAATCATTAAAGCCATCGATGAGAATGGAAACAAACGCTACGACTTCCAATTCATCAATAAACGCGGTTACAAAACAACCATTGAAGGTTTGTCAGACAAATTCAACCCCGAATATTGGAACTACGCCAAACTCATCTCAGGCGTTCTCAGATATGGCATGCCAATCGACCAAGTATTAAAACTCATTGGCAGTCTTGAACTTGACAGTCAATCAATCAACACATGGAAAATGGGTGTTGAACGCGCCTTGAAAAAATACATGCCAAATGGCACAAAACTCAACGGACAAACATGCCCCAATTGCGGACAAGAAACACTCATCTACCAAGAAGGTTGCTTGATTTGCACCGCATGCGGCACATCAAAATGCGGATAAAGCAGTTAAATAACATTGTTTTATGACACAAAAAGGCCAAACTTGAATTTTTTTTCAAGATTTGGCCTTTTATATTTAAATAATGAGTAATTTTATGACCGATTTCTAAAGATAATCTTGTAAAAACTAAATAAGCACATGAAAATTACATTCAAAATCAATTATCATACCAATTGGGGTGAAATGGTTTACCTTGTTGGAGACATTGAAGCCCTCGGTAATGGTAATGAGGAAAATGCGCTCAAACTTGAGCTTAATGGATTTGATGACTGGACTGCCGAAATTGAAGTTCCCGACACAACTCCCGACTTTAACTACAGCTACATTATCAAACACGACAACGGCTCTATCAGACGTGAATGGGGAACTCCCCATCGTTTTCGTCGTGGACGTAGCGCTAAAACCTATGAGAACTTTGACCAATGGCAAGACCAACCTATCGACCGACAATACTACTCATCGGCCTTTACCGATTGCATTTGCCATCGAGACAAACAAGAAAGCCCCTTAACCGTAAAGAACGGCATAATAAATATGCGCATATACGCTCCAATGATTAAAGGCGATGAAGTTCTCGCTATCTGCGGAGGTTGTGAGCAATTAGGCAACTGGGATACAGACAAAGCCATTGTCCTCAATGATGCCAACTACCCCCAATGGGAAGTAAACTTAGAAATGAAAGGGCTTAAAACACCTTTTGAATATAAATTCCTTATACTCAAAAAAGACTCCCTCGAAGTCATTGCATGGGAAGCTGGCAATAATAGATATTTCAACTACTCACCGGCTCAAAAAAACGAAGTCGTAGCTATTTCAGGGTTAAGATTTAACAATCCCCTTGCACCATGGCGAGGTGCAGGTGTTGCTATTCCCGTTTTCTCGGTTAGATCTGAAGAGGATTTTGGCGTTGGTGATTTCTATGATTTGAAATTAGTCGTGGATTGGGCTGAAATGACAGGACAAAAATTCCTGCAAATTCTACCAATCAATGACACAACAATGACGCACACGTGGACCGATTCATACCCCTATAACGCAAACTCAACTTTTGCGCTCCACCCAATGTTCCTCCGACTTTCAGCAATGGGAACATTAAACGACCCCGATCGACAAGCCCACTATGACAACCTCGCACGCGAGCTTAACAGCCTTGCTGAGATTGACTACGAACGTGTCAACCAAGGCAAAATTGCATTTACCCACGAACTCTTTGCCCAAGAAGGTGCTGCTACAATTCAATCACAAGAATTTATTGACTTCGTAGCGACAAATGCATCATGGCTCACCCCTTATGCGGCATTCTGCGTGTTACGAGACATAAACGGCACACCCGAATTTGACAAATGGGGAGAATTTGCGTCTTATGATGAAAATCGCATCGCAAAATTTGTCGCCGACAATCAAGATGCGATAAACTACGTTTACTACATACAATATCATCTTGACAAACAAATGCGCCATGTGCGCGACTATGCCCATAGCAAGAACGTGGCCATTAAAGGCGATATTCCCATCGGCATTTCTCGTACAAGTGTTGACGCATGGATTACTCCACGCTTGTTTAATATGGATTGCCAAGCTGGAGCTCCACCAGATGACTTCTCGGTACTCGGACAAAACTGGGGATTCCCCACCTACAATTGGGAGGAAATGAACAAAGACGGATTTGCATGGTGGAAAGCTCGTTTCCGCAAAATGTCGGAATACTTTGATGCCTATCGCATTGACCATGTACTTGGATTTTTCCGCATTTGGCAAATACCTATGGACGCAGTTCACGGACTTCTCGGCGTGTTCAATCCGGCGCTCCCATACACTCCCGATGAATTGAAATACAGCTATGACTTCTGGATTGACATAGACCTACAAACAACTCCCTACATCATGGACTATTTCCTTGGCGACTTCTTTGGTGAATACACCGACGAAGCTCGCGCAACATTCCTCAACGATGTAGGATATGGTCGCTACAAACTCAAAGAAGAGTTTTCAACTCAACGAAAAGTAGTTGAGTACTTTGCTTCACTTGAACAAAACGAAAAAAATAAACGATTGAGCAATGCCCTACTCGGTCTTATTGACGATGTATTGTTTGTAGAAGACCCCTACGAAAAAGGCAAGTACCACCCACGCATCTCGGCCCAATTCACCTACATCTATCGTTCTCTTAATGATTATGAAAAATGGTGTTTTGACCGCCTATACAACGACTTCTACTATCATCGCCACAACGACTTCTGGTATGGTAAAGCCATGTGGAAACTTCCACCTCTCATTGAAGCGACCGATATGCTTGTATGCGCCGAAGACCTTGGAATGATTCCCGATTGCGTTCCTGCCGTTATGGACGCGCTCAAAATCAGCTCACTTGAAATTCAACGCATGCCCAAAGATCCAAAAGCAGAATTTGGCGACACCTATACCTACCCCTACCTCTCGGTATGTACAACCTCAACCCACGACATGGGGGGCATACGTCAATGGTGGGAAGAAGATAGAGAAAAGACACAACACTTCTTCAACAACATTCTACACGAAGGTGGTGCAGCGCCCTACTACGCAGAGCCATGGATATGCGATAAAATCATCACGCTACATCTAAACTCTCCGGCAATGCTTTCAATACTTCCACTTCAAGATATTCTCTCAATTAATGGTAATATCCGTCGCGAAAATCCTCTTGAAGAACAGATCAACGTGCCTGCTAATCCTCGCCACTATTGGAGATACCGCATGCATCTTACAATGGAAGAGCTCATTGCCAACGACGAATTTAATAGCTATCTCCGCGAAAAAATTAAAAATAGCGGACGATAATCGTTTTCGGCATTATTAATAATCAAGCCCCGATGCTCGAACATCGGGGCTTTCTGCTACAATAACCCTACATAGACAAAAAAAATGAATGAATCAGTCATTTTTTGACATTAAACAATTTAAGTATTTGGCTATTTAACAAAAAAATAGTAACTTTGCACTCGCTTTTTGGCATCCCGTGTGATGGGAAATTAAGGAGCACAATTTAATTCACTTAATTTTTAGTAACACAACAATTTAAAACAACAATGAAAGTATTTCAATTAAGCGCTGAAGCTCGTACTGACCTCGGCAAGAAAGCAACAAAAGCACTTCGTAGCGAAAACAAAATTCCCGCAGTTCTCAATGGTGGCGAATTGGTAAATCTTCCCTACAGCGGCACATTGAAAGCCGGCGAAAAAGTAATCGAAATTGCAAATGGTAAGGGTGTTATTACTACTGACTTGGTTGTAAGCAACGAAGCAGTTCGTAAACTTGTTTATACTCCTGACATCTACGCTATTGAACTCACTGTAAATGGTGAAAAGAAAATGGCTGTTCTCAAGGATATTCAATTCCACCCAGTAAAAGATACTATTCTTCACATGGACTTCCTTGAAGTAAACGACAAAAAACCTGTTACTATCGAAGTTCCTGTTAAACTTGAAGGACACGCTGAAGGTGTTAAAGCCGGTGGTAAGTTGTCACTTTCAATGAAGAAAATCAAAGTTAAAGCAATCTACACTAACATTCCTGAACGCGTTGTTATCAACGTTGACAACTTGGGTCTTGGTAAAACTCTTCAAATCGGCGAACTCCACTTCGAAGGTCTTGAATTGATGAATGCTAAGAACGCAGTTGTATGTGCTGTTCAGTTGACTCGTGCCGCTCGTGGTGCTCAAGCAGCTGCAGCCGCAGGTAAATAATCCATTGATATTTAATAGATGAAATATCTCATTGTGGGGCTTGGTAATATCGGTGATGAATATCGAGATACCCGCCACAACATAGGATTTAAAATATTGGACGCTTTAGCTGAAGCGTCCAATATTTCTTTTACCACTGAGCGATATGGCGATGTGGCTAAGATGCGTGTAAAAAACAAACAATTGGTACTATTGAAACCATCAACCTACATGAATCTTAGTGGCAATGCTGTGCGCTATTGGAAAGAGAAAGAAGGAATTGATTTGAGCCACATTTTGGTCCTCGTTGACGACTTGGCGTTGCCATTTGGTGCTATTCGCATCAAAGGACAAGGAAGTGATGCCGGACACAATGGATTGAAAAACATTGCACAAATGCTCAACACCACTGCTTATGCAAGATTAAGATTTGGCATCGGCAACGAATTCCCTCGAGGTTGTCAAGTTGACTATGTACTGGGACGATTTAGTGCCGACGAATGCGAAAAACTTCAAGCAAGACTTGACATTGCTATTGATGCAATTAAAACATTCTGCTTGGCCGGTATTCAAAATGCAATGAATAGTTTCAACAATAAGTAGAAATATGTTCGGCTATGGCAAATGAAGAACGAATTGACAAATGGTTGTGGGCAATGCGCATATTCAAGACCCGCACAATAGCAACAGAAGCGTGTAAAAAAGGACGCATAACCATTGGCGAGGGTGACGGTGTTATTGCCAAACCATCTCGCACAATAAAAATCGGAGATGTTATAAATGTAAGGAAACCACCGGTGACCTATTCATTTAAAGTAAAAGCTCTAACTGAAAACCGATTAGGAGCAAAACTCGTCCCCGAATATTTGGAGAACATCACACCCCAATCGCAATATGACCTACTTGAAGTGGTAAAAATCAGTGGATTTGTGGACCGACGCAAAGGTCTCGGCCGCCCCACTAAGCGAGAAGGGCGCGAATTGGCTCGTTTTACCGAACAAGCCTACGATTGTGGTTGGGACTTCGAATTTGACTTTGACGAAGACGACGAGGATTGATTCTACAAATATTGCCACATTTGGTCGTTTAATGACAATTCGCTATCTTTGCAAATAACGAATTGTAGTTTCCCCAGATGAAAATATCTCGAATTTTTACGGCAAAAGATAATGTAATCGACTTAATAAACGAGGATTATAACATTCTCCCCGTGTTAAGTCGATTTTCTATTCCATTGGGATTTGGCAATAAAACAATAGAAGACGTATGCAACAATGCTGGTATAAATATCAATGTATTTTTGCTTGTCATCAACTATATTTTATCAGGGAATTTAGATAAGAGCGATCTGAGGCATATTTCGGCCACCGACCTCGTTGATTTTTTGCATAACTCACACGACTATTTCTTATTATACAAATTCCCTCATATACGCCAAAACCTCCTTAATGCGTTAGACGATAGTTACTCCGACGTCAACCCTATGATTACTCGTTTCTTTGACGAATATGTTTCTCAAGCACATGAACACTTTGAATATGAAGAACGAGTTGTTTTTCCTTATATACGTAATCTATCAACAGGAGAAAAATCAAATTATAGCATTGAAGAGTTTAAAAAGCACCATGACGAACTCGGAGAAAAACTCTCTGATTTAAAAAATGTGATTCTACGCTATTACACTACGTCAATGCCAAATAAAATGTATGACGTACTGGTCGATTTGTTCAATTGCGAACTTGATATTAAAAGTCACACAATTATTGAAGATGAATTATTAACTCCCATGGTTGCTGACATGGAATGTAAAAAAGGGACGGCAAAATGAAACACGTCACAATAGCTCTGCTAACTCCATCGGACATAATCAAAAACGGAATTAGTGCTATACTCAAATCAATACCTGACATTCATGTCAATATTCTATATTGGACAGAAAACGACATTCAAAATGGCATACCGGCTAAGAAGCCATCACTCATTATTGCTGACAGTTTATTGCTTAATGGCGACAGTATAACATCAATCCGAAACATTGCTCCCGAAACGCGCATTATCACAATGAGCACCGGTCTGCTTCCTCAAGCCATTGCCAAGAATTATGATGCCATAATATCAATATATGATAACACCGAGTCCATTAGCAACACAATCAAGCAATGCCTTATTACCGATGAAAACGGAACAAAAGAACTCACTCCCCGAGAAAAAGACGTCGTTATTGGAATTGTAAAAGGATTATCCAACAAAGAGATGGCACTCAAGATGAATGTATCGGTAAATACGGTTATGACCCATCGACGAAACATTGCATCAAAGTTACAAATACACTCCGCTGCCGGGCTCACAATATATGCGATAGTGAGTAAACTTGTTAGGATTGAAGATGTGAAACAGGTCTAACGTTGAGTTTTATACTCAATGTTTCAAAGACTCAAAAAATTGATTGCGCAAGTCTGGATCCTCGGCAAAAGCACCAAGGTAATCGATAGTTGTAGTTGACGAATCTTGTTTTTCAACGCCTCGCATTTTCATGCACAAATGCTGAGCCGAACAAACGACTATTACCCCCTTAGCCGACAAAGTGTCAAACACCTCTTTACATATTTCAGCCGTAAGTCGCTCTTGTACTTGCAAGCGACGAGCAAACACATCTACAACACGCGCCAATTTGCTAAGACCTATCATATTTCCATTGGGGATATAACCAATGGATACCTTTCCAAAGAATGGGAGTATATGATGCTCACAGAAAGAATAGATTTCAATATCTTTGACAACAACTAAGCGAGAACCTGCATATTCAAATATTGCCTGCTTCATCACCTCTGCCGGATTCATTCTATAACCATTCGTTGCATAGTACAATGCCTTTGCTGCTCTCATCGGGGTTTTCTGTAAACCTTCCCTTTGAGGATCTTCACCCAACAGTTGCAGTATTGATTCGAAGTGTTCGGCTATTTGTGAAACGACCTCCTCGTTATATTGAATATCCATTATATATTAAAGACAATGAAATTAGTAAACATCAATTATGTTTGAGATTTACTCGATCTCTAACCACTCTTACTTCCTTGCGATAGGACGGAAACGCAACTTTAATTTCGGTTGCCGCATCATTAGCTTCTTCTACAGTCTCAAAATCGCCTACTCTCAATCGCCAAAACGGAGAATTATAAATTACATACGTACGATACTGAGGAAATTTTTCAGAAATGTTCCCTGCCATAGAACGAGCTTCGGCCTTTGCTCGGCGAGAATTATTATCGGAGAATACCTGCACACGATAGCCTGAAACAATGCGATTTACCGGTTCGGCATCAATCGTATCGTTATTTTCAGATATAGATTTGTTCAATCGGTCATTTAGAGATGACGGATTCTCTACTTTTATATTACCTTTGCGATTAAGATGTTCAACAATTGACACCTCATCATCTCCTAAAGTTGATGCATGAACAAATGTTGCGAAAATCGCAAGCGTCATGAATATAGCTGTCGTTTTAAATATTCTCATAATTTATAAATATTAAGGGCTACAAAAACGCGTCATTCTTGTAGCCCTAAATTTAAGGGTAAACTAAATTAGAATGCTGTAACAATACCCATGAAGTCAGCGGCTTTGAGTGAAGCACCACCAATGAGACCACCATCAACATTAGGTTTAGCAAAAAGTTGAGCAGCATTTGATGGTTTACAGCTACCGCCATAAAGGATAGAAGTTTCTTCAGCAACAGCATCACCATACTTAGCAGCAATCACGCTACGAATGAAAGCATGCATTTCTTCTGCTTGATCATCAGTTGCAGTTTTGCCTGTACCGATAGCCCAAACTGGTTCATAAGCAAGAATAATCTTTCCGAAATCTTCAGCTGACAATTCAAAGAGAGCTTCTTCGATTTGAGCTTTAACAACATCAAAGTGTGTATTGTTGTCACGTTCTTCAAGAACTTCACCAATACAGAATATTGGAGTGAGATTATTTTCAAGAGCAAGGCCCAATTTTTCTTTCAAAATTGCAGATGTTTCGCCGTAGTATTGACGACGTTCAGAGTGGCCCAAAATAACATAAGTTGCACCTGTTGACGCAACCATTGAAGCTGAAACTTCACCGGTATAAGCGCCAGATTTTTGGTCAGCACAGTTTTCAGCACCAAGGCCGAGTTTAGTAGAGTCAATAACAGCATTAACCGAAGCGAGATGAGTAAACGGAACGCAAACAACTACATCACATTTAGGAGCAATACCTTTTAAAGCTTCATTTACATCTTTAGCAAGAGCTACACCTTCTTGCAAATTAGTGTTCATTTTCCAGTTTCCTGCAACAATTTTCTTTCTCATTTTTTTATAAATTAATTGTGAAATATTAGTTCGTTTTTTCTGATTGCAAAGTTACATTCTTTTTTTTATTTTTACGACATATTTTTCTACGAAGTCGCACACTAAACTTATCAAAAATAAGCAATATCAACATCAGACCGGCATGAATTGCCGTTATAATCCAAAATAAACGTGTTCCATTGAAATAAAGCAGACTCAATGCATCAACAACATTCACGTTGGAAAACAATGTGTCATTAATTGATGACAATGTTCTTTTCCATTGAATAACCCCGTCAATGAGATACACCAAGGAGATGTGTCCTCGAGCAATTGCCTTTACCTCGGTATCCTCCATTGAGTATAAGTCATACTCGGCCAAAGAAATATCCCTCCAATATTCAAGGCCATGTTCATTTGTGGCAATTAAACCAACCATAGAACCACCTCGTTCTTCAATGTAACGATTTATTTCGTTTATTGTATAAGTATAAGAAATGTCGGCACGATCAACCTCCGGAATAAGCAATAATAGTTGTTCACCATAGTCTGAAATGACATCTTGCGTTACATCTTCTCCATCAATTGTAATTACCAAACCTGAGTCATTATCAGATGCCACATCATTGCCATCTATACGTTCAACAAATGTCCAGGTACTATCGGGCAAATTATTATAATTGAACGTTTCCTTTTGCCCATCTTTCTCATAAACAAATGATGTTTCAATGCTCTTGGTATCTTCTGAAAATATTGAAGTACCATTTTTGAATTCTCTAAAATCCACCAATGGCTGAACATTATATCCTATAAGCCCAACCAAAAGTACATATGAGACACATATTACTGCTTGCATCCACTGAGTATATCGGTGGAATAAACCCTTTACCTTAGCATTGTAAAGTATTAGGACTGAAATAGCTCCAACTATAACGATATTCTTTATGAGAGTTGCAGTATTTGACACAACAAATAAGTCGCCAAAGCAACCACAATCTTCAACAGGGTCAGCTATAACGATATATACACTTAAAGGTAACATCACAAGCATCAAAAGTGATGCAATATAGACGCTTAATCGTTTATAACTTCCCGTTGCCAACATTACCCCAACAATAAACTCGACAGCAGAGATTGCCAATGCCGTCATGAATACTATTGTTCGCAATGGGGGTACACCCCAAACATTGAGGTATTGCTCTATTTTATAAACAAAGCCCCATAGGTCTATAACCTTTGCGATACCGGAAAGAATAAATGTTGCACCAATTGCAATGCGCAAAGTCCATACAACATACTTCAAATATGGCAATTTGGGGTTAAAAATCTTAAGCATCAAGTCCCGATAATTTAATTATAGCGAAAACCGAATAGTTTATCATATCCATATAATTAGCATCTATTCCTTCTGAGACAAGAGTTTCGCCATTCAAGTCTTCGATTTGCTTTGTTCTTAATAACTTCATTAGAATCAGGTCGGTGTATGAATTGACCCTCATACCTCTCCAAGCTTCATCATAATCGTGATTTTTCGCCACCATTAAATCACGAGTGGCCACCATGTATTTGTCATACAACGCAATAGCTTTATCAGTAGAAAGGTCATCAGTTTCACTATGTCCCAATTCAAGTTGAATCAATCCTATGATGCCATAATTGACTATACCTATGAATTCAGGAAGTATCCCTTCTCCCACCATTGATTCGCCTTTAATTTCAAGCGATCTTATACGATTTGCCTTAATAAATATTTGATCTGTTACCGACATCGATCTCATAATGCGCCACGCAGCACCATAATCGTGTAATTTTTTCACGTACAGTTCACGGCACATTTTTAAAGCGGCATCAAATTGTGCATTAGTATCTTTCATATAAAACATATATTAGTATTACAAAGATAACACTATTTTATTAAAAATAAAATTCGGGGAGCATTTCAATAAGAAATGTTCCCCGAATTAGTATCTTTTACATCAATTATAATTGTAACAATTCAATGCGTTTTAGATTTTCTTCATCATTGAGGTTGTAATAAATGTTGCGCAAGTAGCGTAATGCATCTCGTTGATTTTCATCAAGTTTATATGCTTCTTCAAGATGTGAAGCAGCTTCACGGAACAATGGATCGATTTGCTCTTCACGCAATTTCAAATATTCGGCTTGAGTAGCATCTTTTGCGCCATCTGAAACGGCATAGGCTTTTTCACAAATTTTACGACCAAGATTATATTGAGCACGAGCAAAAGTAGGATTCAATTCAATTGCTTTTTTATAACATTCAACTGCTTTTTCATCATTCTTTTGGCTGTCATAGATAATGCCCATTACATCATACAATTCGCCATTTGTAGGATCCAATGCAAGAGCTTCTTCAATTGTTGCTTGAGCCTTGGCATAGTCTTTAGATTCAATGTAGCCATTGATTACAAGGCTGATAAACTTAGAATCTTCTTTGCCATAAAGTTTATGACCTTCAGCTGCATAATCATAAACAACATCATTCTTTCCTTTTTGGACAGCAACACTTATAGCATAATCATACAATTGCTTTTTGTTATATCCAAATGCACGAGCTCTATCAAACGCAATTAATGCGCTATCCAAACAATCGGCTTGCCATGCAGCTAATGCTTGGTTATAGGCAAGTTCTCCCATGATTGAATCAGGAGAAAGAGCAAGTTCTTTGGCAAAAGCTTTGTGCTGTGGTAATGTCAAATAAATGTCCCATGCAGTATATGCGCCTTTAAAGTCTTGAGCCTCCCATAAGAAACGTGCTGCATTGTCAAAATCGCCATAATGGCCTGCGATAGTTTTAACGATATCCTTTGAATGCTTAGTTTTAACTTTACCTTTCTCGTTTACGACAGTATCAAGAGGAAGTGCTTGCATATACATTTTGTATCCGTTAATGAGAGCATTTCCAATTTCCTTGCCATCTACTGGTTGACCAATAGCTTTTTTGCCATAGAGGTCATCATAGCACGCAAACTCAAGTTTACCGGCTACATACCATGTAAACGCATTATTCTTTGATTCTTCATTTGTTAGAGCCGGTGCAATTTGAGCACGAGCGTCTGCATAGTTCACGCCACCGCTTTTTATTGTGCGCTCAACCTCTTTTACAAGATTATTTTGAGCACTTGCTGCAAATGCGGTAAGTAAGCACAAACCTAAAAAACTAAGTTTTTTCATAACATTTGGTGTTAGAGTTAGAAATATAAAAATTAATTATTATTCATTATTTTGATTATCCTCGTCATTGACAGTTTCAGTTGTTGCGTCAACTTGATCTTCGTAGAGCTCTATTTCTTGACCTTCTACCTGAATTGTTTCAACATCTTCATCTGTGTCGGTATCAACGCAACAAACAGAAGCTATCGTATCACTGCGTTTTTCCAAATTGATGAGTCTGACTCCTTGAGTAGCTCGACCCATAACTCTCACATCGGCAACTTTCAAGCGTAACGTGATACCCGATTTGTTAATAATTACCAAATCATTATCGTCGGTCACACTCTTCATTGCAACAAGAGCGCCGGTCTTATCTGTTACATTAATTGTTTTAACACCTTTACCGCCACGATTAGTAATGCGATAATCATCGAGCAATGAACGCTTGCCGTAACCATTTTCAGAGATAACCATCACATTATTTTCTGAACTTTGGTTCATACAAATCATACCCACTACTTCATCATTGTCATCATCTAAAGACATACCACGCACACCCGTCGATACACGTCCCATTTCACGCACTTTGCTTTCATGGAAACGAATTGCACGACCATTTCTGTTGGCGAGGAGTATCTCTGAATTTCCATCGGTGAGCTCAACCTGGATAAGTTGATCGTCATCTCTGATAATGATGGCATTAACACCGTTTACACGAGGACGTGAATATGCTTCAAGTTTAGTCTTTTTGATTATACCTTTCTTGGTCGCAAATACCAAATTGTGAGAATTTACAAATTCTTTATCTTCAAGACCTTTTACTCTGATAAATGCATTTACTGCATCGTCAGACTCAATGTTGAGCAGATTTTGAATTGCACGACCTTTGGTATTCTTAGCACCTTCAGGCAAGTCATATACCTTTAACCAATAACATCTACCCTTCTTGGTAAAGAATAGCATGTAATTGTGCATTGATGCAGGATAGATATGCTCAATGAAATCTTCATCACGCGTATCACTGCCTTTTGCGCCTACTCCGCCTCGATTTTGTGCGCGGAATTCTGTTAGAGGCGTACGCTTGATATATCCCAAATGAGAAATTGTAATAATCATTTCATCATCGGCATAGAAATCTTCAGCATTAAAGTCTCCGGCTTTATAATCAATATCAGTGCGACGTTCATCACCATATTTTTCTCTGATTTCTATCAATTCATCTTTGATGAGATTACGGCATACTTCGTCGTTTGTGAGGATTTCATTTAATCGAGCAATCAATTTTTGAATATCATCATATGACTGACGCAATTTATCTTGTTCCAATCCGGTTAACTGCTTCAATCTCATTTCAACTATAGCAGTTGTTTGCGCATCGGTCAAACCAAATCGTGCCATCAATCGCTCTTTTGCTTCCTCTGTTGAAGAAGAACTACGAATAATGCTGATTACTTCATCAATATTTTGAGAAGCAATAATCAATCCTTCTAAAATATGAGCTTTCTCTTGAGCTTTGCGCAACTCAAATTTTGTGCGACGAATAACAACTTCATGACGATGATCAATAAACGCCTGAATGAGGTCTTTGAGATTGAGCAATTTTGGACGACCATTTACAAGAGCCACATTATTCACGCTGAACGAAGCCTGCATCTGGGTCATCTTATAAAGTTTATTAAGAACGACATTTGCATTGGCATCGCTCTTTAACTTTATAACAATACGCATTCCTTTATAGTCACTCTCGTCATTAATATCAGCAATTCCGTCAATTTTCTTTTCATTAACCAAATTAGCTATATACTCAATGAGTTCTGCTCTATTAACATTGTAAGGGATTTCTTTTACAATGATTTCTTCGTGATTGGCATTGGTTTCAATTTCAGCTTTGGCTCTAATCACAATACGACCGCGACCTGTTTCAAAAGCCTCTTTTACACCATTATAACCATAAATTGTTCCTCCGGTTGGGAAATCAGGTGCAGTAATATATTGCATCAATTCGGGAATGGTCAATTGTGGATTATCAATCAACGCAATAGTTGCATTAATCGATTCAGTGAGGTTGTGTGGGGCCATGTTTGTAGCCATACCAACGGCAATACCTGATGCTCCATTTACCAACAAATTAGGGATACGAGTTGGTAACACTACCGGCTCATGGCGAGAGTTGTCATAGTTTGGTTGAAAATCTACAGTATCGGAATCAATATCCCTCAACATTTCTTCTCCGATTTTCTCAAGTCTCACCTCGGTATAACGCATTGCTGCTGCGCCATCACCATCGATTGAACCAAAGTTTCCGTGACCATCTACAAGAGTGTATCTTAAGGCCCATGGTTGTGCAAGACGCACTACTGTTCCATAAATTGAAGAGTCACCATGTGGGTGATACTTACCCATAACCTCACCGACACAATTGGCCGATTTCTTGTGGGGTTTGTCGGAAGTATTTCCCATTTCATTCATTCCAAACAACACTCTACGATGCACCGGTTTCAAACCATCTCGTACATCAGGAAGCGCACGCGACACTATGACCGACATAGAATAGTCGATATAGGCCGACTTCATTTCACTTTCAATATTGATCTTTAATATACGATCTTCTTCAAGCATGATTTTATGTTAAAAAATATAATTACAATAACATTTACAAGCGATTAATACCACATTAGATCATGAAGCATCTTTCACTCGGAAAATAACATACAAAGATAATTAAAATTTGGCAAACTACACAAGATTATCCTATTGCTTTTGCTTTTTTTATTATAACTATTAACGTATCTTCAACACATTTTTGGCACAATAATTGCATTGATATATTATAAACTTTAATGTTTACATAATTTTGATGGATACAAACTTTTCCGACATATTAAAAAACGTGTTAGCCAATAGCCAAGAGGAGGCTATCAGACACAACAATACTGTGGTCGTTCCCGCTCACCTATTACTTGCCCTACTCTCCACTCCACAAAGCAATGTTTCGGAGCTTATCGATCGTGTATCTACCGATAAAACGTCAGAAGAATTAAAGCAATCACTTGATATTGAAATATATGAAAAGCCACGTGCTTTAACGTCTGACATACAGGTTAGCGATGTTGTAAATCGCATTATAAAGCTTAGCATTCTTGAAGCTCGCATGCTACAAAGCAACACCGTTGAGCCAGAACATTTATTATTGGCTCTATTCCACAACAACGAAGTCAAGAATCAACAATTTATGGATAAATTCAAATCTAATGGTATAACATACGAGACATTGTATAGTATTCTTAATAGCAATAAATTAGACCGCCAAAGTCATTCTTCCGGATTAGATTCTGACATTACGAATAGTTTTCTTGATGACAATGAAACCGAAGAGAATGACTCATTTTCACCCAACCAAGAGACAAAAAGTCAAAAACCCGGCAATAAATCAAACAGCAATAGTGAGACTCCGGTGCTTGACAAATTTGGCAATGACATGACTCGTGCCGCTGAAGAAGGTCGCCTTGACCCGGTTATCGGTCGAGATACTGAGATTGAACGATTAGCCCAGATTTTAAGTCGTCGCAAAAAAAACAACCCCGTTTTAATTGGAGAACCCGGAGTGGGCAAATCGGCAATTGTTGAAGGACTTGCCATTCGCATCATTGAGCGCAAAGTATCTCGCACATTATTAAATAAGCGCATCATTTCATTAGATATGGCGTCTATTGTTGCAGGTACAAAATATCGTGGCCAATTTGAAGAGCGATTGAAAGCTGTGATTGACGAATTGTCACGCAACAGCAACATCATTCTTTTCATTGATGAACTTCACACAATTGTGGGAGCAGGCAATGCCGCCGGCTCAATGGACGCTGCCAATATGCTAAAACCGGCTCTGGCTCGCGGAGTAATACAATGTATTGGGGCAACCACAATTGATGAATATCGCAAAAACATTGAAAAAGATGGTGCTTTAGAACGTCGTTTCCAAAAAGTGATGGTAGAGCCCACTTCCGAAGCCGAAACTCTACAAATACTCCAACAAATCAAGGTAAAATACGAAGAGCACCACAACGTGACATACACTCCCGAAGCTATTGAAGCTTGCGTGAAACTTACTGAACGTTACATCAGTGATCGAAACTTCCCCGATAAAGCGATTGATGCTCTTGATGAAGCCGGTTCAAGAGCTCGCATAAGCAATATTAATGTTCCAAAAGAGATTCTCGCGCTTGAAGAAGATATCGAAAACACATGCCGTAACAAGCAACAAGCGGCAAGTGCTCAAAACTTTGAGAGCGCAGCATCTTATCGAGATAAGGAGCGAAAACTACGACAAGATTTGGAAGTAGCAAAAAAAGATTGGGAGGAACAACTCAAGACTCAAAAGGAAACAGTTGACGAAGATAATATTGCAGAAGTTGTTGCAATGATGACAGGCGTTCCCGTTCAACGCATTGCTCAAGCTGAAGGAAAACGTCTTTTAAAAATGAGTGACAGCCTCAAGCAAAGTGTGATAGGGCAAGGTGAAGCCATAAGCAAAATTGTCAAAGCAATACAACGCAATCGTGTTGGTTTGAAAGATCCAAACAAGCCGATTGGAACATTTATGTTCCTCGGCCCCACAGGTGTTGGAAAGACTCATCTTGCAAAAAAATTGGCTGAATTCATGTTTGACTCTGCCGAGACTCTAATCAGAGTTGACATGAGTGAATTCATGGAAAAATTTACCGTGTCACGTCTTGTTGGAGCCCCTCCGGGATATGTTGGATATGAAGAAGGCGGCCAGCTCACCGAAAAAGTTAGACGCCACCCCTACTCAGTCGTTCTGTTAGACGAAATAGAGAAGGCCCATACCGATGTATTCAACCTGCTTTTGCAAGTTATGGACGAAGGGCGTTTGACAGATAGTTTAGGACGCAAGGTTGATTTTAAAAACACAATTATCATCATGACGTCAAACATTGGCACTCGCCAATTGAAAGACTTTGGAGCAGGCATAGGATTCAACACCTCTACACTCGACAAGACTCAGTCACATAGCATACTTCGAAAAGCGCTAAACAAGACTTTCTCGCCGGAATTTCTTAATCGCATTGACGATATCGTTATTTTTGACACTCTTGAGAAAGATGATATTTTTAAAATCATCAACATTGAGTTAAAAGGCATTTATCAACGTGTGGCAGACTTGGGGTACACTCTACAAATCACCGATGAGGCAAAAAATTTCGTTGCACAACAAGGCTGCGATCCTCAATATGGAGCTCGCCCTCTTAAACGCGCCATTCAGCAATATGTAGAGGACACATTAGCTGAACAATTATTGAGCTTAAATTCCGATGCATATAACAATGTGATTGTACTGGACTATGATGCAACTGAAGACAAAATAATTACGAATATAACATCTAACAAATAATAACTATGCAAAAAGGTACTATCGGGGTTACAACCGAAAACATTTTCCCCGTCATCAAAAAATTCTTATATAGCGATCACGAAATTTTCCTTCGCGAACTTGTATCAAATGCTATCGATGCAACTCAAAAGCTAAAAACCCTTTCTTCGGTGGGCGAATTCAAGGGCGAGTTGGGTGAAATGAATGTCAAAATCAATGTTGACAAAGAAAATGGCACACTCACTGTCAGCGACCACGGAATTGGAATGACAGCTGAAGATATTGATAAATACATCAACCAAATTGCATTCTCCGGAGCAGAAGAATTCCTCACTAAATACAAAGACAACGCAAATGCCATCATCGGACATTTTGGTCTCGGATTCTATTCGGCATTCATGGTTGCAAAAAAAGTTGAGATACATTCTCTCTCATATAAAGATGGGGCCAAAGCTGTTAAATGGTCATGTGATGGATCACCTGAGTTCACAATGGAAGAATGTGATAAAACATCACGAGGAACCGATATCGTTTTATATATCGACGACGAAAACAAAGACTTTCTTGAGCAATCTAAAGTTGACTCTCTATTGAAAAAATATTGCCGATTCCTTCCTGTTCCGGTAATATCAGGCAAAGAACAAGAATGGAAAGATGGCAAATATGTTGACACCGAAGTTGACAAAGTAATCAACATCACCGAACCAGCATGGACAAAGAAACCTTCAGAGTTAACGAAAGAAGATTACTTAAACTTCTATCACGATTTATATCCCGGACAAGATGACCCCTTGTTTTGGATTCACTTGAATGTTGATTACCCATTTACTTTGACCGGAGTTTTATTTTTCCCAAAAATCAAAAACAATTTTGAGGTAACAAAAAATCGCATTCAGCTCTATTGCAATCAAGTTTTTGTCACTGATTCAGTAGAGGGCGTTGTTCCTGAATTTTTAATGTTACTCCAGGGTGTTATTGATTCTCCCGATATTCCGTTGAATGTTTCTCGTTCATATTTGCAAAGCGATGCATCGGTAAAAAAGATTTCAACTTATATCACCAAGAAAGTATCATCTCGCTTGGAAGAAATTTTCAAAAACGACCGCACCGAATATGAAACCAAATGGGACGATATAAAGATTTTCATTGAATATGGAATGCTTACCGATGAGAAATTCCGTGATGCCGCAATGAAATTTGTTTTGCTAAAAAACACCGAAGGGAAGCATTTTACGCTTGACGAATACAAAACACTAATCGAAAGCAACCAAACTGACAAAGACGGAAATATTATCTACCTCTACTCAACCGATACCGAAGCTCAATACAATTACATCAATGCGGCAACCCAAAAAGGTTACGACGTGTTACTCATGGATGGCCAACTTGACAACCATTTCATTGGTCTTCTTGAAAACAAACTCGTAAAGTCTCAATTTGTGAGAGTAGATAGCGATGTTATTTCTAATCTCATCAAGAAAGACGAAAAGAAAGAAGTATTACTCACCGCAGTTCAACGCGAAATACTAACACAAGAATTCCGCTCGCAGATTCCGGCTATAGATAAATGCGAATTCATTGTTTCATTTGAAGCAATGAGTCCCGAAGATAGTCCAATTGTCATTACTCAAAGTGAGTATATGCGTCGCATGAAAGAAATGGCAGCCCTTCAACCTGGCATGAGTTTCTATGGAGAACTCCCCGACAGCTATAATCTCATTGTAAATACCGAGCACAAACTCATTGCACAAGTAAGAGACAATGCCGACAAAGAAATTGCCAATATTGTTTCTCCTATTATTGCTGAAATAGATGATAAAAATGCGCAAATTACAGCTTTACGCGAAGAGAACAAAGATAACAAAATGAATGACGAAAATTCCGAAAAGGTTAAATCGCTCGAAAACGATGTCAATCAATTGAGAGCAAAACAAAATGAAATAATCTCTCAATATGCCGAAAAACAAGATTTAGTAAAACAGCTAATTGATTTGGCTCTTTTAGGCAATGGCCTTCTTAAAGGCGAGAGCTTGAGTGCATTTATCAAACGCTCTGTTTCAATGCTCTAAGAGACTTCTAATTCACCTATATAACGAAGCATGGTCACAACAAAAAAGGCCATGCTTCTTATTTATAATTCCACTTGACGCAGAGCCATTGTATATTTAATCGTATCTTGCTTCACATAAAAGCGAATTATTGAATAAATCATTTCTTGCATTGGAGAAAGCGAGTCCTCAGGTTTTTCACCTAATATAAGCTCCGCAGCAAGTGTATTGGCAATTGCAGTACGTTCTTCATCGGGGAGTGAATTTATCGTGTTAATCACATGAGGAGTAATGAGTATGGAATTCATAATTTTAAATTTATGGTTTTATTTATATTGCAAATTTAGGGCCAGAGCTGGGCAACAATTACGCAACACAATTGTTAAAATATCGCAATACTACTTCTTATTTCAGTAACCACATGACAATAATTGCATTCCCAAATATCGGCAAGAGCACTCTTAGATGTTTAATATCTATAATTTATTAATAATTATTTGGCAATTATCTTGGCGTTTATTATTTTTGAAGTGTAATTAGCATTAAATCTCATAACTCATGAATGATATAACACATCTATTCAACTCTCTTCTTCAACAATACGATAGCATTGACATTGCCAATTCCGAGTTCAAAAAATTGCTTCATGAAGATGAGGCTCTTAAAGAAGAGTATAGCGAATGGTGTCATGCTGTTGGCAGTACCGAAAAAAAAGGATTCTTGGATTATTGCGAGGAATATATTTCCTCTCAAAATTCAATCTGGGATTCTTTACAAGATTATGACGAATAAATAGAACACAAATAATAAATGTCAACAAAACATAACTGCAGATTCCCGGCTGAGTGGGAATCAAATGGAGCTATACTACTTTCATGGCCACACAAGGATACTGATTGGAATTATATGCTTGATGAAGTCATTGATTGTTACACTGCAATTGTGACCGAGATTATCAAAGAAGAATATGCTATTATTGTTGCTCCTAATATAACGCAGCCACAAAAGCACCTCAATAAATTGGATCAGTCGCGCATAAAGTACATCGAAATGCCAACTGATGACACTTGGGCTCGAGACTTTGGCCCGATTACCACGATTAATGATGGCATATTTGAAATTCACGACTTTCAATTTAATGGGTGGGGACTTAAGTTTAAGTCTTGTAACGACAATCTAATTACTCGGTCGGTTATCGATAATGGCGCATTAATAGGAAAATATGTCAACAATTTAGGATTCACTCTTGAAGGTGGATCAATTGAAAGCGATGGGAAAGGGTTATTACTCTCCACATCGGAATGTCTTTTATCAGCAAACAGAAACGGAGATTTAAGCAAATCGCAAATAGAGGCATATTTGGCGCAAAAATTAGGCATCAGCAAATTCCTATGGCTTGATTACGGATTTCTTGCCGGAGATGATACCGATAGCCACATTGACACTCTCGCTCGATTAGCGCCTAACGACACAATCGTATATGTAGGTTGCAATGATTCCAACGACGAACATTACAATGCGCTTCAATCAATGAAGCAGCAATTGGAATCGTTCACATCGCTCGACGATGAACCATTCAATCTCATCGAATTGCCATTTCCACAAGCAATATATGACGAAGACAACAATAGGCTTCCTGCAACTTATGCCAATTTTTTAATTATGAGAAATACCATTCTCATGCCCTCATACAACCAACCGCATAATGATATCGCAGCAATGCAACAATTAAAAAAAGCGTTCCCTAATTACAATATCGTTCCGGTTGATTGCACTGCACTAATCAAACAACACGGCTCTCTTCACTGCATTACAATGCAATTACCCCAAGAAATTTTATCAATATGAATAAGATACTAAAAGTTGGTATTATCCAACAACACAACACCTCGTCGATTGAAGACAATAAAAAGCGTATAGCAGACAAGATAAAAAAACTTGCATCAGATGGTGCGCAACTCATTGTCAACCAGGAGCTACACGATTCATTATATTTTTGTCAAACCGAGAATACCGATGAGTGTAATCTCGCCGTAGCTATTCCATCTGAAGCAACCGATTTTTATGCGACATTGGCAAAGGATTGTGGCGTAGTCATTGTATCATCACTATTTGAACGTCGAGCACCCGGCCTATACCATAATACGGCTGTCGTTTTTGAAAAAGACGGAAGCATTGCCGGCAAATATCGCAAAATGCACATTCCTGATGATCCTGCCTATTACGAAAAATTCTATTTTACGCCCGGCGACATTGGGTTTGAGCCAATCAACACTTCACTTGGCCGTTTAGGTGTTCTTGTTTGTTGGGATCAATGGTACCCTGAGGCAGCACGTTTGATGGCTCTAAAGGGAGCTGATATATTGATCTACCCTACTGCCATCGGCTGGGAAAGCAGCGACACCACCGACGAACAATCAAGACAAAGAGAGGCTTGGATCACAATACAACGTGGACATGCTGTTGCCAATGGACTTCCCGTCGTTAGCGTAAATCGTGTTGGACACGAGCCCGACCCATCTGGCGTCACCAATGGTATACAATTTTGGGGAAGCAGCTTTGTGGCAGGTCCTCAAGGTGAATTCCTGTTTCAAGCCCCCACTGATTCAGAAATAGAACAAATAATCGACATAGACATGACTCGCTCAGAGCACGTTCGCCGCTGGTGGCCATTCCTTCGCGACCGTCGCATTGATGCCTACGATAATCTCAACAAACGATTTATCGACTGAACAGACATTACCTAATAAGTCACACCCTAATCAACAACAATAAAAAAAACCGATGAAAAATCATCGGTTTTTTGTTTTAACGAAAATCTCGTTTGTAAGTCCTGATTATTCTGCGCTTTCAGCAGGAGCTTCTTCTGCGGGAGTTTCCTCTGCAGCTGCTTCAGCAGCGGCAGCAGCGAGTTCTGCTTTCTTTTTAGCAACGAGTTCAGCTTTAGCTTTGTTTTTAGCTTGCTCTTCTTCGTTACGTTTTTTAGCAGCTTCGGCTTTCTTGTTGTTTTCAGATGCTTTGAATGCATCAGCAGCTGCGTTTTTGCTTGCTTTCCAAGCATCAAAACGGCGTTGTGCTTCTGCTTCATCAAAAGCGCCTTTCTTAACTCCACCTTGGAGGTGTTTCATCAACAATACACCTTCATTAGAAAGAATGCTACGTACTGTGTCAGTTGGTTGTGCACCGCAGTTTACCCAATACAAAGCCCGTTCGAAGTTCAATGTTATTGTAGCAGGATTAGTGTTAGGATTATAAGAACCTATCCTTTCAATAAATTTACCATCTCGTGGTGCTCTGCTATCGGCGATAACAATAGGATAAAACGCATAGTTTTTGCGACCATGACGTTGTAATCTGATTTTAGTTGCCATTTAAATAAATATTAATATTGGTTTTGTATTGATTTTGCGAGCGCAAAGGTACAATTTCTTTTTTACTCTCGCAACTTTTTTCAACTAATTCGTTAGAAAAACACTTATTATTACACTCTTTTGAAGCCACTCAGGTATTAAACCATCAAAGAATCAATCTAACGACGTGCCTTGAACGTTTGTTCGATGTTTTGCTCACGGTGTATTAATTCCACCTTTACATTAAATTTCTTATTCAAATGTTCTGCCATATGTTGAGCACAATACACCGAACGATGCTGTCCACCGGTACAACCAAAACATACCATAAGATTTGAGAAACCTCGCTCCATGTATCGTTTAACCGACGCCTCAACAAGAGAATATGCATGGTTCAGGAATTCCAATATTTCACCATCATCTTCAAGGAATTGAATGACCGGTTGGTCTAAACCTGTATAGACTTTATACCGGTCATATTTACCCGGATTATTGACAGCTCGGCAGTCAAATACAAATCCGCCACCATTTCCGGTAGTATCGTTTGGAATGCCTTTCTTGTAGGCAAAGCTCATTACTTTTACAGTCAAAGAACGTTTGCGCAAATCGTCGCTAAACTGCTTCATATTCACCAGTTCATGCAACAATTCGTCCAAATAGGGATATTCGGGATATGGCGTTTCAAGGAGTTTGCGTAGGTTTTCAATTGCAAATGGCACACTTTGTATAAAATGAGGTTTCTTTTCAAAATATCCACGGAAACCATATGCGCCCAAAACTTGCAATGTTCTAAACAATACAAAATGACGCAATTGTTCACGGAAATAGCCCTCATCAACGGGTATATACTTGCGTAACGCATCAATATACTCCCCTACCATCTCATCGCGCAAACTATCGGGGAAATTGGCTTTTGCTTGCCACAAAAAAGATGCCACATCATAATAAAATGGGCCCTTGCGTCCTCCTTGGAAATCAATAAACCATGGTTTATCATCAAAAATCATCACATTTCGAGACTGAAAATCGCGATACATGAACGTGCTTGACTGACTACGCATCAACACCTCTACCATAGCTTGGAAATCGGTCTCTAATTTATCCTCTTTAAATTCCAATCCGGTGGCCTTGAGGAAACAATACTTAAAGTAATTCAAATCCCAAAGGATTGTGCGCGAATCAAATTCGGGAAGCGGATAGCATACACTGAAATCCAATCCGACAGCGCCGGAAAATTGGATGTCAGGGAGCAAGCGTATAGTCTGTCTTAGAATTTGGCGTTCATCTTCACCAAATACGCTTGTTGCACGGCCTTTTTCAATAGCCGTAAACAATGTATTAGCACCTAAATCCTGCTGAAGATATACCATTTCATCGTCGGAACAAGCCACGACTTTTGGGACAGGCAATCCTCGCTCAGCAAAATGTTGCGCAATTGAAATGAAGGCACGATTCTCCTCTACACAAGTACCGACAGCACCCACCAAAGATTGCACACCACTCAATCTAAAATATCGCCTATTTGATCCTGATGAAGGCATTTCCACTACCGAAATCGGATCTTCACCTGTAACTTGTTTATATAGCTTACTTAATTTTTGTATTTCCATATACGTTTCATGTTATTAATGCAAAGATACCCAAAAATTCAACAATATCCAATTTCAGAGAATAGAATATACGCAAACAATAAAATTAGTCATTAGCGAGGAGCGCTTTGAAGCGGGTGACAATGGTGGAAGATATTGGCTTTGTAGGTGGAAGACAAACTGACATTCGATGTGGCAGTGATAGTAGCCGTCGGGGGCGTTTGCGTTGCAGTTCGTATATGTTCTTCATTATCCCAAGAAAATATCAGCCCATTCTTCTGCTTTCTTTATGTCTGCTGTATTATCGTTGATTTCCTTTTGTTTGGAACCAAAAAAAAGGAGTTCGTGTGAACTCCTTATCGTGATCCGCCTGGGGCTCGAACCCAGGACCCCAACATTAAAAGTGTTGTGCTCTACCTGCTGAGCTAGCGAATCTCCTTAATTGCACTGTTTTTCTCAAATGCGTTGCAAAGGTAGGGAGTTTTTTTGAACTGTGCAAATCTTTTTGCAAATAATTTTCCAAAAATTTTAGTCTAATTCGTAACTCTATGATTTTTAACCCGTTTGCAAAACCAATGAATTAAGGGTTTTGCCACAACAATTAATGTGACTGCTGCAATAATTAATAAAATCCCAATACCATTGGTTGGTGTAATTTTTTCGCCGAACACAAAAATTCCGAAAATCAGTGCGGTCAATGGTTCTAATGCACCAAGTATCGACACCGGGATTGAGCCTATGTCATGTATTGCAATTGTCATTGTGACTAGAGAAATAATTGTAGGGAAAACCGACAATCCGATTAAGCACAACCATGGCACAAGTAATGGCTGCAGGGGGTCAATATCGGTCAAGAAATCAAGTTTTACAACAAACACCGATAGGCCAAACAATAATGCATAAAACGAGAGTTTTATTGTTGAGAAATATTGTAATCGGCTCTTGTTAACCAAAACCATATATAATGCATAGGACAAAGAAGATGCCACAACACATAATATTCCTATTGTGCTGAGCGTTCCATTGCCGTCGGTTCTATACAATAGTGCAATTCCAAGTATCGCAACGAGTATTGATATAATTGTTAGTATTGAGATTTTTTCATGATAAACGGTCACCATTATTATTGTAACTATGATTGGATAGACAAATAATAGTGTTGATGCAATGCCCACGTCCATGTGGTTATAGCTCTCAAAAAGGAACAACGATGAGAATGCAAATAACAACCCTGCTATGATTAAATGCGGTAGATCTTTTAATTCAATTGCAAAACTCTCTCGTCGATATATCATTAATAATGCCAACAATACGACCGCCGTCACATAACGATAACACAACACTGATGAAACGCTCAAGCCCGAATCGTATAATGGTAACGCACATAATGGGTTTATGCCATAGGTTATGGCCGATATAGCCCCTAAAATATATCCACGTGCTCGATGTGATGTAAGATTACGATTCGTCATCATTTAATATCTTCATATATTCATCATAGGTAATATAACGACCTCCCATGGAACGAAGATGGGGAGTTTCAAGTTGGCAATCAATCATTCGGCCACCATTATCAGCAAGGAATTGAGCTAATGCAATGAGGGCTATTTTCGACGCATTTGGAACTAACGAAAACATACTTTCGCCGATAAAAGTATTCCCTATAGTAACGCCATAAAGTCCCCCTACGAGTTTCCCCTTTTCCCACACTTCAAAACTTGCGGCCCAACCTTCATGGTGCAATCGCGTATATGCCTCAACAACTTCTTCGCCAAGCCATGCACCTTGTTGATTATATCTCAATTCGCCACAATTACGTATCACGCCCTCAAAGTCACGATTGATTGACACTTCGTACAAATTTTTTCGTAACAAGTTACGCATTGAATGGGATATATGGATTTCTTCCGGGAAAATCACAAATCGCTGAAGAGGACAAAACCATAGTTTTTGATTATTGCGAAATGCCGACCATGGGAATATGCCATTTGAATAGGCCAACAACAATCGCTCAGTGGAATAATCCCCTCCTACGGCAATGAGGCCATCAGGTTCTCCAAGCCGAGGATCGGGAAACACAAGTTCATCGGTCAATTCAAATACCATATCATTTTACCTTAACAAACTTCAACGCGTCGTTTTCAACCTCAACAATTACAAATCCTCCACGTTTTGCCATTTTCCCAAACAATATTTCTTTCACGAGCAATGGTTTGAGTGTATTATTAATTACTCGTTCTATTTCTCTCGCTCCATATTTCTCAGAGAAACCTTTTTCGATGAGCCATTGTCGAGCTTGTGCCGTGAGAGTTATCTCCACATTTCTCACCATTAATCGTTTGTTCAGTTCAGCGATTTTCTTGTCAAGAATGAGCGACGCCATCTCTTGATTCATATCATTGAACACAACAATACTTGACAAGCGATTTATAAACTCGGGCTTGAACGTTTTCTTAACGGCACTTAGCATCGCCTGCCCTATAGTTACTGTTGAGCCAAATCCCACACCTGACTGTTTGGCATATTGGGCTCCTGAGTTAGATGTCATGATAATAATGGCATGCGAAAAATCCACCTTGCGTCCACGACTATCTGTGAGCGAGGCATAATCCATCACCTGAAGCAATGTATCAAAGACTTTTTCATGAGCCTTCTCTATTTCATCAAGGAGCAATACACAATGAGGAGTCTTCCTTACAGCCTCAGTGAGTCGTCCACCTTCCTCATATCCAATATATCCGGGCGATGAGCCAATAAGCTTTGACACACTATAACTTTCAGAATATTCACTCATGTCAAATTTATGCAATGTGACCCCAAGTTGTTGCGACAGAACTCTTGCCACCTCCGTTTTTCCAACACCGGTAGGACCCACAAATAGCAGACTTGCTTGTGGTTTATGTTCATCGGTCAAGCCGGCACGAGCAGCAAGCACAGCCTCAACAACCGAGTCAATTGCTTGATTTTGGCCATAAATACTTGTTTTGAGATTATCGCCCAACTTTGCAAGCGCCGAAGTATCGTTATAGTCAATAATTTTACTTTCCACGTTACCCATTTGAGCCACAATCTGGGCAATAAGATCGCAATTTATCGATTGACTCTTTTGGCCAACGATAGGATTCATCTCTCTATATGCACCGGCCTCATCTAACACATCGATAGCCTTATCGGGAAAATTGCGGTCGGCAATGAAACGCTCACTCAATCTCACCACTTGCTGCAAAACACCTTCGAGATATTTCACACCATGAGCACGCTCAAAACGGCGTCTTACGTGGTCCAAAATACACACCGTTTCATCGGGCGAGGGTTGTTCAATATCTAATTTTTGGAAACGGCGCAAAAACCTTGCGCAACTATCCATGTAACGAGTTATATCTTCATGATTGGTTATTCCAATAAATCGCAATTGTTCATCATCAAGATATGGCATAAATACTTGAGTAAAATCACGACTGCCATTAGCATCACCCTTACCACCGGCAAGTGTGTGAATATCATCAATAATTATTATACCTCCACCTTGTTGCTTAATACCGTTCATCACAGCCGAGACACGTTGCTCGATTTCGCCTTGATATTGAGCGCCGGCCATGAGAGTTTGCACCGACATCTCATAGAATTTAAGACGCGCAATGCGAGAAGGGAGACTGTGTTTGTTTATAAAGCCACGCACAAGTGCAGTTTTACCGACACCGGGGTCGCCAACGATCAACACATTATTTTTATCACAACGACTGAGTATTTGGGCTATTCGTTTCAACTCCGATTCTCTCCCAACAATATTCCACTCATCGCTTGATTTGTTGGGCATTTCAACTACAAATTTTTTCCATCCACATTCTCCTAATGAATCTTCATCTAACGACGGGCCAAATCCCGGTCCTTGAGCGTCCATTACACTTTGCGTATCAAGCGCAAGCATTGCCTCAGCAAATTCCTGCAAGTCAGCAATTTCACGCGATATCAAATCGGAAACATCACAATGGTTTTCATTAAGAATAGAAATGAGGATAGCGACAGAAGGCACCGGAGCATCAACCCTACCTCTGACAGTACCACGAGCGCGTTCAAGCACACCCTTAAGCAAATGCGAAAACTCGGGTACATAATCAATATGATCAGGGACGGCCGGAACATCTTCTATAAGTCGATTTACCAAAACCGAACGTAATCCTTCAAAATTAATTTTTTGTTTAAAATTGCTCATACAAAGTTCTCGGCACTCAAATATCGCAACAAGAAAATGCTCGGGCATTACAAATTCATTTCTGAAATCGGTAGCGACATCAAATGCATCATCAAGCAATTGTTGAGCAAAGGGTGTGAGTGTTATCTTTTCCATAGAATTATCATAGTTTTTGATGTACAGTAATAAGTAAAGGGAAACCTTCTAATCGAGCCATTTCAGTTGCCTTGTCGGCTTTTGAATGTGCAATATCATAGCCGTATGTTCCTGCGACAGCCTCTCCATTAACATGAACGTCAAGCATAATTTGAGTAGCCTCATCTTCTGTTTTAAAGAATACATTTTGAAGCACCTTTACTACAAATTCCATTGTCGTGACATCATCATTATGAAAAATGACATCATACATTGCCGGATAACGCTCCTTATAACGTGTACCTGATTGAGTTATTGATTGATTTTGTTCCATACGATGCAAAAATACAACAAATTAGCGACTTTTATATGCGAGTTCATTCACCTTCGACTTTACAACATGTAAAACGAAAATCGGTCGCAGCCTTTTCGGGAGGGAAACAATAATAGGACAATTCGGCCTCGGAGCACACTCGACCTTTGACCGACAACGTAACATCAATAATAGCGATGTTGCGCCTCATCTCCCTTATACGGGCACGAGCCTCAACCGTAACGCCCTCATCGGTAGAAATTGGTCGACGATATCGAGCATTAAACGACATTGTCATTCCCGACGTTTGCAACTTACGCGACACAACCCAACCACCCATTTCGTCCATTATTGTGGCTTGAATTCCTCCATGAAGAGTTTTTAGCCAACCTTGGAAATTATCATTTGGATTCCAAAACGACACAATATCATCACCGTCTTCCCAAAACTCCATTTTTAGGCCGAATGGATTTTGCGGAGCACATGCAAAGCAATTATACCCTTCATCAACCAAGTCAAGCCATGGATTTATGATTTTTTTCATTGTAATTTATCATTTAAATATAACAACAGATACATATCTTATACAAATTTACACATTTTAATCGGTTACGCAAAACTCATTTTTTGGATTTGCGCTTGTTTTGACGTATCTTTGTCTCAAAATTATATCATATTATATTACATCTCATGAAACTCTTATTTTATCCTGCCACAGCAGCCTTATGCTTGGCTCTTGGCTTATCTTCATGCTCATCAAACGAAGATCAAAATTTGGCCGAAACAAGTGACAATGTCATTCTTCATGCATGGTCTTGGTCTTTTAACACTATTGCCGACAACATGGCCGACATAGCCAATGCCGGATATACCTTTGTTCAAACATCTCCTGCCAATACTTGCTACGTTGGCGAAAACGGAGGAATGGCACTTTTCAGCCAAGAAGGCGATTCGGTTTCAGGTAAATGGTATTACTATTATCAACCCATTGACTGGAAAATCGGCAACCACCTACTTGGCAATCGTGATGAATTTAAAGCAATGTGTGATAGTGCTGCAAAATATGGCGTAAAAATTATCGTTGACGTACTCCCTAATCACACTGCAATTGACCACACCGCCGTTACTGCATCATTGGATAGTGCAGTTGGTGGACATGAAAATCTATTTCATGAAAATGGCTTTAAAAAAATCACTCAATGGAACGACCGTTTTGAATGCACTACCGGTATGATGGGCGGACTTCCCGATGTTAATACCGAAAATCCCGATTTTCAATATTACTACATGCAATATGTCAACGATCTCATTGCATGCGGTGCTCGCGGATTTCGCTATGACACAGCTAAACACATCGGGCTACCCTCAGATCCCACCGATGCAAAGTCGGCCAAAAACAATTTTTGGGACATCGCAACCGGACGTGATTCAATTCGCGACATCACATTGTTAATGCCTGATAGCCTATTTATCTATGGAGAAGTGCTACAAGACAAAAATGTAAAAGAAGAGGAATACGCTGAATACATCGACCAAACAGCAAGCGCATATGGACATGTTCTTCGCAATGCGCTTAATGCTCACAACTATTTTGCCGACTCACTTTCTCATTGGCACCACAAAGTTTCGCCTCTTAAACTTGTAACATGGGTGGAATCTCACGATACATATTGCAATGCCCACGAATCAGCAGGTATGAGTGACGAACTTATTCGCATGGGTTGGGTATTCCTAACAGCTCGTCAACAAGGTACTCCCCTATTTTTCAGCCGTCCCGATGGTAGCACTCGTGAAAACTACTGGGGTAATAATCGCATCGGCGCTCGTGGTAATGATGAATTCAAACACCCTGAAGTTATTGCAGCCAATCATTTCCGCAAAGCAATGAGCGGGCAAGCCGAGCTTGTTTCACCCTCAGAAGATGGAGCAGCTATCGCAATAAGCCGTGGGAACAAAGGGGTAGCAATAATCAATTTCACAGACCAGCCTCAAAACATCAACATCAAAACGACATTACCCGATGGAACATACACCGACCATGTTCATAATGCATCTTTCTCCATTAATAATGGAATCGTATCGGGTACAATAGCACCTCTCACCTCCTATGTGATATATTAATCCATCAGTTCACACTCCATAAACTATTTCAAATCAACATAAAATAGCGGCCGGGCATCGTATTCGGCCGCTATTTTTATCATATTGTCAAGCATCACCCTAATTTTAACATTATTTAATTCAACAACAATCTGTAGCATATTCACAGCGAATTATTATCATCATTCCATATAACACGCATTAAACCAACATTCTCACACAAATACCCTCATAAATACAACAAATAATAAATTCACCAACATCTTATCCTCATGACACAAATTATGAAATAAGCATCTCATTCACTAAATTTGTAACAGAAACAATAACAGTAATTAAATTAACTTTTTCATAGTTTTTGAATTATAGAGGATTAGACATAAATTCTAACATTAAGTACTAAGTGTTAAGGAATAAGGACTCCGTTGATGGCGTCCTTATTTGTTTTCCAAATAATAAATTTCCCCAAAGATACCCCCTCAGCCACCCCAAAAAGACGAACGCAATCTAAAAAAGACTGCGTCGTTATATGTTTCAAATAAAAAATTAGCTGACTTATCACTAGAAGCCTCTGCTTTTGCATAAGCAATTTCAAGGTCTTTGACAAGTTTCCGTTGTTGCTCTAATTCCTGTTTTGCTTTTTGACCGTTTACATCAAGTTCAACGGTCGCTTTAGTTGTATAATCACTCATATTTCGCTTATTTTTAGCGAAATTGAGAAAAAAAGGTAAGGGGATAAAAGACAAAAAAGCCGTGCATAAGCACAGCTTTTATCGATATTCTATTTTTCTAATTTTCTAATTATTAAGTTCTTTCTAAAATATATTTTTTCAGTTCATTAAACAACCCTCCAAAAAATCCCACAACAAAGGTACCACAAATAGAAACGCCTAAAATAATTAATCCGAGCAATGCAATTGCAAGAACCAACATAACTAAATAAGCGATAAAATCTAATAGAACCATAACTTAATATATTGCTTTTTACAAAAATAGTCAAAAAAAATGACATTTGCAATAGGCCGTAAAAGATTGATAATCAATTATAGTAACATTTGACATTTCTGCGAAAAATTACGAAATTCTTGCGAATTTCCACACTTCAAAATAAAACGCGTCTAATATTCAGGCAATTAAATAGGATTAACACGGAAATTTTTCCTTGTTTTAGTCGGAAGCCCCCCGACCACGATAGTGTGAGTGAAAATAAACGAAGTGTAAATGGCGACAATAAAAGGGAGATTGGGCGTGTTTGCGTGCAATATAGTTAGCTGTAATGCAATGTCTATCAGCACGTGGCCTAATATCAGAAATTATGCTTAACTTTGTAGCGAAAACAACGAAACATAGTTATGATTGAATATATACACGGAACAATTGCCGAACTCACCCCTACTTATGCAGTAATTGACTGTGGAGGAATAGGCTACCTTCTTAACATTTCATTACCCACATTTACACGTCTTGAAGGGTCAACCTCAGCTAAGCTACTTGCGCATGAGGTCATTCGCGAAGATGCTCACGTATTATTTGGATTCATCGACGAACAAGAGCGTTCATTATTCCGCTTATTGATTGGGGTATCAGGAGTTGGAGCAAACACTGCTCGCATGATACTATCTTCAATCGCTGCTCCGGAACTTGAAATTGTAATATCAACAGGTGACGCCACTCGCCTCAAAAACGTCAAGGGAATAGGTGCAAAAACAGCACAAAGAATAATTGTTGACCTCAAAGATAAAATAAAACCCATAGGTGATGCGTTAATACTACAACCGGCCACGACAAACGACATCTTTGACGAGGCATTGGCAGCATTGGTTATGCTTGGATTTACACGGCAACAATCTCAAAAAGTACTGAAAAAACTTTTTGACAACGACCCAACAATCAAGGTTGAAACTGCCATAAAAAAAGCATTATCAATGATGTAACAATGCTTAAAAGTGTTGCAACAAAGTGAAGGCTGAGGCAATAAACCACTAATGGGAAAGTATTTAAAGAAATTATCACATAAAATATATATAACAATTGGGTGCGTTATAATAACATGCCTGATTTCTTCTTTATTTGCATCAGCCCAATATTACAAATCGGAGATGAAAGCTCCGGCACCGGCCAATACCACTCCTCCACCATCAAAACAAAAAGGGGATTCTATTGAAATGCGCTATGAAATTCAGCCCACTACCCCTAAGAATTATGACCAGCTCACTAAAGAGGCCGGTCCAATGGATTTAAAAACACCGTCAAACATCACTACTACAGCCGAATATGATTTCTTAACCGGGTGCTATGTTATACGCACCAAGGTTGGTGAAACCGATATAGCTACACCCTTTATGCTCTCGGCCGATCAATACAACAACTGGCAAATGCGCCAATCAATGCAAGAATACTATCGTATGCGCAATGCTGAGTTGTTTGAGAAAAAAGCAAAAGAGCCATTCAACGTGCTCGACATGAACTTTGCATTAGGTCCATTAGAAAAAATATTTGGTCCCGGTGGAGTACAACTTAAAACACAAGGGTCGGTACAAATTCAAATGGGAATAAAGTCAAACAAAACCGACAATCCCGCCCTTCCATTAAACTCGCGTCGCAAGACCTATTTTGACTTTGACCAAAAGATCCAAGCAACAATTGGCGCATCGGTTGGCGACAAATTGAAATTCAACATGACCTACAACACCGATGCGACATTTGATTTTGACTCAAAAAACCTCAAGTTGCAATTTGAGGGCAAAGAAGATGATATCATAAAAAGCATTGAAGCCGGAAACGTAAGTATGACCACCGGGTCATCTCTCATAAGAGGAAGTACGGCTCTATTTGGCGTTAAAACAAAACTACAATTTGGAAAATTAACAGCAACGGCTCTTGTCTCTCAACAAAACTCCGAATCAAAAACCGTCAACACTAAGGGAGGCGTCCAAACGACTGATTTCTCTATAAATTGCGATGAGTATGATCAAAATCGTCACTTCTTCCTATCTCATTTCTTCCGTGACAACTATGATCAATTTGCATCAAAGCTCCCTTACGTCTCATCGGGTGTTAATATCACTCGCATTGAAGTGTGGGTTACCAATAAAAGTGGCAACTACAATCAGTCGCGCAATATTGTGGCGTTCATGGACCTTGCCGAAAACAAAGTTCTCGCCAACAACTATTGGAGTCCAAACATGGCATTGGATAATCCGGCCAACTCATCTAACAACCTCTTAAGCGTCATCAAGGAGCAATATCCCGATGCACGAAACATCAATACCGTAACACAAGCTCTTGAGCCCCTGTCGGCTTATGGCATAGAAGGAGGTAAAGACTATGAAAAAGTTGAAAGTGCCCGATTGCTTTCATCTTCGGAATATACCCTCAACTCATCATTAGGATATATCTCAATAAAGAGTGCGCTCAATGCCGATGAGGTATTGGGTGTTGCTTTTGAGTACACCTATAAAGGCCAAGTCTATCAAGTGGGAGAATTTTCAGGCGACATTACTACAACCGGAAATTCTCTATATGTAAAAATGCTTAAAAGCACCACGGTTGCTCCACGTCTTCCAATGTGGGACCTTATGATGAAAAACGTATATTCGCTCGGAGCATATCAAATACAAAAAAGCAAGTTTAAACTTAACATCAAATACCTGAGCGATACAACAGGAACACAAATAAACTATCTTCCTGTTCCAGGGCTTAACAATCAGTCACTTCTACAAGTGATGAACCTTGACCGCATAGATTCAAACGATGAATCTAATCCCGACGGATTCTTTGACTATATTGAAGGATATACCGTTATTTCATCAAACGGAAAAATCATCTTCCCTGTTGTAGAACCGTTTGGCTCTCACCTGGCAAAGAAAATAAACAACCCTGCGCTCGCAAGCCAATATGTCTATCAAGAGCTATACGATTCAACCCTTGTTGTAGCTCGCCAATTTGCCGACAAAAACAAATTTATACTTGATGGTGAATATCAAGCCTCGTCGGGATCACAAATCAGGCTCAATGCTATGAATGTGCCACGCGGGTCGGTGGTTGTTACCGCCGGAGGAGTCACCCTTACCGAAAATAGCGACTATACGGTTGACTACTCAATGGGTATCGTGACAATTACCAACCAAAGCATTATAGATTCAGGTCAAAGCATCAGTGTTTCACTTGAAAACCAATCAATGTTTAGCACACAGCGCAAAACATTATTAGGGCTTGATTTACAATATGCTTTTAATAAAGATTTCAATATTGGAGCCACAATGTTACATTTCTCAGAAAAAGCACTCACCGAGAAAGTAAACATTGGAGATGAAGTTATTAACAACTCTATGTGGGGATTGAACTTATCCTATAACAACGAGTTTATGTGGCTCACAAATTTGCTCAACAAAATTCCAACGGTAAATGCAACAGCTCCATCTCGCGTGAGCATCACTGCCGAATTTGCCCAACTATTGCCCAATCAACAAAAATCGGGGTCAAATCAAGGAAGCTCCTACGTTGATGATTTTGAGTCAACACAAACAGGCATAGACCTACGCTCGCCCTATTCTTGGTTCTTGGCGTCAACACCTTATGAACAAGGAGCAAATGCCATGTTCCCTGAAGCATCTTTGACAAATAATATCGATTATGGCAAAAATCGCGCATTGCTCGCATGGTACTACATCGACCGAATGTTCACTCAAAAAAACTCAAGCTTAGCTCCGGGTTATATCAAGAGTGACTTGAAGCAATTGTCCAACCCTTACGTGCGAGAAGTAACATCACGCGAAATCTTCCCCGGGCGTGAACTCAACTATGGTGAATCATCAACCATACAAACCCTCAATCTATCGTTCTACCCCGAGGAACGTGGTCCTTACAACCTTGATGCTACCAATATCGATGAGCAAGGGCGATTGCTATATCCCGAAAAACGTTGGGGTGGCATTATGCGAAAAATGGATAACACCAATTTTGAACAATCAAATATTGAATATGTTCAATTCTGGCTTATGAATCCATTCCTTGATGAAGATGTCACAAACCATGAAGGTGGTGATTTATACATAAACTTTGGGGAAATGAGTGAGGATATTCTCAAAGATGGATTGAAATCCTATGAGAATGGTCTGCCAATTGACAATGACACTACAGCTCTTAAAACAACTGTGTGGGGACGTGTATCAGATCAAAACTCATTGACTTATGCATTTGACAACAATAGCGGTTCACGTAAACGTCAAGACGTTGGTTTTGACGGCTTGCAAAACGATGAAGAATTTTTGTTCGGAGTATATGGCAATTACCTTGACCAATTGAGAATAAAATTGCCGGCATCTACAATCGATGCTATGCAAGCCGACCAATTCTCGCCCCTTAACGACCCTGCCGGTGACAACTACCACTTCTTCCGTGGATATGATTATGATGAGCAACGTTTGTCAATTCTTGAACGATACAAACATTACAATGGCGTTGAAGGCAACTCTTTATCTCCCGAAGACACTAATGAACCCTTGTATCAATCAGCTCGTAGCGTACCCGATGTTGAAGACATAAACCAAGATAACACATTGAACGAATATGAACGTTATTTTCAATATCACGTTTCTATTCGCCCCGAAGATTTAGTCGTAGGTAAAAACTTTATCACCGACAAACAAGTGTCAATGGTGCGCACTCGTGATGGTAAAGACACTGAGGTTGAATGGTATCAATTTAAAATTCCGTTGAACGAGTATGAAAAAATCGTCGGTTCAATCAACGATTTCTCTACCATACGTTTTGCTCGTATTTTCTTGACCGGCTTCAAACAAGTGACACACTTGAGATTTGCCACATTTGAACTTGTGCGAGGAGAATGGCGCAGCTACGACTTTAATCTCAATAATCGTGGAGATGCGCCTGCCGAAGGGCAACTAGACCTCTCGGTTGTAAACATCGAGGAAAATGCAGGACGTGAACCGGTAAACTATGTGTTACCTCCGGGAGTGTCACGTATTGTTGACCCGGGTCAATCACAAATTACACAACTCAACGAGCAATCTATGATGATGAAAGTTGTAGGACTTCAAGCCGGCGATGCGCGTGGAGTATATCGCAACACCTCACTTGACTTGCGCAACTACAAACGTATGCAAATGTGGGTTCACGCCGAAAAACTCATCGACGATATCACAAACCTCAAGTCGGGAGAATTATCGGTGTTCATTAGATTGGGTTCAGACGTAAAAAACAACTACTACGAATATGAAGTCCCCCTATCTCTAACACCTGCGGGAAAATATAACACCTATTCAACAAGCGACCGCGCCATTGTATGGCCAACGTCTAACCGTCTCGATTTCAATCTACAAAGTCTTGTAAATCTCAAAAAAGAACGAAACGAGGCCAAACGTCAAGAAAATAGCACAGTGGGATTTGCCACATTATATACCGGACGCGACCCTGATAACGAGCAGAACCGAATGGCCGTACTCGGAAATCCATCGTTAAGTGATGTCAGAGTTATATTGGTGGGAGTGCGCAACAATGCAAGCACAACCAAAGATGGAACTATATGGTTAAATGAACTCAAAGTTACCGATTTTGACAATAGCGGAGGCTGGGCTGCCAAGGCTAATGCCAATCTCAGCATGTCAGATATTGCTACTCTTAATTTTGGGTCACACATTGAGACTGCAGGATTTGGTGGTGTCGACCAATCCCTCAACGACCGTCGTCTTGATGATTACGAACAATACAACTTTGCAATTCAAGCCGATTTGGGCCGACTTCTTCCCGAAAAAGCCAAGCTCAAAGCTCCTATCTACTACTCTGTAACCAAAGAAAAAACATCGCCCAAATACAACCCATTAGACCAAGATGTTCTATTACAAGAGGCTATAGATGAAGCTGACACAAAACAAGAAAAAGACTCTATTTCCGACTATGCAGTTGAGCGCTCTACTGTGCAAAGTTTCAGTATTTCCGGATTAAAATTTGATGTCAAGAGCAAAAACCCAATGCCTTGGGATCCGGCCAACTTCACGCTAAACTTCTCGTTCAACAAACAAACCAAGCATGATCCAACAACAGAATATGAGTACACCAACGACTATCGAGGAAGTTTCCAATATAGCTACAACCCCTATGTCAAAGGTCTAAAACCATTCTCTTGGATTAAATCAAAAAACAAGAATCTGAAGTTCATAAAAGATTGGGAATTAAACTATTTACCCAACTCAATTTCATTCCTAACATCAATGTCTCGATATTACTATGAGCAACAAACTCGTAGTGAGGTTGATGTAATGTTCCAATTACCCGTTTCGGTAAGTAAAAACTTCCTATGGGATCGTCAATTGGCCATAAATTGGAATCTCACAAAATCATTGAGTCTGTCGTTCAATTCCAACACCTCGGCCCGAATTGAAGAGCCGGTTGGCGCTGTCAACAAAAAACTATTCCCCGATCAATATCGTGAATGGAAAGACACCGTATGGCAAAGCATCTTGCACATGGGTACACCCTATGCCTACAATCAAACATTTGTAGCAACCTACAAAGCTCCATTCAGCAAAATACCGGTGCTTGACTTCCTCACCGGTTCGGTTACTTACAACTCAACCTATAAGTGGGATCGTGGAGCCGATGTTGAAGGTCTTGACCTTGGAAATACCATAAGCAACCAAGCGTCATTAAACATGGACGGACGCATTAACTTTGAAACGTTCTACAACAAGATTCCATACCTTAAACAAGTAAATAAACGTTTTGCAAGTTCTACTCGACGCAATGCCCAATCCAACAAAAAGCCGAAGAAATTTGAGCGCACGTTCAAGTTGCTCCCCGATACAACTCTCACAATCAAGCACAATCTACGCAACAAAAAAGTAAAAGTGACCGGTAAAACCACCGCCGGCAAACCTGTTGCAATTAAAATGGAAGTTGTTGATGCCAATACCATCAAAGTGCTCAACCGAGGTGACGAAAACGTAAAATTTACAGTTGTTGAAATTCTCAAAGATGAAAAAAGCACTTGGCAAAACATTGGCGAATATGCCACACGTTTCATCATGATGCCTCGTAGCCTTTCAGTAAAATATCGTAAGACCAATACTCTTTCAATACCACTATTCTCGCCCGAAATAGGCAACGTATTCGGCCAATCTCAAAGCTATGGGCCAATGGCTCCGGGTCTTGATTTTGCTTTTGGATTTGCCGGCGAAGAGTACATCTATGAAGCTAAAGACAGAGGTTGGCTCATTTGCGATGAAGATCAAACATCGCCCGCCGTATGGTCTAAAGCCAATGAATTAAACATTGAATTAAACATTGAGCCATTCAAAGGATTTAAAGTGCAACTAACAACTAATCGCACCGATAATCGCACTAATCAAATTCAATTCATGTATGATGAAATGCCTATTACTCGAAGCGGTAGTTACACCAAAACCCATTGTGCCATCGCAACATCACTCAAAGGTAGTAGCGTTGACAACGGATACAATAGCGAAGCATTCAACACATTCTTAGGCAATATTCCCGTTATAGCCAACCGCATCAATAGCAGTTATAATGGCTTGACATACCCCAAAAACGGTTTCATGAAAGACAATGCACACGCAGGCATGCCTTTTGACCCCGAAGTAGGAACTGTCAACTCATCAAGTAGCGACGTTCTCATTCCGGCATTTATTGCTGCCTACACCGGTGTCGATGCGTCTAAAATATACCTGGACCCATTCCCATCGTTCGCACATGTTCTTCCAAACTGGCGCGTCACCTACGACGGATTTATCAACCTGTGGAATATGCGCAAATGGTTCAAAACATTCTCTATCAAACATGCCTATCAATGTACCTACTCAGTTGGTTCATATTCGTCATATCTAAATTGGATTAGCGCCGATGGTTCCAAATTAGGATTTACTCTTGACGAACTCACAGGACGACCCATTCCATCATCACCCTATAACATTTCATCGGTTGCCATCACCGAGAAATTTGCGCCACTCATCGGGGTGAATTTCACATTGAAAAACGAATTAAATTTCAATGCCGAATATAAAGATAGCCGTACTCTTACACTTAATTCAAGTGCAGGACAACTCGTAGAAGCGACAACACGTGGCATCACAGTTGGCGCCGGATATAAAATTGTCGGATTCAACTCAGTGCTCAAAATGAAAGGCTCGCAACAAGGAGTCAGCAACGACCTCACGTTGAATGCCGATGTTTCATACCAACACAGCCAAGCTCTCATTCGCAATATTGAAGAGAATTATGCTCAAGCCACCAACGGAACTCGCACAATCTCAATTAATCTCACAGCCAACTACACGATGAGCAAACGTCTCACAATTGGTGCTTTCTTTGATCATCAAATCAACACTCCATTGGTATCTTCAAGTGCCTATCCAACCACCAATAGCAGCTACGGAATCTCATTCAACCTCTCACTCGCCCGTTAATATCGGACATATTTTCAGTTCTATTTTAGGTCCTATATGAACATATAAGACTTAAAATAATGCTAAATAATTTGCTTGTTTTATACCAATTCAATAACTTTGCTCTACAATAGAAATTTGTAGAGATTATGAAACGGTTATTATTGTACATCACCCTATCATTAGCAATCGGCACCACAGCGATTGCCTCTCATGATATAGAGTCAATCGACCGTGAAATCACATTCACCACCTCGGTCAGAGCTTCACAAGGGCACATCATTTTAAGCTCATCGGAAAGCCGACCCATCACATTCCACATCTACTCGATTATCGGGCAATTGGTGAAAAGCGTTACCGTATCATCGGAATCGGAAACAATCATAGAAATGCCTCGTGGCTACTATATTGTGAAATGTGAAAAGTGGACTAAACAAGTGATTGTGAAATAATGCACAATTAAAGAAATTACTTAAATTTATTATAACTACCAAATGAAAATAAGCCTCATGAATCTGTGCACCGGTACTCTAATTTCCGGAGCATTGTTATGTGGAGCTATGGCATTAAACGCTGAAAACAGTATGGAATCAAGCTACGCTTCACTACCCGCCTATGCCGGCGAAGATCTTGAACTAACAGTAAATAATAGTGGCACTCACTTCCGCCTATGGTCACCTCAAGCCACAGCTGCTCGTGTGATAATTTACGACACCGACCGCAACACTGCGCCAACAGCACAACTCAACATGACTCGTGGACTACAAGGTACTTGGACAGCATCTGTTGCCGATAAATTGTATGGAAAATTCTACACTTTCCAAATACAACACAACGGGAAATGGCTTGATGAAACTCCCGGTGTGTGGGCCAAAGCAGTAGGAACCAATGGACGACGTGCTGCAATCATTGACTTCGCCACAACCAACCCCAACGGTTGGGAAAATGACAAAGGTCCCAAAATCGGAAGCATTGCCGATGTTATCATCTATGAAATGCACCATCGTGATTTTTCGGTACACACAACATCGGGGATCGTAAACAAAGGTAAATTCCTCGCTCTCACCGAACAAGGTACTCGCTCATCACTTGGCGACAAAACCGGTATTGACCACTTAAAGGAATTAGGCATTACCCACGTCCACATTCTCCCATCATACGACTACAATAGTGTTGATGAAAGCCAACTCCCATCAAACAAATACAATTGGGGATATGACCCGTATAACTACAATGCACCCGAAGGGTCTTACTCAACCAATCCCTCTAATCCGGCCACTCGCATTCTTGAAATGAAGCAAATGATTAAGGCTCTTCACGACGCCGGTATTGGTGTTATTATGGACGTTGTTTATAACCACACTGCCAACAATGATGACTCTAACTTCTCACTAACAGCTCCCGGATACTACTATCGCTATCGTCAAGATGGCAGTTATAGCGATGCTTCAGGCTGTGGTAACGAAACTGCATCAGAACACGAACAAATGCGCAACTACATTGTAAATTCAGTAAAATATTGGGCCGAAGAATATCACATCGATGGATTCCGTTTCGACCTTATGGCAATCCACGACACTGAAACGATGAACAAAGTTGCTAAGACTCTCAAAGAAGTTAACCCTCAAATCTTTGTATATGGCGAAGGTTGGACATGTGGCGACTCTCCCCTACCTGTTGAACACCGTGCGCTAAAAGAAAACGTTGCAAAGATGGAAGGCATTGCTGTTTTCAGCGACGACCTTCGTGATGCCGTAAAAGGACACTATAGCAATGCTGCCGACCGTGGTTTTGCAACAGGCAAACCCGGCAATGAAGAAACAGTGAAAATTGGTATCGTTGCATCAACCGCCCATCCTCAAGTAGATTATTCTAAGGGCAACAACTCTAAATTTGCCTACGCATCAGCTCCTACTCAAATCATCAACTACGTATCATGCCACGATGATTTCAGCCTCACCGACAAACTACACATTTCAATGGAAGGCTCAAGCGAAGATGAAATGATGCGTGCTGCTCGATTGGCACAAACAATCGTATTCACATCTCAAGGCACTCCTTTTATGTTTGCCGGCGAAGAAATCTTCCGTGACAAAAAAGGCATTCACAACACCTATAACAGACCCGACTCGGTTAATGCTATCGATTGGACTTTGAAAAACAAAAATGCGGAGCAATTCAACTATTACTGCGAATTAACAAAACTGCGCAAAGCTCACCCTGCTTTCCGCATGACTACCGCAGAAGCGATTGCCAAACACATCGTTTTTGACAAAGTTGAAGGCGACAACCTCATCTCATACTCTATCAAAGACAATGCAAACGGAGATGAATGGAAAGAAATCAAACTTGTATTTAATGGTTCGACCGATGCTCGCGAAGTTAAAATCAAAAAAGGCGAATGGACTATCATCGCTCAAGATGGCCAACTCAAAGCCGACGGAATGGGAACAACCAAAGGTGGCAAAATGACTATCGCTCCAACCTCAGCCCTAATCCTTGCAAGAGTAAAATAATGATAAAAACATTATATAACGACAAACACAGCAAGCCAGGTGGCTTGCTGTGTCTTTTATTTCAATAATTCAATCTAAATTTTACCCCTTCAATTAATTATGGAAAATTTACTTTTAAAAGCTACAGCCATTGCAATTGAAGCTCACAGAGGACAAGTTGACAAAACAGGAATGCCATACTTGGGTCATATTATGCGAGTAATGAATGCCGGAAGAACCATTGATGAAAAAATTTGTGGAGTTCTACATGATTTAGTTGAAGATACCGACTGGACTTTTGAACAATTAAAGGAAGAAGGCTTCCCAATTCATATCATTGAAGCCCTGCGATGCGTAACTAAATTATCTGATGATGAGCCTTACAACGACTTTATCAAGCGCATAAAAATAAATCCGTTAGCCGTAGCCGTAAAAATCAATGACCTTACCGACAATATGGACATTCGCCGACTAAACGATATCACCGAATCTGATATTAATCGACTCAAAAAATATCATTCAGCATATAAAGAATTAACACAAAATGGGTAAAACCGGCAAATAGGGACCTCCAAGTATTTCGGAGATATCCCTATTTACAACAACTTGTTATATTACTATATTAATTTGCTCTTAATTCATTGATTTGTTTTAGGATCTCATCTAGGCGAGCAAACATTTTTCTTTTTCTAACAAACTCCAATATCGTTGCGGCTAAGACAAACACCCCATAATATATCATTGTTCCTGCGTGAAATGTATAATTGGTTATTAAGCCAATAAACATTATAAACATAAACAACGCAGGAATAGCCATTACCCATGTGACAATATTAAAGAACTTCTTAAATCGTAACACTCGCTCCATTGCATCTACAAAACCCATATCCATAAGTTCTTTTGGTTTTAAAATGCGATAAGCTTGATAATGCAAAAAAACTTCAATACCTAATGCAATTAACACAAACAAAACGAATGTCCAATGAGCTTTATACAATAACAATAATGACATCATCAATGGACAAACCAATAGCGTAATGATAAAGTACCTTCTTTGAACTTTTTCAACATAAGATATTTTTTGCGTCATAGATTCTTTTATAAGCGTTTCATTTATAATCTTTTGTTTTTCTAATTTTTCAGCAAGGAGGATAAATTGTTCTTTTACGTCTTGCAATTCTCCCATTTCTATTACTTGTGTCATAATGTGTAGATTTTAGTTGTTCGACATAGTTTTTAGTTGTTCTTTTATACGATATAAACGAGTGGTGACATTTGCAATAGTTAACCCCATTACATTTGCAATATCTTGATAACTCATATTTTCAAGCCACAATAAAATTATTGCTCTATCAAATACATCTAAACGATTAATTCTATTATAAAGCATTTGAATCTGCTTACTTTTCACATCGGTATCGTTATATAAATCAATATCCATTGTTAAAGGGATTGTTTGTACCCTTCGCTTCTTCTTTCGTTCTTGTGTGTTGCATGTATTAAGGCTGACACGCCAAACCCATGTTTTAACCTCACTTTCACCTCTAAAAGATTTATACCCATTCCATAAATTAATGAGTATTTCTTGAAAAAGGTCGTTTACCTCATCTGAATCCTTTGAGAAGAAATAACAAACGGTATAGATTGTTTTCTTCTGCCGTTCAATCATTTTGGTGAACTCAAATTCTACATTATCCATTGCTGTCTTATTTTAAGTTTCTACACATTAGACGCCGAACTCTCTTATTCCTTTCATTTTTCTATAAAAAAATATTACTGTCCGATAAAATGTTTACTTTTGCTTATGGTTATATTTTAGTGTGGTAACTCAAAGATAACCAAAAAGGACTGATTCCTGCGAATGGAACCAGTCCAAATTTTTTATTCTATCAAAAAAAGTTTGGGAACTATAACTTTGTTGGCACAAAGGCGAAAGAAAATTAGGCGTAACTCGTTAGTTTATAGCCTAAAAACTTGTTTATTCCAAACTTTTTAAGTATCTTTACATTCAGAAAAAACAGACAAGATACTATGCCGAAAACCTTTACTCCTAATTTTAATCGATTCAATTCCCTCTTTGAACTTGTTTCATACTTCAATACTGAGCAGAAATGCGAGAAGTTCATTACTGCCAACCGTTGGGGTGATGACATTGTTTGTCCTTACTGTGGACACCATCATTGCTATACTCGCTCAGATGGTCGTTTCAAGTGCAAAGATTGCAACAGCAATTTCTCTTGCAAGGCAGATACCATCTTTGACAATACAAAAATTCCTTTGTTGAAGTGGTTTATGGCGATGTATCTTATATCTTGCCACAAGAAAGGTATTTCAAGTGTTCAACTTGCTGTTGACATCAATGTGTCTCAAAAGAGTGCTTGGCACATCTTGCAGAAGATTAGAACATTGTTTGCACAAGACGACTCAGAAGCATTGGATGGAGAGGTTGAGTGTGATGAAATGTATCTTGGGGGCAGGGAGACCAACAAGCACCAAAGCAAACGGACTGAGGGTACGCAAGGTCGTTCAACCAAAACCAAGACTCCTATCTTCGGTATGGTGGAGAGATTTGGCAATGCAAGAGTATTGAAAGTGTCAGATACCAAAGCATCTACTTTGAGACCTATCATAGAGCAGTTTGTTGCTGATGGCAGTCACATCTTTACTGACGAGTATCAAGCATACAAGGGTTTGGACGAGAGGTATATGCATTCAGTTATACAGCATGGTATCAAGGAGTTTTCTAAAGAAGGAATTACCACGAACTCCATAGAGGGATTTTGGGCATACTTCAAGCGTATGGTGTTTGGCACATATCACTATGTGAGTACCAAGTATCTGCAAAGGTATATAGACGAAGCAGTCTATCGTTGGAATACCCAAATAGATGACGAAGGAGAGCGATTTGATATAATGTTGTCAAAATCAATAGGAGTGTGTACCTATGAAGATGTAAAAATGATTGCTTAAAGATTGAATAAATTGCAAATAATTAGATATTTATAATTAAAACTGTTTTAGTATGGAGTATAATGACGACCCTTTATTTCGGTATAGTGATGAAGAACTAAGTAATATGACTCGTGAAGAGTTTTGTGCTATATTAGAACAAAGTAATGAATATGTTCGCAAAAAACATAGCCAAATCAATGAAGAAGTACCTCCTAAGTTTAATACGATTGAAGAACTCAGGGCTTACTATAAATGTATGCCATTGGAAGAGGCTGTAAATAAATTGAATAAATTGTTTAACGATTAATGATTGAAATTTCGGAATATGCATATGCAAAATTATTAAAAGTACTGAGTGCCAATTTACATATATCAACAGACTATGGTTCACCACCTATATTCTATTGGTATAGACGGATAATTGCAGAAACTCAAAATATAGAGAATTGCCGTTATCTACGCAGAGGGGATTACAAATATAACTTACAATACTCTTTGGGTATTGCACATGTGAAATGTGAATATGTTGGACGAAATCGTGTTCTCATCATTACAAATTATGATATAAATACAAGGGCGTTATTCTCGTGGAAAAGTATGTCTTCAGCAGGAGGTATGATGTCAAGAACTAGAGTTAGACCAACACCTTTAGGTTATCGCAAACTAAGAACTAAACCACTATTTGGATATAGATTTGTAATTAATGGTAAAGGCGAGTACAATCTCATCGACCAAAGCGGTAAGTTGATAACTCAATGGTTCAGAAATTTCAAAAGATTAACAAAACCCTATGGAAAATATCAAATAATAGCCTATCTAAACATCAGAGGATACCAATATGCATTAGGCTACGATAGAAATGTCTATAATATGAATATGCTTTGGACTGAAGGGCGTAGAGAATCCATTGACCTATTAATAACAGATGCATTGAACAGCATTCAGAGACAACAACTCAATGAATCCAGTGATGGAATCATAAGAATTAATGAAAACCAATTACTTTTAATCATCAAAGATATTGCACAATATTTAGTTGCATAATAATAACACTCAAATTAATTACGACATATGGAATTTACTTACAATATCAAAGTTGTTAATGATTTTACGGATAATGAACTTATAGAAATATTACAAGATGCTATTAAACATATGGCAAATCCCAAACACATTTGTTCAAGTTTTGACACAAAGACACAAGCATTGGTTTATGAATTAGTTGGTTATCGTGTGATTCAAGTTTCATCCGAAGATATAGACAGATTAGATGCATTAGTTAAAGGTAATTGTGAAATATAAACACATAGTTTAGATAATGTCCTAATTATTGGTATTGGTTTTATAAAATTGGGATTTATTTGTTCAAGAGTAAATATAAAGTATGGTTTATAATTAGCTGATGATTTATAAACACGGATTAAAAATTTGATATCTGATTTAGGTAATTGTATCAGAATAGAATCCACGACTCCCTTTTCTGTAATTTCGTCAAAAGCAGGAATGTACTTGCGTAATAACGATTCATATTCTTTTTCATCTTCATCTTTATACTCTTCTATGAGAGTTTTGAAATCGTAATTCCAAAAATTGTTTAGGTCAATTTGCATAGCGATTATTATTTATTTCGCAAAGATACTAACCAATTTTGAATTAAAATCAAAGATATAGAAAATGTTAGCCATTTAAAACTCTATTAATTGTTTCATTAGTCGTGTGCCAACAAAGTTATAGTTCCCAAAAGTTTTATCGGACACCAATAAAATTATTCAATAATAAGCGATACAATGTACCAAACGACTGATGGGTTGATGGAAGTTAGGATACAGGATGTTACATCTACAAAGAAAACAAGTGGTGGTGAAACTATTAGCCATAACGCTCGAATAATAACGCATGTTGACACTAAAAAGCATAAACTGATATCATTGCTAACGAATGATATGAGCTCAGATCCAAATGATATTATCGCCATTTATCGCCAACGATGGGAAATCGAACTGCTTTTCAAGCAAATCAAGCAAAACTTCCCCTTGAAATACTTCTACGGAGAGAGTGCTAATGCCATTAAAATTCAAATTTGGGTTACCTTGATTGCAAATTTGCTATTAATGATAATGCAAAAACGGTTGGAACGACCTTGGAGTTTCTCAGGATTGGCTACAATGATACGGATTACACTGATGTATTATGTTGATTTCTATAGTTTCTTTAACAATCCCGAAAAAGACTGGGAAAACATGGTAATTTCAGACGAAAATCCACCACCTCAATTAACGCTTTTCTAAAAACTGGGGCTTGTAAATCGAAAAAAAGAATCTCAATCGCATTAAATCAACAATTGAGAACTCTTTTTATAGCCTTTTATATTTTTATCGGACAGTAATAATTTTTATACATACCTTTGTATGCAGATATCCTATTTTTTTCTATACTCCTCTATCCTTTTTCTTGAAATAAAAAATGTATATTTTGCAAAATAAAGGCGACCTCTTATAATTGAAACAGGTATAATTGAGTGATTTTTCAAGACATTTTTAATATCATCAATAACTGTTTGACTCATTTCTTCTGATATACTATTTTGTGGGGAAACTCGCAACAGCTCAACTTCATATGACTTAATATTATAATCTGAGTCTATATTTACGTTACTAATTGTGAATAAAATTCTACTTACATTGGGATATTTTTCAATAGGGAATTCACTAAATAATTTAAACATCATAGCATCTGAAATACCCCGCGCGATTATTTTATTTTGATAAGACGTTATTTTCTTTACAATTCCATTTTTTAGTAATATATCCCATTCATATTCATTGTTTCGGTCCCACCCCATATGCTCATATCTCACACTCTCACCTTTTGCAATTCTTAAAGTATCACTAACCCAGGAGCAAAATATTCTACCATCGGGCAATTGATATTTTAATACCAAATCATCAATATTTAGTGCTCTCAATTTTTCGTCTTGAAAAACAGCTATACTATCCAAAAACAAAGAATCATTTTCTATCTTCCAATGGCCTATATAATTACGCCACAATGCAGTACTAAAAACACCTTCTGGTAATCGTTTTTTTACATCACCAAATAATTCATCGTTTAATTCAAGCAACAATGAATACAATTGAACATTTTCTCCATTATAGTTCAATCTTTCACTATATTGCCCGGTTGCCCATATTTGCGACACACTCATTAGCAAAATTACAACAGAAATGATTTTCTTCATATTATAAATGTATTATGCAAACAACAATCGGAAAGCTTCTTCAACTTTGGAGACTTCTTTGACATTAATTTTCAATTTTGAAGTATCTATACCTTTAAGGTTATTGCGTGGAATGATTATAGTGTTCATTCCGAGTTTTTCGGCCTCCATAATGCGCTGTTCGATGCGAGTTACGGGTCTGATCTCTCCCGACAACCCCACCTCTCCGGTCATACACACCCCATGGTCTATCACCATATCAACATTAGAGGAAAGAATTGCACATATCACAGCCAAGTCGAGCGCCGGGTCGTTTACCTTCAATCCTCCGGCAATGTTAAGGAACACATCTTTTTGAACCAATTTAAATCCGACACGTTTCTCCAACACCGCCAATAGCATATTCATGCGTTTCCCATCAAATCCGGTGACCGAGCGCTGTGGAGTTCCATAGGCTGCCGTACTCACAAGAGCCTGTGATTCAATCAAAAATGGGCGCATTCCATCAAGAGTAACGCCAACTGCCACACCCGACAATTCCTCGTCGCTTTGCGACAATAACATTTCGGAAGGATTAGTTACCTCTCGCAAACCACGTTGACACATCTCATATATTCCAATTTCCGATGTGCTACCAAAACGATTCTTTATCGAGCGTAAAATACGATACATATAATGCCTATCTCCCTCAAACTGAAGAACAGCATCTACGATGTGTTCAAGCACTTTCGGCCCGGCAATACTACCCTCTTTGTTGATGTGTCCGATCAAAATCACAGGCACACCACTATCTTTGGCATATTTCAACAATTGCGCCGAGCATTCTCTCACTTGGCTCACACTACCTGCTGCCGATTCGATTGTATCAGATGCAATTGTTTGTATTGAATCGACAATCACAATCTGAGGTTGCACTTCTTCTATGTGATTAAAAATATTGTCAAGCGACGTTTCACACACGATAAAACAATTATCACTCATGCGACCGATGCGATCGGCTCGCAATTTTAGTTGCGACGCACTCTCCTCGCCCGAGACATAGAGTATTGTCTTTGATTTTATCGATAAAATATTCTGCAATACAAGTGTTGACTTTCCAATACCGGGCTCGCCACCTATGAGCACAAGAGATCCGGCCACCAATCCACCTCCAAGCACTCTATTCAGTTCTTCACTTGGCATGTGAATGCGAGGTTCATTTAGCGCTTGAATTTCCGAAACCCTCTGCGGCTTTGACTTAACAGTTCCACGACCGGCAGAAACACTCCGCGAAGACTTTGTTGAGACACGCTCCTCAACCATAGTATTCCACTGACCACAATCCGGACATCGTCCTTCCCATTTAGGTGATTCAGCACCACACTCACTGCAAAACCACATTGACTTTATCTTTGTTGCCATAATATTTTCAAATTAAACGACGTCTAAATTCCGCCAAAACAACAGCTGTCGCTGTCCCTACATTTAGCGATTCCGATGTTGGCCGATCGATTGGGAACGATGGCACCAACAATTTATGTGTCACCAATTGTTCTATTTGACTGCTAATTCCTTGCCCTTCATTACCCATTATTATCAGCCCATAAGATGTCAACCGGGTTTCATAGATATTATCACCATCTAAAAATGTTCCATATATGGGCAACTGAGCATGAGAATTGATAAATTGGGACAAATCACAATAGTTTACACTCACTCTTGAGATTGCTCCCATTGTAGCTTGCACGACTTTGGGATTATACACGTCAACAGTGTCTTTACTGCAAATTATCTGCGTAATACCAAACCAATCGGCCACTCTCATTATTGTGCCCAAATTTCCTGGATCTTGCACTCGGTCAAGTAGCAGAGTCAACCCATTGGCTATTGAGGCCTCATCAATCTCTTTTTTAGGTATTTCATAAACGGCAATGACATTTGACGGCGTTGACAATTGCGACATACGTTCCATGTCGGCACGCTTTGCCACGATCGGGGAAACATTGCCCAATCGGTTTATATTTTCATCAATCCATTGCTGTGTTGCAATCAAATAACGACATTTAAAATGTTCCCACGTATCTAATACGCATTTTGTACCTTCGGCAATGAAACAGCCATGCGTCGTCCGTCCTTTAGAAGAGCCAAGCGAAGCTACCATTTTTCGGAATGCGTTTGTTATTTCCATCATCTTTTTGGTTTATTGGCAAAGGTAACTAAAAATCGGCAAATTTTCATTGTTAAGAGAAAAGTTATGAGTATCTTTGTACGATTTAATTGAATGCGTAAAATAAATTAACATGAAACTTTTAGGAGCACACGTCTCAGCCGGTAACGGTGTGAGCCAAGCGCCCATTAATGCTCATAATATAGGAGCTCGTTCGTTTGCACTTTTCACTCGCAACCCATCTCGATGGCAATCAAAGCCCATCAGCGACAAAGAAGCGGAAACGTTCAAGGAGAATTGTATAAAATATGGTTACTCACCTAATCAAATTTTGCCTCATGACAGCTATTTGATTAACCTTGGTGCTCCCGATGATGAAAAATTAATAATGTCGCGCGAAGCTTTTCTTGATGAGATGCGTCGTTGTGAACAATTAGGTCTGACTCTACTCAACTTTCATCCAGGAAGTCACCTCAAATTAATCAGTCCCGACGATTGCCTTGATCGCATTGCCGAATCAATAAACATTACCCTTGATGCAACAAAAGGAGTAAAAGCGGTGATTGAAAACACTGCAGGACAAGGAAGCAATTTGGGATATGCATTTGCGCAAATCGCTCACATTATCGACAAGGTTGAGGACAAATCACGCGTCGGTGTGTGTATTGATTCATGTCATGCATTTGCGGCAGGATATGATTTATCTACGCCCGAAGGTTATGAGTCGACATGGAAGGAATTTGACGAAGTAATAGGTCTTCAATATCTTAGTGCTATGCACATCAATGACACAAAAAAAGGGTTGGCTTCAAAAGTTGACCGACACGCGCCATTGGGACAAGGTATGTTGGGCGCTGAGTTTTTCAAATTACTCATGAATGACTCAAGAATGGACAACATTCCATTAATTCTTGAAACTCCCGACGAAAGTTTATGGGCGCAAGAAATTCAATGGCTTGACTCGCTTGTAAAATAATCCTCCGAAATAATAACAATTAATATACAATAGAAATGAAAACAAAACCCGATTTAAGTTTTTGGAAACTATGGAATCTCAGTTTCGGATTCTTCGGTGTACAAATCGCCTACGCACTCCAAAGCGCAAACATCAGCAGTATCTTTACTGCACTTGGCGCCGACCCTCACCAACTAAGTTTCTTTTGGATTTTACCACCATTGATGGGTATGATTGTTCAGCCATTGATTGGTAAACTTTCTGATAAAACATGGTGCCGATTCGGACGTCGAATCCCCTACCTCTTTATCGGTGCCATTGTGGCAGTAGCGGTAATGTGTATGCTTCCCAATGCGGGTAGTCTCGGACTAACAACCCAATTAGTAATATGGGGACTTTCAGGCACTATGCTTTTTGGATTGTTTTCGCTCATGCTACTTGACACCAGCATAAACGTGGCTATGCAACCATTCAAAATGATGGTGGGAGATATGGTAAACGAAAAACAAAAAGCCAAAGCCTATAGCATTCAATCATTTTTGTGCAACGCCGGCTCACTTGTCGGATACTTCTTCCCCTACGTGCTAACATTCCTCGGAGTTAAAAACATTGCACCCGAAGGAATGGTTTCCGACTCTGTGATATTCAGTTTCTATGCAGGTTCTCTCATTCTCATACTATGTGTGATATACACTACTGCTAAGGTAAAAGAATACAACCCACAAGAAATGGCGGAATTCCAAGGCGAAGAAATCACCGACAATAAAGAGTCAAACCAAAATATGATTTATCTCCTCTTTAAAGCCCCATCTGTTTTCTGGACCGTTGGCTTGGTGCAATTCTTCTGCTGGGCAGCGTTCCTTTTTATGTGGACCTACACCCATGGAGCCATTACCGATGGCATCGAATGGACTTTGGCAGCAGGCGAAACAGCCTCTGACACAGCTAAAAACTGGGTTGGCGTACTATTTGCAGTACAATCGGTAGGGTCTGTTCTTTGGGCTTGCGTCATACCATTCTTCCGTTCTCTAAAGATGGCCTACACTATAAGTTTGCTCTTAGGCGCAATAGGTTTTGTTGCCACATTCTTTGTGACCGACCAATACCTTATGTTTGTTCCATTCTTACTCATAGGTTGTGCATGGGCAGCAATGCTTGCATTGCCATTTACCCTTTTGACAAACTCTCTCTCCGGCTCAAATATGGGTACATATCTCGGATTGTTCAATTGCACCATTTGCATTCCACAAATCGTAGCTGCTATCTTGGGTGGCGTTATTTTAAAAATTGTTGGCGGTTCACAATCAATGATGTTGGTTGTTGCCGGAATTCTCTTGGTTATTGGCGCAATCTCGGTTTATTTCATAAAAATAAAATCGGCACAGAAAAAAGCATAAACAGTTTATAGCAACTTGATAATAATAAGCACACCTCCAGTTCACACAAATGGCGGTGTGCTTATTTTCAAATTCTGACAAATGTCAATAGCTCTCTTATTTGAAATAATAGGCACAATCATAGGGATTCTTTACCTGTACTACGAATACAAGGCAAATTATATGGTGTGGATAATGAGTGCAATCATGCCATTATTATCCCTTTATGTTTATTATGAATCGGGATTATATGCCGACTTTGGAATAAATATATACTACTTTCTTGCAAGTATATATGGCTATATTGCATGGAAATGTCACCGCAACAAAGAACAATCAGAATTACCGATAACACACATGCCACCCTCCTCCTACATTCCGGTAATAATCTCAACAATCATAGTTTTCCTGCTGATATATTTTGTTTTAACAACCTACACCGATAGCAATGTTGCCCTATTAGATGCCTTGACAACAGCTTTAAGCATTATTGCAATGTGGCAACTATCTCGCAAATATATCGAACAATGGATTGTGTGGCTAATAGTTGACATAATATCAGTTGGGCTATATATCTACAAAGGCATTTATTTCTACGCATCGCTATATTTTGTTTATTCTATTGTAGCTATTATTGGGTACATCCATTGGAAAAAACTGATGAACAATGACAACAATTGACATTAATCAATACTCGACAAATGTTATTCTCGGAAACGGAGACTTTCCTTCTTCACAAATTCCGAAAGATGTTCTGAATAGTGCTTCACGGCTTGTTGTGTGTGATGGCGCGGCAAACTCTTTCATTGGCACAGGACAAGATTTTGAAGTGATAATAGGCGACTGCGACTCTATCGACCGCACTATCATGGAAAAGGAATCTCATCGCATCATTATCGTTAATGATCAAGAAACCAACGACCAAACAAAAGCGGTAAATTATTTTAACTCCCACGGCATCAAGAACATCTCAATAATTGGCGCTACCGGACAACGTGAGGATCATTCATTAGGCAACATCAGTCTTCTAATCGAATATTTAAAACAAGGCACTACCGCTCGCATTTACACCGATCATGGAGTATTTGTGCCTTTATTCAAGAATTCAGTACTAAAAACAACTCCACACGCAAAAATATCCATATTTAACTTTGGTTGTAAAACATTGAACGCAACAGGGCTTAAATATCCCATCAGACCATTCGATAGTCTTTGGCAAGGCACGCTCAACGAAACCACCGAAAACGAGGTAATATTTGAAGCCGACAATTACTATATGCTCTATATTGCCTACTAAATACTATTTCTTCAAAGAAAAAGCTAATAATGATTGCGCCATCAACAAATGCTCATTAACTTTGTAACAAAACTTCTAAAATTGCAACAAAATGGCACATATACACAATAATTTGACGTCGCTCATAGGAAACACTCCATTAATGGAAGTTGCCAATATTGAGAAATCAGAGGACCTAAAAGCACGCGTTATCGTAAAACTTGAATATTTCAACCCAGGCGGCAGTGTTAAAGACCGCATTGCGCTTGCTATGATTGAAGACGCAGAGAAAAAAGGACTTCTTGCACCGGGTGCTGTAATCATTGAACCGACAAGTGGCAACACAGGGATAGGCCTGGCTTGGGTGGCCTCGGTAAAAGGATACAAACTAATTCTCACTATGCCTGAGACAATGAGCATTGAACGACAAAATCTATTGAAAGCATTAGGTGCAACTCTTGTGCTTACACCGGGGAACGAGGGTATGAACGGAGCAATTTCTCGAGCAAACGAACTTAAAGCACAATATCCGGGATCAATAATTCCTCAGCAATTTGAAAATCCGTCAAATCCTCAAATGCACATAAAAACAACGGCCGAAGAAATTTGGCATGACACCGATGGTGAAGTAGATGCTTTTGTTGCATGTGTGGGAACAGGAGGAACATTCAGTGGCACTGCCGAAGGTCTAAAACGTCACAATCATGCAATAAAAGCCATTGCCGTTGAACCAGATGCCTCTCCGGTCCTTTCAGGAGGAAATGCCGGAGCACACAAAATACAAGGTATCGGAGCCGGATTCATACCAAAAAATTTCAATCCTTCGGTTGTAGATGACATTGTAAGAGTGAAAGACAACGATGCTATTAAAGCATCACGTCTCCTTGCTCAAAAAGAAGGTCTATTGGTGGGAATTTCTTCGGGTGCAGCACTACATGCAGCTATTGAACTTGCAAAAAAAGACGAATATATCGGCAAAACTATTGTTGTGTTATTACCCGACACCGGAGAACGATATCTCTCAACCGAGCTTTTCGATTTTGAAGGTTTTCCTGTTTAGTTAACACTATTACTAAATTAACCAAAATCATTGCACCTCACAAATTAATATACTACCTTTGTATAGAGTGACTATGAATATCTCACAAGAAACGTCAAACTATGGACTCAACTTTTGACTATATTAAATCAATTAACTTAAACGATGTGCAAAAACGTGCATTATTTAAGATTGCTGTTGATATGGTTAAAATCGATAACCGCATTCACAGCAAAGAGGTTTCGATACTCGACAACCTTCAAAGCACATGCGGAATTTCATCGGAAGAAATTGAGCTTATTCATTATATCCCCCTGCAAAGAGCAATATCCGCTTTAAAAAGTCTCTCTGAAAACAATCGCAAAGCCGTTATCACAGCAATAGAAACTATTGTTAGCATCGACAACGATATTGATGCAAAAGAAAACATGCTTCTCACAGCAATAAAGATGGCTTTAACCCATGAGACATCAACTTGGTGCAATATTATTTCAACTTCAAACGTTGACGCAGAGAGTTCATCAAAGCAAATCATTTATCTTGAACAAGATCATTGCGATGAGGCTCATTCGGTTTTTGGCGACCCCTACGACAATCTGCTTATCACAAAAGCGCTCAACGACATAGGGTTACAATTATTCTACCTTCCAAATGTCGTAGGTGAACTGAATCAACATTGGAATCACATGCAGGGAAACGATACAAAATATGACCTACTACGCCGCTCTATGGAATTTATAGTACCGGCTGGCGACCACGTGAAACTCGCCAATCTTAGTAGCATATTGTTAAATCTTGACACTGCCACATTTTACCGAGCAGTTGCATCGAGGTATCATTTCACACCTGAAATGATTAATTATCAAGCATTTTTGATGGTAAAAATTCAAGATGGTTATATTCTTGATGACGATGCAAAAATAAAACATACGATAGATTTCCTTACAATTGATGTCAGTCGTGATGTAAAAAAACGTGTTCTTTCATTTGTCCACATGATGGAAGTCCCGGTTTGCCTATTATCATATGAAGGCTATTACCGTTTATTATATGACTATCTAAGTTCTGAGTCGAAAATAATGAGTAGCATTGTCCTTGACCAGCGATATGAATTCAGGCTCAAAGACTTAGGAAACGAGACCGTAAAGATGGAGTCATCACCCCAGGCTCGCACATTTTATTTGACCGTCTTGAAATATGGCCGAGCAGGCATTAGCCAATCATGCTTTGAAGATGCTTTAAAATATTTAGAAAACATACACATTGATGAGAACTTCCAAATTGAAGATTTCATCTCTAAACTAAAAATTGAAGACAAACCTCACACCAATCTAATATACAACATCTTAACAATCTACGAAGAGCTATCAACAAAAGACTCTTCTAAGACATCTTATTTAGGCTATGCTACTAAGATAATACGCCATCGTAGCACTTTAAAAAACTATGTAAACAATGGCTTCGCAAAGATAACCCGACTTGCCAATCAAGAGCAATATTGCATTGCCTACAATAGCGAGCTCAGATGTTACTATATCCCCATCGGCACATCTTTTATAAACTATATCGACCCAACTACCGGCCAAATCATTCCACTTACTCAATCCTCGATTTGGCAAAAATTAAAATAGACATTTGCCGCCACAAGAATAAAAACAACGCAAGAATCCAACCGTTTGGATTTTTGCGTTGTTTTATTATGTAAAGCTATAACTTTGTATATTAATCAACTCTAAATCACATGTCATATATATCAAAATGTAAAATATCCGACTCCCAAGAAGTTATTGACGGGAGAAACAAAAACATAATACCGCCACCGGAGAGAGAATCTCTCTGGAAAGCATACCTATCAAAATTCAAAGACCCAATAATAATAGTCCTTATAGTCGTTTTTGCATTATCATGTTGCGTATCAATTTATGAAGTGTTTTTCATGAATATGGGCTACAGACTCCTACTTGAGCCAATTGGAGTGCTCGTTGCCTTATTACTTGCAACCGGAGTGGGATTTATATTTGAAGTAAAAGCCGAAAAAGAATTTGAAATTCTCAATACAGTAAAAAATCGCCGACCGGTTAAAGTTATACGCCGCAAAAACAAAGATGCCCGTCCTCGACTTGAATACATTCCCAAACATGACGTTGTCATTGGCGACATCGTACGACTCGAAAACGGAGATGAAATCCCGGCCGATGGCAGGCTGATTAAATCCAACTCCCTAAGGGTTGATGAATCCAACTTCACCGGCGAAATGTATGCCAACAAAACCACAAACGAGGAGGACTTTGATCAAGAAGCGACATACGCGTCTAACTATCTTCTACGTAGTTCGACTGTTATTGAAGGAAGCGGATTAATGATTGTGGAACACATCGGAATGGATACCGAGGAGGGAAAAGGCGTTGCCCGCACCCAAGAAGGCAGTGACGTTGAAACCCCTCTAAACAAACAATTAGGACAACTCGGAAATGTCATCTCAAAGGTTAGCTTCGCTCTTGCATTTCTCATTGTTATAGGACGAATTATATACTTCTGGGGATCAGGGAATTTTGATAGTCCCGATTTCTCTCTACTAAGACTTGTTGAATATATTCTTGCGTCGGTAATGATTGCCGTGACACTCATTGTTGTTGCTGTCCCCGAAGGGTTACCGATGAGCGTTACTGTGAGCCTCGCAATGAGTATGCGCAAAATGCTTAAAGAAAACAATCTCGTCAGAAAGCTACATGCTTGTGAAACAATGGGAGCAGCTACGGTTATTTGTACCGACAAAACCGGCACTCTCACCCAGAATAAAATGGAGGTTATGGACCACGCTTGCTATGGCGGCGATGCTCTCAATCTGACATACAACAACATAGCAATAAACTCTACAGCAGAACTTGCAATAAACGAGCAAGGCGAAGCCAAAACCGTAGGAAATCCAACCGAAGGGGCTTTACTCAAATGGGTTAGAAACAACAACCTTGACTATGAAACCATTCGCGATGATTTTGAAGTTCTATCACAAGTACCATTCTCCTCTGAACTCAAGCGCATGGAAACAATTGTCAAAGACTCCTCAGGTCGCAAATTTAAATTCATCAAAGGCGCACCCGACATTCTGCTTGACATCTGCGACCAGATAGGTGATGGAGATGTTCCTCGGCAAGAAGTAATCGACAAACTCAACGATTTCCAAAACAAATCAATGCGCAGTCTCGCCTTTGCTGCTCAAGAAATAATCGACGGTGTTGATACTCCACTACGCTTTATTGGCATAGTAGGAATTGCCGACCCATTGCGCCACGACGTCAAAGAGGCCATTGATACGTGCATGAATCATGCTCATGTGAGAGTAATCATTGTCACCGGCGACATGCCTGGGGTTGCATTGGAAATAGCCCGACAAGTGGGGCTCGTTGCTCCCGACGAAACGCCAAAAGTTCTCTCCGGACCTGAATTTGAGGCTCTCAGTCACGATGAAGCATTAGATTTGGTTAAAGATAAGTCATTCAAAATCATCTCACGAGCTCGTCCCGACGACAAAGCCCGCCTCGTAACTCTCTTGCAAGAAGCTGGCGAAGTTGTTGCTGTCACCGGCGACGGCACCAATGATGCTCCGGCCTTGAGCAAAGCACAAGTGGGGCTATCTATGGGCGATGGCACTTCACGCGCAAAAGAGGCCAGCGACATAACTATCATTGACAATTCTTTTGCGAGCATAAACAAAGCTATCATGTGGGGACGTTCCCTTTACTTAAACATACGCCGATTCATTCTATTCCAAATGACTATTAATGTGTGCGCATGTTTAGTAGTTTTGCTTGGCGCTTTTATAGGCGTTGATTCCCCTCTCACAGTCACTCAAATGCTATGGGTGAATCTCATCATGGACACCTTTGCGGCAATGGCCCTCTCATCTCTCCCTGCCGACCGGAACGTCTTAAACGAGCAACCACGAAACCCCAATAGTCACATCATTAACCGAGTAATGTTACGCAACATCATTTCGGTTGGAGGTATATTCTTCATTCTGATGGCCGGACTATGGCAACTCATGTGGCACATAAACTTCTCTTCGGTGAGCGAAATGCTTTCAGGTGAAAATCTCACAAAACTATTTACCGAAGCCTTTGACTTTTCCAAAGCTAAAGCCCACATCGGAGCATATGAGCTTGGGGTATTCTTCTCGATATTTGTAATGCTACAATTTTGGAATCTGTTCAATGCTCGCTATTTCCACACTGGCAGCAGCCTTTTACAAGACATCAAAAACGCCATTTTCAACCGCGACGAATTCCGTCGTTCATTCAGTTGGAGTTTTTTGGGGATTGCAGGAGTAATCCTTTTTGGACAAATTCTCATAGTGAGTTGTGCTTATGACCTTTTCAACGTCTCACCACTTTCACCAATGGATTGGGTGCTAATTATAGCAATCACATCTCCGGTACTCATTATTCCGGAAATATGGCGTGCTATAAAACGCCTCAAAAAATCGCACTAACATTCAATCGGAATATCATAATTGAAGACTACTAAACAACGAAACCCCGAGCCAATCGGCTTCGGGGTTTCGTTGTTATAACCATTCTACAAGAATAAATCTCAACAATTATAGAATTGGCGGAAGGCTTTTATTGCATACACGTGGTCGTCGGTAGAAGCGGTCTCCCTGACTGAGTGCATTGCCCACATGGCATTACCCATATCAACGCCCCTCAAATCAATCTGCGACGTGAGTATATTACCCAATGTTGAGCCACCTGCCACGTCACTATGATTCACAAAATATTGACACGGCACTCCGGCTTCCTCACAAATAGTTTTAAACACCGCTGCTGAGTCGGCATCAGTCATATACTTGCAATTGGCATTAATCTTTATCACAGGTCCGCCACCTATCACAGGGTGATTGGTTGGGTCATGCTTTTCGGGATAGTTTGGGTGAATGGCATGAGCATTGTCGGCGCTAACCATAAACGACGAAGCAACGGCTCTCAGATACTCTTCCTCTCCTCCACCTTGACAAGCAACAATGCGACGTAAAATCTGAGCCAACACAGGGGACGCTGCTCCTTGTTTAGTACCGCTTCCGGTCTCTTCATTATCAAATATGGCCATTACGCGTGTCATTGCACCTCCATCTGACTCAATCAATGCTGTCATAGCTGCATGAGCCATGCTCAAATCATCAAGACGTCCCGATGTAATAAACTCATCATTTACACCAACAGTACATGCCGGTGTTGTATCATATAGCAACAAGTCACAATCAATAATATCAGTTGCGTCAACACCCATTTCATCAGCAATAAGCTGCAACAAATATCCATTTTTATCAACAAACTGATTAATGCGGCCTAAAACAGGAAGCATATCTTTTTGTTTCGACAAATGATTTCCATCATTTACATTACGATTAAAATGAATAGCAAGGTGTGGAATAGTGAGCAAAGGGCGATGTATGCACACAAGTCGCGTTTCAGGGTGTAATGCATCGGCTCCTTTTAGCATCACTCGTCCGGCTATTGACAATGGGCGATCAAACCATGTGTACAATATTGGGCCACCATATACTTCTGTGTTTAACTTAACGATGCCTCCATCACACAACATTTCAGGGTTGGGCTTGATTCTGAATCCGGGCGAATCGCTATGTGCCGATATAATTTTAAAGCCATCAGCAGCACCACCGGTTCCAACCACAAACGCAAAAATTGCTGAATTGTTTTTTACCACATAGTATTTACCTCCAGGCTCAAGGCTCCACCGATTAGCAGGATTTAGCTCCTTAAAGCCATTATCATCAAGAGTCTGGCGCATTGTCTTCACCGCAAAGAAATTACACACGCTCTCATTCATAAACGCAATTAAGTCATCAATATACTCTTTCTTAGATTTCATATTTATCAGATATTAGAATTTATACTTATCACAAAGATACAACAAAAATAATTGTTTTTCACCAGTTGGTAAAATTAGAATAAACGTTCTTTAACTCTGCCAACAAACAATACAACAATTTTTAGTTCCATAAAAACAACCTTCAAAGATAACGAGTGCAAACTATATATTCTGCTTAAGGCTGAATTCACTCCAACCGAAATCAGCAAAATTTTATGCTCAAGTAAAGAAAATGTGTCGTCAATGCGACGTCGGTTATATACAAAATTCTTCTAAAAAGCAGGGAAACCAAAAGGTTTTGATGATTTTATAGTCAAATTGTAGTCTGTTTAGCCCTCTGGCAATCAGAGACTTACCTGCCACCATTGAAAATGCACACAAAATGCACACTCTTTTTGTGCAATTATTTAATAAACTCAAGTTAAATTTGCGCTCAAATGCTCACCCATTAAGGAGTGTAGCTAATTGAGACAGATGAACAAGAATGTGAGTGAAATTTTTTGAGACAAAAGAACAGAAGAACAGGTTTTCAGAGACAAAAATTATGTCATTATGTTCTTATGTCCAAAACAAAAAATTGTGTTTTTTGTGTCTAAAACTAAAGATTATGGTATCAAAGCTCCTCCACTAAAATAGGGGAGGTGGGTCGAAGACCCGGAGGGGTATAAACGTAGAATGATGCTAATGCTCATCGTAGTACCCCTCAGTCACTACGTGACAGCTCCCCTGCATCAAGTGAGCAGCTGATTGAGACAAA